>JAJTHN010000034.1 GCA_021297895.1 Phycisphaeraceae bacterium | reverse complement strand
CCATTATGCTGCCCAAGGTGCTGGATATCGCCGGTGAGTTCCCGACCCCGGCGTATGAGCAGTGGCGAGCGCTGGTGGAGGATGACCTTCACGGTGCCGCGTTTGAGAAGAAGTTGCTCACGCGAACGTATGAGGGGCTGACGATCAAGCCGTTGTACACGGCGGAGGACTTGGCGCGCTCGGTGGCGGCGGGTGCGGTGGCTGGTGCGGGTGCGGTGGCTCAAGGAGCGGCGAGCGGGGTGCCGCCTTACACGCGTGGGGCGCGGTCTTTGGCCGCGGTGCTGGCGGGGTGGGACATTCGCCAGGAGCACGCGGAGGCGGAGCCGGAGGTGCTCAACGCGGCGATCCTCGATGATCTTGAGAACGGCGTGACGAGCGTTCAGTTGCGGCTGGATGCGGCGTCGCGGCGCGGGCTCGATCCCGATGGCAACGGCGCGGATGGATTGGTCGGTGTCGATGGCGCATCGCTGGCGACGGCGGCGGACTGGGACCGTGCGTTTCGCGGCGTGCATCTTGGGATGATCACGGTGGGGCTGGAGGCGGGCTCGGCGTTTGTGCCGGGTGCGGCGATGCTGGCGGCGTTGTGGGAGCGGCAGGGTTTGTCGCCGGGGCAGTGCCGCGGGTGCTTCAATGCCGATCCGCTGGCGGTGCTGGCGCGCGAGGGGCACCTGACGATGGGGCTGGAGGAGTCGGTGCGAGTTGCGGCGGAACTGGCGGCGTGGGCGGGCGAGCGGTATCCGCATGTGCGGTCGATCCGGGTGGGGACCGCGCCGTATCACCACGCTGGCGCGACGGCGACGCAGGATCTTGCGTTCTCGATGGCGACGGGGCTGGAGTATCTGCGGGCGATGGTGCGGGCGGGGATGAGTGTCGATCGCGCGTGCGGGCAGATGCTGTTCAGTTACGCGATCGGGACGGGGATGTTCATGGCGATGGCGAAGCTGCGCGCGGCCCGGCGGCTGTGGAGCCGCGTGGTCGAGGTGGCGGGGGCGGGCAGGAGTGATGCGGCGGCGCAGCGGATGGTGATGAACGTGCGGCCGAGCAAGCGTGTGCTGACGACGCGTGATCCGTGGGTGAACATCCTGCGGGTGACCTCGTGCGTGTTCGCGGCGGCCAGCGCGGGGGCGGACAGCATCACGGCGACGGCGTTCGATGCGCCGCTGTGCGGGCCGGGGGCATCGCCGTCGCCGCTCGGGCGGCGGATCGCGCGGAACACGCAGGTGATCCTGCAGGAAGAGTGCCACCTGCACCGCGTCAATGATGCGGCGGGCGGGTCGTACTACGTTGAGACGCTGACCGAGGAGCTGGCTCGCGGGGCGTGGGAGATTCTCCAGCAGATCGAGTCTCGCGGCGGGATGATGTCGGCGCTGGCGTCGGGGTGGATCAGCGAGCAGGTGCGCCGGGCGCGCACGCCGCGGGAGGCGAACGTCGCCAGCCGGCGTGATGCGATCATCGGCGTGAGCGAGTTTGCGAACCTTGGCGAGCAGCCGCCGATGCCCGCGCCGGTGGACCTTGCGACGTTGCGTGTGCGGTGCGCAGCGCGCGTGCAGGCGGCCAGGCCCGCGTGGGGGGCGACGCTCGATGTTGCGGGCGCGACGACGGCGGTAGCCAGGGCGTGGCGTGCCGCGGCGGCGGGGGCGAGCATCGGGCAGGTTGCGGGTATCGCGGATGTCGGGATCGGCGGTGCGCACGGCGTCGGCGCGACGCTGGGCGAGGCGCTGACGGCGCATCCTTATGGCGAGGCGTTCGAGCACCTGCGCGATGCGGCGGATCGGCTGGCGGAGCAGTGCGGCCAGCGGCCGCGGGTGTTTCTGGCGAGCGTTGGCACGCCGGCGCAGCACTTGGCGCGGACGACGTACAGCAAGGGGTTCTTTGAGGCCGGCGGGTTCGCCACGGTGGGTGCGGAGGGGGATGTGGACGGACTGGCCGAGGCGTTCAAGGGCAGCGGCGCATCGATCGCGGTGATCTGCGGCGGCGATGCGCAGTACGCGGATGTTGTCGGGGTGCTCGCGCCGGCGCTGCATCGCGCTGGGGCGCGGACGGTGGTGCTGGCGGGGCATCCGGGTGAGAAGCAGGCGG
The DNA here is from genome assembly GCA_021297895.1 of Phycisphaeraceae bacterium. GTDB lineage: Bacteria > Planctomycetota > Phycisphaerae > Phycisphaerales > UBA1924 > JAJTHN01. The sequence goes on along the minus strand of JAJTHN010000034.1, from coordinate 50,486 downwards.
AGTACGCCGCGAGCGGTGTGGACCGCTTCATCTTTGTGCGGTGCGATGTTGTCAAGGTTCTGAGCGAACTGCTGGCGCAGGAAGGAGCGGTGCTGTGAGCACGACGCGTGAACGGATGGCGAGCGTGAGCGTTCCTGCGGTCGCGGAGATCCCGAGCCTGGTGGGGGTGCCGCTTGAGGGTGCCGGCGGTGGCGCGGCGATGAAGGCGGGCGCGGGCGGTGGCGAGGGGTTGTCGACCATGACGGCCGAGCAGATCAGGCTGCGGGCCGAGTACGGGCCGGCGGATCTTGAGGGCGTGGGGCACATGGGCTCGTTGCCGGGGATCGCGCCGTTTGTTCGCGGGCCGTATGCGACGATGTACACGCTCAAGCCGTGGACGGTGCGGCAGTATGCGGGCTTCAGCACGGCGGCGGCGAGCAACGCGTTCTATCGGCGGAATCTCGCGGCGGGGCAGAAGGGATTGTCGGTGGCGTTCGACCTTGCGACGCACCGCGGGTACGACAGCGACCACCCTCGGGTGACGGGTGATGTGGGCATGGCGGGTGTGGCGGTGGACAGCGTTCTGGATATGCGGGCGCTGTTCGACGGGATTCCGCTGGACCAGATCAGCGTGTCGATGACGATGAATGGTGCGGTGATTCCGGTGCTGGCGATGTACATCGCGGCGGCGGAGCAGCAGGGAGTGGCGGTGGGGAAGCTCTCGGGGACGATCCAGAACGACATCCTCAAGGAGTTCATGGTCCGGAACACGTACATCTATCCGCCGGGGCCGAGCATGCGGATCATCGCGGACATTTTCCGGTTCACGTCGCAGAAGATGCCGAAGTTCAACAGCATCTCGATCAGCGGGTATCACATGCAGGAGGCCGGGGCGACGGCGGATCTGGAACTGGCGTACACACTGGCGGACGGGCTTGAGTACTTGCGGACGGGGATGAAGAGCGGGCTGAGCGTGGATGACTTTGCGCCGCGGCTGAGCTTCTTCTTCGCGGTCGGGATGAACTTCCACATGGAGGTTGCAAAGTTGCGGGCGGCGCGGCTGCTGTGGGCGCGGCTGGTGCGGACGCTGAACCCGAAGAACCCCAAGAGCGAGTGCCTGCGGACGCACTGCCAGACCAGCGGCTGGAGCCTGACGGCGCAGGATGTGTACAACAACGTGATTCGAACGGCGATGGAGGCGATGGCGGCGACGCAGGGGCACACGCAGAGCCTGCACACCAACGCGCTGGATGAGGCGCTGGCGTTGCCGACGGACTTCTCGGCGCGGATCGCGCGGAACACGCAGTTGTTTCTGCAGCAGGAGACCGATACGTGCCGCGTGATCGATCCTTGGGGCGGGTCGTACTTCATCGAGCGGTTGACGCACGAACTGGCGACAAGGGCGTGGGCGCACATGGTGGAGGTCGAGGAACTCGGCGGGATGGCGCGCGCGATCGAGGCGGGGATTCCGAAGTTGCGGATCGAAGAGGCCGCGGCCAGGACGCAGGCGCGGATCGACTCGGGCCTGCAGACGGTCGTCGGCGTGAACAAGTACCGCCCGGAGCATGATCAGACTCCGGACGTGCTGAAGATCGACAACCCCGCCGTGCGCGAGGCGCAGGTGGCCCAGTTGGCAAAGCTGCGCGCGTCGCGGGATTCGGCGGCGGTGGAGCGTGCGCTCGCCGCGCTGACTCAGGCCGCCAAGGACGGCACGGGCAACCTGCTGGAACTGGCGATCGTGGCGGCGGGGGCGATGGCGACGGTCGGCGAGATCAGCATGGCGCTGGAGAAGGTCTACGGACGGCACGAGGCGGAGGTCAGGTCGATCCGCGGCGTGTATGCTCGCGAGGCCATGGGCAATAACGCCGTTGAGGCTGTTCGCAAGCGTGTCGAGGCCTTCGAGAAGCGCACGGGGCGCAGGCCGCGGATCCTGATCGCGAAGATGGGGCAGGACGGTCACGATCGCGGTCAGAAGGTCGTGGCCAGCGCGTACGCGGACATGGGGTTTGATGTGGATATCGGCGCGTTGTTCCAGACACCGCAGGAGAGCGCGCGGCAGGCGGTGGAGAACGATGTGCATGTTGTCGGCGTGTCGTCGCTGGCGGCGGGGCACTTGTCGCTGGTGCCGGCGCTGGTTAAGGCGCTGAAGGACCTTGGCCGCGAGGATGTGCTGGTGGTGGTCGGCGGTGTGATTCCGCCTCAGGATTACCAGGCGCTGTTCGATGCCGGTGCGTCGGCGATCTTCGGGCCGGGTACGGTGATCAGCGACGCGGCGGGGAAACTGTTGGATCTGCTCGACGAGCAGGCAGGCGGGGCGGGCGCATGAGTGAAGGTGTGGGCAAGTCGGGCCAGCCGAGGCGGCCCGCGCTGACGCCGAGCAAGTCTGCGACTCCCGAGGCGCTCGCGGAGGCGGTGGTGCGCGGGGAGCGTGCGGCGATCGGGCGGGCGATATCGCTCGTTGAATCGGTGCGGCCGGAGGATGAGATCGCGGGGCGGAAGCTGCTGGAGTTGCTGCTGCCGCGGAGCGGGGCGGCGATTCGGGTGGGGATCACGGGTGTTCCGGGGGCGGGCAAGAGCACGTTTATCGAGCGGCTGGGCATGCACCTGATCGGTCGGGGGCAGCGGGTGGCGGTGCTGGCGGTGGATCCGTCATCGGGCGTGACGGGCGGGTCGATTTTGGGCGACAAGACGCGGATGCCGAAGTTGGCCGCGGCGGAGGGGGCGTTCATCCGACCGTCGCCGGCGCGAACGACGCTCGGCGGCGTTGCGCGGCGGACGCGCGAGGCGATGATCGTGCTCGAGGCCGCGGGGTATGGGGTGGTGCTTGTCGAGACGGTGGGGGTGGGCCAGAGCGAGACGAGCGTGTCGGAGATGACGGACTTTTTCCTGGGGCTGTTCATCGCCGGTGCGGGCGATGAGTTGCAGGGGATCAAGCGCGGGGTGCTAGAGTTGGTGGATGCGGTGGCGATCAACAAGGCCGACGGCGAGAACAAGGTGAGGGCGGAAGCGGCGGCGAGGCAGTTGGCCGCGGCGATGCATATGGCCGGACGCGATGACGGCGAGGGCCCCGCGGCGGTGGTCACGTGCAGCGCCCTGACCGGCGAGGGGATCGAGCGGGTGTGGCAGATCGTGGCGGAGCGCGTGGAGCAGCGGCGAAGCAGCGGGCGGCTGGACCGGCGTCGACGCGAGCAGAACCTCCGGTGGCTCTCGACGCTGGTGCACGATCGGCTTGAGGCGATGATCGAGCAGTCGCCCGCGGCCCGCGATGCGATGGAGGCCGCCAAGCGTGCGGTGCTTGATGGACAGACCCCCCCGAGTGCGGCCTCGGAGATGGTGGTTTCGGCATGGCTGCGCGAAGTTCGTACCGCCGGTTTGGGCCATTTGGGAGGCTGAGAAGTCCGTTGGGTTGGACGCGGCTTGCGCTTTGGCAGTAGAGTGTGCTGTACGACGGCAACTGTGAGCGATTGGGACGCAGTTGCGGCATCGGTGGGGAGCGGGCGGCGATGATCGGCGAACCCCCAATCGCAGGAGCGCTGAGATGATCCAAGCCAAGGCCCTCAATCACGTCGGGATCGCGGTGCGGAGCCTTGAGGCGCAGCGGGCGTTTTATGAGGGGGTGCTCGGCGCGCGGCTCGAGGGTGTGCAGGATGTGGCCGACCAGAAGGTGCGGGTGGCGTTCTATGTCATCGGGCCCACGGGGGCGGAGGTTCGGCTGGAACTGCTCGAGCCGACCAGCGCCGATTCACCGATCGCCCAGTTCATCGAGAAGCGCGGCGAGGGGCTGCACCATCTGGCGTACACGGTCGAGAAGATCGAGGACCGGCTTGCGGCGCTGGCGCAGGGCGGGGTGAGGATGATCGATGCGACGCCGCGGGGCGGGGCGCACGGCGCGAAGATCGCGTTTGTGCATCCCAAGGCGTCCAACGGTGTGTTGACGGAACTGTGCGAGCCGGCGGCGGCCCACGCGGGGAAGTAGGACGCGGACCCGGGCGGGCGAGAACCAGAGAAAGCGAGCGAGCATGTCGAACGCAATGAATAACAATGTAACGGCGAAGGTGGAAGTGGCCGCCGGTGCGGCGGCGGGCGTCGCGGGCAAGCAGGGCGAGAAGTCGCCCGAGAAGGCGGTGGCGCGTTCGCCCGTGACGATGGCGGAGAAACTGGCGGAACTCAAGCGCAAGCGCGAGACGCTGATGCTCATGGGCGGTGCGGAACGCATCGCCAAGGTCAAGGCGGCGGGAAACCTGACGGCGCGGGAGCGGATCGACACGCTGATGGACCCGGGGTCGTTCACCGAGCGGAACGGCTTTGCGAGGCATCGCTGCACGTACCTCGGGATGGAGAAGAAGGAACTCGCGGCCGACGGGGTGATCACGGGTTTCGGGGCCGTTGACGGTCGGCTGGTGCACGTGGCCAGTCAGGACTTCACCTCCGGCGGCGGTGCGGTGGGCGAGGTTCACGCGGACAAGATCGTGGAGATGATGAAGGTGAGCCTCAAGACGGGCTCGCCGTTTGTGTTCATCAACGACTCGGGCGGCGCGCGGATTCAGGAGGGGATTGACTCGCTGGGGGCGTACGGGCGGATCTTCTTCTGCAACACGCTGCTGAGCGGTGTCGTGCCGCAGATTTCGCTGATCTGCGGGCCGTGCGCGGGCGGCGCGGCGTACAGCCCGGCGATCACGGACTTCATCATTCAGACGCGTCAGGCGCAGATGTTCATCACCGGCCCGCAGGTGATCAAGAAGGTCACGGGCGAGGTGGTGACGGCGGAGGAGTTGGGCGGCCCCGAGGCGCACATGCACTACTCGGGCGATGTGCACTTCATCGCGGACACGGATCGGCATGCGCTCGCGATCTGCCGGAAGTTGCTGAGTTTTCTGCCGGCGAACAACACGGAAGACCCGCCGCGGGCCGAGTGGGCGGGCGGTGTGGAGCGGGTTGAGGAACTCAACACGCTGCTGCCGCCGGATGCGCGGATCGCGTACGACATGCGCCGGATCATCGAGAAGGTCGTCGACGGCGGTGACTTCCTAGAGGTTCAGAGCGGGTTCGCGGCGAACATCATCGTCGGGTTCGGGCGGATCAACGGTCTGAGCGTCGGCATCGTGGGGAACAACCCGGCGGTCAAAGCCGGCGCGCTGGATATCGACTCATCGGACAAGGCGGCACGGTTCGTGCGGTTCTGCAACGCGTTCAATGTGCCGATCGTCACGCTGGTGGATGTGCCGGGGTTCTTCCCCGGCGTCAAGCAGGAGTACGGCGGAATCATCCGGCACGGCGCGAAGCTGCTCTTTGCGTACTCCGCGGCGACGGTGCCGAAGATCTGCGTGGTTGTGCGCAAGGCGTACGGCGGCGCGTATGTGGCGATGAGCTCGAAGGATCTCGGGGCCGATGCGGTGGCGGCGTGGCCCAGCGCGGAGATCGCGGTGATGGGCGCTGAGGGTGCGGTCGAGGTGATCTTCCGCAAGGAGATCCTTGAGGCGGCGGACCCCGCGGCCAAGCGGGCGGAGATGATCGAGTTGTACCGCTCGCTGTTCAGCAATCCGTACGTGGCGGCCGGGCGCCGGATGGTCGATGACATCATTGAGCCGGCGGACACGCGGATCTACATCGCGCGGGCGCTTGAAGCGCTGCGGACCAAGCGCGACCTGCGGCCGGTCAAGAAGCACGGAACGATGCCGCTGTAATGACGCAAGGTGGAGTGCGGACGGGCGTGGAAGTGTGCGGTTGGGGTGATTGGGCGGCACGGAGGCGCGATGTCGGCGAGAGTTCCGAGACAGCATCTGGTGGTAATCGCGGCGGCGGTCGCGGCGATTCTCGGCGAGCGGGCGCGCGTTCGGCGTGTTTCGCTGGCGAGTTCCGACGCCGCGGGGGCGACGGTCAGGCCGATTCTGCCGCCGCACCGATCTTGGGCCCGTGCCGGCTGGCGGCATGCGCGTGCGGGGCGGAGCGGTCCGTGGAACGCGTGGCAGGCGGAGAAGCAACCGGGGGAGCCGACACCGGGCACGATCAGGAGCGAGCGATGAAACTGCGGATCAAGGTCGAGAATGCAACGTATGACGTTGAGGTAGATGTGATCGGTGGTGAGCCGGTGGCCGAGCCGGCGGTCGCATCGGCCGCGCCCGTGCTGCCGAGTACGCCCGCGACGCCGACGGCGCTTGCCGGGAAGGTGACGCCGGAGACGGTGACGCTGCACATCGCCGGGAAGGTTCTGGCCTTGCACGTCAAACCGGGTGATCGCGTGCGAGCGGGCGAAACGGTGCTGGACTTTCAGGCATCCGGGCACATCAACCCGGCGGGCTGCACGCTGGCGGGCTCGGTCCACTCGCCGATCGGCGGAACCGTGCAGGAGATCATGGTCCGCCAGGGTCAGGATGTCCCGGCGAACGCTCCTTTGCTGCGCATCGGCTGAGGCACGCCTGCGGGCGAGCGGGGGCGCGGCGCGACATGCTCAACGAAGCAGGTTGTATCGCACAATGCAGCGGAGCGCGGAGACGCCGTCGCGCCAGGTGATTTTCTTGCCCTCGGCGTAGGTCCGGCCCGCGTAGGACACGGCGACTTCGAAGATTCGTGCTCGGTGGAGCGCGCCGGCGTGGTCGTCGCGCCGGACCGTCGCCCGCGCGAGTTTGGCGATTAGTTCGGGCTCGATGCCGAAGCGGGGCTCCTCGATGGTGATCTGCTGGGCGACCTCGCGCGTGAAGGCCTTCAGGCAGCACTCGATATCGGAGAGGTTGAGGTTCGTCAGCATGTTGGAGAAGGTGCTGATGGCCCGGTTGGCGACGGAGTGCCAGTAGTAGAGGACGCGGTGGGCCTCGCCGCCGAAGCGTGTTCCGACGACCGCATCGGCGCGGCCGTCGAGGATCGGCGCGAGCAGGCGGGCGTGATCGGCGGGGTCGTACTCGAGGTCCGCGTCCTGGATCAGGACGATGTCGCAGGCCTCGCCATCGGCGAGCGCGGCGGCAAGGCCGGTGCGTACGGCGGCGCCCTTGCCCATGTTGCGGTCGTGCAGCAGCACGCGGACGGGGCTGGCCGGGTCGCTGGTCAGTGACTGCGCCCACTGGCGTGTCCCGTCGGTGCTGGCGTCGTCGACCAGGTACACGCGGCGGGTGATGGGGGTCTGGTGCTGCTGCGGACGGCGTTCGTCGGTCTGGAGCGTGAAGGTCGGCGGCGGGGTCTGGAGCAGCCGCTCGAGCAGGCGCGGGGCGAGCCGCGCCTCGTTGTAGACCGGGATGATGACGCCGAGCTTCATGCCGGGGCAAGTCTAACGCCGGGGCGAGCGTCGCGCGGGTGTTGGTCGTGAGGAGGGCGTTGTGGTCTGGCCGCGGCCGGGGGTGATGCCCAGAGCCAGCGCACGCTGCTGGGCGGAGGACACGCCGAGACCGTCGAATGAGTCGACCCACGTGCGCGATGCGGATTTGCGATTGCAAGCGATGGGCGACGCGGCGAGCACGCGGAAGCGGACGATGCGGTGGGTCGTCTGGTGGGTGAATGTGCCGAGGGGTTCGGCGGGAGTGGGGAGATTGAGCCCGCGGATTGCCGCGAAGTCGCGGATGGCGGCGTCATCGGGCCAGCGGGTTTCGCGTTCGAGGGTCGGCAGTTGCCACATGCCGGCCCACATGCCGGAGCTTGGGCGTTGCTCGACGAGGAACCTGCCGCGGGCATCGCGGGCGAGGAGGCTGATGCAGCAAACGACGCGTTGCTTCGCCGCGGCCTTTGGTGCAGGGATCTGATTTGTCGTGCCTTCACGCCGGGCGTTGCAGCGGCCAGCCCACGGGCACTGATCGCAGCGCGGTGCGGCGGGCGGGGGCACGCAGACGGTTGCGCCGAGCTCCATGAGTGCTTCGTTGAACACCGCGGGGCTCGCTGAGGCGTGGACCAGTTCGCTCGCGCGTGTCCAGGCCCAGCGTTCGGCGTCGCGGTCATCGGGCGCGAAGGCGCGGCCGTGCAGCCGCATCAGTACGCGGCGGACGTTCCCGTCAACGATCGGCGCGGGGCGATCGAACGCGATGGAGGTGATCGCGCCCGCGGTGTAGCGGCCCACGCCCTGGAGTGAACGGAGCACTTCGGGATCGTGGGGCACGACGCCGTGATGGTCGGTGACGATGGCTTTCGCGGCGGCGTGAAGGAGGCGAGCGCGGCGGTAGTAGCCGAGACCGGACCACATCGCCAGCACATCGCCCTCACTCGCGCCGGCCAGATCGTTGACACGAGGGAAGCGGGCGATGAAGGCGGTGTAGCGATCGATCACACGCGAGACCTGCGTCTGCTGGAGCATGGCCTCGGCGACGAGCGCGTTATAGGGGTCGCGCGGCGAGGTTCGCCAGGGGAGGGCACGAGCCGCGGCCGGGAACCAGGCCTCCAGTTCGCGGGTGATGGCGGCGTCTGTTGAGCCGGTGGGGGAGGCGGCGGGGGAGGCAGGGCGGGCGGTCATGTCGCCGATCCGAGGGTGCGTTCGAGATGCGGCTTGAGCGACTCCCACGGTGTGTTCGGCGCTCGGGTGATGGTCAGCCAGTCCTCGTGGATCAGTACCCCCGCGATGCCCGGGATCTGCATGATCGCCCGGCCCAGCGGGTCGCCCGCGGCCTGTTCTGCGGAGCGGAATGAGCGCGGGGGGCCTTTGTGCCGACCGGTGGAGCGATCGAGTTCGCACTTGAGGGCGTCGGGGTTGGGCGTCTGCTGGTAGCGTGTGACGCGGTAGGGCATGCGCGGGCTCCGTCGCGAACGATACTCATCCCGAAGGTCGGTTCGGGCTCGCCCGGGCGGTGGCGATCCTTTACACTTAGCATGGCGGGTAGATTCTGAAGAAGGCATGAGGCAGGCGGCATCCGGGCATCGAGTTTTGGCGAATGGTGCGGATCGGGCGACCACGTGAACCCTCTTGATCGACTGGACCAACTCGCGCAGCGGCTGACCACCTATCCATGGTGGCAGGTGGCGATCGAGTTCGCGGTGATCTGGGTGGTCGTGTTCATCGTAGTTCGGTTCGTGATTTCGGCGAGGGTGGCGCGACCTGTCAAGGTCATGTTCTTCCTGCTCGTTGTCGCGTCGATGCTTGTGCGCGTGCTGGGGCATGGAGAGTCCTTCACGCGGCTGGCCTTCCTGTACGACGCGATGCTGCCGCTGGTGGCGATCGGGCTGGTGGTGGTGTTCCAGCCGGAGATCCGGCGGGCGATCAGCCGCATCGGTGATACGCCGCTGTTCCGACGCAAGCCTCAGCCGGTGACGATCACCGTTGATGCGGTGGTGGAGGCAGCGGTGTACCTGAGCCGGGCGAAGTTCGGCGCGTTGATGGTGATTGAACGGTCGACGCCGCTGAAGAACCTGCTCGAGGGCGGGACGGTGCTGAACGCGGATATGTCCAGCAGGCTGCTGCAGACGCTTTTCTTCCCGGGGACGGCGCTGCATGATCTTGCAGTGGTCATCCGCGGGGAGCGGATTCTCGCGGCGGGGGTCCAGTTGCCGCTGGCCGAGCCGAGTGAAATGAGCGATGGTCAGCTCGGTTCCCGCCACCGCGCCGGTGTGGGTGTGACGCAGGAGACCGATGCGCTGGTCGTGATCGTCAGCGAGGAGACGGGGATCATCTCGCTCGCGGAGCGGGGCGAACTGACTAGGTCGCTGAACGCCGATGAGTTGCGGGGGTTGCTGCTGCTGAAGCTCAATCGGGGTCTGGTGACGGCGCTGACCAACGCGCCGGTGGATGACGCGGGCGGGGGCCAGAGCGGGGCCGATGCCGACGTGCGGCAGGGGCGTCGCCATGACGACCCGGACGCTCGCGAGGCCCGCGCTGAGTTGTCGTCTTCGGAACTTGATCTTGGTGCGACGCGCACGCCCGAGGTAGATGAGCACGCCCATGACGCCGAGCCGCGCGGCACACGATGAGCTCGTTGACCAACTCGATCCGAGGACCAAAGGCCCGTGAAACTGCTGATTCAATCCGTGCTGGTAACGCTGATCGCGGCGCTGGCGTGGGCCTGGGCCGAGAGCGATTCGCTCGCGACCGTGCAGTCGGCGACGATTGTGGAGTTCACCGCAGACCCCGTCGGGACTTACTCGGCGAAGGTCGATGACCCGGGTTGGACCGGTGTGGTTCGCGTGACGCTGCGAGGATCTGGGGCCGGGATCGATCGCACGCAGCGCGCGTTCGTGCAGCCGCTGGTCGTTTGGCCGGGCGGCAGCAGACGCGGCGTGTCGTTCGGCGGCGAAGAGGCGTCGCGGCAGATCGCGCTGCAGCCTCTGCTGCCATCAACGGCCGGGCGTTATGTGATCGATTTGGCGGAATTGGTTGCAGCGCAGCCGGAGTTGCGGGAGCTGGGGGTGGTCGTCACGCGTGTCGAGCCGGCGTCGGTTCGGGTGGTGGTTGAGGCGCGGCAGGAGTGAGCGGCCGGCGATAGCCCCGATTCCGGGTCCGGCAAGTCCGTCTGGAACTGAGCGGCAATCAGTGCGGCTTGGTGTATACTTCACCGAGCCGACGTGCCCGCCCAGAGCCCGGCCAACTGGAGCCTTTGAGTGATCGAGCCGACCGATTTGTCGATGCCGGTATCTGTATCTTCTTGGCGAGCGCACCGAGCGGGCCGAGTGTTGATGGTGTGCGCGATCGGGCTGGCGGCGTTCGCCGGGACCGCCGCGGCACAGTTCGATCCGCCGGCGACGTACTACCAAGGGATCACGGGCACGGGCTCGTCGCTGCAGAGCGCGCTGCGGACGCGGGTCAGCTCGCCCTATACGCAGCGCGGGTACGACGCGGTGCGTTTTGATATGGGTGTGACCGAGGCGACGGAATCCAATTCATCGCTGATTCTGCTGGCGTACACGGGGACGACGGTCTCGGGCACGTGGGACTCGGGCGTGACGTGGAATCGTGAGCATGGCTGGCCGCAGTCGCGCGGGACGTCGAGCGAGCCGGCGCGGTCGGATTTGCACCACCTTCGTGCTGCGACGCCGAGTGCCAACTCGTCGCGTGGCAACAGCAACTTTGGCATCGGCGGCTCGTTCTGGGATCCGAACTCGCTGGGCGGTCGCGATCGCGGTCGCATCGCCCGCGCGGCTTTCTACGTCGAGACGCGATACACCGGCCTGACGCTTGTCAACGGCAATCCCGGAACATCGAACACCCTCGGCGATCGCGCGACGCTGATCGACTGGCACTTCCAAGAGCCGCCGGACCTTTGGGAGCGGAAGAAGAACCACACGATTTACACGAGCTATCAGTTCAATCGCAACCCGTTCATCGATCGGCCGGAGTGGGTGTGGGCGATCTATGGCACGGCGACGCCGGGGCCGCCCGCGAACCCGACGCCACGAATCACCAACAACTCGAGAATCTGGGTCGGCCCCGCGACGCCGGAGCCGACGGATGGCGCCAGCACGCAGACCATTGCGCTGGGTGATGTCGTCACGAGCACGACGATCCCCACGCAGGTGGTCACGCTCCGCAAGAGCGGGAGCAACCCGACGACGTTCAATGTCACCGGCAGCTCCGGCGTGACGGTGTCCGCCGGATCGCCAGCGGCCAGCGTGATCGGACCGTTCAACGCGTTTACCGGCGGGAGCCAGACGCGGCAGTTGCTTGTTGGTGTCCAGACGCCGGTCAGCGTCGGCAACTTCACCTCGACGGTGACGATCGACAATACAGATGTGACCGAGCCGCCCTACACCACGCCGACCGCCACGACGGGGACCGGCAACGCCGATGGCAACGACGTGATCAGCATTACGGGGCGGGCGGTGACGCGGGCGAACTCTTCGCTCTCGAACTCGCTGACGTTCCGAACGCAGACGATCAACTTCGGCACCATCGCCCAGAACGCGGCGTCGCCGGTGACGACATGGCGCGTCTGGAACCGTTCGACAACGCCGACGACGACCGCTTCGATGGACGCGACGGGTATCACCGCGACCGGTGCGACGTCCGCGTTCTCGACGGGGTTCTCGCCGCAGAGCGTGATCGTCGCGGGTACGAGCCGCGCGTTCGATGCGACGGTCAACACGAGCGTCGCGCCGGGCACGTACAGCGCGACGTACACGATTCTGTGCGCGGACGCGGCGGGCACTCTCGGCGGCGGTTCGCTGCCGAGCCTCACGCTCACGCTCAACGTCACGATCTCCCCGCCCGTGGTTGTTCAATGCTCGCCGGCGGACATCGCCAACACCGATGGGGAGACGACGCTGGTCGGCGGTGGGCCGGACGGCACGATCGACAATGGCGACTTCACGGCGTTCTTTGCCGGGTTCTTTGCCGACGCCGCGGACCCGATCCGTGTTCAGGCTGATATCGCCAACACCGATGGCGAGACTGTGCGCGAGGGTGCCGGTCCTGACGGGACGATCGACAACGGCGACTTCACGGCGTTTTTTAACTACTTCTTCGTGGGCTGCCCGCTGCCCTGATCCGCGTGCGGACTAGAGGTTCGGCCGGCCGAGCTGCGTGCGAAGCGCGGCTTCGATCGTCGGGTGCACGAAGCGGTATCCGCTGCGCTCAAGCGCCAGTGGCCGGACGTAGTTGTTCTTGAGCGCGACGCTGCTCATCTCGCCGAAGAGCGCCCGGATGATCGACGCCGGTGCCGGGAGGACTGCCGGCCGGCGCAGAACCCTCGCGAGCGTGCGCGTGAAGTCGGCGTTGGTGGGGCACTCGGGCGCGACGGCGTTGACCGGCCCGCGCAGGGTTGGCGTGTGGATCGCGTGCTCGATGATCGCGAGCATGTCGTCCATGCCCAGGGCGGCGAGCCGCTGCGTGCCCGGGCCGATTCGTCCGCCGAGCCCGGCGTTGAAGATCGGCCGCAATCGGGCGAGCAGCCCGCCGCGGGGCGTGAGAACAGCGCCGATGCGGAGAAGCACGACGCGAACTCCGGCCCGCTGCGCATCGCCGGTCGCTCCCTCCCAGGCACGCGTGACTTCGGCAAGAAACGAGGCGTCCAGTGGCGATGATTCATCGACGGGCGAGTCTCCGTTGTCTCTGTAGCCGCTGACGCCCGATGCGCTGATGAGCACGCGCGGCGGGTTCTTGAGCGATGCCAGCGTTTTGGTGAGCAGCGAGGTCGAACGCACGCGGCTCTGCATCACTTCATGCTTGAAGGCTTGTGTCCAGCGGGCCGAGCCGATGTTCCGACCGGCCAGATGCACGACCGCGTCGATGCCTTCCAGTTCCGCGGCGTCGATCGTGCCCGTGTCCGGATCCCAGCGGATCACGGGCGTGGGCAAGTCGGGCGAGCCGGCGGTACTGCCGGGGCGTGCGAGGCGATAGACGGTGTTTCCGGCGTTGAGCAGGTACGCGCACAGATTCTCGCCGATGAGACCGGTCGAGCCGGTGATCGCGATGCGGAGCGGGCCGACGCCGGAGAACGCTGCGTGCCGCGTGCAGTCTTCGAGCGTGCGATTGTGCCGGATGGTGAACATGCGGCGCAAGTCGGCCTCGAACAGGCCGCGGCCGAGCGCGCCGATGGGGCCCATCGGCAGTGCGTAGTCGATGTGATCGTGCAGGCGCGACCGGCCCGAACCCAGATCGATGACGCGATGGGTGTGCAGCCAGCGGGCGAGCGGGCCGCGGACCATCCGGTCCTGGAATTGTCGGCCGGGTTCGTAGCCTTCGTGCTGGGCGACCCATGTGACGCCGATCGGTCCGGGCTGAATTCGGAAGGTCAGCCGCATGGACTCGAACGGCCCGATGGCTTCAACAACGCGGAGATTCTGCCATGTCGGTGCCAAACGAGCGAAGGCGCCGGGGCGTGCGTGAAAGTCCCAGACCTGTTGTGCGGGGATGTCGAAGTCGCTGACATGCTCGAATATCGGCACGAGGTTCTCCGTGACGAGACGGGTTCGTACGCCGCGCCGGGGTGGGCGGGTCCGGGGGCGGACGGCCGGAACGCCGAGAGGGACGATCAGTGATAGGCGGGTGGATCGGGCCGTATGTCCTCGGACGGGAGTGCGGGCGGTCTCTACGATGCTGACGAAGTCAGGATTCCACGGGAGAACGATCTTGTCAGACTCGAGCATGACCAACACGAACACCGGCGGCGAAGCGAGCGAACGCACGCTGAACTTCATCGAGCAGATCGTTGAGAACGACAACGCGCAGCGTGTCTGGGGCCTGAACGAACGCGGCGTGCCGAAGGTGCACACGCGGTTCCCGCCGGAGCCGAACGGCTATCTGCATGTCGGCCACGCCAAGAGCATCTGCCTGAACTTCGGGCTTGCCCTCCGCTATCAGGGCAAGTTCAACATGCGATTTGACGACACGAACCCGAGCAAGGAAGAGCAGGAGTACGTCGACTCGATCATCCGCGATGTCAAGTGGATCACCAGCGCGTTCGATGATGCGGGTGCGGGTTTCTCGGCCGGCTCGTACGACACCGGGCCCGCGGCGGGCGGGCTGTTCTACGCGAGCAATTACTTCGAGCAGATGTATCTCTTCGCCGAGGAACTCATCCGCAAGGGCAAGGCGTACGTCTGCGACCTGACGGGCGATGAGGTGAGCGCTCGACGCGGCAAGCCCGGCGTGCCGGCGACCAGCCCGCACCGTGATCGTCCGATCGAGGAGAGCCTGGCGCTGTTCAGGGACATGCGGATGGGCAAGTTTCCGAATGGTGCGAGGACGCTGCGGGCCAAGATCGATCTGGCCAGCCCGAACTTCAATCTGCGCGACCCGGTGATGTACCGCATCGTGCACGAGAGCCACCACAACACCGGCGATGCGTGGTGCATCTATCCGATGTACGACTGGGCTCACGGAATCGAGGATTCGCTCGAGGGGATCACGCACTCGATCTGCACGCTGGAGTTCGAGGACCACCGTCCGCTGTACGACTGGTTCATCGATGCGATCAACGAGGGACGGACCGATGACGGCTCCGGGCCGTGGGGCCGCCGGATTCAGCACCCGCAGCAGATCGAGTTTGCCAAGTTCCGCCCGACGTACACAATTCTGTCGAAGCGGAACCTGCTGAAGATGGTGAGCGAGCGGATCGTTTCGGGGTGGGATGATCCGCGCATGCCGACGATCAGCGGGCTTCGGCGGCGCGGGTACACGCCGCGGGCGATTCGGGCGTGCATGGAGGATGTCGGCATTACGAAGGTCGAGAGTTCGATCGATATCGGCCGCATGGAAAATGCGCTGCGTGATCACCTCAATCGTGTCGCGCCTCGGGCGATGGGCGTGCTCAGGCCTCTGAAGGTCGTGATCACCAACTGGCCGCAGGGCAATGTTGACGATCTGGACTTCGTGATCAACCCGGAGGATCCGGCGCAGCCGAAGCGCAAGACGCGCTTTGCCCGAGAGATCTATATCGAGCGCGATGACTTCATGGAAGCGGCCGAGAAGGGCTTCTTCCGCCTGGCGGTGGGGCAGGAGGTGCGTCTGCGCTGGGCGTACTTCATCACCGCAACGGGCGTGGTGAAGGATGCGTCGGGCACGATCACGGAGGTTCATGCGACCTACGACCCCGCGACGCGCGGCGGCGATGCGCCGGCAGGGCCCGACGGCCAGCCCTTGCGCAAGGTCAAGGGCACGATCCACTGGGTGAGCGCCGACCACGCGACGGACGCGGAGGTGCGTCTGTTCGATCGGCTCTTTGTCGCGGAGGAGCCGGGCACGCGTACGGGAAACTGGGCCGACGATCTCCACCCCAGGTCCCTCGAGGTTGCCCGCGCCAAGCTGGAGCAGAGCCTCAGCACCGCGAAGGTCGGCGACACGTTCCAGTTCGAGCGGCTCGGGTACTTCCGCGTCGATGAGGACAGCGTCAGCGGCACGCTCGTTCTCAATCGTGCGGTGACGCTCAAGGACAGCAGGCCCGCCGGCGAGAGCGGCAAGTCCAAGGGAGCTGGCGCCGCCGGGCGCATGTACAGCATCGCGGAGGCGGCGCACGAGCTGAAGCTCAAGCAGGAGAAACTCGCGGCGATGCTGCCCGGCGCGGGGATCAGCGACTTTGCGAGCAGAACGCCCGCCCAGTTGACGCTCGCGGAGGTGCGCGGGCTCAAGGATTGGATCAAGAAGAATCCGCCGACGAAGTAACTCGGGGCCGAGTCCGCCCGGCTCGCGGGCGGAACGCCGCCGAGCGGAGGTGCCCCGTGGTCGTCCGGCCTGCTGTGCTCAGCGACATCCCCGACATCCTGCCGATGGTGGCGGCGATCTGCGCGCTGCACGAGTCGTGGGACCCCGCGCGATACGCCGCCCGCGGCGATGTGGTCGAGATGTACGCACGCTGGCTGCCCGAGCGAGCGCAGGATCCGCGGAGCGTCTTTCTGGTTGGCCACGAGCGCACCGATCGGGCGGGCGTCACCGACGCGGATGCCGGCCCCCGGCCCGGGCTGCTGGGGTTCCTCATCGCCAGCGTGGAGCGTGCGATCCCGATCTATCGCGTCGCGGAGTTCGGGTTCGTGCACGACCTCTGGGTCGAGCCGGCGGCGCGCGGCCGCGGCCTGGGCGAAATGCTCGCGCGGGCCGCGATCGACCGGTTCCGCCGGATCGGTGTTGCTCAGGTTCGGCTCGAGACAAGCCTCGCCAATGACGGCGCCCGGCGTCTCTTTGAGCGGGCGGGCTTCCGCGTCGCAACGATCGATATGCTTCTGGAACTCACTCCGGAGACCCGATGATGCAACGAGACATGCTCGTCCGTGGCCTGCTTGCGGCCCTTGTCGTCGGCTCGTGTGCCGACCTGTCCGGTCGCGTCGCGAGCGCCCGGGAAGCTCCGGCGATCCCGCAGGCCCCGCTCGTGCCGCCGACGGCGGCGATCGGCACCGCGGGCGTTCTTGACGATGAGGCCCGGGGGCGGCTCAACCGCTTGGTCGCAAAGGCCGTCGTCGATGAGCGATTCTGGGGCGCGCTGCTCATCGCCCATCGCGGCGAGGCGATCGTGTCAAGGGGCTACGGGCCGCGGCTGATCGACGCGGCGCCGGGCGAGCCCGGCAGCGAGCCGATCACCTCTTCAACGATCTTCGAGCTGGCCAGCATCTCCAAGCCTTTTGCCGCCATCGCGGTGCTGCAACTGGTCAGCGAGGGCAAGCTCTCGCTCGACGAGGCGATCGAGAAGCCCCTGAGCAGAATTCTCGCACCGGCGAACGCGGAGCCTCCAGGGCCCGCCAGCGGGATCACCATCCGCCACCTGCTCTCGCACACATCCGGACGCGACAACGACAGCAAGATGCCGCCGTATCTGGCCGAGGACCGCGATCAGGTCGTGCGCGACTTCATGGACTCGGCGTCGATCGCGCCGCCGGGCGAGCGCTTCTCGTACAACAACCACGCCTACATCGTTCTGGCGGCGATCATCGAGGAGGTCAGCGGCCAGCCCTTTGAGCAGCGGATCAAGTCGAGCATTTTCGACCCCGCTGGCATGAAGAGCACCGGCTTCCTCGGCGATGATCGCCTCCGCCCGCGTGCGGCGAGCCGAATTCCCGGGCATACGCAGGTCGATCATCCGTGGGCCTGGGGCTACCGCGGCTGCGGGGGCATCGTCACGAGCCTTGATGACCTCCTGGCCTTTGAGAAGGCCCTCCGCACCAACACGCTGCTTCCCGCTCAGCTCTCAGCGCAGATGCTCACCGGCGTCACGCCCGTTCGCCGACGCGGGCAGGTCGCCCCCGGGGCCGAGGGCGGCGAACTCATGGCGCTGGGCTGGTTCGTCTCGGGCTATTCGCCGGCCCGGGGCTTTGAGATCTGCCGCCGCGCCGGGCACACCGGCGGCTCCTTCGGCACGAGCGCCGCCCTTTCGTGGTTCCCTGACCAGCAGGTGATGGTTGTGGTCCTCTCCGGCGGCCGGACTCGTGCATCGGCGTTCTTTGAGCGTGCCGAGCAGGCGGTGATCCGCGAATTGGCCCCGCGCACCGCCGACATCCGGCCCCCGGCGGAGCGCAAGGACACAACGAACGCGGACCGCCCGTAGAGCCGGGCGGTCCGCGGAATGGACGTGCGTGCCGATCGGCCGGTGCCCGCTCACGCGGCCCGGCGGGGTCACCGGTCCCGGCCGCATCGGCGGGATCACTGCCCTTGAGCGAGCGAGTATCCCTTGACCCCATCGAACACCCGCAGCAATTCGTAGCTGCACACGGTGAACTTCTCGGCGATGCGGTCCATGAGTGCCACGCAGCGGCTCTGGCCGAAGTCGCCCGGCCTACTGCCCTCTCGCAGTTCGAAGCGCACGCGGTAGTAGTCGACGCACTCGGTGTACGCGCTGCCGGTGGGCCAGACCTGCGTGCCGCGGTTGGAGATCAGCGTGAGCTTGAACGGCGTGTCCTCGCAGCAGCGCTGCATCTCCTCGGCGACGCTCGCCGGGCTCAGCGGCGTATCGAGATAGATGTCGCAGCCGACGACGTGCCGGACGACATCGGTGAACGTCCGGATCACTTGTGTCGCCTGCGGGCGCGGCACGGGGGCCGACGCGGGGGCCGCGGGGTTGGTCTCGGGCACGGTCACGGGCGTGATGGTCGTGGGCTTCTGGCCCAGGCGGTCGATGATGCCCTTGGTGTAGTCCTTCGTGCCGAGCACGGGCTTGGCGGGGTCGCCGAAGTCGCCGGTGCGGACGCCGCTCTCCAGCGCGCTGAGCACGGCGTTCTCGATGATCGCCGCCTCGCGGAGCAGGCCGATATGCCGGAGCATCATCAGGCCCGAGAGGATCAGCGCGGTGGGGTTGGCGATGCCCTTGCCGGCGATATCGGGCGCTGTGCCGTGCACCGCCTCGAAGATGGAGATATGCCGGCCGATGTTGGCCGAGGGCGCAAAGCCCAGGCCGCCGACAAGGCCCGCGCACAGGTCGCTGACGATGTCGCCCTGAAGGTTCGGCAGCACGACCATCCGATACTGCTGCGGCTTGATGACCAGGTTCATGCAGAGGGCATCAACGATGACATCGGCGGCCTCGATCTCGGTGAAGTCCTTCGCGGCGACCTTGAAGCGATCGAGGAAGATGCCGTCGGTCATCTTCATGATGTTGGCCTTGTGGCCGCAGTGGACCTTCTTGATCCCCATCTGCCGCGCGATCTTGAACGCGAAGCGGCTGACCAGGTCGCAGCCGGGTGCGCTGATGAGCCGCTTGCACTGGATCATGTCGTTGGACAGCCGGTGCTCGACGCCGCCGTAGGTGTCCTCGATATTCTCGCGGACGATGTACATATCGATGTGGATCCCGGCCTTGCTGTAGACCGTCTGCACGCCGGGGAGCGTGCGGAAGTGGCGGAGGTTGGCGAAGGCGTTCCACATCTTGCGGGCGGTGACGTTGATCGACTTTCCGCCGCCGCCCTTGGGCGTTTCCATGGGGCCTTTGAAGAGCAGGCCGCAGTCTTCGGTGATGCGGATGGCCTCATCGGTCATGCCCTTGGTGTTGCCCTTCTCGAACACGCTGCGACCCATCTCGACGGGGATGAACTCGATGCCCGCGGCGCGGCCTGGGGCGGCGGCGTCCATGACACCCGCGGCCTTGAACAGCTCGAGCGTGGCATCCATGATCTCGGGGCCGATGCCGTCACCGCCGGTCAGGGCGATCTTGAGCGAAGGGCCGCGAGCGGCGGCGTGAGATGAGCCTGCGGAGGCGGGAACGGCGGCGGCGGTGGTGGCGGACGGGTTGCTGGGCATGACGCGCGATCTCCATGGATCTGGCCGCTCGCGCCGGACATCTGCGGACGGTTCGCTCGCCCGTGAACCAGAGCCTTCGCGATGGCCCCGAAGGATACGCGGATCGCCACGCGGACACAGGCCCTTGCTCGGTCGGCGTGAGGGGGTGTGTTCGGCCCGGCTCAGGCGGTACCCTGCGGCGATGCCATTCTCAGATCCCACGCCCGAGCGTGAACCCGCGTCCGGCGCTTCGCCGGCGGCGGGCCCTGCGTCGATCATTCTCCAGCGCGTGTCCGATGGTGACTCGGCCGCGGCGGCGGAACTGCTGCCGATGGTCTACGAGCAGCTTCGCGCGGCGGCGGCCGCGGCGATGAAGCACGAACGCCGCGACCACACGCTCCAGCCCACGGCCCTTGTGCACGAGGCCTTCCTCCGCCTGCTCGGTCCGCGGGAGGTTCCGTGGGCGCACCGGGCGCACTTCTACGCGGCGGCGGCGGAGGCGATGCGGCGGATCCTCATCGATCACGCTCGCGCCCGCGCGGCGATCAAGCGTGGGGGGCAGAAGGGCGCCGGGGCGGGGGACACGAGGGCGGTGGCGGGGGGCACGGGGGCCAACGCCGGACCCGCGGGGGCCAGCGCGGCGGGCGATTCGTCCCTCTCGCCGCGGCCGTCTCCTCCCCCGGCCCGCGTGCCCGATGGGCCGCCGACGACGGCCGATGACCCGGCGCACGAGTCGACGGATTTTGTTGCCCTCGATGAAGCGATCGGACGCTTGGAGCTTCAGGACCCCCGCGCGGCCCGGGTTGTACGCCTGAAGTTCTACGCGGGGCTGACGATGGAGCAGATCGCATCGGCCATGAGCCTTTCGCAGCGCACGGTCAAGAACGACTGGGCCTTCGCCAGGGCATGGCTGGAGCGGAACCTGCAGAATCCGGAGGCTGCATCATGACCGGCACACGATGGGAGCGCATCAAGGACACGTTCAACGCGGCCCTGGCCGTGCCGATGGCCGAGCGCGGGGCGCTGGTCGAGCGGCTCTGCGCCGGCGATGCGGAACTGCGGCGCGAGGTCGAGTCTCTGCTTTCGGCCAGGACGTTGTCGATCGTGCGCACCGCCGGAGCGGCCGCGGCGGTGGCGGCGATGAGCACGACCGGCCCCTCGGACCCGTACGCCCAGAGCAGGGTCGGCACGATGATCGGCCGGTACAAGCTGCTGCAGATCATCGGCGAAGGGGGCTTCGGCACGGTGTACATGGCCGAGCAGACCGAGCCGGTGCGCCGTCGCGTGGCGCTGAAGATCATCAAGCCGGGGATGGATTCCAAGGCGATCATCGCGCGGTTCGAGGCCGAGCGGCAGGCGCTGGCGCTGATGGACCACCCGCACATCGCCCGCGTGCTCGATGGCGGGGTGACGCCGCTGGCGGGCGTGGGCACCGCGGCGGCGGACGGCGGCCCGGGCGAGCGCGGCCCGGCCACGGGCGAGCGCGGACATGCACCGGGCGGTGGCGGCGGGCTGCCGTACTTCGTGATGGAGTACGTCATCGGCGATCCGATCACCACCTTCGCCGATGCGCACGCCCTGAGCATCGCCGATCGTCTGACGGTCTTCCGGCAGGTCTGCTCGGCGGTTCAGCACGCGCACACAAAGGGCATCATCCACCGCGACCTCAAGCCGGGGAACGTGCTGGTGAGCATGGTCGATGACAAGCCCTTCGCGAAGGTCATCGACTTCGGCATCGCCAAGGCCACGGGGGGCGCGGGGCTGGCGGGGGGCGGCCTGACCGACCGCACGCTGTTCACGGAGCATCGCACGCTCCTTGGAACTCCGGAGTACATGAGCCCGGAACAGGCCGAGGGCTCGCCGGACATCGACACGCGCACGGATGTGTACGCCCTGGGCGTGCTGCTCTACGAGCTGCTCACGGGGAGCACGCCCATCGACAGCGAGCGTCTGCGCAGGGCCGCGTTCGATGAGATGCGGCGCATCATCCGCGAGGAGGAACCGCCCTCGCCCAGCATCAGGCTCTCGCGCTCGCTGGACAGACTCGCCGCGACCGCCGCCAGCCGCGGGGCCGAACCGGCGAGGCTGGGCGCGCTGGTGCGCGGCGAACTGGACTGGATCGTCATGCGCGCGCTGGAAAAGGAGCGGGCCCGACGGTACGAGACGGCCAGCGCTCTGGGCGATGATGTGGCCAGACATCTCGCGGGCGAACCGGTCATCGCGGCGCCGGTGAGCAGGGCGTACCGCATCAGGAAGTTCGTTCGCAGGAACAAGGTGGCGGTGCTGGCGCTGAGCAGCATCGCGGCGGTGGTGATGGCGGCGGGAACGACGGTGATCATCTTCGCGGACATGGCCGTGCGCGCTTCGCGCCGCGAGGCGCAGCAGGCAGAAGCCGCCAGGGCCAGCGCGGCGGAGGCGGAGCGGCAGGCGGAACTGGTCCTGGATGCGGCGGCATTCGCGGCGTGCGCGACGTACGGGACAGGCGAGTTCGATTTGGTCTTCTTCGCCGAACCGACGGAGCGCGCGTTGCGTCACCTCGGGCGATTGCCGGGCATCGCGGAGCGAACGAGCTTGAGCGTGGGGGGGAAGGTCACTCCGGATGTATTCAAGACCCTCGCGGAACCGGAGACCGCGCTGAAGAAACTGCGAACGCTTTACGTCGTGGGGAGAAACTTCACCGACGCCAGCCTCAAGGCGCTCGCGGCGGCGGACACAGGTCTGAAGAACCTGATAGTGCTCGAACTCTACGACCCCGCCATCACCTCCGGCGGCCTCAAGGCCTTGGCGGCGACGGACACGGGCCTGAAGAACCTGACGACTCTCGACCTCTCAAACACCGCCATCGGCGCCGACGGCCTCAAGGCCTTGGCCGCCGCGGACACCGGGCTGAAGAACCTGACGACGCTCGACCTGCGGGACACCAAGGTCACCGCCGATGGCCTCAAGGCCCTCGCGGCGGCGGACACGGGCCTGAGTAACCTGACGACGCTCGACCTCTCCTGGACCAACGTTACCGCCGACGGCCTCAAGGCCCTCGCGGCAGCGGACACGGGTCTGAAGAACCTGACCACGCTCAACCTCTCCAGCACCAGCGTCACCGACGAAGGCCTCAAGGCTCTCGCGGCGGCGGACACGGGCCTGAGAAACCTGACCACGCTCGGCCTCGGCGGCACCCGCATCACCGATGACGGCCTCAAGGCCCTTTCGGCGGCGGAGACGGGCCTGAAGAACCTGACGACGCTCAACCTGTCGAGCACCAAGATCACCGACAATGGCCTCAAGACCCTGGCGGCGGCGGACACGGGGCTGAAGAACTTGACGACGCTCGATCTCTCAAACACCGCCATCGGCGCCGACGGCCTCAAGGACTTGGCCGCCGAGGACACGGGCCTGAAGAACCTGACGACGCTCGACCTGCGGGACACCAAGGTGACCGCCGATGGCCTCAAGGCCCTCGCGGCAGCGGACACGGGTCTGAAGAACCTGACCACGCTCAACCTCTACGGCACCGAAGTCACCGACGAAGGCCTCAAGGCTCTCGCGGCGGCGGACACGGGCCTGAAGAACCTGACCACGCTCAACCTCTATAGCACCGCCATCACCGAAGACGGCCTCAAGGCCCTTTCGGCGGCGGAGACGGGCCTGAAGAACCTGACGACGCTCAACCTATCGAGCACCAAGATCACCGACAAGGGCTTCAAGACCCTGGCGGCGGCGGAGACGGGGCTGAAGAACCTGACGACGCTCCATCTCTCCTTCACCGCCATCACCGACGACGGCCTCAAGGCCCTCGCGGCGGCGGACACTGGCCTGAAGAACCTGACGACGCTCAACCTGTGGAGCACCAAGATCACCGACAATGGCCTCAAGACCCTGGCGGTGGCGGACACGGGGCTGAAGAACCTGACCACCCTCGATCTTCGAGGCACCAAGGTCACCGCGGAAGGCGTCGCCGCCGTTCGGGCTCGGTTCCCGGGGATCACGATCGAGTGGCCGTGACCCTCTCCCGGGCGCTCGGCAGAGGGCGGCGGCTCGACGGTGGGGGTTGTCGAAGGGGCGAGCGGTTTGTTAGGGGCGAGGAGCGGTCTGTTCGGGGTGCCGAACGCTCCGTTCGAGGCGACGAATGCTCCGTTCCATGCGACGAATGCTCCGTTCGAGGCGTCGAATGCTCTGTTCGATGCATCAAATGCTCCGTTCGATGTGACGAACGCTCCGTTTGATGCATCGAATGCTCCGTTCGATGCATCGAATGCTCCGTTCGAGGCGACGAATACTCCGTTCGAGGCGACGAACGCTCCGTTCGATGCGACAAACGCTCCATTCGATGCATCGAACGCTCCGTTCGAGGCGTCCAATGCTCCGTTTGATGCAACGAGCGGGGCGGTTGTGCGCAAGTTCAGCGCGTTCGTGCGATCGGGCGGGGCCGGCGTTGAAACAGAAATCACGGCCTCCGAGGCTTGTGTTGCGGATCAGGGAACACAAGCTGTCCCCGGGATGATGCGCATGGCTCAAGTCATGATCACGGCATTCCGATGCACACCGTGCGGCGGTCGCGGCGTGTTGCCCGGCCCGCACGCATGGAACGCGTTAGCGCCGGTCACGAAATGCCCGCCGCAGCGCAGCACGGAGGTCCAGCAATGAGCGTCATTCCGGATAAGGCTCTTGAGGTGTACGAGTTCTCTGCCGCGCGGGTCGGCGTCTGGTCGGTCTTGGCCACCCAGATTGGTCTGACCGCCAGCGAAGTTTCGGCCCTTGAGGACGCCAACGACGGCTTCAGCACCAGCAACGACAACGCCGTCAAGGCGCGGGCCGCCAGCAAGGCCGCCACCGAGGCCCTGCGCACCAGCACCCGCACCATGCGGACCCGGCTGAGCGACGCGGTGCAGAAGATCCGCCTCTTCGCCGAGGCAACAAACAACCCGAACGTCTACGCGCTCGCCCAGATCCCCGCGCCCGCGGCCCGCACCCCCGCTCCGCCCCCCGCGCAGCCCACCGATCTGAACGCAACGATCTCCCCGACCGGCCAGCTCACCTTGTCTTTCCGCGCGGTCAACAGCGGAAGCGGCACGAGCTTCCTGATCCGCCGCAAGCTCGCCACCGAAAGCAACTTCTCGTTCATCGGCACCGCCACCAGCACCCGCTCGGTGGTCAAGACGTTCATCGATGACACCCTGCCGGCCGGGAGCACGAACATGCAATACATCATCTACGGCCAGCGTGGCTCGGTCCGCGGCGCCGACAGCCCGATCTTCACCGTCGTCATCGGCGGCAGCGCCGGGGAGCGCTCGGTGTCGGTCGTGAAGCTCGCCGCGTGAGTGGCGAGACGCCAAAGCTCAAAGTTCAGAGCTCAAAGTTCAAATCAGAGAAGGCACACTGTTCACCCCCGGCCGCGCGATCGCCAGATCGCGCGGCCGTTTGTCCTTGTCTTCATTTGGTCATTTGACCATTTGAACGTTTCTTCATTTGGCCGCCCCGGCCTAGGTCGTGTAGTCGGCGTTGATCGTCACGTACTCGCGGCTGAGGTCGCAGCCGATCATGAACGACTCGCCGGGGCCGTCGCCGATGGTCAGTTCGCACTCGACCAGCCCCTGAGCACCGCCGGACATCGCGTCCTTCAGCCGCGGGTCGCTCAGGGCCGGGGTGATCGGCACGCCGGCACGGAAGACCTCCACCGGGCCGATCTTCAGGCTCGCCAGGTGCGGGTCGAAACTCACGCCCGCGTTGCCCGCGGCGGTGACCAGACGGCCCCAGTTGGGGTCGCGCCCGTGGATCGCGCACTTGACCAGCGGGGAGTTGACCACCTCGCGCGCGATCATCGCCGCATCGGCCTCGCGCGCCGCCCCGCGCACGCGCACGCGGAAGATCCGCGTGGCCCCCTCGCCATCGCGGATGATCGCCATGGACAGTTCATCGCACACCTCCGCCATGGCCGAGGCGAAGGCGACGAACCCCGCCGTGCCCGGCACCAGCCGCGGCCCGGGGCTCGCACCGGAGGCCACGCACACGACCGTGTCCGAGCATGAAGGGTGATTGTCGACGCTGATCCGCTCGAACGATGCGCCGCTGGTGCGCTCGAGCAGGTCCTGCAGGTCGGCGGAAGCGACGCACGCGTCGGTGGTGATGAACGCCAGCATCGTGGCCGAAGGGGCCGATGGGCCGCGCGCTGAATCCAGCCGCGGGGCGATCATGCCCGAGCCCTTGGCGATCGCGCCGATGCGGATGGTTGCCCCGTCGATGACGACCTCGCGCCGCGAAGTCTTCGGGCGCATGTCGGTGGTCATGATCGCCTCGGCGGCCCGTCGATCGGCCTCATCGCCGCGGGCCAGCGACGCGTGCAGCTCGGGCAGTTGCCGCGTGATTTTGTCCACCGGCAGAGGCCGCCCGATGATGCCCGTGCTGCTGGGCAGGACTTCGCGGGCGTCGCACCCCAGAAGCGCCGCCGCGGCGCTCATGCACGCCCGCGCATCGTCGATGCCCGGCTGGCCCGTCGCCGAGTTGCTGTTGCCCGCGTTGACCAGCACCGCGCGCAACGCCGCGAGCCGGCCGGGCGAGCCCACCGGCGACAGCAGCGATGCACGGGCCTCTCGCCCGATGATCACCGGAGCGCCGACGATGACGCTGCGCGTAAAGACCATCGCCGAGCCCGCGCGGTCGCTCGGGCCGTCGCGCACGATCATCGCCAGATCCGGCTTGCCGGAGGGCTTGATCCCCGCCCGAGTTCCCCACGCACGAAAGCCCCCGGGAAACGTGATGCTCATGCTTGTCTCTTGTCCTCTGATGCCTGCTTGCTGTCCTGTGATTCCTGCTTGCGGTCCTCTGCTTTTCGCTTGCGGTCCTCTGCTTTTCGCTGCGCTGGCGCCGCCCCTGCGCACACGGGCGGCACAGTCCGCCACGCCCGCTCACCGCGGCCGCGTAGACGGAACGACCGTGTCCAGCGGCAACCGCCGCGTGCCCGGCGTGACATCACCCGGGATGCCGATCGGGCTGCCCGTGCCCGGGCCCATCGCGCTCAGGCCCCCCTCGGCCCCGCCCGCGCCCTCGGCCACCTCGCGGGACAGATCGTTCGGGTTGATCCTGCGGATCGCCGCCGCGCGCCGGTCCTCGAGCAGCGGAACGATCTTCACGCCGAAGCCCGTCTCCTCATCGATGTTGTTGTAACCGAGGGTGAGACTCGCAAGCACGCTCGGGAACTCTCTTGTCAGGCCCACGCCGATGGTCTGCAACTCGCCCTCGGTCGTGTCGTACGTGCTGACGAGCGTGCCCGTGTAGAAGGGCGTGAGCCGCAGGTTCAGGCCGCTGGCGACATACGTCACATCGCGAGCGTTGATGTAGCGGAGCTCGAGGAACGATGAGAAGTCCGCCGAGTGCTGCGTCTGGAGCCCGGCGGTCGTGCGCGCGTTCTGCTGCACATCCAGATCGTAGATGTTCGCGAACGTCAGCGCGACCGCATCGGTGACCTGAAGCACCGCGTCGGTGGTCTGGAAGTCTCCGAGCTGGCTCAGTTCCGGCTGCGGATCGAAGAAGCGCCGGATGGGCGAGCGCGTGTCCGTGCTGTCGGTCGAGAGCACAAGGTCGGTGCTGACCTTGAGCAGATCCACCGATCGCGCTCGCCCCGGCCCGCCGCGCTGGGTCTGGAAGACCTGGTCAACGCCGAAGCGCACCGTGCGCCCGCTCGAGAGCGCCTCGACGCCGTCATCGTAAATCGGCAGGCTGCTCTGCGGGCGCGTCGCCCCGCTGGCCATCGCCGTGACGCTGGGCGTGACGATGTGGCGGATGCGGCTGATATCCAGCCACCCGACCTCAACGCCGTTGTACACGCGCGCGAACGTCGTGCTCGCCCGCACGCCCGCCGCGCCGAAGAGACGAAGCCGATCCTCATCCTCACCCGCGAAAGCGCGGAACTTGTCATCCCAGAATGTCGCGCGGCCGGTCAGGAACGGCGTGATCGTCACCGGCCCGGCCTGATATGTCAGGTCCAGTTGCTGACGCGTGTCCAGCCGCGTGACGTCATCATCGATGAACCCGCGGCTCTTGAGCACGCGCTCGAGCGAATCGTTCGGCCCGAGCCCGAGGGCCTGCTGCGCCAGGCTTGTGGTGTTGAAGCCGAGATCCTTCAGCGTCGTGTCGTCGAACCGCAGGCTCATCCGCGAGACGCGGTACTCATGAGACCAGTTCAGCAGCCCCGGGCTGATTCCCGCGAAGAGATCATCGGCCACGCGGATGTACGCCAGTTCGGGCAGCTTCTGAACGTAATAGCCCTGGCTCTGAAGAATGTCCTGGTTCGAAATAAAGTCGTTGAGCGTTCCCTTGGCCGTCGCGCTGAACGTCGCGTTGTCGCTGGTGCCACGCAGTTCCGCGCTGGAGGTCAGTTCCCGGCGGTTCTGTGTCAGCGTTCGGTCGTTGGCGAACAGGAAGGTTGGGTCGCTGACGTACGCCGCCTGCGTAAAGAGGTTCCAGGTGTCGCTGAGCTTCCAGCGATTGTCGAACAGCACGGCGCCGCGCGTGCGGCCATCGTTCTCGATGTCCGTGCCGCTGGGCGTGCGATCGCTCGAGCGATCATCGGGAATGACGTAGCCGTACGCGGTGCCGGCGTTGTTGATCGTGTTCCACGCCGCACGGGCGCCGCCGCCGAAGACGCGTTCGGTCGCCGCGTCAAGGAGCAGGTCGGCCTGATACTCCTTGGGAGCGTTGACGCCCAGAATGCCGAACAGGTCCCACCGTGTCCGTGCGCCGAAGCCGGTGGCCGATGAGTTTTCGAGGCTCACCTCTCGCAGAAGATAGCGGTCCACATCGCCGCGGAACCCGGGCCACCAGAGGACCGGCACGCCTCCGGCCCGTAGCGTCGTGTTCTTCGCATCGAGGATCGTCGCCGCGACCTCTCCGGGCGGGGCTTCCCGCGTGATCGTCACGTCCGATGCGCCGATGGCCAGTTGCGGTTCAAAGAAGCTCGAAGAACTCACCCGAACGTCCGTTGCACGCACCTGGTTGGCGGCCGTCTGCGCGATGGTCTTGGCCCGCACGTACAGCGGCAAGCCGCGCCGCTCGTCGTAGGTCCAGAACACGCCGTCGATCATGTACGCGCGGTTGTTCTCCAGGTCGTAGTACACCCGCGGCCCGCGCAGCGTGCTCGTTCCGTCGGTCGCGACGACATTGCCTTCGAGATAGAACCCGCGGACCGCCGATGCCGGGGTCCGCAGGACATCCGCGAGCGCTCCGGGCTTGAAGAACACCACGACGCGCTCGGCCGACACCTCAAGGTTCCGCCCGAGCCGCGTGTCGGCGTACTGCACCACCACGCCGCCCGTGGCCACAAGCGTCGACTCGCCCTCATCGCCAGTGCCCTGCACGAGAACCGGGTCGCGTGCCGACACCGTCACGAACCCCGCGCTGCTGAACAACGGCCCCGTCGCAATCGCGCGTCTGCTGCCCGCATCCGGCAACGGCTCACCGAGCCCGTCGGTCGCGATGCCTTCGCCCCGCGCACGCGCACGCTCCAGCAATGCCGATCGCGTCTGCCGCAGCCGCTCATCGCTCAGCGGCGAGCCCGGCTCGTACGGCTGGCTCTGCCCGGGCACGATCGGCCCCACCATAGGGTTTGCAAGGTCGAACGTCCGCGTGTCGAAGTTCCCTTCGACCTCCTGCCCCCGCGGCGTGATCAACTCCAGCAAGAACCTCGAAAGCCGCTGCTCGCTCTCAACCACGAACGGGGCCGACTCGGCATCCGGCACCACGCTCGCCAGAGAGTCCAGCGCCAGCGCCGGCTGGCCGGCCGGCGCATCGATCAGCCCCGTCACCAGAAGGCGGTCGCCCACCTGCGTGCTGCCCGACATTCCGCCCGGATCGCCCACGCGGTCGAAGTACGCCGCGACCTGATACACCGACCCGCGCGGATCGCGTGCCGAGGTTTCCAGCCGCTCTATCCACAACACTGCCTGGGCCGCGCTGAAGCGCTGCCGACCGAACGTGACGCGCACATCGCCGCGCAACAGAACACGCTGCACCGGCGCGCCGAGTGTCGTCCCCGCCTCTGGTCCTCGTCTTGGCTCAACCGTCCACACGGCGCCGCGTTGGGCGCTCATCTCGATCACGCCGCGCTGAGGCGTTGCCGCCAGGCGCAAACCGGCGAAGTCCTGCCCGGTCACTTCCCCGGGCAGCGGCAGCGCGACATCACCCCCCGAACCGCCCGGCGCTTGTGCACGTGCGGAGGATGTCCACGAAGTCGCGCCAGCCAACCCGATCACCGCAGCGGTCAGCATCACCGCCGACCCGGCAACTCGGACCAGAGCACACACACGGCGACGTTGAAATTGAGCGGGCATGGGGGTCGCCATGCTACGGCCTCCCACGGCGCCTCTGCAAACCGCCGCGGCCGCTTTCCGCGGCAGCCGTCCTCCATCTCGCACGCGTTTCGGCGCACATCGCCGGTCACGCATCAGCACGCGGTCGTCGTGAAGTGGGGGGGGCGTGCGGAGGCTTGCTGCTCCTGCGAAGTTCGGTCGTCATCATCGACGGCCTCTCTGTGGGTGGGCGGCCGCTTTGTTTGGACGAGCCCGGATCATCTGGCCGCGTGTGTCTTTCGCCGCGACGCGTGCTGCTGGCACGGTGTCGGCGTGCTGAGAGCATCCGCGATTCTCCATGCGAGTTGGGCCTCGGGCCATCGGAGAAACAATCCACAACGCCGGCCGAGCCGCCGATCACCACGAAGTCCTCATGGGCTTCATCGAGCGAGTCTGGGATGGGCCTGTGAGGCTGAAAACAGTGCGCTTGTCTTTGGCGACTGACAACAGTATGTCAGTGGATAGTCGACTTTTGTCAGGGCGAATGTTGACAGCCTGTTTGGGCACTTGTATATTCCGAACAGCCGGGCCCGCGACAGCGCCGCCCCCGGCTCAGCGACGCGGATCGAACGTTCCTTCCGCTCGTTGCCCAGCGCTTGGCCCCGGACGCCCGCGAGGGGCGAATCGAGCTTGCTCGACCGCCCGTCCCCTCAGGCCACGTCCGCTTGCTGAGGAGTTTTTGCATGAATCGTCCCGCCCCCGTTCCGTCCTCGTCCAACGGCACCAAGCCCCGCTCGGCTCCGGTTGAGGTCAAGCCTCCCGCTCGCAGCGACGGCAAGTCCTCCGGCCCCGGCACTCCAAACGCCGCGGCTCCCGCAAACAAGCCCGCCGCCGTTCAGCCTCCGACCAAGGAGAAACTACAGGCTCTGGGTCAGGCCGTCGGTCAGATCGAGAAGGCCTTCGGCAAGGGCTCGATCATGAAGCTCGACGAGAAGGCCTATCTCGCGATCCCCGGCATCTCCACCGGCCTGATCAGCCTCGACCTGGCCCTCGGCGGTCGCGGCATCCCGCGTGGGCGAATCATCGAGATTTTCGGCCCGGAATCAAGCGGCAAGACCACGCTCGCACTCACCGTCGCGGCGCACGGCCAGCGAGATGGCGGCGTCGCCGCATTCATCGATGCCGAGCATGCCCTCGACCCGTCCTGGGCACGCAAGATCGGCGTCAACATCGACGATCTCCTCGTGAGCCAGCCCGACTCCGGCGAGCAGGCGCTGGAGATCTGCGAGATGCTCGTTCGCTCGAACGCCGTCGATGTCATTGTCGTCGACTCCGTCGCCGCGCTCATCCCGAGGTCGGAAATCGAGGGCGACATGGGCGACGCCACGGTCGGCGCTCAGGCACGCCTCATGAGCCAGGCCATGCGCAAGCTCACCGGCATCATCGCCCGGTCCAACTGCACCGTCATCTTCATCAACCAGATCCGCGAGAAGATCGGCGTGATGTTCGGCTCTCCCGAGACCACCACCGGCGGCCGCGCCCTGAAGTTCTACTCGTCCGTGCGCATCGATGTCCGCCGAACCGGCGCGATCAAGGACGGCGAGGTCACCGTCGGCAACCGCACCCGTGCCCGCGTGGTCAAGAACAAGATCGCACCGCCCTTCCGCGAGTCCGAGTTCGACATCATGTTCGACGAGGGCATCTCCGGCTCGGGCGATCTTCTCGACCTCGCCGTCGATGCCAAGGTCGTCGACAAGTCCGGCGCCTGGTTCACCTACGGCCCCACACGCCTTGGCCAGGGCCGCGAGAACGCCAAGAAGTTCATCAAGGAGAACGCCGACCTCGCCAAGGAGATCCGCGCCAACACGATGAAGGTCAAGATGGCCGCGCTCGCCTCAAGCCCCGCACCCACGCCCCCGGCCGATGTCGACACCGACACCGGCGAAGTCCTCGAGGACTGAATCGGCGTTCGATCGCGGGCCTCAATCACTCCATCACGCCGACGCCGGGCCACCGCCCGCCGTCGGCATTCGATCCGCGGCACGAACGTCCTCCCGCTGAGACGCGGCGCGCCTTCAACGAGCAAAGCCTGCCAAACGAGACACGCCATGGGCGCATGGGGCACCGGCCCGTTCGACAACGACGATTCCGGAGACTGGCTCTTTGAACTGGTCGAGTCCCTCGGCCTGAACCTGCCCGAGCGGTCGATCGAGCTCGTGGCCCTGGCTCCGCCCGAGCGATACGTCGACATCACCGAGGCCGCCAACGCCATCGCCGCCGCCGAGACTCTCGCCGCGCTCATCGGCCGGCCGCACACCTCGCTGCCCGAAGAAGTTCACCTCTGGCTTGATGCCAACGCGCTCGAAGTGCCTTCCGCGGACCTGCTCGCACTGGCACGCAGAGCGATAACCCGTGTGCGAACAGATTCCGAGTTGCAGCAACTCTGGGGTGAATCCCCGGATTTCCCGGCCTGGGATGGTCATCTCCAGTCGCTGATTTCGCGGCTTGCCGGGCCTGCAACCGACCGCTGATCCACCGCCTGCCCACCGGAATCGACATCTCGCTTTTCCCTTGCGTTGCTTGGCGGATCGCCGAAACTCACGCATCGGGTTCCCGGACAACTACTCGAAGATCTGTCTCACGCTCCCGCCAAGGGGCCTTCTGCCCTTCGGCACGCCTCGGCACTTCACGGATGATCTCAGGTTCGCCGCATCCAGCGACGCTCACGCGCAGTTCACCCCCGTCGCATTCCCGTCGCCCCCCGCGGCAACGCCGCCGGCCCGCTGCAGCCCGCATCGCGCCGTCTCACCTCGGCACCCGACTCAGGAGCACACGCATGACGCGAGAGCAGTGGCCCATGTTGTCCGATGACTTCGAGTCCTTCGTGCGTGCCGCGGCCGGCACCGCGTGGAACGACCCCACCCTCCAGATCCGCATCGACCCCGATGACATGGTGCTGCTCTGGGAAACCGGCTCCAGCCTCGGTGCCATCGGCGGCGAGGACGACGTCCCCGCCCACCTGCACAACGAGGCGATGCTCCTCTGGGTCCTCTCCGACCGCGCCCTGCGTCCGACCTCAACGCCCCCGCGGTCCACGCCGCCCCGCCCCGCTCCCCGGGCCGCGTAGCAGCGGTGCGGACATCCCGATAAGTGCCTTTGGTGGCCCCTGACCGACCGCGGCGGCCAGTGGCCTGTTCCCGGCCATTGCCTCCGCCCCTGCACCGGTCTATTCTTCCCCCCGAACGCGGTCGTGGCGGAATTGGCAGACGCGCTAGATTCAGGTTCTAGTGCCCGCAAGGGCTTGGAGGTTCAACTCCTCTCGACCGCACTTTCGACCAAGGCCCGCCCCATCAGGCGGGCCTTGTTCATTTCTGCGGGCTTGGCCCGCTCGTTCCTTGCCGCTTTGCCCGTAGCCGCTTTGGGCCTGTTGCAGGCCCTTCGCTGCCATGCTCCCTCCGACTACCCTCGGTCGTGGCTCTCACCATCGTCGGCATGGATGAAGCGGGCTTCGGCCCCATGATCGGCCCGCTGACGGTCGGCATGGCCGCGTTTCGCGTCCACGACTGGTCCCCCGACTCTCCTGCACCCGACTTCTGGTCGCTGCTCGCGCCCGCCGTCACGCGATCTCCCTCTGACGCTCGAAAGATCCCGATCGAGGACAGCAAGCGTCTCAAGCTCCCCAACGACTCGAAGCGCCATCCGCTCACCCATCTCCTCCGCGGCGTGCTCTCCACCCTTTCGGCGACCGGCCTCTCGCCCACAAGTGACTCCGATCTCCTCGCCGCCCTTGGCTGCGCCATCGAGCCGCACCCGTGGTACGAAGGGGAACCGGTCGCGCTGCCTGTTGATCTTGACCGACTGAAGATCGACGCAAACCTCCTGGCCCGCGCCATGGCGGACGCTCGCGTTGAACTTCTCGAGCTCTCCGTCTTCGTCGTCGGCGAGACCCGCTTCAACCAGGTCGTGAGAGATGAGGGCTCCAAAGCCCGCGCCACCGCGCTGGGTCTGTCGAGTCACATGTCCACGGTCTGGTCCCGCTGGGCCGACATGACAACGCCCGGCCACGAAACCCGCGTCATCCTCGATCGACAGGGCGGCCGAACCGACTACGCCAACTACCTCGCCAATCTCATCCCGCAGTCGCACGCTTCCACGCTGACCGTCAACGTCGATCACGAGTCCCCGCAGCGTGCGAGATACACACTCCGAGGCACAACGCCCGACTCCGAGGCCCGGGCGCTCGTTGCGCTCGTGCAACCGGAGGCCGAGTCGTCATATCTGCCCGTTGCGCTGGCATCGATGGCCGCGAAGGTTGTTCGCGAACTGCTCATGGCTCGCATGAACCGCTACTGGATCGCCCGCGCCTCGCTCGCTGGCCTGAGCGTCAAGCCGACAGCCGGCTACGTTCAGGACGCGCGGCGCTGGCTCGACGATCTCAAGTCCGTCATCCCGGCGCGCGATCGCAAGGAAATG
The DNA here is from genome assembly GCA_021297895.1 of Phycisphaeraceae bacterium. GTDB lineage: Bacteria > Planctomycetota > Phycisphaerae > Phycisphaerales > UBA1924 > JAJTHN01. The sequence continues at coordinate 16,223 of JAJTHN010000034.1, read as the reverse complement.
GTCCGCCGAGCCTGATCACCCATGCCCACCGACCTGCCCGCCCATACTGATCACGCCGACCTTTCGCCCTTGCCGATGGCCCTTGCCGCCCGTGCTGCGTGCCGCGCCGCGGGTTATGTCGAGCCCAACCCCCTTGTCGGCTGCACGCTCGTCGGCCCGATCGATCCGTCCCGTCCGTTGCCGGTCGCCGATCGCATCATCGCGGTCGCGCATCACGAGCGATACGGCGGGCCGCACGCAGAGGCTCTGGCCATCGCCCGCGCCCGCGCGCTGGGCCGCTCGACGGTCGGCGCAACCGCGTATGTCACGCTCGAGCCCTGCAACAGCACGGGCCGCAATCCGCCGTGCGTCGACGCTCTGCTCGCCGCGGGCATCTCGCGCGTCGTCATCGCTCGCGCCGACGCGAGCCCGGCCAAGGGCAACGGAGCAGAGCGCCTTCGCGCTGCGGGCGTCGGGGTGATCTGGGCCGATCATCCCTCCAGCCCCGCGTACAACCTCAAGGCGACGCGCCTGGCCGACACCTTCATCAAGCGCATGCTCACGGGTACGCCGTGGGTCATCGCCAAGTGGGCCCAGACGCTCGACGGCAAGGTCGCTACGCGGCTCGGCCAATCGCAGTGGATCTCCTGCGAGCGGTCCCGCCTGCGCGTGCACCGTCTCCGCGCCCGTGTCGACGCCATCATCACCGCCGTCGGCACAGTCCTCGCCGACGACCCGAGCCTCAACGCCCGAAACGTTCCAATCCGTCGAGCCGCGCTCCGCGTCGTCATCGATCCCGACGCCTCGCTCGTCGAGCCCAACGGGCTTCTCAAGTCGCGCCGCGTCTTTGCGCACACCGACCGAACGCCGACGGCGCTTGTCATTCGCGCCAACGCCGACATCAGCCCCCATGCCCTGGCCCCGAAACTCGCCGCGCAGGGCGTGACGCTGCTGTGCATCCCCGAGGATCCGCAAGTCCCCGGCCGAATCGACCTCCGCCATCTGCTTCGCGTCTTGGCCACGCCGAACGCCGATCCGGATGCCGAGTTCCTGGCGCTCCGCCCTGTCAACCTCTCGACGAACGGCGACGCGATGCGGCCCCCGGTCGCCAATGTCCTGCTCGAAGCCGGTCCGGGTCTCCTTGGCTCGTTCCTGGCAAACGGCCTCGTCGACGAGTGCCAGGTCTACGTTGCTCCGACGATCATGGGCGATCAGGAGGCGCCGTCGGCCTTCGACGCCGGCGCTACGCCAACCCTCGACGCCCTCCGTGTCTTTGAGCACTTTGACACCCGTCACATCGCTCGCGATCTTCGTCTGACTTATCGCCTCCCGCGGCGTGATCCGTCCCGCGCCGACGTACCATCTCTCCCGTGACCGCCGAACGCATCTATCTCGACAACGCCGCGACCAGCCGCCCCAAGCCTCCCGAAGTTCTCGAGGCGATGATCGACTACTCGCGTCACCTGGGAACCCCCGGCCGCGGCGCATATGCCGAGGCCAGCCAGACCCGAAACCTGCTCACGCGCTGCCGCGAGCGCCTCAACGCTTTCATCGACGGCGACGATCCCAACCACATCATCTTCACGCTCAACACCACCGATGCGATGAATCTTGCCATCTGGGGCACGCTCACGCACCGGCTCGACCACGCGGCGGCCTCCTCGCCGATCGAAGTGGTCACCAGTGAACTCGATCACAACTCGGCCCTGCGACCTTTCAACGCGCTCGCCGAGAGATTCCCCGGCCGCGTAGTGCAGAAGCGAGCCAGGTTCAACGCCGACACGGGCCGCATCGATCTCGATCATCTCTCCAGTCTCATCTCTCCGGCCACCGCCCTGGTCGCGGTCATTCACGCCAGCAATGTCACCGGCGTGCTGCAGGACGCGGCGCATATCGCCCGCATCATCCGCGCCCGAAGCGACAACCGCGCACTTTTCCTGCTCGATGCCGCTCAGAGCCTCGGCCATGTCCCCATCAGCGTGCGAGATGCCGACGTCGACCTGCTGGCCATGCCCGGCCACAAAGGCCTTCTCGGTCCGACCGGGACCGGCGTGCTGTACATCCGCCCTGGTGTCGAGCGGCTCATGCTCACCGTCCGCCAAGGCGGCACGGGCTTCCGCAGCGAACTCGAACAGATGCCCGACTTCCTCCCCGACCGCTTCGAGCCCGGCTCGCACAACGCCGTCGGTATCGCCGGTTTGAGCGAAGGGATCGCGTACCTCCAGCGGGCCGGGATGCCCGCCGTTGTTCGTCACGAGGCAGAGCTGACGAACATGCTGCTCGACGGACTCTCGGCTCTTGCTCCGCTCGGTGTCCGAGTCCTGAGCCCTGCCGCTCGGGCGCTCAACCCCGTTGATTCCGCGAGTGTCGGCCGCGTCGGTGTCGTCTCATTCACGCACGACACGATCCCCGCCGCGACCCTCGGCGATCTGCTTGAACGCGATCACAACATCCTCTCCCGCGCGGGGCTGCACTGTGCTCCCGCCGCCCACACGACACTGGGCACGCGCGAAACGCCGGGAGCCCTCGGTGCCGCCCGCCTCTCGGTGGGGCCGTTCAACACCCCATCCGACATTCGCGCTGCGATCGCGGCCGTGACCACGATCTGCGAGCAAGCGGCGGCCGGCCCCGACGCCAGCCACCACGTCCAACCGCGCGACCGCACCCCGCGAACCCACGCGCCGGCGCACTGAACTTCGGCCCTCCGCGTCCTGTCGCGTCTGCGCATCGACTGCTCCGGTCCCTCTGCGTTTGCGGGTCCCGCGGGGCGAGCAGCCCCGGCTCACGCCGTCGCCCGCTCGACCCCGTCGGCCGCGTTGACCGCCGACGCAAGCACGCGATCGCACCGCTCGCGAGCGATACGCGCCTCGTCCTCCCCGGCATGTGTTCCGAGCGTCCCGAGGTTTACGCGCACATTCTCCGCGCACCCCTGCGCCGCTGCCCGCGCCGTTTGTACGGCCACGCGCAGGTCGCTCCGAAGGTGGGGGTTGGTCGTGTCGGCCAGTGACGCCATCACATCGATTGCCTCGGCGATCACCCCCAGCGCGTCCATCGGGATCTGGGTGCACGCGCGGCTCGCCTCCGCCAGCATCCCCGGTGCCGGATTCGCGTCCTTGCGCATCATCGCGTTCAGCGTGGCGTACGCCGCGGCGTCGGCATCGCCGAGTTCCAGCAGCCGCCCGCGCATCGCGGCCAGCCGCTCCTGCGCCGTCAGCAGCATCCCTTCGTGCGGCGACCGCACCTTTCGCCCCACGCTGTAGGACAGCACCATTCCGGCCAGTGCTAGGCCGACCGCCCCGACGACGCACGCCGCCGCGCCGCCGCCCGGCGCGGGCGTCTTGGCGGCCAGCGAATCGAGCAAATCCGCGACTCGCATCTCGCCCAACGGTGACGGCGTGGTCTGGCTCATGCCCCAGTCTAAGCCAACCGCCCTCAACGCCATCTGCCCGCATCAACAGCCCGTCCCCCCGGCACCCTGTCTACGCTTTTCGTCGACCCCTCTCGCGGAGCACATGCATGCCGACCACCACCGCCTATTCAGCCAAGATCGACCACCTGCAGATCCTCAACGAGGATGGCATCCTCGACGAGAAACTCGGCAAGGACGTCCTCTCCGACGAGCAGGCGGTCTTCCTTTACGAGAAGCTCATCGAGTATCGCCGAATCGACGAGATCGCCTTCACGCTGCAGCGTTCGGGCCGCATGTACACCTACCCGCAAAACAAGGGTCAGGAAGCCTGCGCCCTCGGGTCGGGCTTCGCACTCCGCAAGGGCATCGACTGGCTCGTTCCGTGCTATCGCGAGAATGCCGCGCTCTTTCTCCACGGCTTGCCGCCCCATCTGGTCTTCCTGCACTGGATGGGCGATGAGCGCGGCAACGCCATCCCCGCGGGCGTGAACGTCACGCCGATCGCCATCCCCATCGGCACCCAGATGCTCCACGCCACCGGCATGGCCTGGGCATTCAAGTTGAAGAAGGAAGACCGCGTCGTCATCACGTACTTCGGCGATGGCGCGACCAGCGAGGGTGACTTCCACGAGGCCATGAACTTCGCGACCACCTTCAACGTTCCCGCCATCTTCTTTTGCCAGAACAACCAGTGGGCCATCTCCGTTCCGCGCGAGCAGCAGATGGCCTCCGAGACCATCGCCCAGAAGGCACTGGCGTACGGCGCTCAGTGCATCCAGGTCGACGGTAACGACATCTTCGCGGTCTACAAGGCCACGCTCGATGCCCGCGAACGCGCTCGGGCCGGGGGCGGTGTCACGCTGATCGAAGCCGTTACCTATCGCCTCGGTGACCACACAACGGCGGACGACGCGCGACGCTATCGCGATCCGGCCGAGGTCGAGTCGTGGCAGGCCAAGGACCCCGCCATCCGCCTTCGCAAGTACATCGAGCGAAAGGGACTTTGGGACGATGCCAAGCAGGCCGCACTCGAAGAGCGAGCCAAGGCCATCGTCTCCGAAGTTGTCAAGGCCAGCGAGGGCATCGCCAAGCCCAGTCCGACCGAGATGTTCGACAGCATGTACGCCGAACTGACGCCCGAACTGGCTCGCCAGCGCAACACGATGCGCACCCACAGCCTCGGGCAGTATCCCGAGCAGGTCGGTCTCTCCGCTTCTCCCGCACACCGCTGATCCCGCGTCATGCTTGTCAAGTTCACCGACAAAGACGGCTTGGAAGTCTGGATCAATCCGATTCACGTCAAGTTCGTCCGCGAGAACCGCGGCACGTTCGGCGCGAAGAAGGGGTCCGTGATCGGCTTCTCTCAGGGTGCCATGGTCACGCCCATCATCGTCTCGGAAGTCACCGCCGAAGTCGCCCGAAGAATCTCCGAAGCCATGCCCAAGGCCTTCTTCCTTGAGCCCACCAGCGAGGACGACTCCGAAGGCGATGCCGCCGACTGACGGACGCTCGCTCACAGATCACGCGGCGAATTTGAAACCCGCCCCGCCCCGCCCGCCTCCAAACCACAGGCGGGCGGTTCTGCTTTCCGCCCGCCCGCCAAGGAGCACCCCATGACGACACTCTCCCCAGCCCTCGCGCCGTCCGCCACCTCCGCCGCATCGCCCGCCGTCAACATCATCCAGATCAGCCCGGCGGAGGCTCAGGCCATGCTCGCCTCCAGCCGCGCGGTCCTGATCGATGTCCGTGAACCCGATGAGTACGCCCGCGAGCGCATCGCAGGCGCACGCCTGCTCCCGCTCTCGCGATTCAACCCCGCTGATGTCATCAAGGGCCTTGCACCGGGACAACGCGTCATGCTTCACTGCAAGTCCGGCAAGCGCTCCGCCGATGCCGCGAGCGCTTGCGCTGATTCGGGCATCCCCGTCCTGGTGATGCTCGGAGGGCTCGAGGCCTGGAAAGCCGCGAACCTGCCAACGCTGATCAACACGAGCGTCACCCGCATCAGCATCATGCGGCAGGTCCAGCTCGTCGTCGGCTCGCTCACGCTCGTCGGTTCCGCACTTGCGTGGTTCGTCCACCCGGCCTTCATCGCGCTGCCGGCGTTCCTCGGTGCCGGCCTCACCTTCGCCGGTGCGAGCGGCACGTGCGCCCTGGCCACGCTGCTCTCGTTTCTCCCGTGGAATCGTGCACAGTCTGCCTCATGCGGAGTGTGAGATCACTCCCGTAACCACGACCCTCGTCCAACCGTCCTCCGTCGTCCATCACTCGTATTCCAAAGGGAGAGGCTCATGAACCACAACGCCGCCGAGTTTTACCAGTCCTGGCCGGGCAAGATGGGCGCCATGAAGGCTCACGCGCCCGATATCGGCAGGTCATTCTCCGCCATGTTCCAGAGTCTCATGAAGGACTCCGCGGCGGAGGGCGGGCTGAGTGTCAAGCAGAAGGAACTCATCGCTCTTGGAATCGGCATTGCCTCGCGCTGCGACGCGTGTATCTACTCGCACGTCGAAAAGTGCCTCCGGGCCGGTGCGACCGGGAAGGAGGTCATGGACGCCGCGGGGGTGGCCGTGATGATGGGAGGCGGACCGGTGTTCACGTACACCACCGTCGTCGCCGCCGCGCTCGATCACCTGCAGTCCACTCCGGCCTGACTTCAATCGCCATCGGCGGGCTCGGGTTCACCCTCCGTCGCGTCTCCGATCTTCAGGTCCGTTCCCACGATCGGCACCTTGGTCACGCCTGTCGCGGGGTTGTACGACCACCAGAGTGCGCCGGTCCACGCGAGTGTGATGATGCCCATCAACGCGCCGAGCGTCCGGTGCGAAGCGCTGATCCCCTGCCCCCGCTCGGCATCCGTCTCTGCCCGCTTGCGGCCGTGCAGCATCGAAGCCACGATGTTCTCTCTGTGCATGACCATGTGCAGCAACACGCCGGCGATGTGCAGACCGACCACCGCCACCAAAGCCCAGGCCATGAACTCGTGCGCATCCTTGACGCCGTGCACGCCGCGCGCCATCGCCACGCCGCTGCCGGCAAGTCCGAGCGTCAGCAGCATGATCAGCACGATCGCTCCCGCCGAGCCGGGATTGTGCCCCATGTGACGCTCGCCGCGTCCGCTGAGCACGCGGAGGAAGTACCGCACCACCGCCCGCGGCCCCGGCAGCCATGATGTGAAGCGTGCGTGCCTGCTCCCCATCAACCCCCACACGACTCGAAGCAGCACCGCCATCGCCATCCCCAGCCCGATTACCGCATGGAGCCAGAAGCTCGTGCTGTCGTCTCCCAGGCCCAAAGCGATGCCCGCCGCGGACGCGAACCCCACCACCAACAACCCGTGAAACACACGCACCGGCCAGTCCCACACAAGCACACGTTCCATCGCACGCTCCTTTATGCCTCCCGCCTGAGCCTATCACATTTGCCGCTACCCTCATCGATGCGCGTCATCGATTGCCCACGCTTCGGCCCGCCCTCCATCGTCTCCATCGTCGATCGCCCCATTCCCGCACCACGATCGGGCCAGGTCCTCATCCGCGTCATCGCCAGCACCGTCACCACCGCCGATGCACGCATCCGCGCGATGAAGATGCCATCACCGGCTTTCGCGGTCCTTGGCCGCGTGGCCATCGGATTCCGCGGCCCGCGCGTCCATGTCCTTGGCACCGAGCTGGCTGGCATCATTCACGCGGTTGCTGACGACGTCACCTCGTTCTCAGTGGGCGATCGCGTCGTCGCCCTCACCGGCGTGCGCTTCGGTGCTCACGCCGAGTTCGTCGCCATGGGTGCCGATCGGGCCATTGTCCGCATCCCTGACCGCCTCTCGTTCGAGGATGCGGTTGCGCTTCCATTCGGCTCCAACACCGCGATCCACTTTCTCCGCGATCTCGCCCGCCTGCAGCGTGGCGAGCGCATCCTGATCATCGGCGGCACCGGAGCCGTCGGCGTCGCCGCGGTCCAGTTCGCCCATCACCTCGGTGCCCATGTGACCGCCACCGCTCGGCCGCACAACGCCGAACTCGTTCGCTCCCTCGGTGCTGATGCGACGATCGATCACTCGGCCGTTGATCCCCTCGCTGCGGCCCGGCCCTATGACGTCATTCTCGACACCGTCGGCGTGACCACCTTTGCCCGCGCACGGCACGCCATGACACCAACCGGCCGATTCGTTCCCGTCGTCGCCACATTTCGCGAGTTCCGCCAGGCCTTCATCACCGCCCGTGGCCGCGTCATCGCGGGCGTCGCCGGCGACAGCAAGACCGCTCTCGCGGAGGTCATGAGCCTCGCCGAGAAGGGGGCTCTTCGACCCGTCATCGGCCACCGCTTCGACATGCACCAGATCGCCGATGCCTATGCGCTCGTGGACTCCGGCCGCAAACTCGGCACCGCGATCCTTCGCATCTCAACCTGATGTCCCGACACCTCCGCCCTCGGTGCTCCGCCACTGCCGTTCGCCCCGCGCAGCCGTCGCCTGTGGATACACGCCATGGTTGGGCGCGAGCCCCGGTACCATGGCCGTATGGCCACGAACGAACCTCCGAGCCCATCTTCGCCCGCCGCGGCGGCCAGTCCTTCGGCACCCCCCGCCCCTCCGGTCCCGCGCGCCTTCAGCCCCGATGAGGGCTTTGCCAGGCGACTGGACGAACTCGATCCACTCCGCGGCTTGCGCGATGAGTTCTTCATTCCGACCATCAAGGCCCTGCACGCCGCCGACCACGCCCAAAGCGCCCACGCCGCCGGCGGACACGCTGCGTCCCACCCCGCTTCGCGGCCCGATGGCCGATCGCCCATGACCGATGGCCACGGGCCATGCGTCTACCTCACCGGCAACTCCCTTGGCTGCCAGCCCAAGGGCGTCCGCGCGGCGGTCGATGACGAACTGGCCGATTGGGCTCGTCTCGGTGTCGAGGGGCATGTCCACGGCAAGCACCCGTGGCTGCACTATCACGAGATGTTCCGCGAGCCGCTGGCACGCATCGTCGGTGCGAAGCCCGGCGAGGTCGTCGCGATGAACACGCTGACGGTCAACTTGCACCTGATGATGATCTCGTTTTATCGACCGACACCCAAGCGGTACAAGATCCTCATCGAAGACTCGGCCTTTCCGTCCGACTCCTACGCCGTCATCAGCCAAGCCGCATTCCACCGCTTCAACCCCTCGATGACCGTGCTTCGCATGGTCCCGCGCGATGGCGAGCACACGCTCCGCACCGAAGATGTGCTGGCGATCATCGAGCGCGAGGGGCCGGAGATCGCGCTGGTGCTCCTTGGCGGTGTGAACTATCTCACCGGCCAGTTCATGGAAATGCCCCGCATCACCGCCGCGGCCCGCGCCGCCGGGTGCGTTGTGGGATGGGACCTGGCCCACGCCGTCGGCAACGTGCCGCTGCGGCTGCACGACATCGAGGCCGACTTCGCCGTGTGGTGCTCGTACAAGTACCTCAACGCCGGGCCTGGCGCTGTTGCCGGCGCGTTCGTGCACGAGAAGCACGCCGACCGCGCCGACCTGCCGCGGCTGGCCGGGTGGTGGGGCAACGACCCCGCCACACGCTTTGCCATGCACCCGAACTTCACGCCGCGGCACGGCGCCGACGGCTGGCAACTGAGCAACCCGCCGATCCTGAGCCTCACCCCGCTAAAGGTCTCGCTGGACCTGTTCGACCGCGCAGGCGGCATGAACGCGCTGCGCCGCAAGAGCGAATTGCTCACCGCGTACCTGCAGCGCATGATCGACTTTGTGCTGCAGGAGGCGGGCGGTGCGGGTTCTGGGGGTGCAAGTGGTGGGAGCACGCCGCTGGAGGTCATCACTCCGCGCGACCCTTCGCAGCGAGGCTGCCAATTATCGATGCTCATCCGCAAGGACGCCCGCGCGTTCAACGAGCGACTCAAGGCCGCCGGGGTCATCTGCGACTTCCGCGAGCCCAACATCATCCGCGCTGCGCCGGTCCCGATGTACAACTCGTTCCACGACGTGTGGCGATTCGCCATGATTCTTCGCGACCATCTGCGGTCGGCATAAGCGCGTCCGCGACGATGAATCCTGACTCTCAGCCTTTCGAGCCCACCATGTCGATGAACACACCGGACGCTCGCACCAGCCCTCTCGCCGCCGAACCTCTGGGCACGTACGCCCACTGCCGCGTAGTCCGTGCTGGCGGCACCGCGACGCTCTACCTGGCCGGCCTCGGCCCGCGCTCCCGTGGCAGCCGCGTGATCCCCGGAGTGGTCCTCCGCGATGGCCGCGTCGAGTCGTACGACATCGCCCCGCAAGTGCGGGCGTGTTTCGAGAACGTGCGGCTCGTGCTGGCTCAGGCCGGCTTTGCGTGGAGCGACATCGTCGATGTCACGGTGTTCATGACCGACATCCCGCGCGACTTTGCGACCTTCAACCGCCTCTGGGCCGAGGCATTTCCCGACCCCACCACCGCGCCGTGCCGCACGACTGTGCAGGTCGCGGCACTTCCACAGGGCGGTGAGGCCCCGATCAACGTCGAGCTCAAGGTCGTGGCGGCCAAGGCCGATGCGTAGCGCGGTGCGTGGCCATTCGGGGCGATGGTGCTGGCGCGAAGTCTGAGGTCTGGACCCTCCCCGGGGTCTCTTTCACCCGCGAGAACTCAGTTCGCCCAGTAGAACTTCCACATGCCCTTCTCGAACACCACCCAGAGTTTCGTGAACGCCATGTCCTGCGCCAGCGTGCCGGTCAGACGCAACTCGTACATGTTCCGCGCCTGCTTCTCGGCGATCACGCCCGGCGTCTGCTCCGCCGCGGGCATGCGGCCGAACATCTTGAGGATGTCCTCTCGGTTCTCGCGCAGCAGGTTCACCGCGTCCCGCGATGAGCGTCCGCGCAGCTCCAGATCCAGTTTGATTGCATCGGAGACCAGTTGCTCATGCAGCAGGTCATCCTTCTCTTCGCTCAGCAGCCGCGCGATGAGCACCATCACATCGCGCATCTGATACGTGCGCAGCGTCACGCTGCCGTCGACGTTCTCGGTCACCAGCGGCCGCTCGGCACCAAGATCCGCTGCTGTCTCGGCGGGCCGCTGCGGCGCTGCCTCGCGACCATCGCCGCGGATGACCCCCGGCAGGCCCTCGAGCAGCCCGGGCGTCCGCCTCACCTCGCGCTCCTCGCACCCTGCCAAGACCGCGCCCGCTCCGACCGCCGCCGCGGCCGCGTAGACCGACAGCAGCACGCCGCGACCAGAAGATCGCAACCGCCCGCCCCGCACACGCTGGCTCGCGCTCGCGCTCACGCGTCGAGTTTACTCCGCCGCCCGCCCGCTCACCAACGGTGACACCACCGGAACCTTCGCCGGCTCGCCGGCGCCAAGGCGCCAGACATCATGAACGGCCAGTTCCGGCCGCTGCGTTGGGTGGTCCGCCCGCCAATGGCAGCCGCGGCTCTCTGTCCGCCACGCCGCGGACCGAACCACAAGCCACGAGGCCAGGAGCATGTTCTGAACCTGCCAGCCGCGCGGATCATCGAAGATCTTGTCCAGCGTGTACCGCGCCCAGAACTCGATCATGTCGCGGCAGTCGTTCAGCCGCGTTCCGGAGCGCTCGATCCCCGCGTTGCGCCACATCGCCGAGCGCAAGGAACTCTCAACGTCCGACAGATCCAGTTCCGCCGAGTCGCTCGGACGGATGTCGCTGACGATCGCCATCGGCGCTGCGCTGGAGGGGGCTCGCCATCCCGCGGGAGTGCCCAGTCGCAGTCCGGACACACCGGCGACCTCCGCCGCGAGATCATCGGAATCGCCGCCCGACGCCCGTCGCGCCGCGACGCGCCCCGCGAGGTCGCCGAAGATCAGGCCCTCCAGCAGCGAGTTGCTCGCCAGACGATTGGCTCCATGAAGCCCCGAGCACGCGGCCTCTCCTGCCGCCAGCAGCCCCGGCAGATTCGTCCGACCCAGTGCATCGGTGAACACGCCGCCGATCATGTAGTGTGCGGCGGGATGGATCGGGATCAGGTCGCGCGCGGGGTTGATATCAAACCTGCCAAGGACCGCCGTGATGCCCGGGAACGCCGATGCGAACGAGCGGAGGTGCCGGCAATCAAGGAACACCCTCCCGCCCGCGTGCGCTCCGCCGTGCATCGAGATGCCGCCGTTGTCCCCCGTCGTCGGGCCAGCCCCGCCCGGCGCGCTGGCGATCCGCCGGACGATCGCCCGCGACACGATGTCGCGCGGCGCCAGTTCCGCAAGTTCGTGCTCGCCGATCATGAACCGCACGCCGTCCTGATCCACCAGGTGCGCTCCCGCCCCTCGCACGGCTTCGGAGATCAGGAACCGCCCCGCACCGGCCAGGTACAACGCCGTCGGGTGGAACTGAACGAAACTCATGTCCGCGACGTCCGCGCCTGCGCGATAGGCCATTGCCACCGCATCGGCCGTCGCCGAACGGGGATTGGTCGTTTCGCGATAGAGCATTCCCGCGCCGCCAGCGGCGAGGATGGTCGTCCGCGCCCAGATCATCTGCAGGCCGTAGCGCGGGTGATGCGTGATCGCCCCGAGCACGGGCCGCCCGTCCCCAGCGGCACCCGCCTGGCCGCCGTTCGCTCCCGGCGGCGTGATCAGATCCAGAGCGAAGCACCCCGTAAAGACGCGGACACCGGCGGTGGCTTTGGCGCGTGCCCACAGCACGCGCATGAGTTCCCGCCCCGTCGCGTCACCGTCGCTGTGCAGGATTCGTGCCAGCGCATGCCCGCCTTCGCGTCCGCGGCTGGGCTTGCCATCGGGCCCGACATCGAACCGCATTCCCCACGACACGAGTTCCTCGATCGCCGCGCCCGAGCGCGATGAGACCAGCCGCACCACCGGCTCATCGCACAGCCCCGCTCCCGCGACCAGCGTGTCCTCGACGTGCCCGTCGATCGTGTCGTCCGCCCCGGTCACCGCGGCGATGCCGCCCTGTGCCCACGCGGTGTTGCTTTGCGAGGGTTCATCCTTGGCCAGCACGATGACGCCGCCGAAGTTCGCGCCGCCGAGCCGCTGGCCATCCTCGGCCGCGGAAATCGCCGCACGAAGCCCCGCCACGCCGCCGCCAATGATCAGCGTATCGCAGAAAATCTGCGGCAGAAGCAGCGAACGAAACGGGATGAGATAGCGTCGCGGATTCAGAGCATCAAGCATAGCGCCCCGTCCGCCCGCCGATCTCCGCCAGCACGCTGGCGACCTCAAACGGCCGCAGTTCCAGCACCATCTCCGGGCCGGTCACACGCCGCTCCGCGTCCGGCCCCAGCAGGGCGCCGATCGGACGCTCCAGCAGATCAACCACCCGCAACCCGCGCGCCCCCAGCACCCGCACGCGTACCCGCTGCGATCGGCCGCCCGTCTCGACCACGCGCACGACGATTCCCGCGCCGCCGCTCTCCCTTGGCTTGATCGCGCTGACCTCGATCTCGCCGCCGGCGTGCTCGCTGGACACGCTCACGCCCTCGGCACCGCCCGTGAGCGCGGGGCGTCCCTTCGCTCCGCGGCCGGCGGTTCCCGTTCCGCCGCGAACGATCACCGGTCTGCACAGCCGCTGCGCCTCGGCGTCGGGTGTCCACAGCCCGCGCTCGCGTGGGCCGTGCGGCATCATCGCGTACGTGAACTCGTGCACGCCGATGTCCGCCGTCGCATCGGGATAGCGCGATGAGCGCAGCAGCGTCAGACCCAGCACGTTCTCATCCACGCAGCATCCGAACTGGCTCTGGTTGAGCACCGTCAGCCCGCGGTCCGGCTGCGACAGGTCCATCCACCGCTGCACCGGCACTTCGAACGCCGCCCGCTCCTTGTGCGTGTTGGTGTGCGTCGGTCGCTCGATGCGACCGAACTGCGTCTGGAACGCCGCGTGACTCGCGTGCGCCCGCACGGGGAACATCACGCGCAGCATCCTGTGTTTCTCGCGCCAGTCCACGCTTGTTCGCACATCCAGCCGCCGCGATCCGGCGGTCAATTCGAAATCCTGCGTGATCGTGCTGGCGCGTCCGAGTGCCCGCGATACGCGCACCCGTACCCGCGCGGGGCCGCGTTGGAGCACCGTCAGCCGACCGATACGAGCATCGACCTCGCCCTCGCGCACGGCGAAGGCGTCGACATCCCACGCGTCCCAGAGCACCGGCCGATCCTCGTGCAGCACCAGTTGATTCAGTGGCCCGTCGGCAAGGTCCGCGACGATGCGCCCATCGCCGTGCGTGAGCGCAAGGCTCAGCACCCGCCCGGCGCGATCGATGATCGCGCTGATCACGCCGTTGCTCACCCGCACTGCGCCATCCGCCGCCGGCTCGATGCCAGCCGTGCCGAGCCCCGAGAGATCCTCGCGCCCATCGCTCGCGCCGAAGCAAAGCTCCGCCAGCCGCGCGCGAACCAGTCCATCGCCGAACGCCGCGAGTTCGTCCCGTTCGCACGATGCCGGGTTGAACATCATCACCCGTCCGCGCTCCACACCCTCCGCCGCGCGCGCCAGCAGTCGCTCGATGTGCGGCGAGATCGTCTCCTGCACCCGCGCCATGTCGGTGCGGGCATCGTCGTAGACCTCGCGGATCGATGAGCCCGGCAGAATGTCGTGGAACTGGTTCAGCAGCGTCGTCTTCCACGCCCGATCAAGATCCGCCCGCGCCGCCGCGAACTCCGCCGAATTCGCTCGAAGCGTTCCGCGCAGCAGCGCATCGCTCACGAGCATCTCGGCCAGTCGCAGATCCTCCTCGGCCCGGCGCATCGCTCGCTTCAGCCACGCCTGGCTCGTCAGCGTGCCGCGGTGCAACTCCAGCGGCAGCTCGCCCGTGTGCACCGGCACGTTCACGCCGCGGTCCTGCGCCGCCTGCACATCCTCGTGCAGCCGCTCGCAGAAGTCGCTCACCCGTGTCATCTCGACCCGCGGCAGACCATCGCACGCGGCGCTGAGCCTCGTGTTCACGAGCATCGCTTCTGTCGGCCCGCCGCCGCCATCACCGAAGCCGAAGGGCGTCAGGAACCGCGCCCCACGCGTCTCGCCGGCGCCGCCGCGATCATCGCCCGTGTGCTCGCCCGATGCCAGGAGTTGCTTGCTGCGATGGTTGTTCTCGGCTCGCCGCAACTCCCGCGGCGTGTTGGCCGCGTTGTAGTCGTGGCTCGGCGTCTGGTGCGCCAGAACCTCCGAGCCGTCGAGACCGCGCCAGACGAACGTCGTGTCGACGTACGGATTCGTGTCGTGCCAGCTCAGCTTGTTCGTGATGAACGTGTCCAGCCCGCTCAACCGCATGATCTGGGGCAGGCACGCGGGGAACCCGAACGTGTCCGGCAGGTACACGAAGCGCTGCGCGCCCGCGCTGCCGAACTTCTCGCGCCAGTACCCGCACCCGTGCAGGATCTGCCGCACCAGCGACTCGCCGCTGGGCACGTTGCAGTCCGGCTCGATCCACATCGCCCCGCCCGCCTCCCAGCGTCCCTCCTGCACGCGACGGCCGATCTCTGTGAACAGTTCCGGCGAGTCTTCCTCCACGTACGCATACTGCTGCGCCTGCGAGCACAGGAACACGAACGACGGGTCGCTCTCCATCAGCCGCAGAACGCTGCTGAAGGTCCGCAGGCACTTGCGTCGCGTCACGCCCAGCGGCCAGAGCCACGCCGTATCGATGTGCGCGTGCCCCACAGCGTGCGCGTTGAGCGCGGATGGCGCACATCCCGACCCGATCGCCCCGCGCAGCACCGCCAGCCCCGCCGCGGCCGTCCCTGATACATCCGCGGGGTCCACCAGTCGGATCGCCCGCTCGACGGCCTGTGCGAGTTCCTCAGCGCGTGAACTCTGCCAGGCCGGGCCCGTCATCCACGGCGCGGTGGCCGTGAACATCGGCGGGCTCGCGGGCATGAGCTCCCGCACCAGCCCGATCGCGAACGCCATTGTCTGCGCCAGTTCGCGCACAACGGTGTCAACCTCCACGACCTCCGCGTACAGGAATCGCCCGGGCTTGGGGCTCTCCCATCGACGCTGGACATCCGGCACATCCCACAGCAGCCCTCGCGCTCCGAAGGGATGGTTGCACGCGGCCTCGATGAACATCTCGAGCGAGCCGGCCCTCTTTCCTGCTTGCGTCCGGGCACCCGCGCGGAACATCGACGGCGGCAGCATCACCAGGTCGCGATTGACATCCAGCCCGGCCATCGGCCGCTCGCCATCGAACGCCAGCGCCTCGGTGTCCGTGCTGAACCGCAGCGCCAGCACGCGGCCGCGTTGTCCTCCCGCCAGTCGCCGCATCTCCGCAGGCACCGTGCCGCGCAGCCGGAACCACGCCGTGGACCACTTCGGTCCCCATTCCCACCCGGGCCGCACCGCCTTGAACGCCCGACGCCGAACTTCCCCGACCGTCAGCCGCTCGCGCGTCTGATGCACCGCGGCATCCAGCCTCACCCTCCGCACCAGCACCGCCGGCTCGATCACCGACCGCAGATGAACCTCCATCGACGCAATCGCACCTTCAATCGGCGTAGCCATGGGCGGACTGTAGAAGCCCCGTGGCCCTGCGCTCGGGCCGTCCACGCTCAGGATTCAGCGCGTCAGGCTGCTCCGGCCGCGGTCGCCGCGACCGCTTCGCTAACCACATCTATAGGACGATCCCCGCGATGTGCACCATCGGCGGGATCGCCGCGGCCACGAGCCGACCACGTGCCTCCATCGCCATCTGCCCCCCGACGCCCGACGCGAGCAGTGTGGAGAGGGTGGTATGCGGCGTCTGCTCGATGCTCTGGCCACCCCTCAGCGTGAACACCCTCGCCGGGGGCTTGCGGCCGGGGGTGGCGTTGTTCTAGAATCTTGTGCGCACGGCGTTTGTCTTCCGCGTTGATCCTGCTTTCCGCCGCTTCCTTCATTCCGGAGC
>JAJTHN010000047.1 GCA_021297895.1 Phycisphaeraceae bacterium | reverse complement strand
GGGCAGGGGGGGGCGGGGTGGACATAAGAGGCAAGTTTAGGGCGGAGACGCGGCGGACCGAGCGGCGCAGTGACAGAGTGGCGCAGTGACGCAGTGGCAGAGTGGCGGAGTGGCAAGGCGACAAATCAGAAAGCTCCTCCCCCGGTTCCTACCGGGGGAGGTGCCGCGTCTTCGCGGCGGAGGGGGTCTTCGCGGGGGCGAACTGAACACCGGAATCGCGGCCTGACCGTCGTGTCTTTCCCCCTCCGGCTCGCGGACTCGCCACCTCCCCCATTGGGAAATGGGGGAGGATCGAAGAGAGGTCCTCCCGCCCATCCGTACCCGAACCTATCGAAACCCAACCCCACCGCCGCCCCACACAGCCTGAGCCCTCCCCTCGGCAAGTCCCGAACTTTCACGACTTTTTACCACATTTTCGCCGCCGTTCGCTGTCACTTCCCGCCGCGTTCGCGGAACATCGGCCTTTTCAAGAGGGGCGTACGGAGACTTCTGTCGTACGCCCGGAGTCCTCTGTCGTACGCCCGGAGTCCTCTGTCGTACGCCCGAAGGCTTCTGCCGTACGCCCGGACTCATTTGTCGTACGCCCGAAGACCTCTGCCGCACGCCCGGACTCATTTGCCGTACGCCCGGAGCCGTCCGTCGCACCCCCGGCGTGCCCGTTCGGCCGCCCGGACCGCCCCGCCGCCGCCCCAGCCCACGCGCCCGCTTCGGGCATACGACCCTTGCCGGCGGCGCGGCAAGGGCTGTGCTCGGACACCCTTGCAAACCACCGGAACACGGCAAGCCCCCCACCCCCCACCCCCAACCCCAGCCCCTCCTCTCCCCCGCCCCCCCATCCGCATCGCCCCAGCCCCCTCACCCATCCGGAAACTCGAGGGCGGCCACGAAACTTGCGGTGTTCGGCTCGAAATCGGCCCGGTGTGTGCTAAAATGGCACACACTCCGGCGCGGGGTGCGGCGATCCGCTGATGCGGCTCGCGGGCCGCCCGGCCCCGGGACTTTGCGTGAATGTCCGGGACTTGCCGAGCAGGCCGAAGAGGCTCTGTCCAAGAAGAAGAACGAGAGGTCATCATGGTGCGTGCGAATTGTGGCGGATCCCCCGGGATGCGCCGGATGGGCTGTGGCGTTGCGGTCGGTGCGGCCGGGGTGCTCTGGGCGTGCGGGTCGGCCTGGGCGTCGATCCAGGCGCAGGTGGTCTTCGATCGCGGCGTGGGCGATCTGCTGAACGTCGTTGACCAGAGTCGCTACGCGGTCAGCGACGACAACCACGTCGCCTTCGCCCGCTCGAACAACGTCAGCGCCACCGCACAGAGCATCGTCGTGTGGCAGCCGGGCGTAGCGCCGCGGGTGGTGTTCGACAGCACCACCCAGCGGATCAACAATCTCGCGGTCAACAGCGCGGGGCGCGTTGCCTACTCGATCAGTGCCAACGCGGTCTCCGGCAATGTCGAGCACGCCGTCCGCGTCGCCCTGGGGGATTCGTCGGTCACCCTGACAACCACCTTCGGGCCGGTTGCGAACGTCCCCTTGGGCGTGGGCGGGTACAGCACCGATGGCAGGATCGGTGTCTCGCTCAACGGCGCGACCGGATCCATCTATTCCGAGAACCCGGCCGAACCCGCCGTCTTCGTCGCGAACCAGTCGGGCATCGAGCCCGGACAAATCAACCGCATTCTCGGCGTGGGTGTGCTCGATGATGGCCGATCCATCGTCGCCACGGCCCGGTTCTCAGCCCCGCTCTCGCGCATCTGGAGTGTCACGCTCCCCGCGGGCTCGCCGCAGGCCATCATCGACGCCTTCGATCCCACCCAGGGCATCCTGAACATCCAGGGCTACGGCTATTCGGGCAACAGGCTCGTCGCGGCCGTCGGCGATCGGCGCGTCGGTGGCGGGCGGGGCATCGTGTACTTCAACGGCGCGAGCAGCTCGCTGCTGGCTCCCTCGCTCAACGGCGTCGCCCTGACCAATCTCGGCGGCGACATCAGCATCAATGACTCGGGCGACATCCTCTTCCTGGCATCGGTCGCGCCGCTCGGCACGCCGCTCGACCTTATCGCCGTGCAGCGCGGGAACCTGACCATCGAACTCATCCGCGCCGGCGACACGCTCTTCGGCTCGACGGTGCGGCGGCTGGCCATCTCGAGCGCCGCCCTCAACGATGCGGGCCGCTTCGCCTTCTACTACGAACTGGCCAACGGCCGATCGGGATACGCCTTCGGGGTCATCCCTGCGCCGGGCGTCGTCGGTGTGCTCGGGCTCGCGGGCCTGGTCGCGGCGCGTCGCCGTCGGGATTGATCACAAAGCGGGCCTTGAGCGAGGCTCGACTCATCATGTGCGTTGGAACGACCCCCGGTGCAAGCCGGGGGTCGTCGTTTACGGGCTGCGGGGGGTGTGGGGTTGTGGGCTGTGGGCTGTGGGCTGTGGGCTGTGGGGGCGGGAGCGAGGGGAGTTGAATGGGGACGAACCGGTGCGCTCTTGTTCGGGCGCTCGATCAACACGGGCACGGTTCCTTGTCCGCGGGATCAGCGAGGAAATGGCGCGGTGGCGGAGTGACAGCGTGGCAGAGTGACACAGGCAGCGGCCGTGTGCTCGTGGGGCCGCGCACGTCGCGGCCACGGCCTTCATTTCATCACGCTCGGCCGCGGACCGATGCGTCGGCACGCAGTGCCGACCTCCCCAGGCCACACTCTGCCCCCACGCCCACTCTGCCACTGCGCCACTGAGCCACTCTGCCACGCTGCCACGCTGCCAGCCGCCTTCCTCGGGTTCCGCGACACTCAGAGCAGCGTCGCTCCACCCATGGCGACAGCCCATCGCCCCGTCTGAGCGGAGCGGTCACGAGTCGGCGCTTCATCCCCCACGTCCGCGGTGTGCATCAGTCTCAGGGCCGGGCCGGGGCGGGCGGCGTGAACGGCCCCGCGTTGTGGGGGCACGTGTTGTGGGGGCCCTCGTGGTGGGGGCCCGCGTTGTGGGGGATTGTTCGCGAAGGTGCCGCGCTCGCTCCCGCCCCCGCGCATCGCACGGGGAAACATGCGATACTGCACGGGTGACTCCGTCGGCCGAGGAACAGTGCGTCGCCATCCTCGTGGGGGCCGACGTGCGCAGCATGCGGCACGCGCTCAACAACGGGCGGGGGATCACCGCGCGCGGCGGCTTTGCGCGATCGGCGGCAGCGTCCGCAGCGCGCGTGCCGGCCGCGCGGCCTGCTTTGTTGCGGGCCGCGTTACCAGGCTCGTTGTTGGCCCCGTTGTTGGCCCCGTTGTTGCCCTCGTTGCCGGCGTTGTTGTTGGCGGGGTTGGGGGCCTTGTTGTTGGGCGGATGCGGGCCGACCTCGGGCGATGATGGGCCGCGTGCCGGCTCGCGCATCACCGCCGACGGGGTGCGGCTGAGCGGGGATCTGCGGTCGGTGCGGCTCATCGGTCAGGGCGGGGCGATGCCCGGGGAGTTCTACACGCCGCGGGCGATCGACTTGGACCGATTCGGCACGCTGTGGGTCATCGACCGCTCCGGCCGCGTGCAGCGGCTGGACCCGGCCACAGGGGAGTGCCTGCAGTTCTTCATGATGCCGCGCTCCGACCACGGCAAGCCGACGAACATGGTCATCGCCCCCGCGCCCGGCGCGCTCGGGCCGGCGGGTGTCGATGCGATCTACATCGCCGACACACACGAGCACCGCGTGGTGGTCTTCCGCATTCCCGATCCGCCCGCGGCCTGGTCGCCCGGCGTGCGGGTGCAGGCCTCCGGCGTGCGCTTTGCCAGCGATGCCATCGGCGCGATGCCCATCGAGCAACTGGCCGAGTTCGGCACGCTCGGGCGCGGGCCGGGCCAGTTCACGTACCCGTGCAGCGTCTGCGTGCTCGTCGGGCCCGATGGGCGGACCGTGCGGCGGGTGTACGTCGGGGAGTTCGGCGGCAACGACCGCGTGCAGGCGTTCGATGCCGATCTGCGGTTCGCGTTTTCGTTCGGCCGCTTCGGCTCGGGCACGGGTTCCGGTGCCGGTGGTGGTGCAGGCGATGTCGAGTTCATGCGCCCGCAGTCGATCATCCATGATCCGGTGCGCGATGCGCTGCTCATCGCCGACAGCATCAACCATCGCGTCGGCGTCTTCGCGCTCGATGGAACGCTTAAGCGCTGGATCGGCACGCCCGATGGCGGCACCGGGCCCGGCGAGTTCGGCCATCCGCGCGGGCTGCTGCTGCTGGGCGATGGGAGCGTGCTGGTGACGGAGTTCGGCAACGGGCGCGTGCAGCGCATCGACCCCGACACGGGCGCGAGCCTTGGCACATGGGGCCAGCCCGGGCGAGCGCCGGGCCTGCTGGGTGATCCGTGGCAGACGCTGATGATCGGCGGGCGGGCGCTGGTGGTCGAGGCGGCGACGAACCGGCTGACGACCTTCGACCCGGGGCTGCCGAGCGCCGCGCGGTCGCCGATGGATCGGTACGCACGCGCGGCGGCCCAAGCCGCAAGCGCGACCGGCAGCACGACCGGCAGCGCAGGCGGGCCTAGGGGTGCGCCGGGGGGTGCACCATGATGCCCCCGAGCGCACAGGACTGGACGGGCACGCTGGGCGTGGTCGCTTTCGAGCGTCCGGCGTGGTGGCTGCTGCTGCCCGTGCTGGTGGCGCTGACGCTCTGGCTCAGCCGCCGCAGCCTCTCGGGCCTGGCCAGCAGGACGCGCATCGCGGCGATCGCGGTGCGGGTGCTGGTGCTGACGCTGCTGGTGGGCGTGCTGGCCGAGCCGCTGTGGCTGCTGCGCAACGAGGGCGTGGCGGTGAGCGTGGTGCTGGATGTGTCGCGGTCGATGGGCCCGGATGTGCAGAAGCGCGCTGAGGACTTTCTCAGGGTGGCCGGGGAGCGCACGACGCAGGATGACCGTCTGGCGCTGGTCACCGTTGCGCGGGAGAGCCAGCCGCAGGCGCTCTCGCGACGCGTGAGCGAGCCGATCGGCGTGGGCGACACGGGGCCGACGGACGCGACGAATCTCGAAGCGGGCGTGCGGCTTGGCCTGGCGCTGATGCCGCGGGACCGCGCCGCGCGGATGCTGGTGATCAGCGATGGCAACGAGACCTCGGGCAGCCTGCTGCAGGCCGCGGCGGCGGCGCGTGCGGCGGGTGTGAAGATCGATGTGCTGCCGCGGCGCTTCCGCATCGATCGCGAGGTCATCGCCGAGCGGATCATCGCCCCGGGCACGGCCCGCTCCGGCGAGACGGCGAACCTGCGCGTGGTGCTCAACAGCACGCTGGCGACGAGCGGGCGCCTCTCGCTGCTGGCCAACGGCGAACCGATCGACATCTCCGCCGATGGGCAGGGGCTCTCGCGCCGCGTGAGCCTGCTGCCGGGAACCAACGTCGAGATCGTGCCCGTACGTCTTCCGGCGGCGACCGGGCCGGTGCGGTACGAGGCGCTCTTCGAGCCCGATGTACCCGCAGGGCAGGCGGCCAGCCCCGACACGCTGGCGGAGAACAACCGGGCGCTGGGCGTGACGTTCGTCGGCGGGGGCTCGCGCGTGCTGGTGCTCAGCGACCGGCCCGATGAGGCGCGGCCGCTGATCCGCGCGCTGGAAGAGTCGCGGCTGGAGGTCGAGCTGCGTCCGACCTCCGCCGCGCCGACGAGTCTGGCCGAACTCGGGGCCTACGAGGCGATCGTGCTGGTCAACACGCCGGCGTTCGCGTTCTCGCAGCGTCAGCAGAGCGAGCTGCGTTCGTACGTGCACGACCTCGGCGGCGGGCTGCTGATGGTCGGCGGGGATGAGAGTTTCGGCGCCGGCGGCTGGATCGGCAGCCCGCTGGCCGAGGCGCTGCCGATCAAGATGGACCCGCCGCAGAAGCGCGAGATGCCCCGCGGCGCGCTGATGCTGGTGATGCACTCGTGCGAGATGCCGCAGGGCAACTTCTGGGCGCGCAAGACGAGCGAGGCGGCGATCAACGCGCTCTCGTCGCGCGACATGGCCGGGATCGTCGAGCACCCGCTGGGCGGGGGCGACGGGCTGGTGCATCCGCTTTCGGTGCTGGGCAACAAGGCCGCGGCGATGCGCGGGCTGGCGGCGCTGAGTTTCGGCGATGCGCCGGCGTTCCAGCCGATGCTCCAGACCTCGTACAACGAACTGATCAACGCCAGCGCGGGGCAGAAGCACATCGTCATCATCTCCGACGGCGACCCCGCGCCCCCCACCGATGCGCTGCTGCAGCAGTTCATCGCGGCCAGGATCAGCATCTCGACCGTTGCCGTCTTTCCGCACCAGTGGGGCGAGATGTCCGCCGACCTTGCGAACATGCGCCGCATCGCGACGCTCACCGGCGGCAACTACCACGAGATCACCCGGGACAACCAGGTCAACACGCTCCCGGAGATCTTCATCAAGGAAGCCCGCACCGTCAAACGCACGCTCATCTGGGAGGGCGACGCGATCGTCCCCTCGCTGGTCAATCCGGGCGTTGAGAACATGCGCGGCATCCGCTCGCTGCCGGCGCTGCGCGGGTACATCGTCGGCGCCGACCGCGAAGGCCTCTCGCAGGTGATCCTGCGCGGCGTGGAGAACGACCCGATCATGGCCCAGTGGCAGCACGGCCTGGGCCGCGCGATGACCTTCACCAGCGACACGGGCGGGCGGTGGGCCTCGGCCTGGCCATCATGGGGCCAGTACCGCGCGTTCTGGGAGCAGCAGGCGCGATGGGTGATGCGTCCGGCGGGCTCGCCCAACGTGCGCGTGGTCACCAGCGAGCAGGGCGGCACGACCAAGATCGTCGTCGAAGCACTCGATGAGAGCGGCGCCCGCATGAACTTCGCACGCTGGCGTGCGCGCCTGGTCCGCCCGGACCTTGGCAGCGAGCCCTTCGAACTGGTCCAGCGCGGGCCGGGGCGCTACGAGGCCACCGTGCCGACCGAGCAGGCCGGCTCGTACATGCTCAACATGCTCTACGAGCACACCGGAGCCGACGGGCGCACCGTGCAGGGCAACGTGCAGTCGGCGATCTTGCGGCCGTTCGCCGATGAGTTCCGCGCGCTGCGCGACAACGCGGCGCTGCTTGAGCAGGTTGCGCAGCTCACCGGCGGGCGCGTGCTGAGCGAGAACTCGGAGGACGCGGCGCTGTGGGACGCACAGGGCCTTGTCGTGCCGACGACGCAGCGGCCGATTTGGCTGGGTGTGCTCATCGCGGCGCTGACGCTGTTCCTGCTGGATGTGGGCATTCGGCGCGTGCGGATCGACACCGCCGCGATCGCCCGGCTCATCCGCGCCGGGCTCGGTCGCGGCAAGGCCGCCTCGAACCAGCAGGTCGAAGCCCTGCGCTCGGCACGCGAGAAGGCGCGCCAGGAAATGTCACGCCGAACGCAGGACGGCCCGGCGCGCGTGGGCGAGAGCGTGACGCTCGAGCCCGGCACCACGCCGACGGGCGCGGGCGTGAAGTTCGAGGCCACGCGCGAGGAACTCCGCGCCGCCAGACGGAGCACGGACATCGCCGATGAGGTTCTCCGCCCCGGCTCGCCCGCGCCGGTGCAGACCCGATCGGAGCCGAAGCCCGCGGCCGATGGCGAAGGCGGCATGTCGCGCCTGCTCAAGGCCAAGAAGCGGGCGCAGGATGAGATGGGCGACGGTGGCGACGGGGGGAAGAAATGACAGAGTGACAGGGTGGCGGCGATACGAACGTAGAGCATGCGGAGCGTTGGTGAACCCGGACCGAGACCGACACGAGACCGTGCACAACCACGGGCGCGAACACTGGAGACCTTGCGATGGCTGCAATCGAACAACTCCCCCAGACCCCCGCGGAAGTCAAAGCCCGCTGCGAAGAGTTCCGCGTGACCTACAAGCGACTGCAGGATGAAGTCGGCAAGGTGGTGGTCGGTCATCGCGAAGTGGTCGATGGCGTGCTCATGTCGCTCTTTGCCGGCGGCAACGTGCTGCTCGAGGGCGTGCCCGGGCTGGGCAAGACGCTGCTGGTCCGCACGCTGGCCCAGTCGCTGACGCTGCCGTTCAGCCGTATCCAGTTCACGCCCGACCTGATGCCCGCCGACGTCATCGGCACGAACATCGTCAGCGAGGACGCCACCACCGGGCGACGCTCGTTCCAGTTCCAGCGCGGCCCGATCTTCGCCCAGATCGTGCTCGCCGACGAGATCAACCGCGCCACGCCCAAGACCCAGAGCGCCCTGCTCGAAGCGATGCAGGAACGCAGCATCACCGTCGCAGGAACAACGTACAAGCTCGAATTGCCGTTCATCGTGCTGGCGACGCAGAATCCCATCGAGCAGGAGGGAACGTATCCCCTTCCCGAGGCCCAGCTCGACCGCTTCCTGCTCAAGCTCGTCGTGGGCTACAGCCAGCTCGATGAACTCATGACGATCCTCGACCGCACGACCGGCGCGCAGGCCGACGCGGTGTCCGGCGTGCTCGACGCCGCGGCGATCCTCGCTGCGCAGAAACTTGTCCGCGAGGTCATCGTCGCGCCCCACGTCAGGCAGTACGCCGCCCGGCTGGCCATGGCGACGCATCCGCAGGGCAAGTTCGCGCCGGAGATCACGAACAAGTACGTCCGCTGCGGCTCGTCTCCGCGCGGCGCGCAGGCGCTGATGCTCTGCGCCAAGGTGCGGGCCCTGTGCGATGGGCGATTCCACGCCGGCAACAAGGACATCCAGAGCGTCGCGCTCGCGGCCCTCCGCCACCGCCTGATCCTCAACTTCGAGGCCGAGGCCGATCGCGTGAGCGCCGACGACATCGTCCGCAAGATCATCGAAAGCACCCCGACCGAGCCGGTCGCGATGTAGCACCAAGGCGCGGATTGCACGAAGGCGCGAAGACGCGAAGAAGAGAGGAGAGGAAGGACGAAGAAGATAGAAAGAAGGGAGAGAGACAGAAGGAGAACGTGAATAGGAAGAAAACGGGCAGTGACTTGGGAATCGCACGCGGCGCTGTGCGGAGTTGGCTATGGACTTGAACTCGGATCGACAACTTCGGATCGAGAGTGGCCTGCCTGAAGAGATCGAGTCGATCGCGCAGGAAGTCATCGGCTGCGCCATCGCGGTCCATCGATCCCTCGGACCTGGACTTCTCGAATCGCTCTACGAGCATGCGATGGACGTCGAACTCGCGCACGCCCACATTCCCTTCGCCCGTCAGGTGCGCCTGCCGGTCCACCATCGCGGCGTCCAGATCGGGACGCACGTGGTCGACATGATCGTCGCCGAGGCGATCGTGCTGGAACTCAAGGCCGTGGAGGCGACCCATGAACTTCACCGCGCCCAGTTGATCAGTTACCTCCACGTCGCCAATCTCCCGCTGGGTCTGCTCCTGAACTTCAATTGCGCGACACTCCGCGACGGCCTGCGCCGAGTCGTCAACACCCACTGGCAACGCCCCAACGCCGCGCCACCCAGTACCACCCCCCACCACACAGTCCCCGAATCTCAACGGTCGTCCCAATAGCACGTTCTCGCCAACCCCAACTTGCTCCCCAGTCTTCAGTCCCCAGTTCTCCTCTTCCTCTTCTTCTTCCTCTTCGTCCTCTTCTTCCTCTTCTTCCTCTTCTTCCTCCCTTCCCTCCCCTCTTCTTCGCGTCTTCGCGCCTTCGTGCAACTCTCATGATCAAGCTCACGACACCAACCCGGCCCACGCGTCTTGACGAGCTGCTCGATGCGAGATTCGTCGCGCGATTGTCCGCCCTCGATCTGACCAGCCGCAAGGTCCTCGCCGGCAAGATGAAGGGCGAACGCCGCAGCAAGCGCCGCGGCGAGAGTGTTGAGTTCGCCGATCACCGCCAGTACGTCGTGGGCGACGACTTGCGTCACATCGACTGGAACATCTTCGGCAGGCTCGACCGCCTCTTCCTCAAACTCTTCCTCGAGGAGGAGGATCTCGCCCTGCACATCGTCATCGATGCCTCCGCCTCAAGCGACTGCGGCGAGCCTTCCAAGTTCCTGCTCATGCAGCGGCTCTGTGTCGCGCTCGGCTACATCGGGCTGGTCAATCTCCACCGCGTCAGCGTCACCGCCATCGCCGGGCTGGCCCTCGGGCCGGATGGCCAGCCAACGCCGCAGCTCATGTCCAGCGTCCGCGACCTTCGCGGCGGGCGACGCCTGGCCGACCTCGGCCGCTTCATGCTCCAGCTCACGCCCGGCGGCCCCGCGTCGTTCACCGAAGCCTGCAAGCGCATCGCCATCGCTCGCAGGGGCAAGGGCGTCATGCTGGTCATGAGCGACTTCTTCCATAAGGAGGGCTACGAGACCGGTCTGCGGCTGCTCGTCGGCCGCGGGTTTGATGTCTACGCGCTGCAGGTCCTCAGCCCGCAGGAGCTCGAGCCGGACATCGCAGGCGACCTGCGGCTGAAGGACTGCGAGGACGCCGACCTGACCGACCTGACCATCACCGCGCCGCTGCTGAAGAAGTACAAGCAGACGCTCGCGGCGTACTGCAGCCGTCTCCGCGACTTCTGTGCCGCGCGCGAGATCATCATGCAGACGATCCCCAGCAGCGTGCAGCCCGACGTGGTCGTGCTCGACTACCTGCGCAGAAAGGGGCTGGTGCAATGACCTTTCTCACGCCCCTGCTCGCCGGCATCGCCGCGGCCGTCGCCGTGCCGACGCTGCTCATCCTCTACTTCCTGAAACTGCGACGGCGCGATGTCGAGGTCAGCACCACGCTGCTCTGGAAGCAGGCCATCCAGGACATGCAGGCCAACGCGCCGTTCCAGCGGCTGCGCAGGAACATCCTCCTGCTGCTGCAGCTGCTCGCCCTGGCCGGCGCGCTGCTGGCTCTGGCCCAGCCCGAGATCCGCGGCGAGCTGACGCCCGGTCAGGAACTGGTCCTGATCATCGACCGCAGCGCCAGCATGCAGAGCACCGACGGCTCGCCCGACGACCCACGCGCACGCCAGACTCGGCTCGATCGCGCCAAGGCGCAGGCCCTTGAGATGGTCGACGCGATGAAAGAGCCGGGCCTGCTCGGCAGCGCGGGCGACCGCGCGATGCTCATCGCCTTTGACACCAGCGCCGATATTCTCACGACCTTCACCGCGAGCAAGGCCGAGCTCCGCCGCCTGATCAACGACATCAGCGCGACGGACAGCCCGTCGAGCTTCGCCGAGGCCTTCAAGCTCGCCAAGGCCCACCTGCGCCGACGCATCCACATCGACGATCGCGAGGGCGGGAAGGCCGTGACGTTCGACGAGCAGACCGAGGGCGGCGCGCTGGTCCATCTGTTCAGCGACGGTCGGATACCGGACCTTTCGACCATCCGCGCCCAGCGCGAGGATCAGGTCGTGTACCACCGCGTGGGCCGGTCTGATGCATGGAACCTGGGCATCGTCAGCGTGCGTGCCGAGCGCGACTTCAATACCCCGTCGAGCGTGAGCGTCTTTGTCGCCGTGCAATCGACGTCACGCCGCGCTCGCACGGTCGATGTGCAACTGTCGCTCGACGGGCGTGTCGTCGCGGTGCGGCCGGTGGAGCTCCCGGCGGCGCAGACCGTGACCGCCGCGGGCGCGACCGGCCCCGATGCCGCGGCACCCACCGATGCGGTGCAGACGCTTGTCCCGTCGGTCCGCGGCGCGGTGTTCGAGCTCTCCCGGGCCGAGGGCGCATCGATCACCGTGCAGCTGCGCCATCCGGATGTCGGCCTGCCCGAAGGCACACTCACAGGCGAGGATCTGCCCGACCCCCTGGGCGTTGATGATGTCGCGTACGTCATCCTGCCGCCCGCGCGCCGGCTGAGCATCGCCATGGTCAGCGAGGGCAACTTCTTCCTCACGCGTCTGCTCCGCAGCATGAACCTCGCCCGCCCGCTGCAGGTCGTCCCGCCCTCACAGGCGCAGGCCTTCATCGAGAGCAAAGACCTGGCGACGTACGACCTGGTCGTCCTGGACCGCTGGCTCCCCACGCGGACGGTCGACGGCACGCCGACGCTCACGCTCCCGCCCGGCCGCTCGCTGGTGCTCGGCGCGATCCCCGCGCCGCCGCTCGGTCTGACCGATCAGGGCGAGGCCGGCGCGACCGTCGCGCTGAACTGGCGACGCGATCACCCGACCCTCCGCGCCGCATCGCTGGAGAACCTCATCGTCAACAAGGGCCGAAAGTCCGTGCTGCCCGACAACGTCGGCGGGGCGACCGTCGTTCTGGCCGAGGGACAGGACGGTCCGCTGATCATCGAGGCCGCCGACATTACACGCAGCGCGATCATCACCACCTTCGACCCCGTCCAGTCCAACTGGGTCTTTCAGTCCGGGTACCCGCTCTTCCTGGTCAAGGCCGTCGAGTACCTCTCCCGCGGCGGGATCGGCGAAGACGCCCTGACCGTCCGGCCGGGCTCGACCCTCACGCAGCGCCTGCCGCAGGATGCACGCGAGATCTCCATGACCCTGCCCGACAGCGCGCGAGTCCCCCTTGTGCAGAGCGACGCGGGTGATGTGAACTTCGGCCCCGTGGCCGATGTCGGAATCTACACCCTCGCCTGGCAGGGCACCCCCGGCCCGCAGGACGCGACCGATGGCACAACCAACCGCCGCACCGTCGCGGCGAACCTCGCCGATCCGGCCGAGAGCGACCTGGCCAGCGCCGACAGCATCGCGCTGGCCAGCAAGGTCGTTCAGGCCCAAGGCGATGCCCAGCCTCTCGGCGCACGACGTCTCTGGCCGTGGCTCGTGCTGGTGGCGCTGGCGGTGCTGATGATCGAGTGGTGGGTGTACAACCGCCGCGTGGCGTTCTGATCACCCGACCGCGACGCGCCGCCGCCATCACACCAAACCCCGCCCGATCGCCCGGCAAACCCGAAATCACCCCCGGGCCAGAGACTTCCCCCCGCGGGGACGGGATAATCCGGCCTCATGCCCAGCAGCCCCAAAACGTCATTCCCCAAAGAAAAGATCCGGGTCGTGCTCCTGGAGGGCATTCATCCGGTCGCGCGCGAGGTCTTTGAGCGCGAGGGCTTCAGCGTCACGACGTTCGAGAAAGCCCTGGAGGGCGCCGCGCTGCGCAAGGCCATCGCCGATGCCGGCGGCGCACACGTGCTTGGCATCCGCAGCAAGACCACGCTCACGCCGGAGATGCTCGACATCTCGCCGCGGCTGCTGACCGTCGGCGCGTTCTGCATCGGCACCAATCAGATCGATGTTGACCACAGCCGTGGACGCGGCATCTGCGTGTTCAACTCCCCGTTCAGCAACACGCGCTCGGTCGCGGAACTGACCATCGCCGAGATCATCGCCCTGCACCGACGGCTGCTGGACCAGAGCGCGGCGATGCACAAGGGCAAGTGGGACAAGTCAGCCGCGGGAGCGCACGAGGTCCGCGGGCGCACGCTGGGCATCGTCGGCTACGGCCACATCGGCTCGCAGGTCTCTGTGCTGGCCGAGGCGATGGGCATGCGCGTGATCTTCCACGACATCGCCAGCAAGCTCCCGCTGGGCAACGCACGCCAGTGCCGCAACCTCGATGAACTGCTCCGCGAGAGCGACGTTGTCACGCTCCACGTGCCCGAGACCGCCGGCACCGTGAACCTCATCGCCAAGGCGCAGCTCAAGGCCATGCGCCCCGGCGCGTTCCTGATCAACAACGCCCGCGGCAAGGTCGTCGACGTTCCCTCGCTCGCCGCGGCCATCCGCTCGGGCGCGCTCGCCGGGGCCGCGCTCGATGTCTTCCCTCACGAGCCCGCCGGCAAGGACGAGGCCTTCAAGAGCGAGCTCATGGGCCTGCCCAACGTCATCCTCACGCCCCACGTCGGCGGCAGCACCGAAGAGGCCCAGCGCTCCATCGCCGAGGATGTCGTCGGCAAACTCGTCCGCTTCCTCAACAACGGCAGCACCACCGGAAGCGTCAACCTCCCCGAGGTCGAGCTGCCCGAGCAGACGCTGCCCGAGCACGAAGCGGCCGATGGCCAGACCACCCCCGCCCGGCGTTTCCACCGCATCCTCCACCTGCACAAGAACGTCCCGGGCGTGATGAAGAAGATCAACAACGTCGTCGGCGCGCGCAACGTCAACGTCTCGGCTCAGTACCTCCGTACGCAGGGCGACCTGGGCTACGTCGTGATGGATATCGAGCCGCAGCAGGGCCGCGCGATCTTCGATGAGCTCCGCGACATGTCCGAGACCGTCCGCGCCCGCGTCCTCTGGTGATTCGACGAACCCCAAGGAACCACGACATGGCCCCGTCGAAGCACAGCGACCGATCCGCCGCCCCCGCACCGAGCACCCCGCCCGACATCGTGCTCGTACGCCCCGCCACACGCGCCGATACCGATGCGCTGACACGCATCGCCCGGCAGGTCGGTATCGGTCACAGCCAGCCCGCGGAGGTCGCCGACGACATCGACTTCAGCCAGGCCCTCATCGCCGGCCAGAGCCCCTGGCACCAGGGACCGCTGTACCTCTGCAGCGAGGCGATCAGCGCCGGCACCCTGGAGCGCCGCGGCGTCGTAGGCCAGTGCAAACTCGAGGTCATGGCCGCGGGCGTCTGGAAACGCCAGGCCCGCAAACGCCGGTTCATCGTCGGCCGCGAGCCCATCACCGCCGACTACGAACAACTCGAATACGACGCCGGCCCCCAGCACGCCATGGAGTTCGCCGCCAACGCCGTCGGCAAGGAACACCGCGGCATGGGCATCGGCTCCATGCACATCCGCTCGCGACTGCTCCTGCTCCGGCACCTGCTCCGCAAACTCTCCCACATCGAGACCGTCTGCTCCGTCACCCTCACGCAGGAGGACACCGCCGCCAGCACCCCCGACGCGCTGGTCTACCCCTTCTACGAACACGCCGTCCGCGCCTTCTTCGGCGGGCGCGCCTTCGACGAAGTCGACCGCCTCCGCTACAAGAACCGCGCACGCGACGGCAGCGTCCAGTTCGTCGGCGAGTTCCTCCAGTCCGCGGGCGAGCACGACCCCTTCCGCGCCATCCCCTGCCACCTGCTCCCCGATCACGTCCGCAGCGCGCTCGGCTCGGTCCGCGCCAGCGCCGAGCGCACGCGCGCGTTCTTCCTCAAACTCGGCTTCAAGCACCACGGCCGATACGACGTGCTCGACGGCAGCCAGGTCCTCGAACTGCCCCGCGATCACTTCGAGGCCGTCTGCCGGGTCGAAACGTTCGTCGCTCGCAGCGACAAGAACGTGCCGCCCTATGCCCCCCAGCGCGTCTTCATGGTCCAGCCCCAGCAGGGCAAGGACTTCGACATCTCACGCTTCCGCTGCGTCCGCGCACCCGTCGTCGAAGATCGCGGCGAGCTCCACGTCCGCAAGGAAGTCCTGGCCCTCATCGACGCCCGCGACGGCACCATGCTCGAGTCGCTGCTTCCGGGCGATGAAGGGGCTTGATCGCTCGCCCCTCACCTCGTGGCGACGCACTCATTCAAGGCCGCCCCGCGCCCGATCGCGGGTCAAAGTCGAGTTCGCCGCCTCTTCGCGACTGCTGAAGCCGCTTGAACTGGCGCTCCATCTCGCTGAAGAAAGCCGTCGGCCCGGAAACATATCGCCGGGCGAAGAGATTCCCGCCGCGGGTCATCACGACCTTGTAGTTCACCGCGCCCGCCTCGGGCTTGACGGTTGACGGCTCCTGATTGGCTTCCACGAGCGTGATCAACTCCGCGAGCTCTTCGCCGCTGAAGTTCCCCGCCCAGGTCGGCCGCGCGTGATCGATCTCCGTCCTCCCGGCCTGCAAACCCGCGACATACACCAGCCGCCCGTCGCGCGCGAGGTTGTAGTAGACCAGTTTGTTCCCCTCCGGCTGGCTGACCCGCAGCGTCAGGTCCCACCCCTTGCTTGGCGAGTCCCCCGCGGCACACCCCACGCCGCACATCGACACCAGGCACAGCACCAAGATCGTCACCGCACGCAGCATCAGCATGGTCAAGCCTCCGGTACCCCGGAGCATAGAGCCGCCACGCGACGGCCACACCCCCGGCCAGATCCTCCACCGGTTCCGACCGGGAGAGATGGCGAGTCTTCGAGCCGGAGGGGGAATGGAGCGCGGGACCCACTGAACCTGCAGACACGGAGGCGAAGCGGTGAAGATCGGGCCCCCAAGCCAGTCCGCACCGACTCGTCGCAAAGCCCGACGAGTCGGCGGCGCGCGAAGGAGATCAGGCGATCCCACACACCGCGATACCAGAAGTCGGTTATCATTGCAAGACTCACAGAAAAGGCGAGCAAGCGTATTGGTGCGGAAACGAGGACAATGTGACTCTCACGCGGTGTACTTGGACCACCAACTTGTTCTTGTGTGACTGCAGACGTGGCAGTGGAGCGTGTCTTTGCGAGAGAACATTGGAGTCATCCTCTATCTGCTCTCGGCGTCCTGGGCTTTGTTCGCCGCCGCCCGGGTGATTGTCCGCGAGCGGAGCGTGAGCCGAGGTCGGTGTCGATCGTGTGCCCACGGCACCTCTGTCGCTCCCGCCGACGGCATCAGACGGTGCGCCGAGTGCGGCGAACCGTGGCTGGCGCACCCCGCCGACTGGCGGCGGCATCCGGCGGTGGTCTACGCGCTCAACGGACTGACCCCGGGAGCGGTGCTGTTCATCGGCGCGTTCCTGATGTATCCGGTGATGACCGCTCTGCTTCCTCGCTCCGTCGTCGCGTCGCTCGCGCGGGCCGAGTGGGAACTGGGCCAGCGGGAGGGGCCTTGGATGATCGTCGCGGCCGTGCGCTCGCGGGAAGCCGCGTCATTGGACGGGTTCAACACGCTTGCGCTTCGAATTGTCGAGGGGAGACTCGACCGCGCGTTCTCACTCGCTGAGCAGGTGCTGCTCGCGAGGCTTTTGGCCGATCCAGAGACTCCCCGATCTGCCGTCAAGAGAATGCTCAATGCCAGTGTGAAGATCGTGGTCAGTCCGGTTGATTCTCCGATTGATCGGCCCGTGATCGCCGCGCTCGACCGGAGATTGTCGTTTGTTTGGTCTCCGATGTTGCAGTCAACGCGGTCGAGCGGCGTGACCTTTGAAATGTACTCGCGCGTTCAGAAATTTGATGTCGGCACGTTTCGCGTTGCTATCTACAACTTTAGCCCCGATCCGATCGAGCCAATCCGCCAGATGGTTCATGTGCGGGACATCGCGGATCTGATCGAGCGAATCAACGGAGCTCCAGCCGAGGATGATGGCCGAAGCGGCATCTTCGTTGTGTACCGCATACACATTTCGATGGTCAACGGCGAGGTCGCTCAGTGGGCGGCGACGGCGAGAGTGCCCCTGGAGCGGCTCAGACGCGACCGGGCGGGATTCGAGTGGCCGTTCGACTTCGAGTACGATGCACTCGGAATCAAGCCTCGCGCAAACACGGGCGAGGACGTTGAGCCGAAGCCGTGACAGCGGCAAGAGGAGCGACGGGACGAACTCGTGCTTCTCATTCTCCGAGAGCAAAAGCGCTCCACGACACGGTCTTCGCGCACAATGGGGATCGCAGTCTCAGTGGGCGCACCACCACCATCCGGATCTTCGCAAAGCCTCAGATCCGGCGTCCAAAGCCCGCCTCAGAACGCCAGGCCGGTCCGTCGCAGCCACCCGCCGAAGACCTTGTCATCCAGCTCCGGATACGTCACCGTCGCCACGCCGTTGACGTTGCCGAACACCGGCGTCCAGAAGCCGTCGCGGATTGTGTCGACGAACACGGTCGCCGATCCGTCGGCGAAGCCGAACTGGCCGATGTTTCGCGTGTGGCCGTACTCGTTGTTCGGGTCGCCCGCGCCGATCGTGCTCGCGTTGCCGTACACCGGGCCGAAGTCGCGGTAGTTCTGCCGCGTCCATGTGATGCCGCCGTTGACCACGCCCAGCTCGGGCGGATCGTTCATCGCCTTGGCGCCCGGCGTCCGCAGGCCCGGAATATCCACGAGGTCGTCAACCTTCTTGGTCTTGACCGCACCATCCGCAAACAACGGCACGCGCCCGGGCGTCGCGTTCACGATGAAGTCCAGCTTCAGCGGGCCGACGCAGAACCGCGGGTCGCGCAGGTCCACCGTGCCCATGCCCACAAAGTCCGTCGGCCGGGCGCGCGCCGCGTCGGTCATCGCCATGTACCACGTCTGCGCGTAGTTCGTGTTGTACCCCTCGAAGATCAACTGCTCGACCTGCGCGGGCGTGAACGATGCCTGCCGCGGCCCGAGGCCGTCGCCGTAGTCATACGTGAACGGGTCCTCGTTGATGCGGTTGTTCGCGAGCTGCTGGCTGGCCCGCGACAGGCCCGCGGGCGAGAGCAACTGCCCGACCTTGCCGTAGCCGCCGTTGACGTAATCCGCGACCCAGCCCTTGGCGTTCAGCGGGCCGGCCGAGCGGTTGCGCCGATTGTCCCAGGGGCCGGTGCTCATCAGGCCGCGCTGGTCGTTCGCGTGCGATGAGGCCATCGTCGCCAACTGGCGGAGGTTCGACAGCCCCACCGACTGCCGCGCCGCGTCGCGGGCGCTGGCGAGGCTGGGCAGCAGGATGCCGATCAGCAGCGCGATGATCGCGATGACCACGAGCAGTTCGATGAGCGTAAAGCCCCGCCGGACAAGCCGTCCCACCCCGGTCCGCTCCGCATCGCTGATCTTCATCATGGCCCGCTCCTGATTCTGTCCAGAGTCCCCGAGCGCTCACGCCGCGTGCGCGCCGATCGCCGATCCGATCGATCCCTGTGCTCCCCTCAGCCGGGCGTCAGCACACAACGGCATCACGCCGCGATGTGAACGAACGCAAGGAGCGTGAACGTACCCAGCCCGCCGCGGAAGGCGAAGTCGGGAGGGGATCTGAACAAACATTTCGTCTCCCGACAACGAGAACTTCGCCGGGCCTTTGCGTTGAGGTCGTTACCTGTTCGGATCGCTCACCGAGAAGGTGTCGCGTCTTCGCGGGCCGAACCGGCCGCCTTTTCCGCCGTCTCCGTTTCCGACGGCTTGCTGCTCTTGCGAGCCTTGGCCAGGTGCGCCTGCCCCGCCTCATCGAGCACCATCAACTCCAGCGTGCGGAGAGCCTCAAGCGCCGCGGCCTGCTCGGCCTGCTTCTTGCTCGCGCCCCATGCCGGCTCAAAGACCCGATCCTGAATGCGCACCTGCACATGGAAGTGCTTGGCGTGGTCGGGCCCCTTCTCTTCCAGCACGCTGTAGACCGGCGTCGCGCCGTACGCCTGCTGCGCGTGGTGCTGGAGAATCGACTTGAAGTTCTCCTGATGCCCGCTGCTGGCCGCACGCACGATCCGTTCATCGAGCAACGGAAGCAGGAACCGCCGCGCGACCTCAAGCCCCCCATCGATGTACAGCGCCGCCACCACCGCCTCCAGCGCCGCCGCGGCCAGACTCGGCGGCAACGGCGCATCGGGCGACTTCATCCCCTTGCCCAGCGACAGCAGGTCCTGCAGACCAAGATCCGTCCCGATCTGCGCGCACGTCTGCCGCGAGACCACCATCGACTTGATCTTGGTCATCTCCCCTTCGAGCAGGTCGGGGAACTTCTCGTAAATGCGCTGGCACGCCACCAGCCCAAGCACCGCATCGCCCAGAAACTCCAGGCGCTCGTTGCTCTTCTGTCGGCTCTCGGCGATCGACGCATGTCGGAGCGCCAGGGCCAAGAGCTCCGCATCACGGAACTCGTGGCCCAGGCGCTGCTCAAGGGCAGCCTTGTCCGCAGGTGTCATGTATCCTCCTGCCCGCGCGGGGCCGCTCTCGGCCTCGCACCGGCAAATCCGCCATCACGTTGTCCATGCTCGGGGTGATCATGGCTCACTTCCAGCATCGGCCGATCCCCGCTGAGGATTCCGCCGATTCCGTCCGCCACCCCGGATGCGGCCGATCATAGACCGCCTCACCTTCACACTTGCGCGGGAAATCACTTATCTGGTTCTTCGGACCCCTCCCACTTGGCCCGGCACGGAAAGCGCGCTAGCATCTCGACCCGTTTCGAGGCGACTCGGGCCGGGCGATCCCTTCTGACGGCGCAGCGCGCCAGGATGACTCTCCGATGGGCATGCATTACGAGAAGCGAATCAGCAAGATCAAGCGCAAGCGCCAGTGCGGCTTCCGCGCCCGCATGAAGACCAAGTCCGGTCGCAAGATCCTCAACAAGCGCCGCAGCCTCGGGCGCACGCTCAACACCGCCGACAAGTGGACGATGCGGTAATCCGCCTCGGCTCCGGGCGTCCGGCGCACTCCGCTGCGTCATCCCCGTCCGCGGCTCGTTGAACCGACATCGACGACGACCCTTCGTCGTCCACTGTGCGATCAATTCACGCACCCGCGTCCTCCCCAGGTCGCGGGTGTTTTTGTTGGCTCATCGCCCCGCTTCAGAGCCCTGCCCCAGAGCCGTGCCTCAGAGCGCTGAGGCAATCCGCTGGGCCAAGTTCGCCCCCTGCGATGGATCAAGCTTGCCGGCCTTCCAGATGATCCCCAGACCGTGCGACTCATCGGCCTTTGGGATGATGTGGAAGTGGACGTGAAAAACGGCCTGGTGGGCCGAAGATCCGTTGTTCTGAAGCAGGTTGTACGCCGTGGTCCCCGTCGCCTTCATCACAGCACGGCAGATCCGCGGCAGCACCCGGCCGACGGCCGCGGCGGACTCGTCGCTGAGTTGATCCAGCGTCGCGACCGCCTCCTTGGGTATCACCAGCGTGTGCCCCGGGCTGAGCGGAAAAACATCGAGAAACGCCAGCACGCGGTCGTCTTCATAGACCTTGTGGCAGGGAATCTCGCCGCGGATGATCTTGCCGAAGATGGTGTCGGGCATGGGTGTCAGGGTCAGGGCTGCGATGGTGCGGGCAGTTGCGGCGCCGGGACGGGCGGGTTGGCCGAAGCGGGCAGGCCGCCGTTGCGCAGGCGGATGACTTTGCCATCGGGCGTGACCATGGCGATATCGGTGACCAGCGATCGCGGGTCGGCGCCGAAGAACATCGTCCGCATAACCACGTCGGCTGAGGGCAGGAAGAACACAAGCCCGGCGTCGCCCTTTTCGAAACTGAACTGCAACGGCGCGGGCAGCGGGAATGCGCCGAGCGTTGCGGCCTTCTGAGCCGCCTCCTGGATAGCCATCGCCGCGTCGCCGCGGACGCTCTCGCCCTTGAGCGCGCCGAGTTCGCTGTTGACGCGAGCGAACCAGTCGGTGATCTGCGAGTCGGTGATCTTGCCGGCGGGGTCGAGAAGTGCGCGGATGTTGGTCGGATCGTTCTTGGCCACATCGGCGACGATCAGTCGAGCGGGCTGGCTGACAAAGCGATCGACATTGCGGTAGATCTGTGCCGCGCCGACGATGAAGGCGATCTGGATTGCCGAGAAAATCAGCCCCAGAATGACGCCGAAGATGGCCAGCACGGTGCCGGTGAGCCGCCCGTTGGCCCCGCGAATGCGGATGAGCGCGCCCGCGCCGAAGGCAACGGCGATGCTCGGCAAAGGCGGGATGCAGCAGATCAGCGCAAGCACCAGCGAGGTGATGGCCATCTTGCTGATGCGCGGCGCGTTGTCACCGAAGGGATCGGGGGCCTGCGGGCCGCTCTGGGGCTGGCGGGAGCTGAATGCATCGGGAGCGTACGGGTTGTTGCCATTGCTCATGACCTGAACCTAGCACACCTGAGCGCTCGGGGCCACCAAGGGGCCAAGTGTGGACCACCTCGATGATCGGGCAGCCCCGCCCCGGGCAACCCATACACTGACCCGATGCCGGAGGAGCGTTCAACGAGCGACGGGGCAGAGCCCAGCGTGGTGCCGAGCCGGGCGGGGAGCATGGGCGACGCCCAGCTCTACCTGCACCCGCAGACGCTCAGCCGTCTGGGCACGCTTGAACTCCGCGCCAAGCACATCGTCGAGGGCGTCATGAGCGGGCAGCACCGCTCGCCGTATCAGGGCTATAGCGTGGAGTTCGCGCAGCACCGCCCGTATGTGCAGGGCGACGACATCCGCCACCTGGACTGGAAGGTCTACGGGCGCACGGACAAGCTGCACCTCAAGCAGTATCAGCAGGAAACGAATCTCGACCTGGTGCTGCTGGTGGACTGCTCGGGATCGATGCGGTACGGGTCGCGGTCGTTCGCCGAGGCCAGCGGCGTGGGGCGCACGCGCAGCCCCGATGGTCGCGAGAACTGGAGCAAGTACGACCACGCGACCGCGGTCGCCGCGGCGATGAGTTACATCTGCCTGCGCCAGGGCGATCGTGTCGGGCTGGTGACCTTCGCCGATGAGGTCAAGCGGATCCTCAAGCAGAGCAGCGCGCCGGGAACGTGGAGGCAGATCGTCTCGACCCTGAGCATGAACCCGGTCGAGCAGAGCACGGACATCGTGCGCGTCATCGATCAGGTGCTGGGGCGGCTGACCAACCGCTGCCTGCTGGTGATCCTCAGCGATCTGTTCGAGGACGCGGCACGGGTTCGCCAGGCGCTCTCGCGCATCCGCTACCGCGGGCACGACTGCATCATCGTGGAGGTGCTCGATCAGGCCGAGCGCGACTTCTCGCTGCGCGATGAAGCACCGCTTCAAGGGCTCGAGGGCGAGGGGCTGCTGAAGATCGACCCACGGGCGATCCGCGCCGAGTATCTCGCGGCCCTGAACGCGCACCTGCAGGAGGTCGAACGCTCGGCGCGGGGGCTCGGCTTTGACTACATGGTGATCAACACGCACGACTGGCTGGGCCCGCCGCTGAGCGCGTTCCTGGCCTTCCGCCACGCACGAATGAAACTCAAGAAGTCGACCTGAGCACCCGTACAGGAACCAAAGCGGACGCAGCAAGCATCGATCGTTCATGACCTTTCTCAACGCCGCAATCCTGACCGCCGGGCTGTTGTCGATCGCGATTCCGATCGCGATCCATCTGCTCATGCGTCGTCGGCGTCGCCCGGTGCCGTGGGCGGCGATGCGCTTTGTGCAGGAGGCCTTCAAGCGCACGCGTCGGCGTCTGCTGGTGCAGCGCTGGCTGCTGCTGGCGGCGCGGTGCCTGCTGCTGGCGATGCTCGCGCTGGCGCTGGGCCGCCCGCTGCTTGGCGTGGGGCAGAACGCCGGACCGGGCGGGCGCAGCGTTGTGCTGGTCATCGACAACTCGATCGCTTCGGGTCTGACGATCGATGGGCGATCGGCCCTCGAGCGTCACATCGCCGCGGCTCGGACGATCCTCGCGGACCTGAATCCCGGTGCGGGCGACCGCGCGGGGCTCGTGCTGCTGGCCGGGCCGAGCGAAGCGGTCGTCATGCCGCCGACGACCGGCATCTCCGGTCTGCTCGAACTGCTCGACACGCTCGCCCCGACGGACAGCGCGGCGGACTGGCCCGGAGCGATCGCGCAGGTCAGCCGCGGAATCAGCGGCGCGGCTCGCGCTGAATCCGGTTCGGACGCGCCGGCGTCGTCCGAGGCGATCGATCCGACACGCACGCTCGTGGTCCTGCTGAGCGATTTTGCCCAGGGCAGCGCCGAACTGACGCAGCCACTGGCGCGACTGCCCGCGGGCGTCCGCGTCGCCGCGGCGGGGCGGGATCTGGCCGCGACCGGAGCCGGCACACCGAACGCGGCGGGAACATCGAACGTGGGCATCGCGCGGCTCGCGCCGCTGCGCCAGGTCTCGCTGGTCGGCGACACGGCGCTGGCGCAGACCGCATCGGTCGAACTCATCCGCTCCGGCACGCAGATCGACCGCCCGCTGAGTGTTCCGGTGCGGCTGTCGTGGAGCGACGCGCAGCGGACCGGCGGTGCTGATTCCGGCCCGAGAACCGGAACGAGTGCGGGGTCCGCGTCGGTCGTCGAAGCACGCTTCGAGCCGGGGCAGCGCAGCTCGGTCATAACCGTGTCGCTTCCCGCCCCGCCCGGCGGCGCGAGCAGCACCGCGCTGCTCAGCGCCAGCATCGATGCCGATGCGCTCGTGGCCGACAACACGCAGCGCTCGCCGATCGAGGCCCGCACGGCACTGCGCATCGGGCTCATCAGCGAGCAGCCCGCCGCGGGCGCGGCCAGCGGCGTCGGCGTGATGGCACGCGACCCGGACTCGATCCCCGCGGGCCAGTGGGCGGCGCTGGCGCTGCGTCCGACACTCGCCGGCAGCGCGGGGCTGGAACTCAGCGATATCGATCCCGCGGGCGTGGACAGCGCGCGGCTCGCGGGGCTGGATGCGGCGCTGGTCTTCTCGCCGCAACGCCTCGATGATGAGGCCTGGCAACGCCTGAACACCTTTGCCAGCACGGGCGGGCTGGTGATCATCTGGCCCGGTGCGGATGCCGGCGTGCAGGCGTGGCCGGACTCGATGGTCCGCGTGCTCAACGCGCCGATGACCATCGAGCGCGAGGTTCGAGACATCGCCCCGGCTGATGGCGGCACCGGCGCACCCGCCCGGCTGGTGGCGCCCGCGCCAGGATTGGTCAACACGCGAGCCGATGCTCGCTCCGATAGCAATCGCGATGCGGGCACCACCGGCAACAACACCCCGGCGGGCCGGTCAAACGCGACCGCGGAGCCGAACAATCCGGACACATCGCCGAACACGCCGCCGAACACACAGGCGCCCGCACGCCAGCCGGGCGTTCCCGCGGCCGACGCGTCGCCGATTGATCTGCTCGCGACGGTGCGTGCGGAACTCGAGGACCTGCTCCCGCCCGTGCGCGTGATGCGCACGCTCGCGCCGGTCCAGGTCAATCGCGGCGCAACGGTGCTGCTGAGGCTCGAGCCCGGCCCGCCGCTGGTCGTCGCCTGGAGGCCGACGGGGACACAAGCCGGTGCCGCGGGGCGCGGGGTGTTCGTCTACATGGGTGTGTCGCTGAACACGGCATGGACCGATCTGCCCGCCAAGCCGCTGATGGTCCCGCTGCTGCAGGAACTGGTGCGGCAGGGCATTTCGCGTGCTCGCCCGGCGCTGACGCTGACCGCCGGCGTGCCGTTTGTCATGCCCGCAGAAGCGACAGAACTCCGCCCGATCGGCGGCGCGAACGACACGCTGAACTCTGACGCTCCGGGTGCGGCAGCGCAGCCGATCACGCTCGATGCGGCGCAGCGGGATCGGCCGCTGACGATCCGGCGCGCGGGGCTGTACGCCGCGTTCGACGCTGCGGCCGGAGATCGTGGGCTGGTCGCGATCAACCCCGACGCTCGCGGGGCCGACATCTCGCCGCAGAACCGCGCGGCCGTTGGGCAATGGCTCAGCGGTCTGCTGCCCGCGAGCGCGGCGGGTGCTGCCAACCCCGCAGCACCCGGAGACGATGATCTCACCCGCGCCGAGCGCGACCGCGGCGCGACACAGGTGCTGTGGCTGGATTTGGACCAGACCGCGTCGGGCGACACGCCACCGGCGGCCCAATCTTCCATGAGCGTGCGGACCACGTCGCTCTCGGGCCTGTGGGGCGCGGGCATCGCCGCGGGGATCCCGACGGGGCCGATTCTGCTGGCCGGCGTGCTGCTGCTGGCGCTGATCGAACTCGCGTTGGCACGCTGGGCGAGCATCACGCCGGGCGGGTCCATGATCGGTGGCTCCGGCGGAGCTGTCGGCGCGAGCGGGACGGGAGGCACGCGTGCGAACTGACGACGCGGGCATGCTGAGCGGCCTGTTCGGCACCGGCGGACTCACGCCCGGGCGCGATGGCGTGGAACTGGTCTTCACATATCCGCTGGCCACGTGGGAGTGGGCGCTCGCGGCGGTCGCCGCGTGTGCGCTGGCGTGGTGGTCGTACCGCAAACTCGATGCGCCGCGCTGGGCCGCGGCATCGCTCGCGGGCGTTCGCGCGCTCCTGCTTCTGCTGGTGCTGCTGCTGCTGACGGGTCCGAAACTCATCAAGCCGATCGAGACGCTCGAGCGCGACTGGGTGCTGGTGCTGGTCGATCGCTCGGGATCGATGTCGATCACCGATGCGCCGGCCGATGCGGGCTCGGATTCGCTGCGGACGCGCGAGGAGCAGTTGCGCTCGGCCCTGCAACGCGCCGCGCCGGCGTTCGCGGAACTGGCACGCGAACGGACACTCGTACCGCTGGGCTTTGAGAGCGGGACGTTCGACCTGCCCCCGAGCGAGGCGAACGCCGGCGAAGGCCGCGACAACACGAACGACGGCAGCTCGGGCAACGGCAGCGCGAGCCCCGCCACGCTCGGCCCCTGGGCCCTGAGCGCACCGGAGGGCCAACGGACGAACATCGGCGCGGCGCTGGAATCGGCCCTTCAGCGTGCCGCGGCGCGGCCGCTCTCGGGCATCGTGCTCATCAGCGATGGGCGATCGACCGATGAGCCCGGTCGTGCCCTCGTCCGACGGCTCATCGCCGAACGCGTGCCGGTCTTCACGCTCCCGCTGGGCAGCGCGGCGGCGCTTGCGGATCTGGCCGTCGTCCGTGCCACGGGCCCCGGCGCGGCCTTCGCCAATGACCTTGTCCCGATCGAAGCGGTCGTCGAGCGTCGCGGCGGCGGAACCGCGGCGAGCGCAAGCATCGTGGAACTCGTCGACACCGCGACCGGTCGCGTCGTCGATCAACGTCTGGTGCAGTGGCCCGCGCTGCCGACGGACACCGCGAGCGAAGGCGACACATCGGCCTCGGCACTGCGCCCGCCTCAGAAAGTCACGCTGACGACCACGCCCTCGCTGGCGGGTCGATCTTCGTATCAGGTTCGCGTGCGCAGCGAGGGCACCGCGGCCGGCCCGGACCTTGTCCCCGGCAACGACAGCGCGAGCGTCGCGGTGACGATCGTCGATCGCCCGATGCGCGTCCTGTCCCTTGACGGCACGCCAAGATGGGAGCACCGCTTCCTCAAGAACATCCTCTCGCGCGAAAGGTCGATGGAATTCGCGTCGCTCGTTCTCGCGGCGGGCCGGCGGTTCCTCGCCGAGGGTTCGATCAACCTCCAGAGCGTGCCGGTTTCGCACAGCGAGTGGGACGCGTTCGACGTGATCATGATCGGCGACATGGGCCCGGAGGTCATGAGCCCGGAACAGATCGAGCAGATCCGACGACGCGTGAGCGTCGGCGGTGCGGGCCTGATGTGGATCGCCGGGCCGGGCGACACGCCGCAGTCCTGGCGCGGCACGCCGCTGGCCGACCTGCTCCCCGTGACGCTCGATGGCGACTCGCCGCTGCGCACGTGGGACCGGGACGTGACCGTCGCGCCCGCGCCGCTGTCGCGCACGCTGGGCGTCATGCGGCTGAGCGACGCCGACCCCGCCAGCGCGGGCGTCAGTGTCTCCTCCGGCGACACGACCACCGCCGGAGCCGCGAGTGCGGACGCATTCTGGCCCGCCGTTATCAGCGACCCGGCGACGGGCTGGTCGCGGCTGCGCTGGGCCCAGCGACTGGAGCCCGCACGGCTCAAGCCCGGCGCCGAGGCGCTGGCCTTCGGCGTGCCGGTCGATGGCGTGGGCGCACCGACACCGCTGGTGCTGACCATGCGCTTCGGTGCGGGGCGCGTGGTGTATGTCGCGACCGATGAGGTCTGGCGCTGGCGCTACGGGCGCGGCGAGGATCTGCCCGAGCGTTTCTACCTGCAGTTGCTCCGCCTTCTCGGCCGCGAGAGCGTCGAGCGCTCCGGCCGCCCCGCGCTGCTGGAACTCAGCCCGCAGCGTGCGGAGGTGGGCCAGACCGTGCGCGTGAGCGTGGAACTGGTGGACCAGTCGCTCATCGACGCCCGCCCCGCGTCGATCGCCGTTCGAGTCGAGCCGACGGATCAGCAGGGCATCGCGACGGACCTGACGCTCCGCCCCGTAGGCGGCGGCGGGCCGGGCGAGGGCTCGCGCACATTCGTCGGCGCATGGGTGCCGCAGCGCGCGGGCGCGTATCGCGTGAACGTCACCGACGCGCTGCTCTCGGCGACGCCGATGTCGCTCGACGCGGTGGTGGTCCGCCCGGACGACGAACTGCTGCGTCCGGAAACGGATCACGCGCGACTGGCCGAACTCAGCCGCGTCACCGGCGGGCGCGTGCTCGGCGAGGGCGAACTGAGCGAGTTGCCGCGACTGCTGCCGCGGCGCGAGGTGCGGATCGAGGGCATCGCCGATCAGCG
This sequence comes from Phycisphaeraceae bacterium, assembly GCA_021297895.1. Taxonomy (GTDB): domain Bacteria; phylum Planctomycetota; class Phycisphaerae; order Phycisphaerales; family UBA1924; genus JAJTHN01. The sequence continues at coordinate 19,061 of JAJTHN010000047.1, read as the reverse complement.
CACGCTCTGGGACACGTGGCCCGCGCTGCTGGCGGTGCTGGTCCTGCTCTCGATCGAGTGGATCGGGCGGCGAATCGCTCGACTGGCCTGAGCTGCCGCGTCGGCCGGCACGGTCACATGAACCGCCTGGCCTCCTGCTGCGGCTTGTTGCTCTGGGCCGTGGCCGATGGATCCATGTGCGCCGGGTCGATGGGCAGGATGATCGTGAAGGTCGCGCCGCGGTCGGGGTGGCTGAGCAGTTCGATCCGCCCGGCGTGCAACTCGACGATGCGCTTGGTCACCGCCAGTCCGAGGCCCGTGCCGCGGAGGCCCTTGGTCGAGAAGAACGGCTCGAACACGCGCTTGTGCATCTCCGCCGGCACGCCCGGGCCGTTGTCCTGTACGCGGATGCTCAGTTCGCCGACGCTGCTGCGCGAGCCGTCGCGCTGGCGCGTGCCCGCCGGGCGGAAGCCCGCCTTGACCGTCACCACACCCGTGTTGGGCTCCACCGCTTCGACGGCGTTGGTCAGGAGGTTCATGATCGCCTGGTGCATCTGCCCCGCATCGAGCGGCACCGGGGGCATATCGGCCTCCGCGTCGATGATCAGTCCCACGCCGCGGGACGAGCACTTGTCGCGGATCAGCGCGGCGCAGTCATCCAGCAGCGCGTTGACACGCGTCAGTTCGACCTCCAGCGTGCGCGGGCGCGAGTACGCGAGCATGTTCATCGTCAGCGACATGATGCGGTCCAGGTTCCGCTTGAGGATCCCCCAACCGCCGGTGGAGACCTGAAGGTCGCCCTTCTTCAGGCCGAGTTCCACAACATCCGCGCCGCTGCGCAAACCCTGGAGAATGTTCTTGATCGAATGGCTCAGGCTCGCGACGGTCTCGCCCATCGCGGCCAGACGCTCGCCCTGGAGTTTCTGCGCGTACAGCTCGGCGTTGGCCATCGCCAGCCCCGCGTGCTGGCCGATGGCGTTGAGCAGCGCCAGCTGCTCGCTGGTGAACGTGCGGTGGGCGGACGAGCAGTCGATGTACAGCACGCCGAAGGTCCGGTCGCGCGCGCGGATGGGCGCGCAGATCGCCGAGCGGATGTTCAACCGCGCGATGCTGTCGCCGAGCGAGTTGTCCGTGCCCTTGAATCGCGGGTCGGTCATGGCGTTGGAGCAGAGCACGCCCTCGCCCTTGGCCACGACGTGCTGCACGATCGAGCGCGAGACCTGGATCTGCCGGGCGGCACCCTTCTGCCCGGTGGACTGCTGCGCGGATGGCTGCTGCGCGGTCGGCTGCTGCGCGGGCGGCGCCTGCTTCTCCGGCTTGTCCGCGCCCTCGTTCTCGGCGTACCGCACCACCGCCGGCTGCATGGTCGACAGATCGCCCTGATCGATCAGCGCGATCACGCCGCGTTCGGGACGGAACTCCTCGAACACCACGTCCATCACCGCCTTGAGCAGTTCCTCCTGATCCGGCGCACGGGCCGTCAGCGCCGTGATCCGATACAGAATCCGCAGGTGATCCGTCGCGTGCTGCGCCGGGTCCTCATCGGACAGCAGCACCGAGTCCTCGTTGCTGGCGATCGCCCGCTGCACGGCCGAGTCCATCTGCGATGCCGGCACCAGCCGCACCGTATCAAGGTCGCTCCGCTCACGCGAGCGCCCGAACACGAACAGCGTCGCCCCGGTGCGGATCTGGTCGCCGGCGCGCAGCTGCGTCCGTCCCGCGATCTTCTGCCCGTTGACGAACGTCCCGTTCTGAGAGCCAAGGTCGCGGATGTACCACAGCCCGCTGTCGGGCGTCAGCTCCGCGTGCCGACGCGACACCGTGTTGTCCGCCAGCGGCAGCGCCTCGCTCGAACGCCCCACCAACTGCGGCTCGGCGTCGGGCAGTTCGAACGTCCGCCCCTTGTCGGGCCCCTGAATCACCGTGAGCACCAGCATGCACTGACTCTACCATCCCTGGCCGCCCCGGGCCGACCTACGCTCGCGCCGATGGCCAAGGCCCCAGCATCATCCAAGTCCGCCGCATCAGCCCCCGCTCAGGCCCCCGCGGGTGTGCCGCCCATCGCCGTGCTTCACGGCGAGGAGCGCTCCCTCATTCTCGACAAGACCTCCGCCATCCGCGCCGCGCTCGAGTCGCTCCACGGCCAGTGCGACCTGATCACCTTCGACGGCAACTCCGCCCGCGTTGCCGATGTCCTCGATGAGCTCCGCTCCGTCGGCCTCATCGCCACGCACAAACTCGTCGTGGTCGATAACGCCGACCTGCTGATGAAGGAAAGGGAGGATGAGGCTGCCGCCGAAGGCGGCGCTTCGCCGGCGCTCGCGGCCGCCCCCTCATCCTCGACCCGCACGCCACGGGCCATGCTCGAGTCCTACGCCCAGAAGCCCGAACCCGCCAGCACACTGGTGCTTCGCGCCGGCACCTGGCGCGCGGGCAAACTCGACAAGATCATCGCCGACGCCGGCGGCATCATCGTCAAGTACATGCCCATGGATGCTTTCGAGGCGGCCAGGTGGGCCACCGACCGCGCCCGCACGCATCACGGCTGCATCCTCACGCCCGATGCCGCGGCCGAACTGATCAACCTCTCCGGCGTGAGCATGGCGCGGCTGGACAGCGATCTGGACAAACTCGCGGTGCTCGCAGCCGAAAACGCCGAGTCACCCGTTCCCGCCTCGGCCGTCAAGTCCGGCCCGGCGGACAAGGCCACACCCAGACCCACCATCACCCGCGAAATGGTCCGAGCGCTTGTCGGCGACTCACGCGAAGAGCAACTCTGGGACATCCAGATCCACGCCCTCAGCGGCAACCCCGCCGAGGCCATCCGCCAGCTCCGCCGCGCGCTCGAAGTCTCCGATCACGATCCGGTCGCCATCGGCATCGCGTACGTCGACCTGGCCCGCAAACTCGACGGCGCGGCACGCGGCCTGGCCAGCGGCGAAAATCCCCGCTCCGTGGCCGGAAAGGTGAAACTCTGGGGCAGAACGGGCGACTCGATTCTCCGCATCGCCGAGCGGCTTTCCCCGGCCGCGGCTCACGAGCTCTTCCGCCACGCCATCGAAACCGACCGCAAGAACAAGTCCGGCGAAGGCGACCAGATCCGCAACCTCGAGATGCTGACCCTGCACTTTGCAAGGCTGGGCGGGTGATCGGCCGATAGACCAATAGTCGGTTCGCTGGCCCCGGGCTGCCCGTGCGCCCGCGCCGACACGTCCCGCCGTGGGCCAGGATGGCCCTTTTCCCGATCGCACCGCCAGCGGGCAGGAGGCCCCGGATGACGATCACGCCGATGAACGATCTCAACACCCGCGCCGCCGCATCGCGGCGGAAGACGTGCTCTCGCGGAGCCTCCGCGCTGGCAGCCTGCGCACTCTCGCTGCTCGCTGGCTGCGCAAGCACCACCGAGGCCACGGCTGATCGCGGGCCGGAATCGGCGGCCTCGCCCCAGGGCGACGCGTCGATCGCCGAGGGCCTCCGCGAGACCTTCGCGGGTGTGGACCCGCAGCGCCGCGCGAAGCTCGACGCCCTCGCCCAGCCCATCGCGACAACGGATCCCCAGCCCGAGCGCGAGCCAGCCGAACCCACCCGCGCCTCGCGGGCCGACCAGCCACGCCGCCCGCGGCTGGATGCCCCCCCACCGCCGACCGAGCCCGAGCCCGCGTCGACCACCATCGCGAACGACGCGAGCGCGGCCGATTCGTCCCTCCCATCGAGCGCATTCGCATCGCCTTCGCCGGCCGCCGCGGAAGCGCCGACGACCACGCCGGCGTTCACCCCGGCCGCGGAGGGCACCGCCGCCGCAAGCACCGGCGAGCAACGCGAGGCGCTGATCGCCCAACTCGCCCGCTCGCTCGCCGCCCCCGGCGACTCGACTTCGCCCGCGCCCGATGCCGACCTGCGTCTGGCCCTGTCGCTGGCGATGGTCTCGAGCATCGCCACCCAGACCGGCACGCCCGACACCGCCAGCGCCGCCGAACTCTCACGCGTACGGGCCCGCCTCTCGCCGCAGCAACTCGCGGCACTGGACGCGGTCGAATCGCTCACACGCTCGATGCTGACCACCGGCGGCCCGACACCCGGCACCGCCCCGGCGACGAACACCACCCTCGACGCCCGTGCGATCGCCCAACTTCTCGACGAGGCCGCGCGACGCAGCGCCGCCCTCAAGAGCCTGAGCATTCCCAGCGCGGTGCTGTGCACACGCGTCGATGGCTTCGGCCGCTTCACCCCGTTCCGAACAACGACGTTTCTGGCCGCGCGTCCCGTGCGGGCGATTCTGTACACGGAGGTCGACCGCTTCAGCGTGACCGAGCTCAGCGGCTCGTCACCCGCGGCGGGCGAACCGCCGGCCAACGCCGATCCGGAGGCCCGCTACCTCGTGCACCTCGGCCAGCAGTGGAGCCTCTACCACGCCGACGGCACGCTCGCCTGGCACAGCCCCGAGCAGGTCGCCCGCGAAGCCGGGCGGACGCCCCCGCGCGACTGGTTCCTGACCCAGCGCATCGAACTGCCCGCGACACTGAGCATCGGGACCTACTCACTGAAGGTCACGGTGCGGGACATCGCCGCGGGCACGCAGGCGCAGCGCACGATCCCGATCACGATCGTGGCCGACCCGAAACTCACGAACGCGGGCAGTTCGCCGAGCACCACCCCGGCCCGCTGAGCCCGCTTTTTCGCTGAACGCTCTCGGAAACGACGAGCACTGCTCGCCGCCGTTCGGTCTGCTCGCCTCAACGCAGCAGCATCACCCGCCGCGCCAGCCCGCCGAGTTTCGCCGGCGCGACGCTCAGGAAGTCGCGCAGGTCCTTGGTCGCCAGCATGCGCACCAGCACGGCGTACACCCCCGCGACAACCGCGCCGATCGCCGCGGCGTGCGTTACCAGCGACAGCATCTCGAACGACAGCCACTCCTCCGGACGCTCGAGCACCACTTCGAGGTTCATCCACACCGACGCGCGGCCGAGCATCGGCGCGATGACCACCTCGGCCACCAGCGCAACCCCCATCGACACGACGCCGAGACTCAGCGACTTGACACACGCCCACGCGATGACGCCAGCCCGCGGCCCGAACGGCCGGAGCGTCACCACCACGCTCAGAATCGACGAACTGAGCAGGAAGGTCGACACGACGATCGCCATGCCCAGCGGTGACTCGCGCCACCACAGCGCACCGACCAGGCACGCCAGCGCCATGCCGATGCCGTTGCGTAGCCACATGAAGAAGAGTTCCTTGAACCGCCCCTGCGCCTGCAGCACGGACCAGGGCACGACAACCATCACCGCACGCACCGGATAGCCGACCGCCAGCACGATCAGCACAAGCGTGGAAGTGTGGAACTTGCCGTTCCAGATCAGCGCATCGAGCAGCGGAAACACCGCCGCCAGACCGAGCGTCAGCGGCGTGCACAGCAGCACGAGCGAGCGCGTCAGACGCAGCGCCGCCTCGGCGAAACGCTCACGCTCGTTCCTCAGCCGCACGAGCACCGGGAGCATCGTGCTCTGCAAGGCGCTGGTTAGGAACGTCTCGACCTGCATCAGCAGCGATACGGCGAAGTAGTACGCCCCCATCGTCGCCGATGAGACAAAGTACCCCGCGGGCAGGTAGTAGCCGAAGTTCGACACGCCGCACGCGGCAGAAGAAGCGATCAGCCAGCCCGAGTCCTTCATCACCGGGCCCCACATCCTCACATTCGGCGCACTCCGCCACGGCTGCGCCCGGTTGAGCACGCAGGCCATGACCGCCTCAACGATCGTCGCGACCACAAGCGGCACCACCAGCGAAAGCACGCCGAAGCCCGCCAGCGCCATCCAGATCGAACCGGCGTACTGCACCAGCGACTTGACGATCGTCATCCACGCGATCGCCTCGAAACGCAGGTCGATGCGCAGTTTCGCAAGCAGCACCGACGGGATCGTGGAGATGGGTACGGCGACCGCCGTCAGCCACAGCAGCAGGGGCAACTCGCTCGCCCGCGCGCCGAAGTCGCCATGAACATAAATCGCCGCGATGATGTGCCCGGCGATCCCCAGCGCCAGCGCGACGATCACGTTGATCGTCATCGCCAGCCAGAAGCACGGCCCGATGAGCCGGTCGTGATCCTGCGCTCTGGTGACCAGGTAATCTCGCACCCCGCCGTCCCGGAATGTCTGGATGAACATCTGCACCGACAGCGTCAGCGCAAAGAGGCCAAAGTCCTCGAGCGTCAGACAGAGCCCGAGCACCACCTGCGCGATGATCGCCAGCCCCTTGGCCCCCGCGTTGGAGAGCAGCGCGACCGACAGACCGCGGCCAACCGTCTGGCCCATCGCCGCGGACGTCGAGCCCGTACCGCCGGGCCTGGGAGCCGATCCGTCAGTCGCCGAGTTGTCCGGTTCACCGGTCGTCACGCGTGGCCGCTCCGTGGCGCGGCGAGCCCGCGCCGGGGCGACAACATAGCCCGACAGGAATGCCCGCGTCCGTCCCGACGCCCGGCCCCCTCCCCCACCGTCTACGCACCCCGCCACCGCGCGGTTCTCGCAGCGCGGCACATCACGCCCGCATCAGGCGGGTGTCGCCAGAAGCTCGCCCCGACCGTCGAACACGGATGGATCCTCAAGCGTGCGCGTCGAGTATCCCAGAGCCCGAAGCGTCGCGTCGCACGAGGCGTGCAGCGCGGGGCTGTGCGTCGCCAGCAGGATCGTCGGCTTATGGGCCATCAGACAGCCGCGCATCCCGGCCAGCACCAGCTCCTCAGCACCTTCAACGTCGATCTTCACCCAGTTCGGCGGACGCAGCCGCCCCTTGTTCAGAAGATCGTCGATGGACTCAAGCCGAATCGTCAGCGACCTGCCCACCGACTGCACCGCCGTCGTGGAAGCGATGTGACCCATCGCCGGATTCGGCCCAAGGTCAAAGGTCGTTTCGCCCGGCGCATCGCTCACGCCGGCCTCGATCACGCTGACATTCCGCAGACCATTGATCTCGATGTGCCGACGCAGAAACCCGACGTTCCGCGGCACCGGCTCGAAGGCGTACACCTGCCCCGACGGGCCGACACATCGCCCACCCATGATCGCGTAGTACCCGACATTCGCCACGATGTCGTAGAGCACACCGCCCTGCGTCACCATGCCCGCAAAGAGCTCCGCCTTGTCACGCTCGTACGTCCCGAGCCAGCAGCCATGAATGTGCGCACCCGCGATCCACCGAGCACCGACCAACGGGCCGCGAACCACCCTCACAACCATCGCCGGCGGAATCAGCCGCAGCGGCAATCGAATAACCCGCCCGAGCAGCCGTTAGCACCGATTCCAAACACCGATATGTGAAGGTGTGCTCGCCATAGACGGGAGAATACCACACTACCTAGGTACTGCAATGGAATTGATTTGAAGGAATGATATGTCCTGGTCTCCTTCTTGTGGTATGGTCTCAGGAGAGACCCATGCGGCTTTGTCCCGCCGCGGCAAACCTGCACCGCACTTTTCCCGATGTCGGAGACTGGCCTCATGCTCAAGTCGCACTGGACTCCTCGGTATGTCGTCAACCGCCTCATGCTCTCGCGCTATCAGCGCGCCCACCCAGAAGCGCCGTGGCTTACCCGGACGATGATCGACTTTCTCTCCGGGTACCTGCGCTCAACCGATGTCCTCGTTGAGTTCGGCTCCGGGAGATCGACCATGTGGTTTGCGCGACGCACCGCGCACGTGATCTCGGCGGAGCACAACGAACAGTGGCATTCCCACGTGACCAAGGAACTGGCCGCCAAAGGCCTGAAAAACGTCACGTACCTCCGCGTGGAACGCACACCCGAAAGCTACATCGCGCCCGTGGACGCGGCACTTGCCGCCCACTCGCCCGATGGAAAGGCCGACGTGATCCTGGTTGACGGCATCAACCGAGATCACGCGGCGATGTGGGCCCTGGCCCATATCCGGCCCGGCGGGTTGATTCTGGTCGACAACGTCAACCGTCACCTGCCTCACCCCACCCACGCCCCCGCCAGCCTCCGCGCCGACGGTCCGCCCGATGGCCCGCTCTGGCAGAAGTTCTCGGACGCCACCGCCTCATGGCGGCGGACTTGGACCAGTGACGGCGTGACCGATACCGCCGGGTTCTTCGCTCCGCACTGATCTCGAATCACGCAGCGACGCCCACGACGCATACCCTCCGCCCAATATGGACCTCAAGGGCAAGCGCATCATCGTCACCGGCGGCGCCGGGTTTCTGGGCAAGTGTGTCGTCAAGGGCCTTCACGCGCGCGGCGTATCGCCTCAGCACATCTTCGTGCCCCGCCGCAAGGACTTCGATCTGACCCGCGAGGGTGATGTGGCCCGCCTGTACAAGGACGCCTTCCCCGGCCAAAAGGCCGATGTGGTCATCCACTTGGCGGCGGAAGTCGGCGGAATCGGCGCCAACCGCAAGAGCCCCGGTCGCTACTTCTTCGCCAACATGGCCATGGCGCTGCACCTCATCGAGTTGGCCCGCGCCGACGGCATGGTCGATCGTGGCGGCAAGTTCGTCCAAGTTGGCACGATCTGCGCCTATCCCAAGTTCACGCCCGTCCCATTCGTCGAGGATGAGCTCTGGAACGGCTACCCCGAAGAGACCAACGCACCGTACGGCGTGGCCAAGAAGGCCGCGTGGCAGATGCTCGATGCGTACAAGCTCCAGTACAGCATGAAGTCGGCGTATGTCCTGCCCGTGAACCTCTACGGCCCGGAGGACAACTTCGACCTCGAGTCCAGCCACGTCATCCCCGCGCTGATCCGCAAGTGCATCGAGGCCCAGAATCGCGGCGACAAGCAGATCGTCTGCTGGGGAACGGGCAAGGCCAGCCGAGAGTTCCTGTTCTCCGAAGACGCCGCGGAGGGCATCCTGCGCTCGGCGGAGGTGATGGACGACCCGACGCCGATCAACCTCGGCGCCAGTTTCGAGATCACGATCAAGGACCTGGTCGAGCTGATTGTCCGCCTGACAGGCTTCAAGGGCGACATCGTCTGGGATTCGACCAAGCCCGACGGCCAGCCGCGGCGGTGCCTGGACACCCAGCGGGCCAAGAAGTTGCTGGGATGGCAGGCCAAAGTCGGCTTTGAAGAAGGCCTCCGACGGACGATCGACTGGTATCGGGCGAACGCCCGATAACATCGCCAAAGTTGCCCAGATTGTCCTTGGCGAACTACGATATTTCGTAGTTTGACGCCGGTGATCGGTGATTCACCCGGGGACCACTCGAACCAGAGCGCGAGTATTGCGTCGGTTTTCTCTTGGCCTATAGTGGGGAGAGGCCCGGGAGATCCGGGTCAGGTTGCGTCTCGCACAGAGGAGAGAGAGAAATGCTGTTCAAGTTGATCATTGTTTCTGCCGCGTTCGTCGCGGCGTGCGCGGGCTCTGCGGTTGCGGCCCCGAGCAACACCACGCTGCCGAGCGGTTGGACCTGGCAGGCGGTCGGCACGGGCTCGTATGACACGGGCCCTCAGGGTACGCCGCGCGGCGGCGGAAACGGTCAGACGACCGGCCCGTTCACCGACACGTCGTTCGGCGTGATGGATGAGCCGGGCACGCCGTGGTTCACCGGCGGCGACGTTTCGGCGCAGCAGTACGTGCAGCGTCAGATCTTCGGCAACTTCGGCACCGGCTCGCCCCCCGGCCCGGCGGGCTTCCGCAACTACAACTTCGGCTACGGCGGCACCAGCGCCGGCTCGAACTTCCCGCGCTCCGCGACGGAGCAGCGTCAGGTCTCGCTGAACCACTGGAACAACACCGCGCCCGACGCGGGCGGCATCGCGACGTTCGGCCAGATCGTTCGCGTGCCGGTCGCGGCCCGACTCGAAGTCGGCCTTGGCTGGGGCGCTGACCAGATGCTGCTGAAGGTCATCGGCGGCGGCAACACGGGCCGCAGCAAGTTCTTCGTCGACGCGACGATCGGCGCGGGCTTCTTCACGTCGGCCTTCGGCGGGATCGCCAGCACGGGCAACTCGATCCGCGTCAACGCCATCGTCGAGGGCAACAACGCCGGCAGCGGCAGCTACGACATCGCCTGGGGCTTCAACGCCTCGAACGCTTCGGGCAACCCGACGGTCGGCCGCTCGGGCGGCATCGACGCGGTGTTCGTTGAGGGACAGTTCGTTGCCGAGCCCAGCGCGGGCCTGACGGCCAACAGCGTCGGCTATTCGTTCACCAAGTCGTACAACGTGCTGTCGAGCCTCGTGCAGAGCGGCGGCACGTTCAACCTGACGTACTCGGCGCTGGCCGACATCATCACGCTCAATCGCGACTTCGGCAACGCCGACGCTCGCGCGAGCATGGGCCCCGGCTACGAGGGCACGGCTCGGCTGGTCGTCGAGTGGGCCGAGTTCCGCGCGGTTCCCACGCCGGGCGCCGCGGCCCTGCTGGGTCTGGGCGGTGTGATGGCCTTCCGCCGTCGCCACTGAACCCTGTATCAATGCTGATACACACCAGCCACCCCGACGCGAGTCGGGGTGGTTGTCTTTTTGGCTCTACGGGCGGATAACAGTGGCACCGAGGCGGGAGTCACCGACGCATCAGTCGTCGCCATCGCTGGTCATATCGCCAAGGTGGCTGAAGGCCGCCTCAAAGGCCAGCAGATGCTTGAAGGTGGCGTCAACGGTGTGATCGCTCGGCGGCACGCCGAGGTCGATGTTCAGACGCGTGCGGAAGGTAAAGAGCTTGGCCGTGTCGCGGAAGTGCTCGACGGGGTACGGTCGCGGGTCCGGATGGCCCACATCGATGAGTTCATCGCAGATCAGATCGTGGATCTTGTCCCCGGTGTGGACCAGATCCTGCTCGATGGACTGGCTGAGGTATCGGTCGGGTGTCTTGAGCGAGAGCCAGAGCCCATCGGACTCAAGCTCGATCCGGTACTCGGCGGGGGCCGCGCTGGCGGGGGCGGCGCAGGAGAGCATGCGGGGCGAAAGCGTGATCTCGCCAAAGACCTTGGCCCTTTCGGCAGCGGAGCGAAGGGCGGAGAGGAACGCGGGCAGGTGCGTGGACACGGATGGGCTCCCGAGATGATGGGGGTGAGGATATGCGCGTCCGGCACTGACCCGTATGGGGTTGCCGAGCGTGAAGATTTCACGGCAAAGCCCGCAAAGGCGAGCGTTGGCGGGGCTCGGAGCCGGGCGAGCGGGGGCGTGGTCACTAGCATCGCGCCGATGGACCGGACCGAGGACAGTCTGGCGGTCGCGGGTGTTCGCCGGGAATTGCTGCGGCTCCGCGGGCGCATGACCCGTGCGGCGGCCGCGGCGGTGGTGTCGCGGGTGCCCAGGAGCAGGCGGGCGAGCCTGGAGAATCTGCTGCACTATCTGACACTGCGTGCTCAGGACCTGCGGCATCTGCATGATCCGCTGGCCCGGCTGGGGCTTTCGAGCCTGGGCAGAAGCGAGTCGCACGTGCTGGCCAACGTTGATGCCGTACTTGCGAACCTGGGGCGGATGCTGGGCGAACCGGTGCGTGTCGGCGCATCGGGCGTCACGCTGGATGAAGGGCGGCGCATTCTGGAGGACGCGGCGCAGCGGCTGCTCGGGCCGACACGATCGGGACGGCGGACGAGGATCATGGTGACCTTGCCGCAGGAGGCGGCGAGGGATCAGGGGCTGCTGGTGCGGCTGCTCCGCGGGGGCATGGATGCCGCGCGGATCAACTGTGCGCACGATCGCCCGGCGGACTGGCGGGCGATGATCGGGCATCTTCGTGCGGCCGAACGGCGACTCGGGCGGCGTCCGGGATCGTGCAGGGTGATCATGGATCTGGCGGGACCGAAGGTGCGGACCGGAGCGATGAGCGATGCGCTGGTGGTGCGTCCCGGCGATGAGGTGGTACTGACCACCGGGCGCGGCGCGGACGGCAGGGCCGGAACGGGACCTCGCGTCATCTGCACCTTGTCGGCGGCACTTTCGGCGTTGCGGGTTGATGCGCCCGTCTGGTTTGACGATGGGAAGGTCGGGGCCGCGGTGGTGCGCGTCGGACGGGGTTGGGCCCGAGTCCGGATCGAACGGGCCGATCCGGAGGGCTCGAAGATCCGAGCGGATAAGGGGATCAACATGCCCGAGACGAAGATCCTGACGGCATCCCTGTCGCGGACGGATCTCGAGCATCTTCGCTTCGTGACGCGGCATGCCGATGGTGTGGCGATGTCGTTCGTGCGCACGCCGCGGGACGCGGCGACACTGCGCCGTGCTCTGAAGCGGCTTGGGCGTGCGGACCTCCCGGTGGTGCTGAAGATCGAAACGCGTGAGGGATTCGCCAACCTGCCGGGGCTGCTGACAGAGGCGATGCGGTGCGCATCGGCCGGAGTGATGATCGCGCGCGGGGACCTGGCGGTGGAGGTCGGGTACGAGCGGCTGGCGGAGGTGCAGGAGCAGGTCCTGTGGCTCTGCGAAGCGGCGCACATGCCGGTGATCTGGGCGACGCAGGTGCTCGAGCAACTGGCCAAGAAGGGACGAGCCAGCAGGGCGGAGGTTACGGACGCGGCGATGAGCCAGCGTGCCGAGTGCGTGATGCTGAACAAAGGTCCGTACATCGATCGCGCGGTGGCGACACTGGACGACATCATCCGTCGTATGCAGGGCCACGCGAACAAGAAGACGCCGGTGATGCGCAAACTCCGGCTTGCCAGCGGCTACGCCGCGGTCGCGGGGCGTGATCACGGCTGAGGCGGCTGTCCCGAGGGCGCGGGGAAGGGCTCCGGATCGAGCGCGATGTTCCAGATCGCGCCGGCCAGAGCGCGGACGGTGCGCTCGTACAGCGGCGCGTTGAGCGTTTCGGGGGTGTCGCCCGGGGTGTGATAGTGCGGATTGCGGAAGTTGGCCGTGTCCGTAACCATGATGCCCGGCACGCCGGCGGCCAGGAACGGACCGTGATCGGAGCGGAGCAGGTCGGGCGGAAAGATCGGGACCTTCGGGCTCGGGAACTGGTCGATGCGCGCCGTCCGCACGAGCGGCTCGGCCGCGAGCATGGCCCGCTCCAGACGCGCGTTGATCGGAGCGTGGGTGCTGTGCGTGCACAGGGCGATGAAGTCGCCGACGGTCAGGTTCGGCGCGCCGGGGAGCATCGCCAGAGGGTTCCGCTGACTGCCGGGTTCTGTGGAGTAGAACCCGAGCATTTCCAGCGAGAGCATCATGACCACGCGCGGTCCGGCGGCGATGCGTTCCTTTGCCTCCGGCGGCGCATCCATCGTCGGGATGAGGCGGCGCAGGGTCAGGTAGTCGACATGCCGGCTGGCACCGATGAGTCCGGCCTCCTCGAGCGTGAAGAGCGAGAAGAACACGGTTCGGCGGGGCGAGGTGCGCGAGAAGGCCGGATCCTTCAGCACGCGCGCGATCTCCAGGGCCGCGGCGACACCCGTGGCATTGTCATCGGCGCCGAAAGTCCCGGGTACCGCATCGAAGTGCGCACCGACGATGATGATCTCATCGGCAAGTTCGCCCCAGCCGGGAAGCTCGAGGACCACGTTCGCGTAGGACCACGTTCGCCGCTCGCCGCGGCGGGAGTGCGGAACGGGCTCGAGACGGACCTCGTAGCCAAGATCGATGGCCTTGCGGGCGAGCAGCCACTGCGTATCGACGAGCCCCTGGCGGTGGGCGTCATCGAGCGCCGGCGGCTTCGTGCCTTCGGGAACGATCGGCCGTCCGCCGCCGGATCGCTGCGCGGGCAACTCTCGAATGATCGCCATGAGCGAATCAGCGGTGATCGTGTGCCACGCCGGCGGCGCGGGGTCCGCGGCTTTCTCTGCGGGCGCCTTGGCGGGTGCCGAAGCGGGGACCGGCGCCGCTGGCGGCTGCGCGGCGAAGGTCGCGGCGGCCATCGCGAGCGGAGCGAAAAGGAGCACGGTGTTCATCGCCGCAGCATACCGATGTCGCTCGCACCGCACGGAACTCTGCCGCGGCTCTCAGCCGCCCTTGCGTGCCCAGGGCTTGGAATCGGGCTTGGGAGCCTCGACCGGGCCTCCGCGGAGTTCGACATTCTGCTCGCCGAGCAGTCGCGAGAGCGCATCGATGAGTTCCTGCGAGTACCTGACGCGGGAAAGGCTGTTCCCCGCTTCGACCAGAACGCTGGCCTTTGGCGAGAGCGTGCGGATGTTCAGTTCGACACTGAGCGTGACGGGGGGCGCGACGCCCGTGGCGGGTGCGGGCGTTGCGGCGGCGGGGGCATTGTGCTTGAGCAGGCCGGCGACCCGATCGATCGCCTCCGGAGCGCCGCCGTTAAGGCGGTTCTCGTCGACGATGAGCCGGATGCGCTTGGCGAGTTTCGCGCCGGCGTCTTTGAGCGGGAGGACCTCATCGCAGACGATCTGCGGCTCGCCGCGGTTGTAGTCGACCTTGCCTCGGACGAAGACGAGTTGGTCGGCGCGGACGGAGTCGGCGGATCGCGCGTAGACCTCGCTGAAGGCGACGCACTCGATGGTGCCTTCCTTGTCTTCCAGCGCGAAGATGGCCATCTTCGAACCGGCATTGCGGCCGGTTTTGCTGACGATGGTGCGGACCGAGGCGATGAGGCCCGCGATGGTGATGCGTGCATCCTGCAGGTGCTCGCGCTCGCGGACGCGCTTGCTGGAGGAATTGCCGAGTCGCTCGATCATCGCGCGGTGCTCATCGAGCGGATGGCTGGAGACGTAGAAGCCCAGCGCGTCCTTCTCGCCGGCGAGGGTTTCGGCCTCGCTCCACGGCGCTGCCTTGGCGAGCGTCGCAGGCGCGGCCTGTGCGGCATCAGGCCCGCCCATGCCGAAGAGCGCGCCCTGGCCCGAAGCCTTGTCGGCCTGAGCGGCGGCCGCGGCCTGCACCGCGGCGTCGATGGTGGCGACCATCGCGCTGCGCGACGGGCGGCCGTGCAGGCAGTCCATCGCGCTGCTCTTGATAAGGGCCTCGATCGTGGCCTTGTTCACGCTGCCGGCGGAGCCGACGCCGACGCGCTCGCAGAAGTCAAAGAGCGATGCGTACGGCGTGAACGCTCCCTTGACCGACCGCTCGCGCACGATGCTCTCGATGGCCTTGTCGCCGACGCCCTTGATCGCGCCCAGGCCGAAACGCATGTGACCGTGCCGCGAGGTGCGGGGCTCATCGGGGGCGAAGACGACGGTGAAGTCGTGATCGGAGAGGTTGATGTCGGGCGGGCGGACCTCGACACCGACCTTGATCGGCGTGCCGCTGGCCGGATCGATGAACCGGGTGTTCTTGCAATCCTCAAGGTACGGCACCCACTCGGAGACCTGCGATGCGCCGGACTCGTAGGTCAGGAACGCGGCCATGTACTGATTGGGGAAGAACGTCTTGAGGTAGGCCGTCTGGTACGCGACGATGGCGTAGCCGGTTGAGTGGGACTTGTTGAAGCCGTAGCCGGCGAACTTCAGGATGAGTTCGAAGAGTTCCTCGGCCTGGTTCTTCGTCAGACCCTGCTTCTGCGCTCCGTCGACGAACTTGGGGCGTTCCTTCTCGATCTTGTCGTGCTTCTTCTTGGAGATGTTCTTGATGAGCGTGTAGGCGTCGCGGAGCTTGATGCCGCCAAGGCCGTGCACGATCTGCATGACCTGTTCCTGATAGACCATGACGCCGTAGGTCTCGGACGTGTAGCGATCGACGATCTCGTGAACCTGCGGCACCTTGTCCTGGCCGTGCTTGCGGCGGTTGTAATCGGGGATAAGGTCCATCGGGCCCGGACGGAAGAGCGCGTTGGCGGCGATGAGATCCTCGAGACGGTCGGGCTTCATCTCCGTGAGCAGGCGACGCATGCCACCGGATTCAAACTGGAACACGCCGGTGGTGTCGCCGCGACGGAACATCTCAAAGACCCGCTGATCGGCAAAGTCGAGACGGTCGAGATCGAGCGGATGAGCGGGAGGGAG
Organism: Phycisphaeraceae bacterium; assembly: GCA_021297895.1. Classification (GTDB taxonomy): domain Bacteria; phylum Planctomycetota; class Phycisphaerae; order Phycisphaerales; family UBA1924; genus JAJTHN01. Next base: position 3,238 of record JAJTHN010000047.1, on the reverse strand, counting down.
CACGGGCGTGTTCTTGTCCCTCTGCAGCGGCGCCACTTCGCCACTGTGCCACTTCTCGTACTCCGCGCGCCGGCCCACGGCGGCCCAGATCTCCGCCTCGGGCAGGCCGTCGCGGATGAGCTTCTTGCAGCGCTCGATGACACTGAGCGTGCGCAGGCCCAGGAAGTCCATCTTCAGCAGGCCCATCTTCTCGCAGGTCGGGCCGTCCCACTGCGTGACGGTGTCCTCGGTGCCAGCAGGGCGATAGAGCGGCACGATCTCGTGCAGCGGCCGCGTGGCGACGATAACACCCGCGGCGTGCACGCTCGCGTGGCGGGCCTGGCCCTCGAGGCTGCGCGCATTGTCCAGCAGACGGCGGACGGTCGCGTCGCGGTCGTAGAGCGCGCGGAGATCGGGCTCGGCCTCCAGGGCCTTCTCGATCGTGATGCCGAGCTGTTCCGGGACGAGCTTGGCGACCTTGTCGACCTCGGGGATCGGCATCTCCAGCACGCGGCCGACATCGCGGATCGCCGCGCGGGCCTTGAGCGTCCCGAATGTAATGATTTGTGCAACGTGACCGTACTTCTCGCGGACGTAATTAATAACGTTGGCCCTGCCGTCCTGGCAGAGATCGATATCGATATCGGGATACTCGCTCCGGTCGGGGTCGGTGAAGCGTTCAAAGAGCAGGCCGTACTGGACGGGGCAGGCGTTGGAGAGACCCAAGGTGTAGCCGACCATGGTGCCGACGCCGGAGCCACGGGCGTTGGCCGGAATGCCGCGCTGGCGGCCCCAGTTGACAAAGTCCCAGACGATCAGGAAGTAGGCGCTGATGTTCTTGTCGGCCAGGATCTTCAGTTCACGATCGAGACGCGCGACCTTCTCATCGCCGGGGGTGCCGTCGGGCTTGCGAACGGGGAACGCGCCGTAGCGCCATGCGAAGCCGGCCTCGGCGAGCATCCGCAGAGCGGCGTCGCAGCGTTGCTTGCTGGCGGCCAGCTGCTCGGGCGTCGCGCCGCCGCGGAAGGGCTTGAGCAGGAACTTGGCGCAGTAGTCGGCGTACCAGGCGGTCAGATCGCCCTTGAACTTCGGGTCGGTCAGCGCCGGGAGCGATGATGCGTCGGGCAGATCGATCTCGACGGCGGGCGCGTTGTTCGCGCCGAGCGGCAGCGTCACGTTGCAGCGCTGGGCGATGCTCGCGGCATTGGCCAGAGCCTCTTCGCCGGCTTGGCCGTAGGGGGCGAAGAGCGTGGCCATCTCCTCGGGGCTCTTGACGTACAGCTCCTTGGGGTACCGCATCCGGTCGGGCATGAGTTTGCCCTTGCCGGTGCTGATGCACACGAGCGTGTCGTGCGAATCGTGGTCCTCGGCGCGGAGGAAGTGCGCATCGTTGTCGCACACCAGCGGCAGGCCCTCCTGGCGGGCCAGCTTGATCAGCAGCGGGTTGATCGCGTTCTGCTCGGGGATGTGGTGCTGGAGCTCGATGAAGAATCGGGCCTGATCATCGGTGCGAGCGCCGCCGAAGACCTGCGCGTGCCAGCGTGCACTGTCGACCGCAGCGTCCCAGTACTTGGTGTCCCTGGAGTTGTGGAACGCCAGAAGAAGATCGCCGATGTCCGAGCCGAGGTGGCCGTTGATGGCGATGAGGCCTTCGCTGTGGCGGCTGAGCAGCTCGCGGTCGATGCGGGGCTTGTAGTAGAAGCCGGTGAGATACGCCTCGGAGCAGAGCAGGAGCAGGTTCTGCCACCCGTCATTGTTCATCGCAAGCAGGACAAGGTGCGCGCCGCCGTCGCCGTTGCCTGTGTGGGTGCGGTCTTTGCGGGAGCCGGGAGCGACATAGGCCTCGACGCCGAGAATGGGCTTGAGGCCGCGCTCCTTGGCGGCGGCGTAGAAGCCCACGGCGCCAAAGAGATTGCCGTGGTCGGTGCAGGCGACGGCGTTCATGCCGAGCTGCTTGACGCGATCCATGAGTTTGTCGAGGCGGTTTCCGCCGTCGAGCAGCGAGTACTCGGTGTGCAGATGCAGGTGGGCGAAGACGGGGGTTGCTGCGGCGGCCGCGGCGGGCTCCGCCGCCGGGGTCGTGGACGTCTGCTGTGCCATGCTGCCTCCTGCGGCCCCCCGCAACGGACAACGGGCATGGTACCGCGGCGGAGCGAGCGAGGTTCTCGGCCCTTTGCCGAGTCCGGAATTCACGGCGAGAGCGACAGTGTTTCCACACGCAGGTCCGAGATGATCCGCGCGGCTTTGCCCGTCTTTCCCAGACGGGCGCGGGTGGCGGAAAACTGCGCGGACACCTCGCCCGGTGGGTGAACCAATGGCACCTTCATGGCTCATTCCCCGCAGGACATGCCCGAAAGGGCCCGAGTCCGGCGGGGCCACACAAGTCCGCAAGCAGGAGAGAGCCCATGACCAGCCGCGCGATGACCGCCCTGACGATTCTGACGCTGTCGACCCTTGCCGCCGCCCCGGCGATGGCCCAGTCGGTGATGATGAAGTACAACGGCACGGGCTTGGGCTCGAATGTCCGTGTGACATTCGGGACGACGACCAATGACGTGTTCGCGGGGCAACTGCGACACTCGATCACCAGCCCCACCAACACGGATCCCCGGCTGAACGGGAACTTCGTGACCTTCTGCATCGATCTGGCGCAGGTCGTCAGCGGGCAGAACCGCGCATTCGACGTCGTTCAACTCAACACCGCACCGGCGATCCTTGGCGACAAGGTCATGCGGGCCTCGGCGCTCGAGAGCCTGTTCGCCAACGTCGGCAATGCGCCGCTGATGTGGAACACCTCCAACGACTACGCCGCAGCGTTCCAGCTGGCGATCTGGGAGATCGTCAACGACTTCGACTCAACCAAGGCCAACGCGGGCCTGGACATCACCAGCGGCGAGTTCACCGCGCGACGGACCAACAACGCGGCCCTGACCAGCGGCGTGATGAACAATCTCAACACCTTCCTGGGCTTTGCGCGGGCGGGCACGAGTATGCCGATGAGCCACTCGCTGCTCGGCATCGCAAACGGGACGAATCAGGATCAGGTCGCGGTGATCCCGACCCCTGCCGCGGCGGCGCTGGCCGGGCTGGGCATGGGCCTGATCGCGGCTCGACGCCGTCGGGCTTAAGTCCCGAGCGCCGCGAGGTTTTTCGCGGGGCACTGACGAACGAGAACATCGATTCGGGACAAGGCGTCCTGAACGACAAAGTCCGCACCTCAAAAACAGCGACGAGCCCTTGTTGGGCTCGTCGCTGTGAT
>JAJTHN010000081.1 GCA_021297895.1 Phycisphaeraceae bacterium | reverse complement strand
TTCGGGGCGGTTCGCTCATGCAGCGCCACGATCGCGTCGAGATCGGCACGCAGCGCCTCGGGCTCATGCTGCTTCGCGATCTCCTCTGGCGTCGCCTTTGGGATCGCCTCCCACGGGTCCACGATGAAAGCTGAGCGCGAACACCCGCCCGAGAGCACGACTGCGGCCGTGACGGCGATCGCGACAAGGGCCGACCATGCGGCAAGGCGACGAAGACGGCGACGTGGGGCTTTGGTGGCGTGCATGATGCGATAGTTCGGATTTGATCGAACCGGCTTTCTGGTTCGGCACGCTCAAACTCGGTCAGCCCGGTCCATCGATGTTGCCCGCGGGTCGCCGTGAGCACCGGTTCGGCACCGCCACAGCGGGCCCCGTCCCGGAGGTCGGGATCGCTCCATCAAGACCAAGCCTCGCCCTAACAGGCTGTTGAAAAACCCAGCCCAGCTACCGAACCGGACGATGTTCCGGCCCTCGCACCCGCGGGTCTAACGGGCAGAAAGCGGTCTGGAATGGCCCGGGAGAAGCACGTCAAGAACTATTTCAACAGCCTGCCAACCTCAGGATCAGCTGCCGCTGAGAGAATAACAGAGACTTCTGACCCCGCTGCGGTTGGCTGCATTTCATCGCGCGTGCCGCCGGCCACGTTCGTCGGGGCGAATCAGGATGCCGGTCGCGGCATGTCGCCGCTGAGATCCCAAGCACATGCAAATGACGCGTCCTTGTGAGTTGGCCTCAGGAGGACGCGTCTTTCGTGCTTTCGGCAAGGGCTGCTGTTGGCAACCACTCGGGAAATAGAGGACGGGGGGTGGTCTGACAGCGTCGATTCCAGAGCCCCGGAGACACGGCGAGCGGATGTCGAAGCCCGGTGAGGTGAAGGGCGTGTCTGGGTCATGTCGTGCTGGTTGCGCGGTTCACGGCTCGTCTGAGGTGCGTTGCATCCCCTCCATCTGCCACGCCGGGAACGGGTCGGGCAGGTGCTTCCATGCCTCGATGCCGCCGCGCATTTCTTCGTCGGTGAGCAGGCACGATTCGAGCAGGAGACGCTGGGAATGCTTGTCGAAGTCCACGCCGATGAGCACAAGCTGCTGGCGGCGGTCGCCGAAGGGCTCTTGCCAGCACTTCTCCAGCCACGCACGGGCTTCGGGGTCGCTGGGGCGGTGCTTGTTGGGACGGGCGGCCCACCACACGCCCGCAGGTTCGAGCTGGAACGAGCCGCCCGCCTGTGACCACAGACCCGCGACGTCGCTGCGGTTGGCAAGCCACACGAAGCCCTTGCTGCGGACGGTCTTCAGGAACCCGCCGACGATGAAGTTGTAGAGGCGCTCAGGGTGGAACGGGCGGCGGGATTCGAAGACGAACGACGACACGCCGTACTCCTCGGTCTCGGGCGTGTGCTCGTTGTTCAGTTCCTTGATCCACTTGGGCGAGGCCTGCGACTTGGCCATGTCAAAACGCTTGGTATCGAGCATCGCGTCCAGCGGCACCTTGCCGAAGATGCTGCGGATGATCGTTGCGTCCGCGTTCAGCGAGAGGATGTGCCCCTCGACGCGCCGGAGTTGAGCTTCATCGGCCAGGTCGCACTTGTTCAGGATTATCACGTCGGCGAACTCGACCTGATCGGTCAGCAGGTCCGCGATCGATCGCGTGTCGGTCTCGTCGTTGCCGATGCCGCGGTCGGCCAGGTCGTCCTCGGTCTCGAAGTTCTTGATGAAGTTGAAGGCGTCCACAACGGTGACCATCGTGTCAAGCCGCGTGATCTCGGCAAGGGAGCGACCTTCCTCATCCTCGAATGTGAACGTCTGCGCGATCGGCAGCGGCTCGGCGATGCCGGTGCCCTCGATGAGCAGGTAGTCGAACTTCTTCTCGCGGGCGAGGCGAGAAACCTCTTTGAGCAGGTCCTCCCGCAGCGTGCAGCAGATGCAACCGTTGGAGAGCTCGACCATCTTTTCGTCCACACGGTCGAGCACGGCCTCGCCGACCTTGCCGCCGGTCTTGACGAGTTCGGCGTCGATGTTCACCTCGCTCATGTCGTTGACGATCACGGCCACACGCTTGCCCTCGCGGTTGGCCAGGATGTGGTTGAGTAGCGTGGTTTTGCCCGCGCCGAGGAAGCCGGAGAGCACCGTGACGGGGAGCTTCTCCGGTGCGGCCGCGCGCTTGCCGGAGAGGTTATTGGCGGCGGAGTTGATCATGTTCTTGAGGGTGCTCATGAGTGTGGCCTTTCAGTCGGGAGACGGCTCTTCGGTCTTGGATGAACTGGGTGCAGCTGGGATGAGCCGGTGGCGAATGATCTCTGATTGGCCGGCTGCCGCGCCGGTGAAGTCCACTCGGACGATGAGGGTCGCGTCATCGATATGCAGCACACGGGCCTCGGGAAGCGACGATGCCTTTCCGTTGCTGTTGACGCAGCGGAGTACGCCCGCGCTGTCGATCGTCCATGTGCCCGACTCCTCGAATCGGCGCTCAGGGGCGTCGGCCCAGTCGAGCGTGTGCGTGTACGTGCCGTTGGCGTTGAGCGTGTGAAGAATGGTCAGCTTCTGCTCGCGGAGGAGCGAGTTCGTCTGATCGGTCCTGCTCCAACTGCCCCGGAGTGACGTTGACTGCTCCTCTGGAAGCGAGGCAGCCCCGTTCCTTGCGAAGACCTCAACGTGCTCGACGGCCCAGACGCCCGCGAGGCGGCCGTGACCCGCGTTCTGCCACACGTCCGCATCGTCCACGCGTGCGACGGCCCGATCGTCAGAATGGACCAGCATGGCGTTCAACCGGCGCAGCGTGGGCACCGGATCGTGCGCGGCCGCCAATCTCGGCGCAGCCCGCCAATAGGCCGCAAGGATCGCCTCTGAGCGTGTGCGGATGGCCCGGTCCTCCTCGCGCTCCAGGTGACCGATCGGCACGGCCCACGTGAACTGTCCCTCGGTCGCCGACGCGGTGGGCACGTGGAAGAACTCACGGTCCTTGCCGGGGCCGACCTCGGAACCGTTCGCCTTCGCCCGCTCCCCTGCCTCAACGAAGAACTCGATGGCATACTTCGGATAGCCGAAGAGCAAGCCGTACGCGCGCCAGCGATCTGCCCGCGGCAGGCGATCCACGATCGCGACGACCTCCGCGGGGTGCGTGCACGGGGTGACACCGAGCGGCGACCAGAAGTCGCGTTCCCGCTCGAGCATGGCGGCGAAGGACGCGAGATGCACCACATGCGCCTCGAGGTGCCGCGTGCCGTCGTGAGCGGTGGCGAAGGCCTGCACGTCGGCGTAGTGGGTGTCATCGCGCAGCGGCGCGAGGAGACGGCGTACGCGCGCGATCTCCGCGGTGTCTGGCTCCGCGATGACGAGTTCGCCGCGCCAGAAGCCGGTACTCAGCGGTTTGAGCCCGCCCATAAGCGTGTACAATGCCTCGCGGTCGAGCGCCGTGAGGAGCAACTCGCGGAACTGGTCACGCTCCGCAGCAGTCGATAGCGGAGCATCGCGGCGGGCGGTGCGATCGGCATGCATCGCGCAGCCGCCAAGGCAGAACAGGGATAGGGCCACGACCATCGCGGCCGCGACGGTCGTAGTGAATCGAAGTAAACGGATGCAAGAGCCGTTCATAGGTTCTCAGATCAGGCGCGACGTCGACGACCAGCAAAGAGACCGGCGATGCCCAGCACCGCCGCAGCGCCGGGGGCGGGGATCACGGCCGTGAAGCCGCGCACCTGGCCATCGGTCGCAGAACGCCAGAAGCCGACAATCTGCCCGGCATCGTTGATCCCGGTCGGTACCGTCCAATCCGCACCCGCGACATCAAAGTAGGTGAACGCGTTGCTGCTGCGGTCAAGGACAAACCCGCTGCGCTGGGCGAGCGTGGAGCTGTTGCTCACATCGCCGACGATCAGACCTGTGTCGTTGCCGCCCCACGCGAACGTGAAAGCAAAGCCTGGCGCAGCGAGATGCGAGAACGTGCTCCCACCGTCGATGGACAGCCAACCACGGCCGCCGAAATCGGCCCCGTTGAGCAGTACGGAGTGCCCGATGATCGTTCCGTCGTTCAGGACGTCGGTCGCGTTGCTGTTGAAGATGGTGTCGCCCGCGATTCCGGTATAGGTGAACGCGGTGGTCGTCCCATCGGCGAGACGCCGCCAAGCGCCGTTCCCGATGTTCTGCGCGCCGACGGTCACCCCGGCGTTGTTGATCCCGACCGCCGAACTGTTGGTGTTCCCCACAGGATTGAAGGTCGTGAAGGCACCACCAATCGAACGAATGAAGGCATCCTGCCCGCCCGACGCCGGGTTTGAACCGCCCACCGTCGTGCCGCCATCGTTGATGCCCAGCGCGAAGGTGTTCAGTCCGGAGTTCTGGAAGAAGGTGTCCACGCCGCCGGAGCGGATGAAGCTCTCGGTAACGCCCCCGATCGTGCGGTAGCCGACGATGCTCCCGTCGTTGGCGATGCCCCGAGCTTGCACCGTGCTCGCGCCGGCAAAGTCGATGACTCCGGTGAAGGTAACGGTCGCCCAGACACTCGAGGCGCTGACGAACATGGATGCGGCAACGGCCGCGGTACGAATGACCATGACTCTTCTGGAATCTCTGAACAATCGCGCAACCGTCGCACGTGAATGATCGTACCGGAATGCGGCCCGTGCCGGGCCGGTCTGGAGGCGATCATGGCGGTTCGGAAGAACGAGTCGATGGGGTTTGTGGACGCGGCGCTCGACGGGCT
>JAJTHN010000064.1 GCA_021297895.1 Phycisphaeraceae bacterium | reverse complement strand
CGAAGATGTTCAAGATCTCCGGGTGAACGCTCGCGGATGTCCATGCTCGGCCTCCGTACCGAGACAACTATGCCACCGATTCACCCCGGCGCAACCCGATCATGCGCCGTACGCGCACGAGATTCGACGGCGATCCGTATTACTTGAGGTTGAAGAACTTGGCGACGGAGTGGATCGTGACCGCGCGGCCCATGGCGGCGATGGACTCTGTCAGCGGGATCTTCTTGGGGCAGACCTTCACGCAGTTCTGGGCGTTGCCGCAGTCGCTCACGCCGCCGGGGCCCATGAGGGCGTCGAGGCGCTGGTCGGCGAGCTGCTTGCCGGTTTCGTGCATGTTGAAGAGTCGGGCCTGGCTGATGGCGTGGGCGCCGATGAAGCTCTGATCCCAATTCTTCTCGTCGGGCTCGACGTTGAACTGCGGGCACGCCTCAAGGCAGCAGCCGCAGGACATGCACGTGGACAGAACGTAGCGGGTGTCCTGCTGGGCGGGCTTCTCTCGCGGCCCGGCGCCGGCGTAGTAGGTGCCGTCGATGGGAACCCACGCCTTGACGCGCTTGAGATTGTGGAACAGGCGCGAGCGGTCGACCCACAGATCGCGGATGACCGGGAATTTGCTCATGGGTTCGAGCGTGATCTCGTCGCCCTCGCCCGGGGCGTAGTCGTCCATGAGGCACGAACAGGACTGTCGCACCCTGCCGTTGATGACCATGGTGCACGAGCCGCAGACCTCTTCGAGGCAGCCGGAGTCCCACACGACCGGGGTCGTGGGCGTGCCCTCGATGGTGATGGGATTGGCGGCGATCTGCTGCAGCACGCTGATGACGTTGCTGCCGCGTTCGACGGTGACCTTGAACGACTCCCAGCGTGAGGGCTTGCCCGGGCCGTCGCAACGCTTGATGGTCACGCGGATCGTGCGGCCGGGCTTTGCCGAAGCTCGGCGTGCGGCGGCCTCGGCCTCTGCGCGGCTGGTGGCGTTGGTCGGTGAGCCGGTGAAGTTCGTGTTCATGGGGCGGATGCTCCCTGGTTCAAGTCGGTCGGCGGTGGGCTGTTGGCTGTTGCGGTCGACGCGTGTTCAACGGGCATGAGTTCGGCCGCGACCCGGCCGCGGGGTCGATCAAACCCCGGCCATCGCGGGGGTCTTCTTCTCGCTGTCCTTGGCCTTGTCATCGGTCTTGCCGTAGGTGCGGGCCGTGGGCGTGATGAGCGATGCATCGATGTCGACGAACTCGACACTGACCTTGTCTGCCGCGGGGTCGTACTTGGTCACGGTGGTCTTCATGAAGTTCGCATCGTCACGATTCTGGTAATCCTCGCGATAGTGAGCGCCGCGGCTTTCGCGACGCTCGAGCGCGCCGCGGGCGATCGCCTCGGCGAGGATGAGCATGTCCCCCACCGCTCGCGTGTACGACAGCGACTGGTTCGTCCAGCCGGCCGAGTCGTTCATGCTGAGCCTGGCGTAGCGGCTCTTGAGGTCGGCGAGCTTGCTCAGGCACTGGTTCAGCCGTGCCTCGCTGCGGACGACGGTGCAGGCCTCGGTCATCTCGACGCCGAGTTCACGCCCGATGTTGTAGGGGTTGCAGAGCGGATCGCTGGTGCCGGCGGTCTTGGCGCTTCCGAGCAGCTTGCTCACGCGATCCTGCTCGCTCTTGACCGCGCTGTCATAGACGCTCGCGGGAACGCTGGACTTGGTGTTCTTGACGTGATTGACGACGCTCACGCCGCAGAACAGACCGTCGAAGATGCACGAGAGCAGCGCGTTTGCGCCGAGACGGTTTGCGCCGTGATACGCGAAGTTGACCTCGCCGAAGGCATAGAGCCCGGGGACATTGGTCTGGGCGTTGTTGATCGCGCCGGGGAGCATGCCCATGCCGATTTCCGAAGAGATCGGCGCACGCGAGCCGGACTTGTGCTTGGTCAGCGGGCGATCGGGTGCGTAACTGCCCTTGGTGAAGGTCGTCCAGAGCCCGCCCATGCTGTAGTGGACGCTCGGGAAGATGCGCATCGGCTCGGTTGCGGGATCATCGCCAACGAACTTCTTGTAGATCTCGAGGATGCCCTCGAGCTTGTGGTGCGTGCTGGCGGGAAGGTGGGTCAGGTCGAGATAAACCTGGTTATCACCGTTGACGCCGAGCCCATCCTTGACGCAGACGCTGAAGATCTCGCGGGTGGCGATGTCGCGGGGCACGAGGTTGCCGTACGCGGGGTATCGCTCTTCGAGGAAGTAGTAGCGTTCGTTGTCGGGGATGTCCTTGGCGCGGCGGGTGTCGCCCTTCTTGCGAGGAACCCAGACGCGGCCGCCCTCGCCGCGGGCCGACTCGCTCATGAGACGGGTCTTGTCCGCACCGGGGATGGCGGTCGGGTGGACCTGGATCATCTCGGGGTTGCCGTACCAGACGCCGGCCTTGAAGCAGCGGGCCGCGGCGGCACCGGTGCAGATGACCGAGTTGGTGCTCTTGCCGAAGACCAGCCCGCAGCCGCCGGTGGCCATGACGACCGCGTCGGCGCGGTACGAGCGAACCTGCATGGTGCGCATGTCCTGGGCGACGATGCCGACGCAGACGCCGTCGTGCATGATCGGCCCGAGGAACTCGCTGAACTCGTACTTGGCGACCTTGCCCTCGCTCTCCCACCGGCGGACCTGCTCATCGAGGGCGTAGATGAGCTGCTGGCCGGTGGTCGCACCGGCGAAGTGCGTGCGCTTGAAGAGGGAGCCGCCGAAGAGACGGAGATCGCGGAAGCCCTCGCTGGTGCGATTGAACGGGACGCCCATGCGGTCGAGCAGATCGATGATGCGCGGGGCCCAGCTGGCCATCTCGAGCACGGGGTGCTGGTCGGCGAGGAAGTCGCCGCCGTAGACGGTTTCGTCGAAGTGCTCGTACTCGCTATAGCCCTGCTGGCGGGCGACCTCGTTGCAGGCGTTGATCCCGCCCTGGGCGCAGACGCTGTGGGAGCGTTTGACAGGGACCATGGAGAAGAGGTCGACGGGGATGCCGGCCTCGGCGATGCGGATGGTGGCCGCGAGGCCCGCAAGGCCTCCGCCGACGACGATGACGCGCTTCTCGGAACTGGCTGGGGTCATGGTGCACCTCGAAAGTCGCGAACGTTGGGGGTGATCAAGGCGAGGTGGGAGATGCCGGTGTTCAGTCCCGGCGCGAAGTCGTGATTGATCGGCTCAGGGCACTGTCACGGCGGATGTCGCGGGGTTGGCGGCGGGCGAGAGGCCCGGGATCACCAGCGGCGCGACGTCGTTGCCGTGCTTCTCGTGGAACTTCATCTCGTACTTCTTGGCTTCGAGCGGGTTGAGCATGGCAAAGCCGACCACGCTCGACCAGCCGGCGATCATGAGGCCCGCACCGAGGCCGAAGCAGGCGACGCCCCAGCGCTTCTGGGCGGCGGTGCTGACGGTGATGCCCCAGGTGATCGCGGCGGTCCAGAGGCCGTTGGCGAAGTGGAAGACCAGCAGCGTTACGCCGACGAAGTAGAACAGGCTGACCAGGAGGCCCCAGATCGTGAACTCCTCCCACGAACCGCGGAGCGACGCCGCGAGCGTGCTGGAGGCGAAGTTGTGGCTCCACGGCACGCTTCCATCGAACGGCGGGACGAGGAAACTCCAGCCCCAGCGGAGCGTGGCGACGTGGTAGAAGATGAACAGGATGCCGAAGTAGCCGCTGAAACGCTGCAGCGCGTAGCGCCAGTTGTCCTGGTGCGGGTAGCGGTTGAGGTTGTTCTTGGCCTGCCGCGCGTACACGACGCCGAGAGCGGAGTGGAACGCGATGCTGATCCAGAGGACCAGCTCGATCAGGAGCAGGTGCGGGATCTGGGTGTTGATCCACTCGACTTCCTTCTGGAAGTAAGTGACGCCGCCTTCTGTCAAGCCCATGCCGTGGCCATCGGCACGGAGACCGACCTTGCCCCAGAGGATCGAGGAGTTGGTCGTCAGGTGCGCAACGAGGAAGACGCCGATGGGCACGATGCCGGTCAGCGAGTGCAGCCTTCGGAGAAGGAAGTGATGGCGATCGAGAAACGAAGCGGTCTCAGCCACGGTTGCGAGCCCCTTGCAAGCAGTCCGCGGAACGAAACAGAGACCTGCGTTGCCGCTCGTCGCGGGCAAAGACGCAGCACGCGGACGCTTCAGCATAGCCCATATGCGTGAAGATCGTCGCGATGTGCGCGTGATGTTGAGCGGAAAGTCGGCGGGCCGGTCGATCTATGGCGCGGGGGAGGGCCTGATCGGATGGCCGTGAACGAATCGCGCCGACACGGCTTGTGATCGCTCAGCGCAATCCGGGCGTGCCCGGCCCGCCGATGCCGCCGCCCATGGGTCCGCCGATGGCCCCACCGGGCATGCCGCCCGCCGCGGCATTCAGCTTCCCTTCCGCCTGCTCCTTCATCATCTGCGCGACGGCCTGGGTGATTTCAACGTACCGCAGGCGCAGCTCGTGGAGCACGCTCGTCAGGTCCTTGGACTCCTCGGCCGAGATGTTGTTGCGCGTCTTTTCCTCGAGCACACCGAGCAGGTCGATGTGAAACCGCGCGTACTCCAGTGAGACGATCGCGCGGCCGGTCTGCGGGTCCGGGAACGCGCCCATGTACATCAGGGCCTGCGTCGCCAACGAGCCAACAAGGCCGGCAAAGTCGGCGGGGGGCATCTCACGCTTGCCGCGCTGGCCCGCGGGACCGGCGGCCGTTCCCGACGCGGCGGCCTTCTCGGCGCGTGCGGACTCCTGCTGGGCCAGTCGCTCCTTCTCGGCCTGCGCCTGGCTCTTCCAGTCGCTATCGACCTCGAGTTTGGCCGAAGCGGGTGCCGCCGGTGCAGCGGGCTTGGCCGGCTCATCACGCTTCTTCCAGTCGGTATCGAGGATCAACTTGGAAGGCTGCGGGTTCTGGTCGGCCATGGCGGTGCTCCGGTGAATGCGGCGACGTGAGGGCGCTGTTGTCGGGTCGGGATCGGCCCGACCGGGTCCGCCGGTGGAAGGCCACGCGTCGGCGGGAGAGTCTATAGCATCAGTTCACGCAGAGCGGTCGGATCGGCCCGGAATCGGGCAGGTCGCCCGCCGCTCGCCCGGTCGCCGCAGGACGCGACGCGACGGAATCGACTGACCGACACCCCGGATCACAGGCCAGAACATGAACACGAACCCGCACGATCGAAACCGCCCGACCCGCCCCACCGCCCGCGGCCAGCACTTCCACACGTTTGTGCGGCTCGCGATGGTGCTCGCGTTGGCGGGCGTGGCGGTGCCGGTGCACGGACAGGAAAAGAAGCCGCAGGGCGGACGGGTGGGATACGGCGACTTTGTTCGCCAGGCCGAGTTACCGGGGGATGCTCCTGCGGAGCCCGCCTCGACCAGCCCGGGAACGGCGGCAACGCCGCGGGTGATCACGCCTGCACAGGCGTCGGGCGGACTGGATGATGTGGCTCTGCTGACGGGGCGGCCGGCCTATCAGCCGAGCGCCGGCGCGCAGCCGAGCGAGCCGGCGGTGTTTGTTGATTCGCTGGTGGGGCAGATCAACGGCCGCCCGGTCTTTGCGCAGGAGTTTCTCAGGCCGCTGGATGCGCGTCTGCGTGCGGAGGCGGCGCGATCGGCGACGCGGCAGGCGTGGATCAGGACCGCCGGGCCGATCATCCGCAACGCGCTGCTGGAGCAGATCCGCGAAGAACTGCTGTTGGCCGAGGCTCGTGCCGCGCTGACGCCCGAGGAGCGACAGGGGCTGATCCGGTTCTTTACGGACCTTCGCAAGAATCTGGCATCGTCGTACTTCGGATCCGAGCAGTTCGCCGATCAGCGACTCTTTGAGCAGGAAGGGCTCACGCTGGAGGAGAAGGCCCGAGACGAGCGCGACCGCGCGTTGCTGCGGACGCTTGTGCAACGCTACATCTCGCCGCGGGTGAATGTGTCGTGGCGGGATGTCAAGAAGGACTACGAGCGGCAGATCCGGGACTTTGTGCCGGCGCCGAGCGCTGTTGTGCGGGTGGTATGGGTGCCGGCGGGTGATGCGGCGGCGCGGGCAAAGATCAGCGAGCAGATCGCCGGCGGCGTGGCGTTCAAGACCGTCGCCGAGAGCGAGTTGAACCAGTTCCTCCGGTCCGAAGGAGGTCTCGTTCGTCAGTCGTTCGACGGCCCGCTGAGCGAAGCGACGATCGTGGGCGTGCCCGAGTTGAACAAAGCGATTCAGGGCCTTTCGGTCGGGCAGGTGGCCGGACCGATCGAGACTCAGGGGCGAGCGGCGTGGGTGATGCTCGAGGCGATCGAGCAGAAGCCCGGACGATCGCTGGCCGATGCGCAGATCGACGTTTTCGCGCGTCTGCGTGATCGTCGCTTCGCCGAGGAGACCAACCGGTTCTTCGAGCGCATCCGCGAGCGCGGGACCAAGACCGACGAGAGCAAGATGCTCGAGCAGTTGATCGTGATCGCGACGGAGCGGTACTGGGTACCCGCGCAGAGAGGCGGCAGCACGCCCGCACCGGCGGTTCCGGGGCCGAGCGGTGGCGCGCCCCGGCCGTGATCGCTCGGGCTCGAGGGAGGTGCGACGGTGCTGGCGGCGCGGCGGATCTGGTGGCGGTTGCGGCGGCGCGTTGACGCGTGGCTGCACCCGCGCATGCCCGAGACAACGCTCACGGGCCGTCACGCCGAGCGACTGGTCGCCCGTGAACTCCGCCGGTGCGGCTTTCGGATCCTGGGGCGGAACCTGCGAGTGCCGATGGGCGAGGCGGACCTTCTGGCACGCGATCCGGACGGACGCACGATCGTGCTGGTCGAGGTCAAGGCGCGCGTTCGTCCGCTCAGCGAGCGGCCCGAGCAGCGGCCGCCCGAGGCGCAGATCAATGAAGACAAGCGGTCGACGCTGCGTGGGATCATGACGCATCTGGTGCGGCGGAATCGCTGGCACCACCTGCCGCGACGCATCGACGTGGTGGCGGTCGAGCTCGAGCACGGCACGATGGCCATCGCCGAGCTGCGGCACCACCGCGATGCGGTTGCGGTTCGTGATCGGGGTGGGAGCGGGGCCGGGCGACGCTCAACTTGAGCCGGCGGCACCCAGTGTTGTGGCGGCGCCCGGATCGGCCGCGGCGTCCACCCGAGCGCCGACAAGGCCGCGGGTCGGGTCGAGTCTGACGGGCAGAATCACGCTGAACATCGAGCCCCGCCCCACTTCCGAATGCACCTGCACCTCGCCCTGGAGCATCGTGGTCAGTTCGCGGACAATCGCCAGGCCCAAGCCCGTGCCGGACTGTTTGCGCTCGTATCCCGTGTTGAGTTGCGTGAACTTCTCGAAGATGCGTTTCTGATCCTCGGGGCTGATGCCCGGCCCGGTGTCCAGCACGCTGATGCGCACGAACTCCTCGCCCGGGGCGGGATCGGCGCTGCGCGGGATGAGGTGATCGGCGCGCAGCGTGACCACGGCGGCGCGCTCGGCGGGGAGGTGGGCTTGGCCGTCCGGCACTTCGGCGAGCGCCTCGGGCTCCACGCCGCGGAGCACCGCGTGCTCGCGCTCGGCTTCGGCGGCGTCGGCGGTGAACTTGATGGCGTTGCTCAGGAGGTTGAAGACGATCTGCTGGAGCTTTCGCGGGTCGGTGTAGATGACGGGCAGGTCGCCGACGAGTTCGACGCGGAGTTCGACGCGGCGCTTGTCGGCCATGGGCTTGACCAGCGCCGCGAGGTTTTCGCATGCGCCGCGGACATCGAGCCGCTGGACGTTCAGTTCCATCTTTCCGGCTTCAACCTTCGCCATCTCCAGCAGGCCGTTGATGAGTTCCAGAAGTGAACGCCCGGAGCTGATGATGTTCTCGACATAGCGACGGCGCTTGTTGATGCGCATGTCGTCGGCCGCGGCGGGGCCCATCGCGTCGGCGTCACGCTGGACCAGTTCGTCGAGCAGCTCGGCGAATCCGAGGATCGAGTTCAACGGCGTGCGGAGTTCGTGCGTGACATTGGCCAGAAACTCGCCCTTGAGTTTCGCGGCCTCGTACAGCGCCAGATTCCGCTCGTGCAGCTGGTTCACCTTGTCATCGAGCGTCGCGTTGAGCGATCGCAGCCGTTCCTGCTGGAGCTGAACTTCACCGAGCATCTCGTTGAACGCATCGGCCAGATCCTCAAACTCGTCGCGCGTGTGAATCTCCGAGCGGATGCGGAGGTTGCCCTCACGGACCTGCTCGGCGGTCGAACGCAGTTCGCGCACCGGCTGGAGGATGATGCGGCTGGTGATGAAGTAGAACACCAGCAGAGCCAGCGCCAGCGCGCCGAGCCCGGCCGAGGCGCCGGAGGCGGTGTTGGCCCATACCTGGCCCGCGGCCTCCGGGCTGGTGCGTTCGAGCACGACCAGCCCGGCGACGGTCGGATCGTCGTCAACCGGCTCGCCGGGGTCGGCGGCGGAGCGCAGCGGGCGCGGCTCGCCGTCGCGCGCCGCGACTGTCGCGGCGCGGAAGGCGCGGACCGGGATCGCGACGCGGTACTCGCGCACGGAGAGTCGCCAGGTCACGTCCGTGAAGGAACCGTCCGCGGGGACCGGGTCCTGCCCGGCGGTACGTTCGCCCAGCGCGGCCCAGGCTTGGGCGACGAACGGATCGCGTCCGCGGACGTCGGCGATCTGCGACTGGTCCAGCACGCGGAGCATGGATTGATTCGCGACGCCATCGAACAGACGGAGGCCGGAGCGGAGAACGAGCAGTTCCTCATCGGCGCTGCGGGAAGCCTCGTCCGCCAGGCCGTCGGCCGCGGCTCGCCTGGCGACATCGACCCAGTTTTCTGCGAGTCGACGCGCCAGTTGCACCTCGGCGCGGTCGATGCCGGCGTTCATCATCCACCACGGGACCGCCAGCGCAGCGACGATGATCAGCACCAGCGCGGCACCGAAGAGCAGCAGACACTTGTTGGCCAGTGACAATCGACCCAGCACGCCTGAGCGTAGGTCCGGCCTCGCGGGCGTCCCGATCAGGGCTCTCTGGCTCTGGCGGCCATGTCGCGGAGCAGCTCGAAGGCCTGCATGGGCGAGAGCGTGTCCATCTTCAGTTCTCGCAACTGACCGATGACCGGATGATCGACATACTCGGTGAACAGGCCCAGCTGCCCAACGGGCATCGGCCCCGGTACGTCCGCGGCACGGGAGGCAACGGTCTTTGCACCCGCGTTGCCGAGCGTGGCGTCCGCGTGCTCGACGCTGAGGCTCTCGAGCACCTCGCGAGCGCGGGCAACGGTCGTCGGCGGAATGCCGGCAAGACGCGCGACATGAATGCCGTACGACCGGTCGGCGTGGCCGGGGAGGATGCGGTGAAGGAACACGAGCTGATCGCTGAACTCGCGCACGCTCACCTGAAGGTTCGTCACACGGCCGGGGAGCAGTTCGGAGAGTCGCGTCAGTTCGTGATAGTGCGTGGCAAAGAGCGTGCGCGGGCCGCGGGCGGCGGTGCCTTCGCTCGCGACACCACCTCGCGCCGGCAGTGTCGCGAGACTCTCGGCGATCGCCCACGCGAGCGAGAGGCCGTCGAGCGTGCTGGTGCCGCGGCCGATCTCATCGAGCACGACCAGCGATGCGGGGGTGGCGTGGTGCAGAATGCCCGCGGTCTCGGTCATTTCGACCATGAACGTGGACTGCCCGGCAAAGAGCGCATCGTCGGCTCCGATGCGTGTAAACAGCCGATCGACCAGCCCGATCGTCGCTCGCTCGGCGGGAACAAACGACCCGACGTGCGCCAGGAGCGTCAGAAGAGCGGTCTGACGGATGTACGTGCTCTTGCCGGCCATGTTTGGGCCGGTGATCAGCGCGAGCGTGGCGGGCTCATCGCTCACCCCCAGGCGCGTGTCGTTAGGGACAAAGCGCATCTGCTCGTGCGTTCCGCTCTGCTCGAGCAGTTCATCGAGCACGGGGTGGCGACCGGCGACGATGTCCAGCACGGGCTCGCGAACGATCGCGGGCCGGACCCAGCCCCGGTGCGCCGCCTTGTCGGCAAGGCAGAGCGTCGCGTCGAGTTCGGCCACGATGTCGCCGAAGGACTGGATCTGCCGGAGCGACGCCGCGGCGAGATCGACCAGTTCGCCGAAGAGTTCCTGCTCGCGCTGAAGGCTGCGCGCCGTCGCCTGCGTGACCTTGTCCTCGAAGTCCTTGAGTTCGGGCGTGATGTACCGCTCCGCGCCGGTCAGGGTCTGCCGACGCGAGAAACTCGCGGGCGCCTTGGCGCTGTGCGCTTTGCCGATTTCGATGTAGTAGCCGAAAATCCGGTTGTAGCCGACCTTGAGCGTCGGGATCGGGTGCTCGGCCAGCAGTCGCGCCTGGTAATCGCTGAGCCACTGGGCGCTGTGGTCCTTGAGCAGGATGAGTTCATCCAGGGCCGCGTCGACACCCGGCCGGATCAGGCCGCCCTCGCGCAGGTGCGACGGCGGGTCGTCAACACACCAGAGCAGGATCTTCCCGCTGACGCGCTCGAGAGCCTGCTGAATCGACGCGAGTTCGCCGGCGAGTTCGGCAAACGCCGGTGCCGCCCGGACGAGTTCGACCAGCGCTCTGGCCTGCGCGGTGCTGCGAGCCAGCGACACCAGGTCTCGCGGCGAGCATCGCAGCAGGGCCACGCGCGCGCCGATGCGCTGGACATCCTGCACGCTCCGCAGCAGATCGCCCAGATCCTGCGCCGAGCGCCGGTCCTCGACGAGCGTCGCGACGCGGGCCTGCCGCCGCGTGATCAGATCGATGTCGGCCAACGGCCGGCTGAGCCAGTCGCGCAGAAGGCGCTTGCCCATGGGCGTGCGGCACGCTCCGCGGGCCGTGCCCGCGACCATGCCGCGGCCGGAGAAGATGCCCAGCAGAGATCCCTCGCCGGCGATGGCGCCGTCGGTCCCCGCGGCGGGGCCGCGGATGGTCCGATCGATCTCGAGCGCACGAAGCGCCGAGGCGTCGATCACCATCGCGGTGTGCCGCTCGAGTTTGCGCGGCGGGCGCAGGTGGCGCAGCGCCTGTCGCAGCGGCGAGCCATCGGGGGCCTGCGTGGCCCGGAGGTACCGGATGATCGCACCAACGGGCGCGCACAGCCACTGGTCCTCATCGCTGCCGAGCCCGAAGCCCGCGAGCGTCGAGACGCCGAACTGCTCCTTGATCGCCTCGACCGCGTCGCTGATGCGGAAGTGCCACTGCGGCTGCGGCGTGCCGGACACGCCCGCGGCCTTGAGCACACCGGCCAGCCGGGGCGGCGGCTGACGATCGATGGTTTCCGCGTACAGCACCTCGCTCGCGCCGTGGGCCAGGAGATCATCGCCCAGACGCGCACCGTCGGACCATACCACGCGGAGATCGCCCGTGCTCAGGTCGGCCAGCGCCATCGCGACGCGGTCCGGCATCCCCGGCCCGGGCGAGCCGCAGAAGCAGACGCACGCCAGCGTGCTGCGCTGCTCATCGGTCAGAAGCGACTCATCGATGAGCGTGCCGGGTGTGAGCACGCGCGTGACGCCGCGTTCGATGATCCCTTTGCCCGCGCCGGCGGGCTTTGCGGGCGCATCGCCCACCTGCTCGCACACCGCCACACGGAAGCCCGCGGCCAGAAGCTTGCGCAGGTACGTATCGAGCTGATGAAACGGCATCCCGGCCATCGGGATACCGGCGGTGCGCTGCGTCAGGGTCAGGCCGATGGCACGCGAGACGTTGACCGCGTCGTCATCGAACATCTCGTAAAAGTCGCCGATGCGGAACAGCAGCACGCAGCCCGGATGGAGCTTCTTGAAGCGTGCGTACTGCCGCATCGCCGGCGTGTCGCGCGGGTCGTTCGCCGGGCTCGCGGCCACTGCGGACTTTGATCCCCGCTTGGATCCGGCCTTGGCCGGTGCGGACCCATCGGCTTGCGCGCCCGCCTCATCGCCTACCAGGCGCAGCGAAAGTGCCTGGCCTTCGTTCGGCGGGTGGGTCGTGGTGTCATCCTCGGGATCAGACGGGGCCATCCGGCGTTAGCGTACGACGCCCGGCTCGGCCGGGGGAAAGGCCGGGGGAAAGGCCGGTGGCAAGGACGCCGGTGAGGCGGGGCCGGAGCTCTGGGCCGCATCGCGCAGAAGCGTCGCCAGCCGAGCGGCGCGGTAGGCCTCATCGTGCACGAGACGGTCGACGCTCACGCGATGCGCGGCGGCCGTATTGTCGCTGAGCGTCGCCGCGCTGACGGTTGTGCCCACCGTTTGTCGCCACCATGACGCATCGGGCCCGCGGTGGCGGGTATCGATCCGGGTGCTCACGCGGCCCTCGACCGGACCGATGCGTCCGGGCTGATCGGAAGCGCCGCCGATGCCGGGGGCCAAGCGCGCCGACTCAGCGGAGCCCGCGGGAACCGCGAGCGTGAGCGCATCGCGCGAGGGGGGCGAGTCATCGATCATGCGCATCGGGTCCATCGGCACGCCGCCGAGGAAGAACGCCGTGTTCGCGGGAACGGTGGGGATGATCCCCTCTTCGGTGCGCTGATAGACCGAGCGCGGGAACACGGCCCATACTCCGCCGCGGACGCGTGCGAAGTAACCGGCGTATCGCGAGGGTTCATCGCTGGGCAACTGGAACACGCCGCGGAAGTCGTTCGGCTCGCGCAGGTCCGGCGGCATGTCGCGGAGCGAGACGTTGAGCGGACCGACATCGGCGATGGTCGGATCGACCTGCCGCAGGTCGCGGATCGTCGTAAGCCGCCGCGAAAACGTCGGCATTCGCGGGTCATCGCGCCGCGGATCGAGGCGAAGGTCCGCGGGCCGGAACTCTCTGAATCGCGGCATGGACGGATCGCTCGATGCCGGCAGCACGGGGCCATCGGGCGATGCTGGCGTGGGGCTGGCCGCGGGCGCGACAGGAGGTGTGGCCGCGTTGGCGGGCGTGCTCGGGGCGGCCGGAGGCTTCGCTCCGGGCTCCTGCGCCACGGCGATCACGGCGAGCAACATCGCGCACGTCGGAAGCATGGTCAATGCTACGCCGTGCTCTTCAGCCGCGCATCGAATAGGGGCTCGGTCCGACGCTCCGCGCCGCGACGCGCTCGCGCCACGATCTGGCCGCGGCGATGAGCACCTGGCCGACATCCGCCGCGGGCTGGGCGAAGGTCGGCGGGCGGTCGCTCAGCCCCAGCAGATCCTGGAGCACGAGCACCTGCCCGTGACACGCCGGACCCGCACCGATGCCGATGACCGGCACGCTCGTGGCCTTGAGCAGTTTGCGCGTCGTTTCCTCGGGCACGGCCTCGACCAGCAGCATGCTCGCGCCCGCATCCTGCAAGGCCCGCGCATCGCGGACGACCCGGGCCTGGTCCTTGCGCGTGCGCCCGGCGGAGCGATACCCGCCGCTGAGGGCCACGCGCTGCGGCCTGCTGCCCACGTGCGCGCAGACCGGGATCCCCGCGCGGACCATCTTTGCGATGACCGGCGCGAAGGTCTCATCGGCCTCGAGCTTGACGATGTCGGCCTGGCCCTCGACCAGGAATCGCGCCGCGTTGCGGACGGCATCATCATCGCTGGTGTGATAGGACATGAACGGCATGTCGCCCATGACCATCGGCAGCGGATGCGTGCCACGGACCGATGCGAGCGCCGACTCAACACCGCGGCGCACGCCCGCGGTCAGGGCCAGCAGCACATCGAGCGGGATGTCGATCGTGCGATCAAAGCCGAGGGTCATTTCGCTGGCCGTGTCGCCGACCAGCAGAACCTCGACCCCGCCGCGTGCGAGCCAGCGCGCTGTTGTCGCGTCGTAGCACGTCAGGCAGGCGAACGGGACAAAGTCATCCTGCATCACGCGCCGCGAGAGCGCGGCGATGGTGCACCGTGCGGGCACCTTGATCGCGCTCTGCGACACGGCGGGGGCCGAAGCGGATGCACCGCCGGAACCGGGCGATGCGACGGATGCTGATCGACGCTTTACCACGCGACACCTCCGGCGTACACGACTTCTCCATCGCCCGTGCGCACGCCGCGGGATTCCGCGGCGTCGCGGCTGTGAATCTCGCCGCCGAGCCACGCGGCGTGGCCCGCCTGCGTGAAAGCCCGCACGCAGGCCTCGGCGTGAGCCGGGCGCACGACGGCGACGAGCCCGACGCCGCAGTTGAAGGCCTGGAGCATCGCCGCGTCGGTGGTGTTCGCCTCCCGTCGGATCACATCGAAGACCGGCGGCAGGGCGGGGCCGCGGATGGTCGAGAGATCGACGACGGCCGCGAGGCCCGGCGGGATGATGCGGCCGAGGTTCCCGGCGATGCCGTCGCCGGTGATGTGCGCAAGGCCGGTGATGCCGGAGCTGCCGGCGGGGCCGCCGACGACGCTGGCCGCGGCGATCGCCGCGCCGATGGCGTGCAGATAGCTCGTGTGCGGCATGAGCACCGCGTCGATGAACGTTCCCGCGCCGACAGCGCGATCGGCGAGTGCGGGGTTGAGGTCGAGCAAACGGCGGATCATCGTGTAGCCGTTGGTGTGCGGCCCGTTGCTGGCCACGAGCACGAGCCGGTCGCCGCGGGCGATGCGCGAGCCATCGATGATCGCGGCGCGATCGACGACGCCGGTCACCGAAGCGTTGAGCACGTAGCGCCCGACGGGCAGGACACCGGGCTGCTCGCTGGTCTCCCCGCCGACGAGCGAACAGCCGTGCGCCCTGCACGTGGCGGCCATGGCGCGGACGAGGCGGACGACGGTCTCCTTCTGGAGCTTGCCGCAGACGATCGAGTCGAGCACGGCGACGGGCCGCGCGCCCATGACGGCGATGTCGTTGATCAGGTGGTGGATGAGGTCTTGCGCCAGCGCCTCGCAGCGGCCGGGCTCGTGGGCGCGGTCGAGGGCGAGCAGTTGCTTGCTGCCGGGCTCTTCGATCTTCATGACCAGCACGGGCTCGCTCATCGCCGGCAGCCCGCCGATCGGCAGCGCGAATCGCCCATCGACCAGCGACGCGAACGCGCCGACGCGGTTGAGCACGCGCGGATCGCCGCGGTCCATCTCGCGGGCCATTTCCTCCTTGGCCGCATCGGCCTCGGCGATGTCAACGCCGGAGGCCTTGTAGTCCAGCCCGGTCGGGGGCGCGGGGGGGGCGGGTGGGGCGGGTGGGGCGGGTGGGGCGGGGGAAGAGGGGGGTGCGGGGGGTG
>JAJTHN010000051.1 GCA_021297895.1 Phycisphaeraceae bacterium | reverse complement strand
CACCGCCACTTCTATTTCACCGAGTCGGTCGTGGAGACAGTGCTCCAGTGATTACGCTATTCATGCGCGTCGGAACTTACCCGACAAGGAACTTCGCTACCTTAGGACCGTCATAGTTACGGCCGCCATTCACCGGTGCTTAGATCGCGAGCTTCGATTGCTCTGACCCGCTCTCTTGACATTCCGGTATCGGGCAAGCGTCACTCTGTATACATCGACTTGCGTCTTCGCACAGAGCTGTGTTTTTGATAAACAGTTCCCAGAGCCTTTTCTCTGCGCCCTCCCTTACGGGTAGGGCCCCCTTATCGCGAACTTACGGGGTTAACTTGCCTAGTTCCTTCACGACCGTTCTCTCGAGCGCCTGAGGCTATTCGCCTCGCCTACCTGTGTCAGTTTTAGTACGGGCTCGCCCGGCTTTTCGAGGAACTCCCTTTCTCTGCAACGGCCTTACGGCCTGGTGATCTGACACCTCCAGCAGAGTCCAGAAGTCCGCACCTTATTGGGCATTGGCTCAGGAATATTGACCTGATTTCCATCGACTACGCCTATCGGCCTCGTCTTAGGTCCCGGCTAACCCTGGGCGGATTTACCTTCCCCAGGAAACCTTAGGCTTACGGCGAGCAGGATTTTCACCTGCTTTATCGTTACTCAAGCCTGCATGTTCACTTGCTGACGCTCCATGGACCGTTCCCGGACCACTTCTCCGCCCCAGCAACGCTTTCCTACCACTCTTGCGAGTCCGCAGCTTCGGCTCAATGCTTATTCCCGATAATTTTCGGCGCCAAACTCCTCGTCCAGTGAGCTGTTACGCACTCTTTAAATGATGGCTGCTTCTAAGCCAACATCCTGGATGTCTCAGCAGTCTGACTTCCTTACGAACTGAGCATTGATTCGGGGCCTTAGCTGGCGGTCAGGATTTTTCTCCTCTTGACCTCGGATATTGTCACTCGAAGTCTTTCTCCCGCGCTCATGTCTGTGGCATTCGGAGTTTGGTTGGACCAGGTGACCGGGTAGGCCCCTAAGTCCATCCAGTAGCTCTACCTCCACAAACCACACGCGAGGCTACCCCTAAAGGTATTTCGGAAAGAACAAGCTATCTCCCAGTTTGATTACACTTTTAGTCCTCCCGTCAGTTCATCGCAGAACTTTTCAACGTTCATGCGTTCGAGCCTCCAGGCGGAGTTACCCGCCCTTCACTCTGACCGACGGTAGATCACTTAGGTTTCGTGTCTCGTCCGTACGACTAAGCGCCCTATTCAGACTCGCTTTCGCTCCGCCTCCGGTCCGCTAGACCTTAGGCTCGCCGTACAGACGAACTCGCAGGCTCATTATGCAAAAGGCACGCCGTCACCCCGAAGGGCTCCGACCGCTTGTAAGCGCACGGTTTCAGGTACTCTTTCACACCGTTCATCACGGTACTTTTCATCGTTCAGTCGCCTTACTGATTCGCTATCGGTTGTCGAGGAGTGCTTAGCCTTGGAGAGTGGACTCCCCATATTCAGTCCCAGTTTCCCGAGCTGGAACCTACTCGAGGGCTCCGCGGTTCACGATTACAGGGCTATCACCTTCTATGGCCGGGCTTTCCATCCCGTTCACTCGTTACACCGCTTCATCCGCGTTCGCTCGCCGCTACTGACGGAGTAGCTGTTGCTTTCCTTTCCTGCAGTTACTTAGATGTTTCAGTTCACTGCGTTCGCTCCATACCGCCTATGCATTCAGCGGTAGGTGACCTAATGGTCGGGTTTCCCCATTCGGAGATCCAGAGATCACAGCCTGGTTACCGGCTCCTTCTGGCTTATCGCAGGTTCCCGCGTCCTTCATCGCCTCTCGACACCAAGACATCCACCGTGCGCCCTTGTGGTTCGACCGCCAACCCGTCGCCGTGATCTTTCGATCCCGACTCCGAACTGACGCAACCAACATGAGCTTTATCTTGAGTCCCTCCGCTTAACCAGGCCTAGGCGACCTATGTCTCGCTCGGGGATTTACTTTCCTCATTGCGCTCGACTTGTCTTGTCATTCACTTACCTGTCGTGGCCTCCACCAAACCTCCCGGCATCGCCGGAACGTCGCCAGAGCCCGATCGGTCGCTTGCGCTTCCGCTCGGCTCCAGCTTCTGGAGACACGACATCCGTCCGTATCCGGTTTTCAAAGACGACTGCGTGTTGACCCGTTGATCCCCGGATCACTCCGGTCGTCTTCGGCACGCGTCCCGTCGCGGTGGGCGGCGGGTGGGTGGAGAGTCTAGCCCCCTCCATTCCTCGGTCAAGTGCTCTTCAATCACTCGTCAAAGATTTTGCGAATCTCCACATTCGATCCACGATTGCCGACAGTTCATATCCCGTTCAAAGACCTATCAACGGGCAACTTATGCCTTTCAAAACCCTATCAACCGTCCGCTCTCGCCAAACTCACGGGCGGATCGGGCCGCCCGGTGTGGGTGACGGCGGGGTCGGAGGTGTACCCGCTGGGCTCGGTGCCGGCTGGCCGGTCGCGATTCGCCTCAGAGACTCCTCGCCCGCCTGGTGAGACTTCTGGAGCCGCTCGTACTCCGCTCGTGCTCGATCTTCCGTCGGACGGCGAATCACCACCGCCCCATCCGACTCGCGAAGCCGCGCGAAGAACTGCGGCCCGCGGCCGCCACCGCCCGCCGCATCAGGAATCGGTGCCACATCCAGCAGGAAGTACCCCTTGAGCGCATCGACGAGCAGATCCTTCACCGGCAGGTCCACTCGGCCGCGAGGGGCCTGGCCTCCTGCCGCGCCGCCCGGACCACCGCCGGCACCGCCACCAGTGCCGCCAGCCCCGCCCCCGGTTGATCCGCCGCCAGGTCCTCCACCCGGGCCGCCGCCTGTGCCGCCGCCATCACCGCCGCCGGGGCCAGCCGGCGAGGGGCCGCCGGGTGCCGGGTTCACCGCGGCGATCTTGGTCGTATCGGGCACGGGCACATTGGCGACCAGGGGGTCGCCCGGCTCAAGCGTCACCACGCCGCGGCGCCAGTGGCCCCACGTAAAGGTGAAGAACTCGGCCGTCGCGGTCATCGGCCGCACAGCCCCGCCGACGGCGCTGCCGCGAGGATCGATGGCCTGCGTGATGAAGTAATACACGCTGTCATCGACGCGGACGGGCTCGGACCACGCGCTTGGTTGGCTCAGCAGGACCAGCTCGCCGGCCAAAGCCTGATTGGACGGGTCGATGAGCTCGGCACGCCCCAGGACAGGGTTCGTGATCGCGTAACGAACCTGGTAGCGGTAGGTCGCCCCACGCTTGACAAAGACATCGTGGAACCAGACCTCGACGTTGTCGGTGGCGAGCAGCGCACCGTCGGTTGCCGTGGCGGCAGCTCCGCCGACCGCAGCGGTCAGTCGCGCACGCAGTTCGCCCAGTTCGCGCTCCAGACGATCGCGATCGCGCGTCAGAGATGCGAGTCGCGCGGCATCCGGCCCGGGGGCCGCACCGCCGCCGCCGCCCGCCCCGCCACCGCCCGCACCACCGCCGCCTGCGCCGCCGGGGCCGCCACCGCCACCACCGGGCCGACCGCCGCCGGGACGGCCGGGCTGGTTGCCGGGGTTCTGGAGACGCGCGATGGCTGCTTCGACATCCGCGAGGCGACGTTCGCGTCGGCGGATTTCGCCACGAAGTTCGCTGTTGGGGTCCTGACCGCCCGCGGCCCGAACGCGGGCCTCGCTGGGCGGGAGCCACTCCTCGCCGACAACCTCACCGCCGAGAGTCGCACGCGTGTAGAACTCCGGCCGCTTGATCTCACGGCGGTGGTCCGCCGCACTCTTGGCAAGCTCGTCGGCCTTCAGCGCCTGAGACTTCACGCCCGGCATGAGTGAGAAGCGACCCGGAAGCGGGTTGATGCTCTCGGCGTCGCTCCAGGAGCCATCGGGCTTGAGCGTCTGGCGGAGCACCTCGATGTACGCGATCTCAATGCCCTCGTACCACGGCGCGGGCATGTCGGCGTGCCCGTCCCGGGTGGTCGCGAAAGCGTTCTTGAGCGCCACACCGTTGATGGCCCCCGCAACGGTCACAGCGGGAAGGTCGAACGGTGCTTGCTGCGTGGCCAGCAGGCCGCCGAGCTCGGGAGAGGCCGAAACCTCCGCCGCGTCGACCGTCGACATGAACGCGTGGGGCAGAACGCCGGTGACAGCGGGCAGAGCGGGGACGAGCACGGTCTTGCCATCGCGCGGGCCGAGGTCGCCGCCGCCGAAGCTGGGCGGGCGGGGGCCGGTCCAGGCGATCTGCGGCGAGCGTGAGATCGTCCCGCCGGATCGCGTGGCAAAGTCCGAGGCGGTGATCGGCTTCGGGGGCGTGGGGCGATTGGGGAACTCGGTCGCGGTCATCTCCGACTTGAGCTTGTTGGCGAGCTTCTCGAGCTCCGGATTGGCCTCGCTCGGCAGGCCCTTTCGGGAGCCAAGGTCAACCTGCGGCTGGGAGAGGAACTGCCAGCCCACCACTCCCGCAAAGGCGATACCCGCCGCGGCGAGAACGAACTTCTCGACGTGGCGCTCAAACGGATTGATGCGATCGATGGCCATGGTGTGCGTCCCGGTGTCTGTCGCGGGGCAAGAGGCCCGCGCTTGTTGGTTCGAAGGTCTGTATCCGCCGTGAGAAAGTGGGCCGACTCAGGAACGATCAGTTCGCGGGTGTCGCGGGCGACTCGGGCGTCGGCGCCGGCAGGCCCAGCCGATTGCGCACCGGCGCGGGCATCAGCGGCAGGGTCCAGTCATGGAGCCAGATCGTCTCCAGCCGCATGGACACGCGAACGACGTGCTCGTCGCCGTAGAAGTACCCCTGCTGAAGCTCCGCGGCGATGTCAACCGCATAGATATCCATATCCAACACCGTGATGAAGTTCGTCCTGCCCAGTGCATCGATCAGCTTCGGCAGGTTCTTGCTGCTGACAACCGCGACCACATCGACAAGTGCCACGTCGTAGAGCCCGTTGCCCGCGCCGCCGACGCGGCCGGTGACGGAAAACGCGGGGTTGCGCGGGGCCTCGACACCCAGCGTCGTCGTCGCGCCCGCGGCTGCATCCGTCACACCGCCGACATCACCCGCCGGGCCGCCGCCCGCGGGGCGATCGCTCGAGGAGCCATCGACCACGAGCACGCGCTCGAGACGCTTGACCACCGCTCCGGTCACGCCGCCGGTGGATCCGGCATTGGCCAGACCCACAGCGCGAATGACGTCCTGCTGAACCCAGAAAGCCCTCTGCCACTGCCAGCACTCGGCGAGCGACGGCTCGAGCGTGTCGGTGAACGCGGGCAGCCCGAAGAGCCGCTCGTCGGCATACACGCCAAGGTCCAGCGCTCGACGCTTGTACAACTCCACGCGGAAGTTGGTCAACTGGCGCGTCACATCCGCGAACTCCTCGGCGGTCAACGCCGAGCCGGCCCGCGCCGGGCCGAGTTTGGCCCGCGTCAGTTCCACGCTCCGATCGCTGACGCGCTGCGTCACGCTCTCGGGGCTCGGCGGCCCGCCGGCGTTGATCTGCTTGAGCAGCGGCGCGTGCGCCTCGGTCAGGTACACCCGCGCCATTTCGCGAGGCTGGATCTGCCGTCCGGCCTCGCTCGGGGCCGGGAACAGATCCGGCACCAGCGGCGTGACCTTGCCCGATGCATCCGACCTCAGCCCGGCCGGACCGATGTTGAAGTCCCGCGCCGCCTTGACCAGCGACTCGGCCCCGGCCATCTGCTCCGCACGCCTCGCCCGGAACCACTCGTTGAGTTCGGCGTTGGGCGCCCAGGGGAACTCCGCCGCGGGCTTGGATGGATCCAGCGGCTGGATCGTGTACGTCACGCGTGCCGAGGTGAGATCCTTGCGGTCGTTGCTGACGCGCTTGTTGAACTCCTCGATCTGCTGCTGACGCCACTCGGTCGAGAAGTAAAACGAGGCCGGTGCGGCGATCAGCACCGCTCCGCCCATGGCCAGAACCGGCCACTTGTCCTTCGCAAAGCGCAGCACCGCATTCATGTCAAACTTCACGACTGGGCCTCCTGCCCACGCTGCGCGGGCTTGGTCAGAATCGCTTCGAACGTCACGCCATAGGTCGACAGGTTCGTCCCCGGCGGCGCGACCGGCGGCGCGGGCGGCAGGGGTGCCAATTGGTCAACACTTCCCGTCGGCGCGCCCGGTGCCGGACCGCCTCTGGGCGGCGCATCCGGCGGCTGGGCCGGGCCACCGCCTCCGCCGCCAGGAGGCTGCGGAATCGACGCCTGACCCACCACATCGCGCCCGACCTTCTCGAGCTTGAACGACGACACTTCGTACTCGTACCCGATGTCCGGCCGCTTGGCGTTGGTTTCCAGCCACTTGCGGACCGTGTCACGCAGGAACGCCTCCGCCTCACGATCGGTCATCGCCATCTGCAGCCGCATCGTCACGCGGATACGCGGCTTGGCCTCGCCGCCGGCGCCCGCGGCACCATCGACACCCACGGGCGCCACCGGCGCCTCGCCACGATCACCGCCGGCCGCCGACGCGGCGCCGTACGCGTAATCGGTCGAGAATTCTCGGAGCGTGACGCGCGTCGCCGCCTGCTCCGGCGGCTGATCCGGGAGCGGACGGATCGCTAACTGGATCGCGTTCATGATCTGCCCGAAGTCATCGGTGATCTTCGCGAACGTCGAACGGTCATCCAGCAGCCCCATCGCCGCGATCGCCCGCGTGTCGGGACGGAACTCGCCCTCGAAGGTCTGCCACTGGTCCTTGAGAACCTTCGCTTCGCGTCGAGCGGCCTCGACGATCGTCGGAGTGCCGCCGCTGACCGACGCGCGGTCGCGGGCCCAGCCGATGAACATCGCCCCGCACGCCGCCAGGCCAACGCCCGCCGCGGCCATGAACCACGGTGTCTTCTGCTTCCACATCGCCGCACGAACCACCGCCGCGGGCACGAGGTTGGCCGCGATCATCTCCATGTCCAGCCCCTGCAGCGCCAGCCCCGTCGCCGTCGCGAGCGACATGGCGTTGGCCTGCAGTTCCGTGTTCCGCTCCCCATCCATCTTGATGCGCTGGAAGCCCTCCAGACGCGTGACCTCGATGCCCAGTTGCTGGCTGAGGAACTTGCGAAGGCCCGGCAGGTTGAAGGTCGCACCGAGGCCGATCACCCGGGTCAACTTCGCGTTGCGGTGCAGGCTCTGGTAGTAGCCGATGGATCGCTGAACATCCTGCGCAAGGTCCGTGAAGACCGGACGCAGCGCCTGGAGCACGTGGCGTGCCGCGCTGGCCGTCTCGGCCTCCTTCTTGAGCTTCTCGGCCTTGCTGTACGACAGATTGAACGTCGAGATCAGCGCCTCGGTGAAGTTGTGCCCGCCGATGGGGAACGTGCGGATCCAGATCCTGCCGCCCTCGGCGATGATCAGGTCCGTGCTCGTGGTGCCGATGTCCAGGATCACCGTGCCGGGCGTCTGCTCCGTGAATCCCTGATCAAACGCCACGGCGTTGTACGCCGCCAGCGGGCTGAGCGTCAGCACCTCGGGCATGCGGCCGACGTCCTGCCACTTGGCCAGTTTCTCCATGCACTTTTCGGTCGTGATCGCGAAGATGCCGACCTCGACCTCATCGGGCTGGTCCGGCCGCACGAAAGTCTGGTAGTCCCACTGAACATCGTCGATCGGGAACGGGATCTGCTGCACCGCCTCGAACTTGACGATGTCCGGGATCTTGCTCGCTTCGACCGGCGGCAGCTTCGCAAACCGCGCAAAGGCCGAGTGCCCCGCAACGGAAATCGCCAGTTTCGCCTTGTTCAGGTCCACCTGGCTGACAAAGGCGCCGAGCGCAGCGCGCTTGGCTTCCTTCTCGTCAACCTCCGGCATGCTCAGGACCTTCTTGTGGGGCAGGATCGCAAAGTCGACCACCTTCACCCCTTCGCCGTCGCGAACCAGCTTCACCGCCTTGATCGCCCCGGCTCCAAGTTCAACGCCCCAGCATGCGTTCCCGGCCATAGCGCTCCCTTCGTCGTCTTCGTCGTTCGGTCGACCTTGTCGGTCGTCTATGCTCACTTCTCAACCGCTCGACCGCCGCGCGCACCGGCCTCCGCCAGCGAACGATGCGACCGCCCGGCGCGCCATCACGGCGGGGCTTCAGCCCCGACTTGACGCGCGGATAAACAGAGTAGCCCGGATCGCGTTCGCAAGGCACGCGCCGAGTTGTCCCCGTTCCACGCGGACCGCCTCGCCCTGCTCGCAGCGGGTCGGCCCGTGTCCCTGTATACGACTGTCACACCCCGTCGGCTCCCGCCTCCTCATCGCCGACGACCTCTCTCCCCTCGGGCAGGTGACCATGAGTTCGAATCACGCCCCCACTTCGTCGAACGCTCCCCAAAATCGCTCGCAGGATCGGCCGAGTTCGGACGCCGCGGCTCAACGCGTGCTGGTCGCCATCCCGGTCTTCAACGAGCAGCGCACCGTCCGGGGCGTGGTCGAACGCGTCCTGCACTACTGCAAAAACGTCGTCCTCATCGACGACGGCTCGACCGATCAGACCCCCGAAATCCTCCGCTCGCTCCCCGTCACCACGCTCCGCCACCCCCACAACCAGGGCTACGGAGCAAGCCTCATCGACGCCTTCGGATTCGCCCAGGCTCGCGGCTACGACTGGGTGATCACCATGGACTGCGATGAGCAGCACGAACCCGGGAGCATCCCGGCCTTCATTGACCTCATGGATGGCCCGTGGGACATCATCAGCGGATCTCGGTACCTCGCCTCACTTGACGAGAACACCTCGCCTCCGGCCGACCGCCGCGCGATCAACCGCGCCATGACCGAAGAACTCAACGCCCGATTGGGTGCAAGGCTTGGCCTCACACTCACGGACTCCTTCTGCGGCTTCAAGGCCCACCGCGTCGCACCACTCCGAAAGATGTCACTTTCACAGGTGGGATACGCCTTCCCGATGCAGCTCTGGGTTCAGGCGGCCGCCCTAGGGCTGTCTGTGGTGGAACTGCCCGTGAAGCTGATTTATAAGGATCTCACCCGATCATTCGGCGCCGCGCTCGATGATCCCGGGACCCGTTTGCAGCACTACCGACAGGTTTTGCACTGCGAGCTGCAGCGATGGATGCACCTTCTACCCCAGCCAGCCGTTGCCGACGTTCTGCCCTGCGGCGAATGAACGATTTTTTCGTGTAGACGCGAGCGTCTAGGCACCGCCAAACGTGGCCGTTACTGCTGAACAACCTTCTGGTCGCCCGCTCCCGAGATCGCGGCTCGCATCTGGGTATCCGCCTGAAGGTTTTTCATGCGGTAGAAATCCATGATCCCAAAGTTCCCCGAGCGGAACGCCTCGGCCATCGCCCGCGGAATCTCGGCCTCGGCAAGAACCACGATCGCCTTGTTCTCTTCGATCTTGGCCTTGTTCTCCTGCTCCAGCGCCATCGCCAGAGCTCGCCGCTTCTCCGCCTCGGCCTGGAACCGC
This sequence comes from Phycisphaeraceae bacterium, assembly GCA_021297895.1. Classification (GTDB taxonomy): domain Bacteria; phylum Planctomycetota; class Phycisphaerae; order Phycisphaerales; family UBA1924; genus JAJTHN01. The sequence goes on along the minus strand of JAJTHN010000051.1, from coordinate 7,113 downwards.
TTCTTATCGGCCTCGGCCTGCGCCTGCTGGAGCTGAGCGCCGATATTCTCGCCGACGTCGATATCGGCAATATCGATCGACAAAATCTCGAATGCCGACCCCGCATCGAGCCCCTTGGCCATCACCGTCTTGGAGATCTGATCCGGGTTTTCCAGAACGGCCTTGTGGCTGATCGCCGAGCCGATGGTCGTCACAATGCCCTCACCCACGCGGGCGATGATCGTCTCCTCCGTCGCACCGCCGACGAGCCGACCGATGTTCGTCCGGACCGTCACGCGGGCTTTGGCCTTGAGCTGGATGCCATCCTGAGCCACGGCGTCGATCGTCGATCGCGGGCCGTTCTGGGCCGGGCAGTCGATGACCTTCGGGTTCACGCTTGTCTGCACCGCATCAACGATGTCGCGACCGGCGCGGTCGATCGCGCACGCCGTGTCCCAGTCCAGCGGGATCTTGGCGCTGCGCGCGGCGATCAGGGCCGTGATGACGTTCGGCACGCGGCCGCCGGCGAGATAGTGCGTTTCCAACTGGTCGGTCGAGATCGGCAGACCGGCCTTTGTCGCACGGATCCGGCTGAAAACGATGATCTTCGCATCCACCTTCCGCAGCCGCATCCCGACCAGTTCCGCCAGCCCGACCTTCGCGCCGCTGAACAGCGCCTGAATGTACAGACCCAGGAACTGGAACAAAATCACCGCGATAACCAGAACAAAGACAATGCCGACGACGATCAGTGCGATCATCCAGGGCTCGAGGGGCATTCGTGCGTCTCCGGTGAAATCCGAACCAAGTGGTTTGCCAACTCGCGAACAACGGATATCGCTCGCGTTGCGGCATGAGTGTAGTGGGCCTCGATCAACGACGCGCGATCCCGCCACATCAGGCGGGGGACATTCCGCACAATTCCAACTGGCCAGGCCCGCGTCGCGGCTCGCCGTTCACGCCCCGACTCACGTGCCGACCGCGCGTACCTTCAGCGTCGCGCCATCGACGGCGACCACCTTGACCGTGGTCCCGGCACGGATCAGCCCCAGGTCCGACAGCGCGTCATACCGCGTCTGGTCGATGCGGATGGTGCCGACGGGCCGAAGGTCCGACAGCACGACGCCCTGCTTGCCGATGAGTCTCGCCTCGGCGGAGTTCTGCGCCCCCGCGCCACCCTGACCCGCCGCGTCGACCGCGCCACCATCGACCGCGGCGGTGCTGCCGAGCACGAGCCGTCTGCCGATGGGGGTGCTGGGCATGATGTTCAGCAGAAAGAAGAACGCGATCGGCCCGCCGATGACCACGAGCGTCGCCCCGATCAGCCCCCAGGTCTGGGAATAGTTGAACAGCACCACAACCGCCGCGACCGCGACGCAGAACGAAGTCAGCGCCAGGACGCCCATCGACGGCACGAACACATCAATGACCAGCAGCAGCACCGCCAGTCCGAGCAGTGCCAAGCCCCAGAACAGCGTCGAGGAATCGCCCGTCGCCACCGCCGCGGCCCCCGCGGCCGCCGCCCCGGCCGCGGCCGGCGGGGTATTGGCCTGCAGCGCCATCGCCAGCGACGCGGGGGAACCAACACCGATCAATCCAGCAAGCAGTTGACGCATAAGTGACATCCGTACCACATCATTGGCCCGAGGGGGACGGATGAGGGTACACACGATTCTCGTCGAGGCTCGAAGACGATGGTCCCGGCGTTACGCCTGCGCGCCGCCCGGGCCAGCGTCATCGACGCGCTCAACGACAATCCGGAACGACGATGCCTCGATCACCCGCACCGCGGCACCCGCCGGGATGTACCCGGCATCGGCAACCGCATCGATGATCCGCTCGCCGATCTGCACGCGCCCGGCCGGGCGGAGGGGGGCGATGACCACACCCCGCGCATCGACCAGGTCCGAGTCGATCATGCCCGCGACCGCCGTCGGTCCGGTCGTCGCCGCGGCCGTCGCGACGCCGTCGTGCTCGTCATCATTTCGGGCCGTGCCAGAGAGGATCAGGCGGTTGATGATCGGCAGCGAGCCCAGATGCCTGGCGATCAGGAACATGCCCACGCCCGCGGTCGAGATGGCGATCGCGAACGTCGCCAGCCCGGTCCCGATGCGCGAACCGGAGCCATCGCCGGGGAACAGGCCCTGCCCGCCGGTCGGAATCACCACCCCGACCAGCCCGCCGAAGAGCAGCACCAGCCCCAGAATCCCGAACACGCCGAAGCCCGGCAGCACGAAGATCTCCAGCGCGATCAGCGTGATGCCCGCCAGCACCGCGACCACCGCCCAGATGTAGTTCAGACTTACCAGCATCGGCGGCGCGACCAGCAGCAGCAGCGCAATGCCCGCGATCGTCCCTGGCAGGATCAGCCCCGGGTTGACCATTTCGATGAACAGGCACACCAGGAACACGACGATCAGCAGGGCCTTGACCGGCATCTGATCGAGGAACGCCGCGGCGGACTCGAACACGGTCCGGTTCAAGCGGACGAGGTTCACCGCCGAGAAGTACGCCTTGAGTTCCTCATCGGTATTGATCGTGCCCGCGGGCGTGCTCGCCGGCTGAGCCAGCCCGAAGCGCAGCAGGTCGCGCGACTTGAGCGTGATGATGCCGCGACCATCGCTGACGTACTCGACCAGCGTCCACTGGCCCCTGTCCGCCTGCGTGATCACCGGCCGCACGCTGGCCCGCGAAAGCCCGGCGTTGACCTGACGCTGAAGCGCGGGGCCGAGGTTCGGCGAAGCGGGCAGAAACGGCGTTGCGTCGGGCGAGTTGGGCTGCCCGGTGTCGGAACTGGGCGGCCCCAGCGGCCTGATGACCCTGCCCCGCCGATCGCGACGCGGCTCGGGCTGCGTGGCCGACGTGTCGACCGGCGCCCCGGCGATCGGCGAAGCCGACGGGACCACGGGCTGCCCTCCGACCGGATCCTGGCCGAAGATCAACTTGTATTCATTGCGGTCGATGAACATGAATTCGCCCGGCCTGGCGACCGACTCGACCAGCCACAGTTCCACGCCCAGCGAGATCATTCCCTGCACCAACTTCTCGTCGTACCCGCGCAGCCGCGCCGAGTCGACCACCTCCGTCAGCAGCGGAGCGAGGAACTTCTGCCGCTCGGCCTCGCTCAACGAGTTCAGACCCGCCATCGAGATCTGGATCGGCAGCGCATCGCCCATCGTCGCGCCATCGCTGACGACGATCTCCGTGCACGCCAGCGCGATGATCGCACCGCCGGAGTACGCGTCCGGATTCACCCACGCGACGATGTTCTTGATCGGCGACCGCTTGATCGCGGCACAGATCTCAAGCACCGCCCCCACCTCGCCGCCCGGCGTGTTGAGTTCGATCACCACCGCGTCGGCGTTGGCCTCCACCGCCGCATCAAGCCGACGCTTGATGCTCCGCGCCGTGGTCGCCGCGATCTCGCCCTCGAGCGTGACGACGACGATGTTGCGTGCATAGCGCGCCGCGGGAATCGCCACCGGGCCGCCGATGCCTCCCGCGCCTCCCGCGCCCGCGCCGCCGTTACCGCCCATCACCGTCGGTCCCGCCGCGGGTGTCAGAGCGAACATCGGCATGATCAGCGCAAGCGCCGAAAGCACCATCAGCATCCGACTGGCGACCATCCACCGAGCCAGCACAGCCCGGGCGTCCGTCAATGCAGTAAACATGCAGGAAGCGTAGTGGGCACGTCCGCCCCCCGCGAGCCCCCCGCGAGCCCGACACAGGCGCTGGCCTCCGCCGCCGCGCCGCTCGGCCCCGATCAACTCCCTCCCGCCCGCGACCGGTGCTTCGCACCCGCGGCCCCATCGGATACCATCTCAAGATGCCGCGACGGTCCAGGAATCCTGCTTCGACCCCCGCGATGCGCCTCCGCCTGGCCGGCAGCGGCGTGATGCTGCTCATCGCGGCGATGGCCGCCTCCTGCGGCCCACCCCTGGACACGCAGGGCTTCGACTCTCCCGAGCCCGGCGCGCTGCTCTACGCGATCGCCGACACTGCCCGCGACCGCGACCGCCGGCACATCCCGGACCTGATCACGGCCCTTGACAGCGCCGACCCCGCCGTGCGCATGCTCTCCATCACCACCTTGCACGAACTCACCGGCACGACCAACGGCTATCGCCACTTTGATCCGCCGGAGCGTCGCCAGGCCGCCATCACCCGCTGGCGGGCCTGGCTGGCCGAGAACAATCCTCCTGCCAACACTTCATCACCGGTTCGGGCCCCCTCCGCTCCGGCCTCATCACCATGACGTCACACGCGCCGATCCAACTCCGAATCAGCAGCAACACGCTGTTCCTCGCCGGCGCACGCGAACTGGTTTACCAGGTCGCTCATCGCCTGGGCTTCTCCGAAGAAGCCTGCGGACAGCTCGCCCTGGCCGTCGATGAGGCCCTGTGCAACATCATCCGTCACGGCTACGACCGCGCACCGGATCGCCCCATCTGGATCTACATCCAGCCCGAGGGCGGCGTGCCCATCACCGGCGCCAATGTCCCCCCGGGCACCCCGGCCAGCGAGGTCGATCACTCCATCACCACCGGCCTGCGCATCGTTCTCGAAGATGAGGCCAAGCAGGTGGACCTGGCCTCGATCAAGAGCCGCGACCTTGAGAACGTCCGCCCCGGCGGCCTTGGCGTCCACATCATCAACGAGGTCATGGACGAAGTCCGCTACGAGCACCGCTCCCCCACGGGCATGAGGCTGACGATGCTCAAGATCCGCAAACCCGCCAGCGCCGATGCGCCCGTGCCGCACGAGCCCGCCGGCCCCGTCAAGTCCTGACTCGCCAGCACGGCCCCGCCGCCCCGGCCCGCCGCACTGAAAGAGCCCGACCCACCGAACCTATCGCCCCACTTCCACGCCCACACACCGCCCCCAGCCCATCCGCCCCGCGGCAACACGAGAAGCACCCATGCCCGACAACTCCCTCTCTTCGCTCCGCCTGACCGTGCAGACCGAAAAGGGCGCCATCGTCATCACGCCATCGGGCGACATCGATCTCAACGGCTCCCCGGCGCTCCGCGCCGAACTGAAGAAGCACAACGTCAAGGGCTCGCGACTGGTTGTCGACCTCACCGGCGTGCCGTACATGGACTCATCAGGTCTGGCCACGCTCGTCGAAGCCATGCAGGCATCCCGCAAGAACGGCTGGACGCTCGTGCTCTGTGCGCTGACCGATCGCGTGCGCTCGATCTTCGCCATCGCCAAGCTCGACTCGGTCTTCACGATCGTTCCGACCAAGGCCGACGCGCTGGGCTGAGCCCCCGCACCCCGGCCGCGGCGTGCATCACGGTCGCACGCCTTGCCAGCGCACGACTCACGGCAGCTTGAACTTGTTGATCCCGCTCAGGAGCATCCGCGACTGCTGGCTCAGGCTCGTGGTCATGCTCGCAGCGCGCTCCGCGGCGGCGCACGCCTCCTCCGCCGTCTTGGCCGCGCTCGAGACGCCGCTGGCGATCTGCTGGCCGGCGCTGGTCTGCTCCTCCGTGCCCGCCCGCGATCGACTGAATCAGGCTCGCCACCTGCCGCGACCCGGACACGATCCGCTCGATCGTCGTCCCCGCTTCGCCCGCACGCTGCGCGCCGCGCGAGACCTGCTCGCGGCCCTGCTGCATCTGCTCGACGGCCAGTTTGGTCTGGTCCTGGATCGCGCCGATGCTCTTGGCCACTTCCGCCGTCGCGCCCGTCGTGCGGTCGGCGAGCTTGCGAACCTCATCGGCCACCACCGCGAACCCGCGACCGTGCTCGCCCGCACGCGCCGCCTCGATCGCCGCGTTCAGCGCCAGCAGGTTGGTCTGCTCGGCGATGTCGTTGATCACCGCGATGATCCGCCCGATCTCCGCGCCGCGGGCGCCGAGCTCGTTGACCATCTCCCCGCTGCGACGCACGCCGTCCTCGATCGTCTTCATCTCGGCGATCATCCCGCTGACCGCCGACGCCGACTCCTCGGCCGTCTTGCCGCTCTCGATGGCCGTCTTGGCCGCATCGGCGCTGCGACCCGCGGCCTCGGTGATCGATGAGCTCATCTGCTCGATCGCCGCTGACATCTGCTGGAGCGTCTGGCTCTGCGACCTCGCGCTGTCCAGTGACGCCCTGGCCGAGCCGTCGATCTCGGCGCTGATCTTCTCGACCTGCGTCGCCACGCTCCGCGAGGCCTGAATGATCTTGCTGATCGACTCGACCGTCTGGTTGCAGTGCCGCGCAAGCCCGCCGAACTCATCGCCTGAGTCCTCCGTAAGCCGCTTGGTCAGGTCGCCCTGCGCCACCAGTTGCAGGAACGCCGAGGTCCGGCGCAGCGGCCGCGAGATGCTCGTGACCGTCGCATAGGCCGCGATCGACGCCAGGACCAGCCCGCCGATCGCCACACCGCCGATCAACGTCACCGCCGAGCTCGCCCGCGACGCCACCGCGGCGTGCTTTGCATCCAGTTCGGCCCCGATCAGATCAGAGACCTTCTCCATCTTCTCCTCGAGCTCGCCGTACGCCCTCGTGAACGACTCCAGTTCCGCCGGTCGCTCGCCGCTGCCCACACGCACACGCTCGGTCACGCTCACCGCCGAGCCGATGTACTGATCAAGGGCGGGCCGCACGCTCGCGAGCTCCTTGCGGATGCTGTCCGTCAGGGCGAGCTCTTCATTCTGCTTGAGCACCTTGCGGAACCACTCGGCGTGCTCGCCAAGCTCCTTGCGCGCGTCGGACAGTTCCTGCTCCGTCGTCGCCAGCATCGCCGCGAGCACATCGCCCCGCAGCGCATCGTGCATCATGTCCCCCTCAAGATGGTTCCGCATCGCGTCGCTGAGTTCGCTCTTGGCCGCCTCAAGCGCCCGGGTTTCTGAGAACACCCACAGGCTCACGCCGGTGACGAGCAACAGGGCCACCAATCCGACACCGACAGACACGATCAACTTCGTCGCAACGCTCTTGAGCATGGTTTTCTCCGCCACCGAGGGCTGGCCTTTGGCATCGGCCAGTTGACCAACGCACTCTCTGATACGGATCGCCGTCGAATCTCGTGCGCGTACGGCGCATGATCGGGTTGCGCCGGGGTGAATCGGTGGCATAGTTGTCTCGGTACGGAGGCCGAGCATGGACATCCGCGAGCGTTCACCCGGAGATCTTGAACATCTT
>JAJTHN010000040.1 GCA_021297895.1 Phycisphaeraceae bacterium | reverse complement strand
TGAGCAACAGGGTCTTCGACGACTACCAACACCTGCTGGACGCCGGCGCCGAGGCTTGGCAGCAGCTCACCCCCGAACTGCTCCGCTCCGTCTGTGCCTGCGACTACATCACGCACGACTTGGAGAGGTGATCCGTATTAGTGGAATGGCCGCGCGACTGCAAGATCGTTTTGAGGAAGTTCGATTAGAGCACAAAAAATGACCATTATGGGGTGGGTGCCAGCAATGGTGGATCGCCGGATCGACTTTCCTCATGACTCTGTGCGCCGTTGCTCTGTTGGTTTCGTTGGGCAGCGAACCCCAATGTTGCCGCGATCGATAGCCAAGGCGACATCACGGGTCTATGTCCTGTCGATGCTGTTGCCGGGCTATTCCACCGGCATGCGGTCGAGATCTCGCGCAGCGATTGCGTGCCCAAATCAGGCGGTTGTCGCACCATCGCCGCGCCATTCCGAGATGGCGCGAGGTGCCGCGTCGAGCTGGTCGGGGACCTGGCGCAAGTCCAGGGTGACGAAGGGGACTTTGGTGACCGCGCCGAGGGTGATGGCGTAGCGCTGGACATCGAGGCGACCGCCGAGGCTGCGGGGGCCGCCGACGGCGCGTCGGCCGGCGCTGGAGACGTCGCTGAGGCGAGCGGCGCGGAGGGATGCGCCGAGTCTGGCGGCGATGGCGATGGGGTCGCCGCCGGCCATGAAGATGCTGGCGGGGTCGACGCCGGGGCCGATGGGCGCATCGGGCGAAGGCGGCGCTTTCGCTGGGTTGGGCGGCGTGCTGGCGCTGCCGCCGGTCGGCGAGGGCGCGGTCTGGGTGAAGGTGAAGTCGGCGACGGGCACGCCGCAGGTTGTGGCGCGGTCGCCGATGGTCTGAATGATGCTTTCGGGCGTGTTGGCGGGGAGCATCAGGCTGAGCGGCGGCGCGCTCGGGGTTGAGTTCAGTTGGGCCAGGTCGGCCAGCAATTCGATGGCGTCGAGCACCGCGGCGACGGCGCGGTCTGCGTGTTCGAGGCGGATGAAGTGTTCGGGCGGGATCCAAAGGTCGCCGCCGCTGAGGGCGACATCGCTGCGACGCAGGAGCGCGGCAAGGTCGCGGCGGCCGGTGCGTGAGAGTTCGCGTGCCCGCAGCCCCGCCGCGGCGGCGTTGAGTTGTACCGCGGCGATTCGCCATCGGCGAGCGAGATCGAGTTGCGCGCGGAAAAGCGGCTCGCCCAGCAGGAGCGTTCCGGCGGCATCGGAAAGGTCGAGGCCCGCCAGTGCAAGGCTCAGCGGGGTGGTGGTCAGCAGCGAGGCGGACATGCATTGAGTCTATCGCGTGCCTTGGGCGGGGCGTGGGAGCGGGAGCAAAGAGGCCGAGCGCCGTGTGTGGCGCTCGGCCTTGGAGGATGATCGGCTGTTGGTCCGGCCCGGGGTGTGGTGGCCGCGGGCCGGGAGGGGTTGAGGGCTCAGTCGAACAGCGCGCTGGTGGCGGGCAGGTCCGCCGAGCGGAGGGTGAGGGTGGTGTCGATGCGCATGTTGGATTGGGTGCGGTGGCGTTCGGTGAAGAAGAGCTTGAGCTCGTACTCCTGATTGTCGTTGAGCCACGTGAGTCGATCGAGGTCGATCGTCTGGCTGATGGCCCCGTGCACACCGCCCAGGTCGATGACCAGTCGGCCGTCGACATACACGAACACGTCGTCGTCACCGGCGAACGTGAAGACCTGGCCCGAGCCGCGCTTGTAGGTGAACTTGGTGGTGAGTTCGTACGTGAAGTGGTAGTTGGTGTTGGCGACACCGCCGCCGCCGGAGTTGCCGAAGAGCTGGCCGTTGATGGGGAAGAAGCCGGAGCGCGAGCGGTAGAGCGAGTCGGACTTGTCGTCGAAGGTGTAGATGTTGGTGCCGGGCTGTCGGCGGAGGGTGATGGGGACAGTGGTGGAGACGTTCACGCCGGGGACATCGCGGTACCACTGGGCGAAGGACTGTGCGGAGACGACGGCACCGCCGAGTTGGGTTTCGAGCGTGCCGCGGGTGTCGCCCTGGCGGGAGGCGATGTAGGGCTTGGTCACGGGCATGATGTTGCGGCGGTTTGCGTCCTGTGCCTGAGCGGTGACCTTGTAGCCGGTGGTGGCCAGGGTGGGCTTGCCGTCGGCATCGAGGGTGTCGGAGGCGAGGCCGACGTAGTGGCCGAAGCCGCGGGTGGGCTGGCGTTCGAAGTCCGGATGGCCGCTGGTGACGGATCGCTCGCGGAAATCTCGGGCGATGCCCGTCAGGACGATGGTCTCCGGGAGCGAGGCGTTTGCGTCGGACGACGATTGGGTGTTTGCGCTGGCGGGTGTCGGGCCGACGGACGAGGCGACGCCAGCGAAGGCCACCAGGGCCAGCGCAGCGGAGCCGCGAGCGAGCCAAGTGCGGAAGCGGTGGTTCGTGCGGGCGTTCATGGCAACTCCTGAGCCGGTGCGGCTCGCCAGTGCAATCGGGCTCGGTCCTGTCGCACACTGCGGCGGATGGCCCGACGTACGAATGGTGCGATTTGCCCGGTTTCACGCCAGCGTGCGGGGCGACAAGCCGGTGAACCTGGTCCGTTTGTGCGGGCGAGCCCGCGACGGTGATGCGGCAAACGGGGGCCGCGGCGTGCCGGATGATGGGCGGGGCGTTGTGGGGGGTTCGGTCGTGTGCGATCCGAGGCGCTGGGCCGCCGATGAGCGGGCCAATTGTGTCGTAGGTTCGGTCGGCGGGCCGATCTATCCTGACGTTCGCCGGGTCGGATCGCGGCGGGTTGAGCACGTCGGCACGGATGCCCGACGGGCCCGCGGACCGGGGGTCACTCCGGGCGAGTCGTCACGGACGCGTGGAGCGGAAGATGGATCGCTTTGATGTGCGGGGCGGGAATCGGCTGTCCGGTCGTTTGACGATCAAGGGCTCCAAGAACGCGGCGCTGCCGCTGATGTGCGCGTCGCTGCTGACCGACGAGTCCTTCGTGCTGCGCGACATTCCTGAGTTGGCGGACATCGCCAACATGCAGCGGCTGCTGCCGGAGCTGGGCGTCGAAGTCGCGTACGACCGCGCGAGCGATCCGGAGTCGCCCGGCGGCGTGCTGCGGATGAAGGTCACGGACCTGACGGCCTCGCACGCGAGGTACGACGTTGTGCGGACCATGCGGGCGAGCATCAGCGTGCTCGGTCCGCTGCTGGCGCGGCGCGGGTATGCCCGCGTGTCGCTGCCGGGCGGGTGCGCCATCGGCGAGCGGCCGGTGGATATCCACCTGCGTGGGCTCGCGGCGCTCGGTGCCGACATCTCGCTCGACGGCGGCGACATCATCGCCCGCGTTCCTCGCGCGCCGGGCGGCAAGCCCGGGCGGCTTGTCGGGGCTCGCGTGTTCCTTGGCGGGCCGTTCGGCTCGACGGTGCTGGGCACGGCGAACGTCATGAGCGCCGCGACGCTCGCTCGCGGCACGACGATCATCGAATCCGCCGCGTGCGAGCCGGAGATCGTCGACCTTGCCAATCTGCTCAACGCCATGGGCGCGAAGATCACCGGCCAGGGCTCGCCCCGCATCATCATCGAGGGTGTCGAGTCGCTCGGCGCGGCGGATCACCGCGTGATCCCCGACCGCATCGAGGCCGGCACGTTCATGTGTGCCGCGGCGATCACCGGCGGCGACATCACGCTGGACAACTGCCCGGTCGATGCGCTCATGGCGCACATGGACCGTCTGCAGCACATGGGCGTGGTGATGCAGTACGAGGCCTCGGCCGATCCGATGCGAGCCACGTGCCGGATCATGTTCGATTCGATCGCCAAGGTGCTCCAGCCGATCGAGGTCACCACGCAGCCGCACCCGGGCTTCCCGACGGACCTTCAGGCCCAGCTGATGGCCGTGCTGGCATTGGCCGACGGCAACAGCGTCGTGACCGAGCGCATCTTCACCGAGCGATTCCTCCATGTCGCGGAACTCAGCCGCATGGGCGCCAAGCTCTATCGCCAGGGCTCGACGGTCGTTGTCTCGGGCGTGCGGCACCTTGTCGGAGCGCCGGTGATGGCCAGCGACCTGCGGGCCAGCGCGTGCCTCGTCCTCGCGGGGCTGGCGGCCAAGGGCACGACGGTCATCAACCGTGTGTATCACCTCGACCGCGGCTACGAGCGCATGGAAGAGCGGCTGCGGACGCTCGGCGCGGAGATCGAGCGGGTCAACGAGCGCGAGAGCGCGACGCTCGCCCCCGGCGTCGCGTGAATCGAGGCGCGGGGTTCTGCCGCGTGCTCGGCCCGTCGGTGCGCTCCGCGGATGCGGGCCGGGCTTGCGGTGCGCTGGAGCGATGGCCCATTCGGGGCGTGTGATCGCGAAGATTGATCGGACCGTGTGCGCATCGATCTCGGGGATCTGCCGCGATTTGCTGCTGATCAAGCGCTTTGCGCGCCGGGTTCGGGGTCGCGAGCCTCGGGCGGCACCCGCGGTTTGCTAAAGTCTGGGCATGCTGCCAGGCACCATGAACATCACCAAACTCCTCGCAGGGATGAAAAAGCTCGGCGCATCGGACCTGCACATCAAGGTCGGGTACCCGCCGACGTTTCGCGTCAACGGTCTGCTCCGGCCGGTGCAGACCGATCCGATGACCGCCGACGAGGCCGAGCACTTTCTCGACGGCATCGTGCCCGAGAAGATCAAGGGCCGCTTTGAGGCAACGGGCGATCTGGACTTCGCGGCGTTTGTTGATGGCGATCGCTTCCGCGTGAACATGTTCCGCGCCGGCGGCGGGGTGAACGCGGCGATCCGGCGCGTCAAGGCGGAGATTCCGACGTTCGAGAGCCTCGGCCTGCCCAAGGTGTACAAGGACCTGTCCGACACGACCGGCGAGGGGCTGGTGCTGGTCGTTGGGGTGACGGGTTCGGGCAAGAGCACGACGCTGGCGGCGATGATCGAGCACATCAACGCGACGCGGGCCGAGCACATCATCACGGTCGAGGACCCGGTCGAGTACCGGTTCGTGCCGCAGAAGTCCATCGTCAGCCAGCGTGAGATCGGCATCGACGTGACGGACTACAAGGCGGCGCTGCGGTACGTGGTGCGCCAGGACCCCGATGTTGTGTTCATCGGCGAGCTGCGCGATCACGACACGGTGCTGGCGGCGATCCAGGCGGCCGAGACGGGGCATCTGGTCTTCGGCTCGATGCACACGGCCGACACGTCGCAGAGTTTTTCGCGCATTCTCGAGTTCTTTCCGACCAGCGAGCACACGTTCCTGCGATCGGCGCTGGCCAGTTCGCTGCGGGCCATCTGCGCCCAGCGGCTGCTGCCGGGTGTCGGAGAGATGAACGAGGGCAAGGGCGGCATGGTGCCCGCGACGGAGGTGCTGCTGAACTCGCCGATCGTCCAGCAGAAGATCCGCCAGGGCGAGGATGAAGACTTCCCGGCGATCATCAACGCGTCCCGCTCGGAGGGCATGCGCTCGTTCACGTACTCGCTGAGCGAACTGGTCAAGCAGGACCGCGTGTCGCTGCGCGTGGCTATGGAGTACGCGCCGAATCGCGAAGCTTTGGACGCGATGATCAAGGGCGTCGAGGTCCGGGCCCAGACGCTCGTCGGCAAGATCCGAAGCTGAGTTCGTGGACGAGTGTCACGCACGAGCGGCGCGGCGCGCGGACTTCCGGCGCTCTCGCGATGTCACCGGCGCTCGGCGTCGTTCCGCGGCGTCGTGTTGCGCCCTGACGGTTCAGCGGGCCAGGCGCGGCGTGCTGGCGAAGTTCTGTTCCATGAACCGCGCCACGTAATCGACGATGCTCAGGGCTTCGGGAATGTCGGGGTTGCTGGTCGCGCCCATGGGCTCGAAGCGCATGCCCTCGAAGCGCTTGCACGCGTCTTCGACGCTGAGGCCGTGCTGAAGCGCCAGCGAGAACGCGCGGCAGAAGGCCTGGCACATGCCGCTGAGCGTGGAGCCTTCCTTGGAGATCTTCAGGAAGATCTCGCCCGGACGGCCGTTGGCGTGCATGCCGATGGTGAGGTAGCCCTCAAAGCCATCGATGGTGAACTTGTGCGTGAGGCTCGAACGGGTCGGCGGCAGGGACTGGCGAGCGATCATGCAGCATCCTTCGCGGGGTGTGCGGTCGGTGTGGCCGACCAAGGGGAAGAAGACTGGATACGAAAGTTCGGGGTTGTTCGGAAAATAGACGGGTTTGCTGGGCCGGGAACAGGGGGCGACCAAACCTGAATGTTTGAGAAGATCGGCCGTGCGTGCTCCCGGCCTGCAGTTTGCGTTCGTGAACCCCGATGTCAGACGTTATGATGGTGATCGGCCGACTGCTGTCGGCTTCAGGACGCGAATGAGCACGATCGGGCAGCATCGAGATTCCGCCGCGTTCCGACAATTGGTCGGCGGGGTGTCGTTGCTTGTGCTGGTTGCTCTGGTGCTCTCGAGCACCAGCGAGTCGGGGCTGTCGCTTCATGGCCGCGGCGGTCGGGGGATGGATCGGACTGCCATCGCGGCAGAGATGATGTCGTCGGCGGCGTCTGTTCGGCGGGTCAGCCGGGAGGACAACGATCGCGCTCGGGGCGAAGTCGGGGGCGAGGAGCACCTCCCCGCCGGGGTTGCGTCGCGGCGGTGGGGGACGGTTGCGGTCGACTCCGGCACCTCGGTGTCGGCGGCGGAGCGGGCGGGGTATGAGCCGATCGGATCGGCGGGTGGTGCGGGGCGTGTGCGGGTGGCGCTGATGAACCTGCCGCCGCCGTCGTGCGGGCGCGGGGTCTAAGGGGCAGATCGGCCGGGATGCGTACGAGCATCCGGCCCCGGAGTGCGGCGCACGAGCGTCGCCCAATCGGCCGAGCGCATCGCGTTCGGCCCATCATCGCGTAAACGACAGTCACCACAGGTAGATGCCCGGTCGAGCGTCAATCGCTCGGCGAGCGTGTCGGCGTTGATCGGGGGTTCAACTCCCGATGGTCGATCGGCACACGGGCGGCAAGAAGCGACCGCGGTCGCACAGGTACCAGAACAATGGCCAAGCAGGAAATCCCGGTCGTAGGTCCGATTCTGAACTTCTTTCTGGGCAGCCGGAATGAGAGGTTCGTCAAGAAGTACACGGCGCGCGTCAACGCCATCAATGCTCAGGAGAGCAAGTTCCGCGTCCTGACCGACGCGCAGTTGCGGGCGAAGGTGGATGAGTTCCGCTCGCGTGTGGATCGCGGCGAGAAGCCGGTGGACCTGATGATCGAGGCCTTCGCCGCGGCACGCGAGGCGATGGACCGGTCGGTGGGTCTGCGCAACATCTTCAATCCGCTGCACGCGGAGAAGTTCAACCCCGATGCGCTCCCCGCCGACGCGCGGCAGATGTACGAGGCGGTCAAGGCGGAGATCGCCACGCGTCAGCCGGCCCCGCCGACGGGCGAGTTCCTTGGCTGCTCCGAGCCCGTCGGCCCGTACCTGCAGGTGGACATTCCGCCGGCGTTGTACGAGGCGGTGCGTGCGCTCTACCCCGAGAGCCGCCCGCCGTTCCGCGCCCGGCCGTTCGATGTTCAGCTCATCGGCGCGATGGTGCTCAGCGAGGGTCGCATCAGCGAGATGAAGACCGGCGAGGGCAAGACGATCGTCGGCCCGCTGGCGACATACCTGGCGTGCATCGAGCGGCTGAAGGTGCACGTGGTGACGGTCAACGACTACCTGGTGCAGCGCGACCGGGACTGGACGTTTCCGTTCTTCCACGCGCTCGGCCTGACGGTCGGCGCGATCCACCCGCAGCACATGCAGGGCGAGGATGTCAAGCGTCGAATGTACCAGTGCGATGTGGTGTACGGCACCACGGCGGAGTTCGGCTTCGACTACCTGCGCGACAACATGAAGCGGTTGGTCGAGCAGCAGGTGCAGCGTCGGCGCGAGTTCGCGGTCGTCGACGAAGTCGACTCGATCCTGATCGACGAGGCGCGCACGCCGCTGATCATTTCCGGCCCCGCGCACGAGGGCGTGCCGCGGTACGCCGAGGCGGACCGCCTGGCGCGGCACCTGGTGGAGAAGAACCGCCCGTGGCAGGAGGCCAGCGACAGGGCCGATGAGTGCGAGCGGCGGATCAAGGGGCTCGAGGGCGATGTGCGCAACGCGCGCGACCGCTCGAAGATTCCGGCGATGCAGCAGGAGATCGCGGCGCTGCGTGCCGAGCTGCCCAAGCTGCAGGCGGCCAAGTCTCGCCACGTGCAGTACTACGAGACGCAGCTGGAGCGCAAGCAGTGCCATCTGACGCACGACGGCATCGCCGAGGCGCAGCGCGTGGCCCAGGTCGGCTCGTTCTATGTCGGCGAGAACATGGACATGCCGCACCTGCTCGAGCAGGCGCTGCGTGCGCACGTCGTGTACGAGCGCGACAAGGACTATGTGGTCATGCCCGCGGAGAATCC
Organism: Phycisphaeraceae bacterium; assembly: GCA_021297895.1. GTDB lineage: Bacteria > Planctomycetota > Phycisphaerae > Phycisphaerales > UBA1924 > JAJTHN01. Next base: position 74,324 of record JAJTHN010000040.1, on the reverse strand, counting down.
GCAGACCGGGCGCGTCGAGCCGAGCGTGGTGATCGTGGACGTGAACACGGGCCGGCCCATGGTCGGGCGTCAGTGGTCCGACGGCCTGCACCAGGCGTGCGAGTGCAAGGAAGGCGTGACGATCAAGCAGGAGACGCAGACCGTCGCGACCATCACGATCCAGAACTTCTTCAAGATGTACAAGCGGCTCAGCGGCATGACCGGCACCGCCGACACCGAAGCGCAGGAGTTCTACGACATCTACAAGCTCGATGTCGTGAGCATCCCGACCAACAAGCAGGTCCGCCGGCGCGACTACGACGACCTGGTCTTCCTGAGCATGAAGGACAAGTGGTCGTTCATCGTCGATGAGATCCGCAACTTCAGCGACATCGGCCGGCCGGTGCTGGTCGGCACCACGAGCGTCGGGCGAAGCGAGGAGCTGAGCAAGCTGCTCACGGCCCGCTACGGCATCAAGCACGAGGTGCTCAACGCCAAGCAGCACGAGCGCGAGGCGCTGATCGTCGAGAACGCCGGTCAGCTCGGCGCGGTCATGATCGCCACGAACATGGCCGGCCGCGGCACGGACATCAAGCTGGGCCAGATCTCCCGCCAGACGCTGCTGGATCACTGGCTGCGACGCAACATCGCCCCGCGCGAGGTCACGGTGGACTTCAGCGACGAGCAGCTCCGCGAGGCCTGCTACCGCAAGATCGCCCCGGGCATCCGCGACCTGGGCGTGTCCAGGGCCGACGTCGAGAAGATGCCCTTCGCCGAGCTGGAACTGATGCTGCTGCGATACTGGGTGATGATGCACACGACCACCCCGCCCTCGGAGAAGGAGGCGGCCCGCATGGACGCCGAGACGCTCCGCAAGGAGCTCGACCGCCACGGAAGGTTCCTGCTGCACCGCCTGCGCTGGTTCAGCGACATCGAGGATCTCGGCGGGCTGCACGTCATCGGCACCGAGCGGCACGAGAGCCGACGCATCGACAACCAGCTGCGCGGCCGATCGGGCCGCCAGGGCGACCGCGGCTCATCGCGGTTCTTCATCAGCCTCGAAGACGATCTGATGAAGATGTTCGCCGGCGACAAGGTCAACTGGCTCCTGGGCCGCCTGGGCATGAAGGAGGGCGACGCGATCGAGCACCCGATCCTGAGCAAGAGCGTCGAGAACGCCCAGCGCAAGGTCGAGGAGATCAACTTCCAACGCCGCAAGTACATCCTCGAGTACGACGAGGTCATGGAGCATCAGCGTCAGCGGTTCTACGGCCTGCGCCAGCGTGCGCTGGAGGGCCGCGACCTCAAGGGCCTGATCTTCGACTACATCCGCGACGCGACCAAGGACGCGGTGGCCGAGCTCATGAACGAGAGCTATCCGGCTCGCTGCCTGAGCGACTACGCCAAGCGCGTGGCCGACTGCACGATTCCGCCGGCACGGTTCAAGGGCGCCGAGATCAACGAGGCGGAGGAGAAGATCCGCATCGCGATGAAGGAGGATGCCCGCAACCTCGTGAACATGACCCTGGGCGAGTATCTCCCCGACGAGCTGACGCCCGAGACCGCGAGCGATGTCGACGCGGCGGGGCTGATCAAGTGGGCCCGCGATCGCTTCGGGATCGAGATCTCCCCCAGCGATCTTGAGAACTTCGACGAGTCGCGCCGGCGCGAGCTGGTCGATCGTCTGCTCGACGCCGCCGAGGCGCGGGCGGATGCGATCGAGCTCCGCGACATCCCCAAGTACATGGACCCGGCGTACGGCCCGGAGGAGCTCGCGCGCTGGGCGCACACGAAGTTCGAGATCACCATCACGGTCGATCAGATCCGCAAGGCGCAGACCGAGTCGCTCGAGGCCGTGGAGAAGCTGATCATCGACGAGGCCCGCAAGCTCTACAAGGTGCGCGAGATCGAGCATCCCGTGGACTTCAGGCTCGAACTGACCAGCAACCGCGTGCGGATGAACCCGCAACTGGCGCTGTCGGACTTCACGCAGTGGGCCAACACGCGCTTCGGTCTGTCGTGGACCGTTGACGATGTGATCGCCCGCCCGCCGGCGCAGGTCCGCGAGGAGCTCATCAAGGCCAGCCGCGAGTTTGTCGAGAGCGATCGGCTGGAGAAGGCCGTGCAGGAGGCGATGGCGTGCGCCGATGACGAGGCGCGCGACAAGCACTTCCGCGAGAAGCTGCGCAGCAGTTGGCCCGAGCACCTGCGCCGGCTCAAGGGCCAGGAACTGGCCGACGCGGTCCGCGCGCGGGTCGAGAGCGTGCTCCGCGAGGAACTGGTGTTCTTCGAGCGGACGATGCTCCTTGAGATCCTCGATGGCATCTGGAAGGACCATCTGTACTCGATGGACCAGCTCAAGGACGGCATCTCTCTGCGGGCCTACAGCCAGCAGGATCCGCGCATCGAGTTCAAGCGCGAGGGCTCGCGCATGTTCAACGACATGATGCAGACGGTCCGCGAACGGATCACGGACTTCGTGTTCAAGTACCGCGTCCCGCCGCAGATGCTCGTGAGTCAGGCCCCCGCTCCCGCGGCACCCGCACCCCGGCCCATCGGCCCCGGCATCAGCATCATGACCGGCGGCGGCAGTTCGTCGCAGCTCATGCCCCCGCCGGTGTCGGCTCAGGGTGCGATGCCCGCGCCCGCCGCGCCGCGCCCCGTGGCCGCTCCGATCGCCGGCGCGGCACCGGTCGCCCCCGCTCCCGGACGGGTCATCAGCGTCCCGCGCACGATGCTCAACCCCGCGATCGGTTCGTCGGCGGACCTGTACGTCCCGCCGAGCCAGCGCAAGGCCCCGCCCGCGGACCCCGCCGCGAACGGCGGCTCTGCGCCCGCCGGGACGGATCAGGCCGGCGGTCCCGGATCGCAACCCGGCTCGCCCGCGGACCCCGCCTCCGGCGACCAGCCCCGGGCCTGAGCCATCCGGACCCGGCGGCCGCTCATCGCGTCCCCGGCCCGGCACAACCCCAAACGCAGCGCCCGGGCGTCGGATGATCCGACGCCCGGGCTGCAACCGTTGGCCGTCGCGGCTCGTAGGGACGGTGGACGTTCGGCGTCCGACATCGCGCCGGACCGGTGATCGTGCCCTCCGAGCCGGGTTTGGTGTACGCTTGTTCGGGAAGTTCTGCCGCGGCCCTATTGGGCGCGATCGCGGCCGGGGTCATCGGAGCGATTGAGTCACGCTTGGGGTCGGGGTCATGACGGGGGTATTGAAGGGGAGGAAACGCATGGGTATGCACATGAACACACAGCAGTTGCAGCAAGCGGATCCGTGTTCTGGTCGCGTGGTCCGCGGTCGCTCACGCTGCGCGTTCACACTGATCGAATTGCTGGCGGTCGTCAGCGTCGTCCTGATCCTCGCCACGATCTCGCTCGTCGTCGGGCGGCGTGTCGTGGACACGGGTCGGACGCGAACGGCGCAGAATCTTGTCCGCGTGCTGGATCAGACGCTGGTCGAGTACCTCAGTTCCACGGGCCAATCCACGCTGCCGAGCACCTTCACGGCCGGCGACGGCACTCAGTTCCCGATCATCGATGCCCGCGCGGCGACGAACTATCTTCCCGCGCCAACGCCGCAACTGGCCAACGCATGGCAGTTCGCGCATCCCGCCGAGCCGAGCCTGGCGCTGTACATGGCGCTGCTCGCCGACGCTCCGAGCGCCGAGAAGATGCTGAGCCAGATTGACGCGAAACTTCTCAGGCAGAATGACAGCAAGTCCGGTCTGGTGACCGAGGTCAGGACGGCGCTCGGACCTGTGCTGGATGCCAACAGCAACCCGCTGGAGTTGGCGACCATCGTCGACCCCTGGGGCAACCCGCTGCGCATCGTGCACCCGGCGTATCACGGCGGGTACGGATTGTTGTTCACATCTACCGCCTCGAGCCCGGGCGATTTCTCAGGTACTTTGCGACCCAATCTCGTGTTCCGCGACCCACGCTCCGGCGCAGAATTTCAGTACCGCCGCAGCGCGATGCCGTTTCGCCCAGACACCGCCCCGGAACCCGGTGATCGCCGCGAGTACAACTGGGTTGGCGATGCCGATGAGGGTCTGTGCACGAACAGCCGCCCGTACTTCTACAGCGCCGGGTCGGACTTCAATCCCGGCACGCGTGAAGACAACGTCTACTCGGTGATCCCGACCTTCCCGTCTCAGAGCGTGCAGTACAACAACTGATCCGCGTCTCCGGGCCGCTCGGCGGTTCATCCGGCCGCGTCATCCGCGCAGCGCGGACTTGACCCGGGGCGTGCGGGGTGCTTTGCTCGATCCATGCGCATCATCGCGGGAGAGTTCCGACGTCGACAACTGGTCTGCGCCCCCGGTCTGGTTACGCGGCCGATGCCCGATCGTGTCAAGGAATCGATCTTCTCGATGCTGGGCCTGCGCATCGAGGATGCCAACGTTGTCGATCTCTTCGCCGGCTCCGGCGCGATGGGTCTTGAGGCGCTCAGCCGCGGCGCTCGCTCGTGCCTGTTCGTCGAGCGCGATCGCATCGCGGCCCAGTACCTCAAGCAGAACATCGACACGCTCAAGTGCGAAGCGCGATCCACGATCGCCCAGGGCGACGCTCTGGGCCTGAGCATCGTCGCGCGCTGCCCTCGCCCAACCGACCTGATCTTCATGGACCCGCCGTACCCGCTGGCGACCGACCCGGCGGGCTGGGATCGCATCCGTGCGCAGGTCTCCGCACTCGGGCAGACGCTGGCCGATGATGGCTTCGTGATTCTGCGGACACCCTGGCCGTTCGTCATGACGATCCCCGATGATCCGGCGTCGGGCGAGCCCGCGGTCGACGAGAAGAAGCCCATCAAGGGTTCGAAGAAGCGCCACGAACGCCGCACGGGCAAGGTGCGATGGGACGAGCCCGAACGCGGCGGGTGGCGGGCCAAGGACCGCCTGGCGCGGAAGAAGGCCGAGGGAGACGCCGACGAGTTCGCCGACGCCGAGCCGATCGCCGATGAGGACGACGGAGCCGGCTTCGCCGACATGCGCCTGCCCGCCGATGCCCAGTGGCTTTCGCCTCGGGAACTCCAACGGGCGCTCGACCGTGCCGCGGCGGAGGACCGGGCCGAGGATGAACGCGCCGAGCGTCTGGCCGAATCCCGCGACCGCGAGTCCGACATCCCGCCGATGCCCGATCCCGCCGTCGCGAAGGTGCCGGTCCTTGGTGATCTGGCGATCGCGGGCATGCGCGGTCCGGAGACGCATCCGTACGGGTCGACCGCGGTTCACTTCTACCAGCGATGATCTGCCTCCGCGGGCGCCGGGTGGTCCGTGACCGATTCGGGCGTTGCAACCCGATGTCAGCCGGGTCATATCGCTCGGACGTGACCGCACCTGCTCTGACGCTCCCGTTCCGATCGCGACGCCCGGCCTCTCGGGCAACGGCCGCGGCATGGTCGGGGTGTGTCCGGGGCGGCGCGGCGGCGTTGGCGCTCGCGGCGGGTCTGCTGCTGGACGCCACGGGTGTTTCGGCCATCGGCCAGACACGCCCATTGGTCCCCGCGCTCGCGCCCCGCGAGGAGGTCTGCCGCGTCTATCGCGATGCCGGCGTCTACGCGATGGAGCTGTCCAACGGCGTTCGGCTGGTCGTGCGCCCCATGAAGCCCGACGACCGAGGCGGGACGGTCCACATCGTTGCCCGTGTCGTCGGCGGGGTTATGCACGAGTGCGGCAACTCCGCCGGGATGAGTGAACTCGCCGCTCAGGCCTGGACGCCGCCCGCGGCAAGCCCGACCGACTCGCCGCGGCCCGACGCTCGCGGCCGCACGCAGGGCTCGCAAGGAAGAATCAGCGCCGTCGCCGCGCCCGAGGGGCTCATGCTCCGCGCGCAGGTTCCGTCGACCGATGTTCCCGCAACGCTCGAGGCGATGGGCCGGATGCTCGCGTCCCCGACGGTCGATGCGGAACGCTTCGAGCGTGCGCGTTCGCGGGCGCTGGCCTCGGCCCGGGCGATTCTCGCCGACGACGTTGCCGAGCCGCAGGACACGCCGCCATCGACGCGGCCTTGGAGTTCGTCAGCCCGTGGCGACCGGATGATGCTCCGCGCGATGGTGGCCCTTCGCGACCTGATGGACGGCGGCATCGTCGAGCCATCGGTCGAGGCGCTCGCCCAGGCGAACCCGGAGTCAACGCGCGATTGGCTGGCCCACATCGTCAACGCTTCGGGGGTCGAGGTCACCATCGTCGGCGATGTTTCGCCCGGCCGGGCGCTCGAACTTACGCGCGGCGCACTCGGCGAACTGCGCTGCGGCGAGTGGGCGGAGGCTTCGACGCTGCGTCAGTCGGCGATCGACGCGGCGGCTCGCAAGCTGCGATCTCCGCCCGAGCTTGCCGAGGGCGACGACGCGCTGCCAACGCTGCGCATCGAGCGCGTCCTGCCGCGGGGCGTGCCCGGGCGGATGGTGGTGATCGGGCCGGGGCCGTGCATGGGCGACATCGCCAGCGTGCGGGCGTGGGCCGTGGCCTCGCGGATCGTGCAGTCCCGTCTTCGGGCGACCGGGGCGGTGGGGGGTGCGGGTGAGGACTCGGCGGCGCAGGCCGTGCTGCGCTCGGCCCGAGCGGAGGCGATGCCGCGCCGGCTGGTTGGTTCCGCCAGCGGGCTGATGGTGACGATGGACCTCCGCAACGAAGGCGACGGGCCGAAGATGAGCGATGAGCGTCTGCGTGCTCTGGCGGTCGATGTGTGGGCGGAGATCGATCGGGTGCTCGCGGGCGATGTGACCGATGACGAGGTCCGCGCCGTCGGGCAGGCGCTGGCCGCGGATGCCCGGCGACGCATGGGCGATGCCGGCTACTGGGCGTCGGTGCTGTCGATGGCCAGCGCGTACGGGCTCTCGCCGGATCGCCTGGCCTCGGCCGAGCGCGAGTATGCGGAGATGAACGCCCGTCGTTTGGCCGAGACCTTCCGAAAGCGCCGCGAGGCCATCGCGGCCTCGGGTCTCGGGGCTTTGTTGGAGCATGGCGAACGGCGCGGTCTGGCGCTGCTGCCGACGGTCGAACCGCAGGCCGACGGCCCGCCGGACGACGCAACGGTTGCCCCGGCACGAACAGAAGGGGAACGAGATACGGGGTCTGCTCGGCCCTGAATCCGGTAATATTGCTGATTCCTCGCAACGATACGCCCGAGCAGGACTTATCAGAGCCTCAGGCGCATCGGGATGCGGTCGGCGATCCGATCGCTGCGTGCGCGGAGCTCGGAGCGTCGACGAGGCGTCACGTCAACGCGGTATCTCGTTCAACACAAGGAAATGATCCATGAATGGTGGCAAGCGACTCTCTTCGGTGGTCTCCGGTGGCGTTCGCGCCGGTGCGATGGGCACGGCGACGGCGCTGGCCCTGCTGCTTTCGCTGAGCGGCGGTGTGCTGTCCATGCCCGCACCCGCCTTCGCTCGCGCCGTCGCGGCTGACGAGAAGCTCCCCACCGATCCGGCGCTTGTCACCGGCACACTCGAGAACGGCCTGTCCTATGTCGTCCGCAAGCACGCCAATCCCGCCGGGCGCGTGAGCGTCTGGATCCACGTCTCTTCCGGCTCGCTCAACGAGGTCGAAGAGACCCGCGGCATGGCCCACTATCTCGAGCACATGGCCTTCAACGGCTCGGCGAACTTCCCGCCCGGCAAGGTCGTGGACTTCTTCCAGAGCCTTGGCCTGCAGTTCGGCCGCGATCAGAACGCCTTCACGAGCTTTGATCAGACCACGTACCAACTGGCCCTGCCCGACGCCAAGCCCGAGACGATCGAGAAGGCGATGCTGTTCTTCAGCGATGTCGCCGGGCGGCTGCTGCTGAACGAGAAGGAGATCGAGAGCGAGCGCGGCATCATCATCGAGGAGCGCCGCACCCGTCTGAGCGCCCAGCAGCGCGTGCAGGACTACATCCTCGAGCGCGTCGCGCCCGAGAGCACGTTCGGGCGTCGCCTGCCCATCGGCACCGAGGCGACGATCATGGGCGTGCAGAAGCCCGCGTTCGAGGAGTACTACCGGAAGTTCTACGTCCCGAGCAACATGACGCTCATCGTCGTCGGCGATGTCGACGCCGACACCGTCCGTCCGCTAATCCAGAAGCACTTCGGCGAGTTCGCGAAGGTCCCGCGTCCTGCGGATCTGCCGGTCGGCGTGACGCCGACCAAGGGCGTGCGAGCGATCGTCGCGACCGATGCTGAACTGACCGACGCGTCGATCTCGCTCAACCGCGTCGATGCGCCGCGCCCGCCGACCACGACGCGCGCGCAGTTCCGTGATGACCTTGTCGAGCAGATCGGCTCGTGGGCCTTCGGGCGCCGCGTGACGAACGAACTGGCCAAGGGCACGCCGCGGTTCCTCTCGGCAAGCGCCAGCAGTTCGACCGTCGCCAGCACGCTGAACTGGACCAGCGTCAGCGCCGACGGCAAGCCGGAGAACTGGAAGGAGATGCTCAAGGATGTGGCGACGCTTGTCCAGCGTGCGCGGCTGCACGGCTTCCGCGAGTCGGAGCTCAAGGACGCGACGACGGAACTGCTCGCCCAGGCCGAGGAGGCCGTTAAGCGCGAGAGCACGCTCCCGGCACGCGTTCACCTTCAGCGGATGAACGGCGCGATCGCCGAGGGCGAGCCGATCATGTCCGCCCAGCAGCGGCTGGATCTGCTCCGCGAACTGGTGCCGACGATCAAAGTGTCCGAGGTCTCCGCGCGCTTCAAGGAGCTGTACGACCCGACCAACGCGATCTTCATCGCCGAACTGCCCCTGAGCGCCGGCGTGCCCAGCGAGTCCGAGCTGATCAAGCTCGGCACCGAGGCTTTCAGCGTTCAACCGGCTCCCGACGCCGAAGAGGCCCGCGCCACCGCGCTGCTGGCCCGCGAGCCCGTCGCGGGCAAGGTCGCCGAGGTCGCGATGGACAAAGCCTCCGGCGTCAGCAGCGGCTGGCTGAGCAACGGCGTGCGGATGCACCACCGCTTCATGGACAACCGCAAGAACACCGCAACCATCACCATCACGCTCGCCTCCGGCGAGATCGTCGAGGCCCCGGGCCAGCGCGGCACCGCCAGCGCCGCCAGCATCGCGCTGATCCAGCCCGCCTCCAGCACCCTGACCAGCACGCAGATCCGCGATCTGATGACCGGCAACAAGGCCTCCGCCCGCGGCGGTGTCGGCGGCGACCGCATCTCGATCAACATCTCCGGCTCGCCCGAGGGTTTCGAGAAGGCCTTTCAACTGGCCCACCTGATGATCACCGATCCCAAGGTCGAGCCCGCCGCGCTCGAGCTCTGGCGCTCCGCCCAGCTTCAGGCGATCGCTCAGCGCAAGAGCGTTCCCGAGGGCGTTCTGGCCGAGATCGCCGCGGACTCGATCTTCCCCAAGGGTGATGACCGCAACCGCCCGCTGACGGAAGAGCAGGTCAAGGCCGTGAAGCTCGATCAGGTTCAGGCCTGGCTCACCGGCGCCTTGGCCAGCGCGCCGATCGAGGTCAGCATCGTCGGCGATGTTCAACTCGACGACGTCAAGCCGCTGATCGAGAAGTACATCGGCTCGCTCAGCACGCGAGAGCGCATCAGCGACAAGACCCTCGCCGAGAAGCGCAAGATCCAGCGCCCCACCGGCCCGCTGGTCTCCGAGAAGACCATCGCGACCAAGACCCCGCAGGCCCAGGCGCTCGACGGGTTCTTCGGCCCCGACCTTCAGAACGTCAAGGACGTCCGCCTGATGCAGCTGGCTTCGCGCATCATCTCCACGCGCATGATCAAGATCCTGCGTGAGGAGAAGCGACTGGTCTACTCCATCGGCGCACGCTCCAGCCCGGGCACCGAGTATCCCGGGTTCGGCCTCTTCGCCGCGCAGGCACCGACCAACCCCGAGAGCGCCGAGGCACTGGCCGTCGCGATCGAGGAGATCTACGCCGACTTCGCGAAGAAAGGCCCGACGCAGGAGGAACTCGATACCGCCCGCCTGCAGCTGCTCACGGTGCTGGACGAGACGATGAAGGAGCCCGAGTTCTGGATCAACCGTCTCTCGACCCTGACCTATCGCGGGCAGAAGCTCGAGGACATCCTCGGCGCCGCGGACTTCTACAAGGGCGTGACCGCGGACATGGTCCGCACGGCCTTTGCCACGTACTTCAAGCCCGAGGCCCGCATGCGTTTCATCGTCAAGCCCGAGGCCGCTCCTGCCGCTCCGGCCAAGCCCGCCGGCACCTGAGCCCGCCGCTCGGGTTCGTATCGCAGCGAGTCCGATCAAGGCCCCGCGCCCCTTGGCGCGGGGCCTTTGTACTTGGCAGCGCCGCGGCCGATGCCGATCGAGGGCCGTGGTAGACTCCCGCACATGAGCAGCACGCCGATCGAATTGCCCGGCGCGGACCTTGCCCCCTCGGCCCCGCAAAGTTCCGGCAACGGCCCGGTTCCCGGCCCGCAACGCGGCGCGGATGTCGGCTACCTTCGCCGTCGCCTGATCTCGTGGCTCGCCGCTCTCGCGGCCCTGCCCGCCGCGGCGTTCTCGCCGGTCTTCGTCCTCGAACTCCGCTCAACGTCCCGTCGGCGGCTGGGCTACTTCGCGCGCGCCGGCGTCGTGCTGCTGCTTCTGATCATCTGCGGGCTCACGCTCGCCGCGGCCCTTGAGGGTTCGCGCGGCAGTTCGGCCGTCTCTCGCTCGCAGTTGCAGAACATCGCCCCGAGCCTTTCGCTGGCGCTGGTCTGGACGCTCCTGTTCCTGCTCCCCGTCGTCGCCGCCCAGATGACCAGCGGCGCGATCTGCGAGGAGCGCACCCGCCGCTCGCTCTCGGCGTTGGCCACCTGTCCGCTCCGTCCTTCGCAGGTCATCCTCAGCAAGTTCGCCGCGCGGCTCACGCAGGTCCTGCTCATCGCGGCGGGCGTGTTCCCGTTCCTCATGGCCATCCGCATCTTCGGCGGCGTGGAGGTCGGCTTCATCATCGGCGCCACGTGCATCGTCGGTGCGACCACCATCGCCACCGCCGCCGTCGCGATGCTCGCCAGCGTGCTGGTCACGCGCCCCGCCGCCGCCGCGGGTCTGGCGACGGTCGTGATGTTCGCGACGATGATCATCCCGCAATTCCTGTACTTCGCCATCGGCGCGGGAATGGCCGGGCCGATGGGCGGCACGCTGACGACGCTCGTGATGCAGTCCAGCCCGCTGATCGCGATGATCGTGCTGACGGCCGAGCAGTTCGGCGGCTTCGGCCCGGGCATGTTCCCGCCGCTGGTCATGGGCGTTCCATTCTGGGTCGGCACGGTCATGATCCTGCTCGCGCTCTCCGCCGCGCTGCTCTGCGTCGCAACGCTGCTGCTGCCCGATGTCTACCGGCGCGACGGCGTCGGCAACTCCAGACCCGCCCGCCGCGGCTGGCGGCTCTGGGGATCTCGCGCCGGCTCGGGCGCCAGCGCCCCCGCGACGCAGGCCCGTGACGCGGCGACGTCGGCACCGCCCGTCGCCTCGGATTCACCGAGCGTCCGCGTCGCCGGCACCTCGCGGCAGGTCCGCGGCAACCCGGTCCTCTGGCGCGAGCTGCGTCAGTCGATCTTCCGCACGCGACTGCACCTGCTCGCCGCCGTGGTCGCGCTGCTGGCCTTCATCACCTGGTCGCTCGTTCGCGGCTGGGCGAACGATGAAGAGTGGCTCATTCTCTGCGGCATCGTCCTGTGCCTGCTCTTTCTCTTTCAGGCCGCGACCGGCGCTTCGGCCGCGATTCAGGGCGAGGTTCAGGCCCGCACCTGGCACGCGCTCATCACCACGCCGATGTCGCCTTGGTCCATCATCCTCGCCAAGGTTCTGGGCGCTACGCGACGCTGCATGGTCGTGCCCCTGCTCATCGTCGTGCTGATCCTCATCAGCACGCTCGCCGGCGGCATCAAGCACCCTCTTCAGACCCTGGTGCTGTTCTTGCCGCTGCTCATCTGCTCGGCGTTCATGCTTTCAGCACTCTCGGTCATGTTCAGTTCCATCACGCGGCGGTCGCAACTGGCCGCGGGATTCTCGCTGCTGACGGGCGCGATCTGGTGGCTGGGTCTGCCGGTGTTCATCGCGATCATCGTGGAACTCACCGGTCTTCGCCAGATGTCTGAGGGGATCCTCGTGCCCATGGTCGTGAGCAATCCGGTCGTCATGGCCGGCGTGATTCTCAGCGAGGCCAACTCCCACGGCTCGCCGTCCTACGACCTCCCGGGGATGCGCAACCTGAGCGAGGGGACCATGTTCGCGATCCTCTTTGTCACGTGCGCGTGCAAGGTCCTCTTGGGCCTGGGCCTCGTGCGATTCACGTCGGCACGCCTGTTCAGCATCTCGGTCCGGCGATCGGTCGCCTGACCGTCGTGCCCCGGCGATCACCTACTGCACGATCACGTCCTCAGCCGGCCGTCTCGGCGTGTGCGCCACCCGCGGGCCGAAGCCCAGCCGTAGCACGATCTGCGGCCAGAGCGTGCCGCCGCCGACACCGGCCCCTCCGCCCAGCAGTCGGGCGAGCTTCTCGCGCATCAGGTCCAGTTCGCACGGCTGGTTCAGGTACGACGCCGCGACGCCCTCTGCCGCGGCACGCAGCAGCACGTTCGCGAGCGCCATGCCCGTCAGGAGCCACTCTTTCGGCTCATCGCGCCGCGTCGAGAGCACCGCGAGCAGCGGCGAGTGCCGCGCTAACTCTTCGTCCTTGGCCGCACGCCCCTTGCCCATGTCGAACGTACGGACCACCAGCGGCGCAACAAGGCTGGCCAGTTCGCCCATGCCCATCGCATAGCCCGGGATGCCATCGGGCTGGCGCGATCGGTTGCGGTGCATCCACAGCGCCAGTTCCCGACGGAAACGCTTATCGGCGAACTGCACCATGTCCGCCTCGGCGACGAGATTCCCCACCCGCTCCCGCGAGAGCCGATCGCCCAGCAGCGCGATCGACACATGCCCGTGCCCCGCGGCCGTCCCCGCCGCACTGATCGCATCAGCAAAGCCCGCGGGCAGTGGCACATCCGCGAACGGATGGCGGCACGTCCGCCGGATCGCAATCGCCTCAAAGAGCCGCAGTTCGTCCGATCGCAGCGACGCTTCGTGCCGGGGCGAGTCATCCGCAACCACCGTTGCCAGCGCATCGGGCTCGCCCTTGACCGCTCGCAGCGACAGCCGCGGCGAGATCCCGAATCTCCGCATCGCCAGCAGCAGGTGCTGCAACGCACAGCCGCAGGAAATCGTCAGTTCGCGATCGTGCGGATCGCACACCGGCAGCGCACGCGTCCGATCAGCTAGAAGGACCACGCGATCCCGCATCACGCGGAACTTCCACGGCTGCGTGTTGTGGCTGCTCGGCGCGAGCACCGCGTACCGCACGCACGCGGCGAGCTTCAGCTCCAGCGCCGAGCCGCGCGGGAAACTCGTCGCCGGAACGTCCCAGGGCGTGTCCGCCGGCGGTCGCTCGCTCCGAGGGTCCCAGATCGCCCCCGGATCGAGGCCAACCACCCCGCCCCTGCGTTTGGCCGCTCCCGCAGCGCCCCTGTTGGCCTCGGTGCCGGCGTCCGAATCCAGCGAGGGCCGCCGCGTCGTCCCATCGCCCGCCGTGCGCTCAATCGCGGCTCGCTGCTCGACATTCAGCAGGCTCGGCATCGCCGGTGCCCCCTTGACGCGAGGCGAGCGGCGCGCGGGCCCGGGAGCCGATGCCGCGGCCGGGACATCGGGCTTCTTGTTGGAGTCTCCGGTCGGCATGCGCATCTCCGAGCAGGCTCAAGTGTATCGAGCGAGCCCGGAGTTCACCGCGCCGTGCCGATGACCGTCGCGCGACGGCGCAGTCCCGATGATTTCCATACCGCTCGGATGCGAGTCCGCACGTCGACCAGATCAGAACAGCGGCCCGTCGGCAACGCTCGTGACCCGCCGCGTCGTGCCGCCGCTTCCACCTCCGGATCCGCCCGAGCCGGTGTTGATGTCGGCATGAATGCGGGCCTTGGACGAGAGATTGAGCGTCGTCGCGCGGAGCGTTCCGAAAAAGTCGCTGCCCGAGCCCTGGCCCGAGATGTTCGCCTGACCATCCCAGCAACGCAGGTGTGCCACGACCTGCGCCTGATCGGTCATGTTGAGGTTCCGGCCGGCACCGGTCATGAAGATGGAGCACTGATCCGGTGTGCCCGTCGCGTTGATGCTCGTGGCGTTGTAGACATCGAGATTGCCCCCGATGAACAGCGTCAATGTGGAACCCGGCGTGATGATGATCTGCGCCGAGTCGGCCAGCTGGAGATCACCATCAACAACCATCGTCACGTCGCCGGTGACGGTGAACGTCGAACCGTTGCCCCACATCTGGAATGATGTGTATCGACGATCGGTCGTCAGCGTGTGCACCCCGCCGGTGTTGAACGCGCCGCTGCTCGAAAGCGTCGGCGGTGTGACGTGGAACACACCGTGCTGCGAGGCCTGGGCCGTATGCGTTCCGGTGATCGACGAGCCGGTCCACGTCGCGATGACGCTCGATGGATTGGCCCCCGGCGCCACGCCCGCATCGCCGCGCACGATCGCCTGATCCAACATCTGCCAGGACTGATTCGCCGACGAGTTGATCACCACCAGCGCACCGGTCGAGAGCGCCGTCGCGGCGGAGTACGGCCCGTTGGCGGAATTGAACGCGTCGATGCTCGCTCCGGTGCTCGTGTTGTCGCCCCAGATGTTCACGCCGGACCGCATCGCCACGTGCGCCTGGCCGCTCGGATCGTGCGAGAACGCCGAGGGCGGCACCAGCACCGATGTCGGTACGGTCGGTCCGGACCACGTGAGCGTCAGCCCGTTCTCGCCATTCGCCTCGAAGAACCGCACCTCAATGTCGTGCGCACCCGCGGTCAGACTGATGTTCCCCGACGATACATCAAAGCCCCGCGGACCGTTGTGAAACACCACGCTCGTGCCGTTGATCAGCAGCTCCACGCCGTCGTCCGAGCCTGCGCCGAATGTCCACGTTCCCGCTGCGGGAACGGTGATTCTCCCGGTCAAGCGCAGCGCGAAACGGATGTTCGGACCACCGGCCCATCTCGCGTTGCCGGCGGATGGGCTGTTGATCCACGGTACCGAGCCGGTTGTCGTCGGTGTCGCGTTCCAGTTGATGCCCGTGATGCTCGATGGATTCGACGCGAACGCCCAACCCTCGATCCTCAGCCCGCGCCGCAGACCGCTGCCGGTGGCGACCGTTGTTCGCACCGTCGCGCTGGCGCTCCGCCGGGCCTCGTCGCTCCGGGCGCTGGCGCTGAGCATGCGGTCGCTGCCGACAAGCGTCGACGTCACACTCGCTCGGGCGGCACCGATCGCGGGGTCGTTGCTGGCCAGCGCATCGCCCGAGACTCCGCCGATGGTTCCGTCGCCATCCTCATCGGCGTTGACAAACGCCTCGCGCAGCGCCATGTTCAGCGCCGCGTCGCTGGCGTACTGCGCTCTCAGCCCGGCGACCGAGCGTGCGGTCATGTCGTCAGACCTCGCGCCGCTGAGCACCAGCACGGCGACGACCATCTGCAGCGCCATAAGTGCGACGAGAATCGCGACCATCGCAGATCCGCGTTGGCACACATCGCTGCGCGACGCCGCAAGACCCTCTGGAGATAGCCCGCGGCTCGCTCGCGTCATGGTTGCGCTCCGGCCAGGAGGGAACGAATGAACACCGTTGTCCGCAGCGTCTGGCTCTGCCCATTCCTGCTCAGACTCAGCGTCACCCGCACGCGCTGGACAGCATCCACCGCCGCGCCCGACATCGGCACGCTCAGCGCCGCCCCCGCGTTGCTCATCGGCTCGATCAGAAAGTCGCTCACATCGTCCGCGAGCGTGCGCGTCTGGCCGCCCTCGGTCAGCCGCAGTTCCGTTCCCACTCGCGCGATCGTCGTCGCCGATCCGAACGTGATCGAGTCCGCGGCGACCGATGTGATCATCGGCGCCGCCGGGCTTGTCCCGGTCCGCGTGGGGATCGTGCGGATCAGCCGCGCCACGGCCTCCATCGCGCTGTCGCCCTCGAGCGCAAGCTGCGAGGCGACCCCCGCGCCGGCGAAAGCCACGCCCGCACGCAGAATGATCGCGGACGTCACCGACCCGAGCACGCCGAGCACAACGATCGCGCACAGCAGCTCGATGAGCGTGAACGCCCCGCGTGTGCCCCTTGCTGCCGATTGTCGAGTGATCGTGCGTCGCATGATCCGGTCCTCATGGCGTGTAGTCGCTCACAACCGTGCTCATCGTCAGCGTCTCGCTGCCTCCCAGCGGATCGACGTACGTCACATTCACGCTGACCAGCCGATACCCGGTTCCGGCCCCGAGCCCCGGCCCGCGATCGCTGATCGATGTGGTCCTGCTGAATCCGGGGAAGCCGGCGATCGTGCTCTCGCCCGGGTAGTTCGATGACGTGATGAACGACCACCCGCGCGCTGCGCTGTGGCGATCGGCCAGCACCGTCTCCAGCCGTTCGGCCGCGAGCCATCGCGCACGCAGCGCCATCGCCTGCGACGCCCGCCGCACGCCCGCGCTGCTGATGGCCATGATCATCGGCGGCATCGCCACCGAGATCACCACGATCGCGATCAGCCCTTCGATGAGCGTCAAGCCGCGTCGGCGACCACCGATCCGGCTTCCGCGCACTGACCGAACGCGAACGGCACTCATGGCGTCACCACCGAGATGTTGCCGGTTCGTCCCGTGATCGTCACCGTGGCTCCGCCGGGGAACGCGATCGTCGCGTTGGATGCGAGAACAGACGTATCGGGGTTCAGCGGCCGACCGCCCCGATCAAAGCCGACCTCGTCGCCCGTCAGCCCGTTGATCGAGAAGGTCGCCCCGCGCGACTCCTCGCGGTCGAGCCGCACAACCATCGGCCCGCCGGTCGCGGGATCCGTGATCGTCAGCGCCGTGGTCCTCCCCGCCCCGACGCCCGACTCAGCGAGAACCGTGTACATCGACTGCGCCGGCGTGAACCGCACCCAGATCGCGATCCCCGTCGACTGCGCCCGCCCCCGCGCGTAAGCCAGGTCGCGTGCCATCTGCTGCGCACCAGCGCGAACGCGGGCCTCCGCGGCGCCGACGAGCGATGGTGCCGCGACCATCGCAACTACCGCAAGGATGATGATGACCGCGATGAGTTCGATGAGCGTAAAGCCCGATCGTCCGCACGCCCGGGCGTGCCGGGGCGTCGCGTCATCGCTGGCCGGCGGTCTGGTCATGCGTCGAGTCCCCGCCCGCCCCACAGCGCGGCGATGGCACGGTTGCGGAGGCAGAAGTGCGATCGGCGCGTTTCCGTCGCCGATCGCATCGTGATTCAACTTAGAGTTGGTTCGCCGTCATGACGCCGGTGCCCGCGGCGTTCGGCACCGTCGTGTTGGCCGTGCTGTTGATGTAGAAGCCGTACGTCGGCGGGGTCGTCGTATTGTCGACGAAGTACCGCCAACCCGCGGTACCGTCGACGGTCCGCGCGGTCCACTCAGCGCTCGTCGCCGACGTGATCGTCGCGAGGTTGTTGTACGGATTCAGTGGCATCTGGTCCTGCAGCACCGACCCGATCGTCTGAAACTGCGCGAGCGTCGGGTAGGCCGGCGAGCCCGACAGGCTCGCGTTGGCGTAGAAGTTCTGGATCGCCGAGCGCACATTGCCCAGCGTGCCCTGCACGGCGCTCGTTCGGGCTCGGTCCGTGTAATCAAAGTACCGCGGAACAGCCACGCCGGCAAGGATCGCCAGTACCACGATCACCGCAATGAGTTCGATCAACGTGAAGCCAAGGCGTCGACGACTCGCGAGCATCAACATATCGAATCTCCTGACGGTTAGTAATAAACTTCAAGATGTAGTGGCGTCATGTGCAATAGCTCTGATGCAGGAGGTATCGGCTCGTCACGAAACGAGCTTGACCATGTCCCACATAGGGAGAAAGACCGCCAGCGCAACGATCAGCACGATCGCTGCAATCCCTACAACCAGCAGCGGCTCGATGATCACCGCAAGATTCCTAGCGATATTCTGGGACTGTGCATCGTGCTGCCTGGCGACCACCGCCGCCATTCGGGGAAGCTCGCCCGAAGTCTCGCCCGCGCTGAGCATGCGACGCGTCATCGGATTGAACGATGCGCACGCCGCCATGGCGTCCGTCAGCCGTCCGCCCGTCCGCACGCGCTCGGCGATCCGCCGCGCATCGCTCTCGAGCCCGATCCGTCCGCACGCGCGCCCGGCAAGATCCAGAGCGTCGATCAGACCCACGCCCGACGACAGCGAGAGCGAGAAGACGTGACAGAACCGCGCCATCGCCATCGCCCGAAGCATGGGCCCGACCACCGGCACGCGCCCGAGCAGCCGCTCCATCGCCGCGCCGCCCGCGGCGGTGCGCGACCAGCGCATCAGCGCAATCCCGCCGACGACGAGCCCCGGCACCCACACCATCCACCACTCCCGAGCAAGCGTCGAGGTCTCCAGCAGCGCGCGCGTCAGCGCCGGCAGCTCCACGCCACGCGACTCGAACATCCGCCCGAACTTCGGTACCACATACCCCATCAGGAAGCCGACGCCGAGCACCAGCACCATCATCACGCACGCCGGATAGGTCAGCGCGTTCCGCACCGTCTGCCGCGTCGCCTCCGTGCGAGCAAGCATGTCCGCGAGATGCTCGAGCACCTTCACGAGGCTGCCGGTCGCCTCCGCCGCACGGATCGTGTCGATGTACGTCCGACCGAACAGCCCCGCGTGCGGCTCCATCGCCGCGGCCAGCGGCTTGCCCGACTGCACGCTTGCCGCAATCTCCGTCACGATCGCCGCGAGCCTTGCGTTGGGCTCCTGCTCGGCGATGCCCATCAGCGCCTCGCCCAGCGGAATGCGAGCATTGACCAGCACCGCAAGTTGCTCCGTGAACTGCGCGATCTCACGCACACGCACGCGCGTGCGTCGCTGCAGCGAGAGCCACCCATCGACGCGATCCGCCCGCAGACTCAGCGGCACGAGCCCCTGGGCGCTCAGCGCGCGATAGGCATCGCTCTCGCTCGCCGCGTTCGTCTGTCCGGAAACACGCCGGCCCTGGCGATCCATCGCGGTGTACCGATACGCCAGCGCAGTCATGCCGCCGTCCTCCGTCCGGTGTTGCCCTTGCGGCCGTCAGCGCCGCCGCCCGTGCCGCCCGGTCCGTCCTCGGCGACGACATCAAGATCCATCGCCGCCGCCACACGCGACACTTCGCTCAGCGTCGTCAGCCCCAGCCGCGCCTTCTGCACACCGTCGTGCCACATCGGGCGGAATCCGTCGCTCGCGGCCGCGGCCATGATCTTGGTCGTGTCGCGCGTCTCCACCGCGCGACGGATCACCGGCGACATGCGGATCACCTCGTACAGACCGATGCGCCCGCGCGTGCCAAGCCCGGCGCACCGCGGGCACCCCTTGCCACGGGTGAAGCCCGTCGCATCCCCCGGCCCGATCGAGAATCGCGCGAGCGCATCCGCCGCCGGCGTGTCGCGCTCGGGGCAGTACGTGCACACGCGCTTGGCCAGACGCTGGGCCACGATCCCGAGCAGCGCCGAGCTGACCGCGAACGTCGGGCAGCCGAAGTCCAGCAGCCGCGGGATCGCCCCCAGCGCGTCGTTGGTGTGAAGCGAGCTGAGCACCAGATGCCCAGTGAGCGCCGACTGCAGAGCGATCCGTGCCGTCTCCTCATCGCGGATCTCGCCCACGAGGATCACGTCCGGGTCCTGACGCAGAATCGACCGCAGCGCACTGGCAAAGTTCAGCCCGATCTCCGGCGAGACCTGCACCTGCCGGATCAGCGGCATGCGCACCTCCACCGGGTCCTCGATCGTCACGATGTTCCGCTCGGCGCTGTTCAGCCGCTTGAGCCCGGCGTACAGCGTCGTCGTCTTGCCCGAGCCCGTTGGCCCGGTCACCAGCAGCATTCCGTTCGGAGCGTCGAGGCACTCGGTCATCGCCCGCGCGTGATCGTTGGAGAATCCCAGATCACTCAACTCGCGGATGCCCGAGGCGCTGGTCAGCAGGCGGCAGACGATGTTCTCGCCCGCCACCGTCGGGATCACCGACAGCCGGACGTCCACCGCCCTGCCCGCGTGCATGAACCGGAACTTGCCGTCCTGCGGGCGACGCGTTTGCGTCAGGTCAAGGTTGGCCATGACCTTCAACCGCTGCACGAGCCCGGCGTGCGCCGAGAGCGGCGGCGCCTGCAGGGCGATCAGCGTCCCGTCGATCCGCAGCCGCAGATGCAGCCGCTGATCATCCGGCCCCAGATGCACATCTGACGCGCCGCGTTCCACCGCATCGGCGAGAATCTGGTTCACCGCCGCGACGATCGGCTCCTTGCCCGTCGTCAGCGAGTCGGCCGTCGCCGCGGGCCCCGCGCCGGCCTCACCGGAGTCGGAGATCGAATAGGCCCGGTCGATCAGCGCGCGCAGCGCCGAGGGCTCGCACAGCACCAGCTCGATGTCCCCGCGGATGAGCGAGCGCAACTGGTCGACCGCCCGGAGGTCCAGGGGGTTGGCCATCCCGACCGTGGTCAGTCCTTCGCACGCAAACAGCGGGAACGCCAGCAGCGCCTGCGCCGAGGACCGCGCCAGCAGCGACGAGTTCCGCAGATCGATCTGGAAGTGATCGAGATCAACGAACGGGACCTCGCAGATCCCCGCCCGCACCAGCGCGAGCGTCCGCGCCGTCGTGACACCGCGGTCCACGAGAACCTGGCAGACGCTCAAGCGCTGCTCCGCCGCCGCGCGACGGCACGCCTCAAGAGTCGACGGGTCGATCGACCCTTCCTCGCTCAAAGCCGCAAGGATGAAGTCATCGTGCTCGATCACGCCCCACCCCCGGCCTTGGTGCTCAGCACGTTGCCCGCGCGTGACATCAGCGCCTCGATGAACGCGGTCCCGGCGCGCTGACCCTCGATCGACTCATCGAGCGATGTTCCCAGGTAGTAGGTTGGAGAACGATCCAGCATCGCCACGCGTTGCACGCGCACCGTCGCCCGCACTTCGCCGCGACCCTGCGCACCCGCCACACCGGGAAGCACCACCGTCAGCATCGCACGCTTGGGGATGAACACGTTCGAGCGGAGGCCGATCCCGCCCGCCGAATAGTCGATGATCGTGACGCTCATGGCCCCGCTCAGACCGTTCCGCGTCTCGCTCACAAGCGTCGAGAGCGATACCTGTTCGGCGTAAGCGGGAGGCACCGCCGCGAACGCTTCGTGCTCGCATCGATACCTCTCGTGCTGCCGGATCAGTCCTGGTGCCTGCGGATTCTGCACAGCGATCGCCTCCCGCGGCCAACTCATGAATGCCGCGAAGAGGTGTATCGGACGCACCGAGTCCGCAGTTTAGCGACCCGCTGTTCTCGGACCATCACCCGCCCGCGTCTGGTCCCGCACCGCCGCGACCGAGCCGCTCCGCGATCGAACGCGCAAGATTTTCCACGCTCAGCGGCGCAGAGCCCTCCGCCTTGTTGTTGATGATCACGTACGCCGGCCTTCCGTGCATCACCGCGAGCGACACCATCTCCGCGAGCATCTCCCTGCTGGCGTCATCGCGATCCACGATCGCATCGAACGGCTCATAACGATGCTTGGCATTCTCGTACTCCTGCCCTTCGTGCAGCAGCCAGCGCGCCACCAGCGTCCCGCCCACGACATCGCCCATCAGGTCGCCCAGCAGCGACGCCTGCCTGCGCGGCGTGGGCATGGTCGGGTGGATGCTGAAGGTGTGCTCGATGCGCACGCCCGTCGCTCGAACACCACGGACCAGCGTCAGGTACTCCGGGCAGAGCACCTCCGGATTGCGAAACTCCAGCGCATACGTCGCATCGACACACGCCGCGCTCACGCGATGCAGGTCCGGCAGCCGCGAGAGAAAGTGCTCAAGCCGGCGCATGAACACACCGAGCCCCTGCTCGATCGTCCGCGCCTGCATCGCGCGCGCCAAGCGCATGGGCGAGAACTGAAACAGCAACGGCCCCAGCCGAGCGCCCAGCCCGGCACACGTTGGCGCGATAATCCGGTCGATCGCATAACCGGGGTCAAGAAACACGTCGATCGCAGCTCTGCCGAAGACTCCGGCCGGACGCTCACCACCCGGCTGTCCGTAGCCCGGCGGGCGGAGCAGTTCCTGGTGCGCCTTGACCAGGAAGCGGAAACCCTCGGGGGTTTGTGCGGCCAAGTGTCCATACTCCTCTGCCGACATCGGGGCGTAGTACGTCCGATCGAGTCCGACGGTCCGCATCAGCGGATGCGCTGCGTACGCCAGCAGCCCGCGGCGGGAGAGCACAGCGCCGGGGAATACGCCTCCGTAAACAAGCCCATTCCAGCCCGGGAAACTCCAGGAAGAGCACCCCAATCGAACCAGCCCGGGCAGGGCATCAGCAAGGGGAACAACGGTCTGCGCACGAGAACTGCTGCTCGGCACAGCCGATTCCGCCGCAGCATCGCCGGTGTGCGACACGGAGTCAGTCGCACCGAAGAGCCCCGGCTGATCATCTGGACGTCGCTTCGCGATCGGTCGGTCCTTTCTTCGAGCACGCCGAAATGCCTGAAAGCCGCACGCCGCGGCATCGCTTTCATCGCTCATCGCGCGACAAAGTTTATGATAATTGAGTTTGCCCTAATCGCGGCTCTGTTCAAGTCGAGCCGAAACGGGTAATCTTCTTCGTGGGGGAACTCGGCGCACATCGGTGCGCCGCACCGTGCAGAGTTTTCAACTTCAGGTTCGATTCCGGTCGGAGGCTTCGCGAGCGAAGAACCAGGCGCGGGACCCGTCCCGCAAGGAGGCACCATGACACGCACCGCTACCAGTAAGCCGTCACGAGGGTCAGAGACATTGACCTACGGCGTGCGCGTGCGCGTGGCGCCGAACTTCGTCCCCGAGCAGGGAGAGTGCGAGCGCCGCTCCTACGTCTTCACCTATCGCGTACGGATCACCAACGAGTCGCCGCGCACCGTCCAGCTCGTCTCGCGACGCTGGGAGATCGTCAACGCGTCGGGCAGCAGCCATGTTGTGCAGGGCGATGGCGTCGTGGGACAGCAGCCGGTGCTCGAGCCGGGCCAGAGCTTCGAGTATTCGTCGTACTGCCCGCTCGACACGCCTTGGGGCACCATGGAAGGCTGCTTCACCATGACGCGGGAAGACGGCCAGGCCTTCGACATTCCCGTCGGCAGGTTCTATCTGGTCAGCGATCAGCCGCCAAGGCGAGCCATCGTCAGGCCGTCGATCCGCGTTTCGTGATGCCGTGCGCCGTGCGATCGCTCACGCTTGTGATGCCGGCAGCAGGCCCGTTCGATCCCGCGACTCCGGATCGAGCATCGGCCGCAGCGCCGCGTAGCGAATCACCGCGTCAAGCCCGTCGACCATTCGCTTGAGCGTGAAGTACTCCCGCGCGCTGGCCGCGGCACACGCACGCATCCGCGCAAGACGGGGCTGGTCACTCCACAGCGACACGATCGTTCCCGCCAGTGCCTCGGCACTGTTGTGCTTGAACAACGCCCCGTTGTCGCCGGGAAAGAGCGCCTCGATCTCCGGGTTGTGCAGATCGATCCGGTCGCCCACCACCACCGGCAGCCCGTATCCGAGCGCGTGGATGATGCTCAACCCGATGTTCGACGGGTACACAAACAAGTCGGCACTGAGGAACCAGGCGCTGAGAACATCCTCATCGTAAATCGGTCCGGTCAGGTGCACCGCCGAACCGAGCACGCCGCGACTCTCAGCGTGAGCGCGAAGGCGCTCACCGTCGGTGCCGCCACCGACGATCGTCGCGCGGATCCCCGGCATGCGTTCGCGCAGCAGCGCCACCGCATCGATCAGCACGTCCACGCGGTTGTTCGGATCAAGCCTCGAGACAAACAGCAGGTGCGGCGCATCGCTCCTCAGGCCGTTCTTGACGCGGAAGGCCTCGAGCTCCTCGGGCTTCTGCGCCCAGCGTTCACGCTGCGCGAGAATCGGACGATGGTCGATCGTGTTCAGCGCCGTGAACACCCGCTCACGCGGCAGCCCCGACGCGACCAGCGTGTCCGCCACGCTGTGGTTGTACGTCAGCACCGCCGTCGCCAATCGCGCCACGTTCCACCGCAGCAGCCTTCGGATCGGTTGCTCATGCTTGCTGAATCCGTGCCCCCACAGCACCGTCGGCACCCCGAACCGTCGGGCGGTGAGCAGGTACGGCACCAGCGACGTGTGCCGAATGTTCCAGTTGAACACCAGCACGTCCGCATCACGCCCCGTCAGATATCCCAGACGCATCGGCTGCCAGCCGATCGCCTCGGACCCCAGCGGCCACGGCAGCCGCTTGAATGGCACCGCTCGGAACCCGTCAGCCTTGGCCGTCGGGACCTCCTTCAACTCGCCGTGATAAATCGTCAGATCCATCCCCAGCCGCGATGCGAGCTCACGAAACACCGGCACGCGGTACTTCGGGAGCGAGGGCTGGTGAATGACGGCTCGGATCGGCATTGAGGAAGTTTACCAGTACCCCCTCGTCGGGGGTGCCGCAGTCGGGTCAATGTTCCCGTAGGTGCAATCGCGGCCTCAGGGCGGCCGCCCGATTCAGCGTTAACCCTGCCGCGAGCGACTCTTGCGCTTGCCGGTGACCAGTCCCGCCGGTGTCGGCGTTGCCTTGGTCGGCAGGCCCTCCCGGCGGAACGCCAGGCGCTGGACCGTCATCGCGGGGTTGCTCGCGTCCGCAGCCGCGGCAGCCTGTGCCGAGGACTTGGTGCCTTGGCGAGTGGGGGCCGGGGCGGCGGGAGCCCGGCGCTGCGTCGCGGGCCGTGCGGGGGTGGAGGTTGGTGCAAGTGTCCGCCGGATTGGCGCGGCACCGCTTCGGGCAGCGCTGAAGTTCGCGAGCATGGTCTGCACACTCTCGCGGACCGCTTCGACGTGTTCACGCCGGGCGCGGGCGTCGGCACGCACCGTCTCGCTCCGCTCCTGGCGAAGCCGGTTGCTCATGGTCGCCATCGCGTCGCGCAGGTCCGACGCCCATTGGGCGATCTGATCGATCTGCTCGCGGCGGACCTCCGAGTCCTGCTCGGCAAGTTCGGCCCGCGTCTGCGAGATGTTCCCCAGCAGTTCCGCCACGCGTTCCTGCAGTTCCTCCAGGAAGCTCCGGCGCATGCGTGCGTCGCCGCGGGCGGTCTTTGCCCGCTCGCTGGCGATGCGCTGCATCAGTTTGCTCGCGCTGGCGCGCAGGCTGTCGGTCCACTTGACGATGTCGCCGACGGCGCGCCGACGGGCCTTGGCGTCATTGGCGCCGGTTCGCTGCCGTTCCGCGGCGAGCGATTCGAGAAGTTCGGAAACCTCCGCCCTGATCTCGCCGACCGAGCGCGTCACGCCGTCGACGAACTCCGCCCGAGTGCCGGCCTCGTGCTCGGCGCTGGCCTGCGCCTCCTGCGCGAACTCGTTGAGCAGTGCGCCGACCTGTCGGCGGAGCCGACTCGTCCACGCCGCGGCATCGAGTTCGACCTTGCTGGGTCGTGTGCCCGCGGGGGTTCGGTTCGTGGATCGACCTGCGTTCTGGCGGAAGGTGGTCATGGGTCGTTCCTCTGGTGGTGCGGTCCGCACGCGCCGCGGCGCGCGCACACCGGTAAGTCCTCGCATCGGTCCGCGCGATGGCGGACTTGCTCCCGGCGGGGCCCGATCGCGTCCGCCGCAAGGTTCTGGGACTCGCACGGCTCGAATCCACCCGCCGAGGCGGTGCGCGTTGGCGCGGATTCGACGATGAGGGTTCGTAGTTCCGCCGAGCCACAAAGCACAGCGCGCCGCCCGATGGACAGCCCGCTGGCGTCAGTGTTCCTCTCCGTCAACCGACTCAGGAGGGCTGAGCGGCCGAAGCGGTCAGACCGATGGCCTCGGCGTACTTGAGGAACGTCTCGACCGAGGCCACGACGACGCGGGCCTCGATGGAGACCAGCTCGATGCCGACGAGCGAAACCTTCGCAAAGGCATCGATGACGATGCCCTTGTCCAGGATGCGGTCGACGACCTCAGCCAGGCTGGACGAATCGGTGGACTTCTGAGCCGTTGCCATGATCATGCCTTCAACGTTGATTTCCTTGACACTCCGGATCAACAAGATCCGTCGTATCACGCGGGCGATTCCGCGGGACACACCCCGCGATGTTCATCAGCATCGAAGACCAAGTCCTCGCTCTTGCCGGATTGTCGCCGCTCACGACCCCGATTGATCGGCATAGACGCTACCACCGGTCCTTCGCCGTGCCTCGGGCTCACGCATCCATCTGCGTAGGGGATCGCTCGAGGTCTCCCAACGGCCGCGGCCGTCCGAAACCCAGCGCCCCGCGGCGCAACATCGTCAGCGGCGCGGTCAGACGCGCACGGGACCCCGCCACCGTGCCGTTTGGTCGGGTTGCAGGGCCAAAGCACCGATCCCTCGGGATCAACCGGACAACTGCGGGCGTAAAATGATCGATACCTTTGGAGCCGATGCTCCTGCTGGATCGGTGCACACCGGGACTGCCGGTGCCGATTCCCGTCAGGTGGCTTTGTCCCTCGATCACCCGGCCCCGTCGGCGCTCGCGGCCGCAGCGACCTTCAGCGGAAACCCAGAACTGGCTCAAACATGGAAACGATCACGTTCTCAGGCGGCCTGGCTCTGCTGATGATCATCGTCGCGGTTGCGCACGGCTACCTCTCCCGCCGCCACGAGATCTTCGGCTACTACAACATGTTCTTGCTCGGGATGATGACGTTTTACGCCGTCCCGATGATCCTGATCCCGATCCTTCAGGACCGCCTGGCACCCGAGTTCGCTCGCCTCGGCGTGACCGACGGCGCGTGGCGCGTGGTCTCCGCGGGATTGATCATCTTCATGATCTTCTTCTTCATCGGCGGCAGGCTCGCCAGAAACTGGCGTTGGGTCGACAAGATCGTCCCGAAGATCGAGAGCCCCGCGACCAGTTCGGGGGTCTTCATCTCCATCGCCGTGTACGGCGGGCTTCTCGGCGTCATTCAGGTGCTGGGTATCGAAGACCTTGGGTTCTGGGAGTCGCTGCTCTTTCAGTTGCGCCCGTCGTTCATCTGCTTCGTCGCGGGGCTGTGTGTGCTGCTGGCCGTGGCGTATCCGAAGAACCCGACGTTCCTGGCGATTGCCGTCATGGCTGTCGTCGGAGGACTGGTGCTCTCCACGACTTTCTCGTCCGACCGGCGATTCCCGCTCGGCGTGCTCATGATCGCCGGCTGGGTGGCGTACTACTACTGGCTTCGCCGCGAGAGCCGCATCAAGACAATCGCCATCCTCGGGTCGCTGGCGGTCTTTGCGCTTGTTTTCGTGTTCATCTACAACACCATCCGGCACCAGTACACGGTCCGCGAGTCCACGCTGGCCGATCGCATCAACCAGCTTCAGAGCGCCGATCAGGGCGAGGCGCTGCGAGAGGACAACATTCTCCGTACGTTCGTGCAGGACACCGCCCACAACACCGGCTGGCTCGTCGATCACTTCCCGAGCGACAACGCACTCAAGCCACTTCACGGGCTCGCCTACCTGCTGGTCAACCCGATCCCCCGCGCGCTCTGGGCCGATAAGCCGGTCGCCATCGGCATCCTCATGCAGGAGCAGACCCGCGCGTACGGCAACCTCGGTCCCGGGGTCATTGGGCACGGATGGGCCGAGGCCATGTGGATCGGCATCATCTACTACGCCGTCTTCTTCGGCGCCTTCACCGTCATCGTCGACCGCCTGATCGTCTGGCGACTCCACAATCCGTACTTCTGCATCGCCGTCGGATCATCGCTGGGCAACGTTCTTGGTCTGCCTCGGGGTGAGACCGCGCTGTTCCTGGCGTTCGTGCTCTCGGCGATCGTCGCGATCTGGCTCATCCAGTGGTCACTCACGCTGGTGGCCAAGCCCTTCATGATCGCGACGCCGCCGTTGCCGCTGAAGTGGATGACCGATGAAGAGATCGCCGAGGCGGAGGCCGCCGCCGAGGCCGCACCGGCGACTGAACACTCCGCCGAGGATCAGCGTGCGTACGAGGCCGGCGAGTTCGAGGATGCGCAGAACGACGATGGCGGCGGGGGCACGGGCCGACCCGCCGGTGCCTGATCGGGTACCCTCGAAACGTGCGACTGCTCTGCGTGGACTTCGGCGATCAGCGAACGGGCCTGGCCACCGGCGACATGATCACCGGTCTGGTCTCTCCGGCGGGCGTGCTGGAGATTCCCGTGCGCATCGAGGGCGGCGCGGCACTGATCCGAGCCTGCGCCGCCGCGGCCAGAGAGCATGATGCTCGGGCGCTGGTCGTCGGTCTGCCGCTGAACATGGATGACAGCGAAGGCCCGCGCGCGCGGCTGGTCCGTGGGTTGGCCCAGCGCCTCTGCGACGCGACCGGACTGGAGGTCCACCTGCAGGACGAGCGCCTGAGCAGTGTGCAGGCCGATTGGACGATGCAGCGATCGGGCCTGAGCCGGGGCCAGAAGAAGAGCCGCCGCGATGCCCTTGCCGCGGCAACGATTCTCGGCGACTTCTTCGCACGCCAGCGGACGCAGGCAACGCGGCAGGAGCCGAACGAAGACCGCCCGGACTGAACGGGCGGGTGCATCCCCGGACGCTCCAACTGCGAAATCAGGGCCGAGCCCAGTTTCGGCAAACGGACAAGGACCACCATGATCACCGCCATCACCGCTCATGTCCTCTGTGCCGGACTCGCCCTGGCGATGCAGCCGCCGCCCGCGGCAGAACCCCAGCCGATACCCGCCGCCACGCCACCCTCCGGCCCTGCGAGCAACTCCGGCCCTGCGAGCCCCGCTGGCCCTGCGAGCCCGCCACCGGTCGCGCTCCCCGGTCCATCCGCTATGGATGCCAGCACCGCCGAGTTCCTCGATGCGCTGGAGAAGGCCGAGAGCGATCTTCGCACGCTGAAAGCGGACGTGCAGTACATCAAGACGTTCAGCGAGCTCGAGGGCGGCGGTCGCCACATCCGCCGCGGCAGCATCGCGTACGCGGCGCGGATGAACGCGCCGTCGAGCGATCAGCCCGCTCGCCGCGGCTTTGTCGTGGACATGCGTCAACTCATCGTCGACGACAAACTGCGTGAAGAGCGTCAGCAGTACATCTTCGACGGCACGTTTCTGGTCGAGCGCTACGAGCAGGAGAAGCGGTTCATCCGCCGTCGCGCGGTCGCCGAGGGCTCCGCGCGCGACCCCATGCGCATCGGCGAGGGCCCGTTCCCGCTGCCGCTCGGCCAGCGTCGCGCCGACATGGTCGCGCGATTCGAGGTGAGCGAGGTCGCGACCAACGACGGCGTGCCGGAGGGTCCGGCGTTCGACGGCCTGCGCAAGCTTTTGTCCGGTACGCGGCAGTTGCGGCTGGTGCCGCGTGCGGGAACGGATCAGGCCCGCGACTTCCGCGACATCCGCCTGTGGTACCGCACGTCGGACCTGCTGCCAATCTTCGCGATGACCTCGAATGTTGATGACACGCGGGCGGAGGTGCTGCTGACGAACATTCAGCGCAACCCGGAGATCCCCGCGAGCACCTTCAGTGTCGAGCCGCCCGATGCCGCGGCGGGCTGGGACGTGCAGATCGTGCGCGAGTGACCGACCCGACGGGTGATTCCGGGCACCCCTGAGGCCGGGCGCGATCGCAGCCTGCATGAATCCAGCCGATACCGTTGGATATGAAACTCTCGGCGATGCTGGTGCTGCTGGCGGGTGTTGCGGTGGCGATGCCGGCGTTCGGTCCGTCGGCCGCTGCGCAATCCATCAGGCCAGGCCGGCTCGTAGATGCTGAGCCGCCGCGCGAGGGTGCGACGCCCGCCGCCGAGAAGGTCCCCGGCGTCTCATCGATGACTGTTGATGCCGGCGATCTCAGCCCCGCCGTGACGCGGGCGCTCGAGGCCCCGTTCCGAACGCCCGAAGAGCGACGTGTCCTTCGGCTCTTTCACGGCGCCGAGACGCACGCGGACATCACCACCGTCGCAGAGCGAGCGGCGCTCGCGCTGGTGCGCGGAGACTTCTACGACCCGAGCCTGACCGATCCCGCCGCGGCGACGCTCGACCGTGTTGGCGGCATGATCGAACGCGGCGAACTGGCCGAGGCGCTGGTGCTGCTGGGTGAGGATGACAGCGCGCGGGCTTTGTACCTGCGTTCGTCCGCGCTGGAGATGCTGGGCCTCCGCGAGCGTGCGGCGACCGAGGCCCGCAAGGCCGCGCCTCGCGTGGCCCGCGCGAGCGATGCGGCCGAGATCGTCTGGCTCGTGCGCACGCTGACGATCAGCCTGCGGCTCAACGGGCCGGGCAACGTGCAGACGCAGGGCCAGCCCGAAGAGCAGTATCAGGCGCTGATCAACCACCTCGCCCGCGCTCGCCAGGCCGACCCGCTGTACTGGCCCGCGCGCCTGGCGGAGGCCGAACTGCTGCTGGAGAAGGACAGTTTCGACTTCGCGATGGAGGCCATCTCCGAGGGCCTGGCGCTGAACCCGCGGAGCGCCGAACTGGTCGCGCTGCGTGGAGAGGTCTCGGCGCTCGGCTTTCAGCTCCCGATGGTTGAGGCCGACGCCGCGGTCCTCGATGGCCTGAGCACCATGCACAGCGAGGCCTACGCGCGTGACGGCACGATGGACCGCTCCGTGCTCGCGGCGGAGCTGCGTGTGCGCGGGCTGCTCCGCCAGAACGCGCCGGACCTTGCGCTGGAGGCGATCGACAAGGTGATCCAGATGTACCCCGCCGCGGCGAATCGGCGCAAGATCGCGCTGGCGCGGCTGAGCATCACGGCCGTGCGGTACGACTTCGACGCGCTCGACCGCGAGTTGGCGGCGTACGACGCGCTGAACGCCGAGCAGGCCACGCGTGCCGGCGTGGGCGACGCGGCGACGGCGCTGTGCCCGCGCGGGGCCTTCGCCGCGGGGCGGGCGCTCAGCGAGGCCCGCCAGTACGACCAGTCCGTGCGCATGCTCAGGCTCAGCGCCGAGCGCAGCCCGACGTGGGCGCAGCCGTGGAACGAACTGGGCCTGGTGCTCGTGCAGGCCGCCCGCGATGATGAGGCACGGGAGGCGCTCGAGCGCGCGCAGGAGCTCGATCCGTTCAACATCCGCGCGTCCAACTCGCTCAAGCTCGTTCGCGAGGTCGCGACATTCCCCACGATCCAGAGCGACCACTTCATCGTGCGCTCGCGTCCCGGTGTCGATGCGCTCATCGCCCGCGAGATGATCCCGCATCTGGAGGCGATGCACGAGGTCGTCACCGGCCGTCAGCGCGGCGGGCTGGACCACGTTCCGCCGCGCAAGACCGTTGTGGAACTCATGCCCAACCACGAGTGGTTCGCGGTGCGCATCGCGGGCATGCCGCAGATCCACACCATCGCCGCGGCGACGGGCCCGCTGATCTCCATGGAAGCACCGCGCGACGGCGCGGGCCACAAGGGCGCCTACGACTGGCTCCGCACGGTGCGTCACGAGTACGCGCACACCGTGGGACTCTCGCGCACGAACAACCGCATCCCGCACTGGTTCACCGAGGCGCAGGGCGTGTACCTCGAACTCGCCCCGCGCGCGTACCCGACGCTGGAGCTGCTCACGCAGGCGTTCGTCAGCGACCGCCTCATGACGCTGGACAAGATCAACATCGCCTTCGTCCGCCCCGAGCGCCCGAGCGACCGCGGCCTGGCGTATGCGCAGGCGCACTTCATGCTCGAGTTCATGATCGAGACTTTCGGCGATCGCGCGCCGCTGGAACTCATGGACCGCTACGCCAAGGGCGTGCGGGAAGAGGAAGCCTTCTCGCAGGTGCTGGGCATTTCTCGTCAGGAGTTCTTCGAGCGTTTCCTCGTGTTCGCGGAGAGCAAGCTCACGCAGTGGGGGATGCTCCCGCCCGCGTCGATGCCCAGCATCAACGAACTGATCACGCGTGAGGAGAATGCCCGCGCCGCGGCCGCCGCGGATCCTGCCGAGCCCGCAGCCGAGCCCGCGCCCGAACCCGAACCCGTGCCCGTCGAGGTCACGCCCGCGCTCGTTGAGCGATGGCTGAGCGAGTATCCGGAGCACCCGGACCTGCTGGAACTGGCGGTTCGAGAGGCCTTGCGCAAGTCGGGCGACGAGCCCACGCCGCAGGTCGTTGTGCTGCTGGAGCGATATGAGAAGGCGCGGCCGGTGGACCCTCTGACGCATCGCCTGCTCGCCCGGGCTGCGCTGGCGCGAATCAACGCCACGCAGACGCCCTCGAAGGAAGATCTGGACGCCGCGCGTCGGCATCTTGCGTTTCTCGATGAGCGCGAGGAGCGGACGTCGGCGTTCTCATCGGAACTCGCGGCGGTCTACGCCCGGCTGGGTGACTGGCCGAACGCCCTGGCCAGCGCCGAGCGGGCGGTGCGGCTTGCGCCGTATGTCGCGCGTCTGCGGGAGCAGGCCGCGAGCATCGCCGTCCATTTCGGGGAGTACGACAGCGCGCGGAATCACCTGGAGGTTCTGGCGGCGCTGGAGCCCGATGAGCCGCGGCACCGCCAGCGGCTCGAGGCCCTTCAGCGCCGGATCGATCAGTCAAGGTAACGCTCGCCCGCGTGCGCGGCGGCGTCAGGCCGCGAAGCGACGGTGCCAGTTCTGCGGGCGAACATTCGCCGGGGCATCGGGCTTCTCGTGCCAGTCCTCGGCATTGCGCAGGTTCAATTCGCTGGCCATCGTCTTGCGATACCCCAGCAGGCGCACGACCTCGAGCACGTCGGTCCATGTCGGGTAAACGCGCTGATTGGCCTTCTTGAACTCTTCGATCGCCATGACGAAGAGGAACTGCTCGGTCGTCAGTTCGCCCTCCTCGGCCGCGCGGCTGAAGTCGCTCAATCGGCGTCCGGCTCCGCGACGGCGCTCAAGGCCGGTGAACGCCTCGCGGTCCTCGGGCGTGAGTTCAGACGCCTGGCGCAGCGCACGCTCATCGGCGGTCTCGGCATTCTGCGTGTTCGCGCCGGACTGGCGCTTCTGAGCCTCGTATCGGGCCTTGGCCTCGGCCAGGTCGCGGCGATCGATGCCGGTGCGCCGGTCGATCACCGACTGACGCCGGCTGCCGCCGCGAGTCTCGTTGGTCGCATCGAGAATGCTCTGGTCGTCCGCGGCCGCGTGAGCGGTCGTGGGCGGCGGAGTCGGTGCGCCCGGCGTCGGATGATTGTGCTGGTTCGGAGCGGGCGTGCTTGGGCGGCTGGACGGATTGGTCATGGTCACTCACTCGCCGAGGGGTCAGGCACTGGCCGCTGTGGGCGACCACCCGCCCGTCCGGCGATTCATGCCAGGACCCGGGCGGGATCAGAGATCCTCGTCATCCTCGTCATCGTCAAACTCTTCATCGTCGTCCCCGTCCTCGTCGTCGTCTTCCTCGCCGAAGCCCTCTTCCTCGTCCTCAAACTCGTCTTCATCCTCAAACTCGTCCTCGTCGGCATCATCGTCAAGATCGTCAAAGCCTTCCTCATCGTCATCGCCGACGTCGGCGTCGTCCTCGTCCTCTTCCTCGTCGCCGCCGCGCTTGGCGGCCTGGGCGTGCAGCGCGCCATCGAGCCGGCCATCGACGTCGCCGTCGAGCAGGGGCTCGGCCAGTGCCACGCTCGCGTGCGTATCGCCCGCGAGATCCAGCGTGTCGGCGTCGTGCTCAAGGGTCATGGGATTGGTCGAACCGGCGTTGGAGATGATCCGCTCGTGCATGGCTTCCTCGCGCGCGTGGTCAAGTCGTGTTCGCGTCGTTGCAACCGTCGGTCTGCTTATCCGCAAAGTCAAGCATCTTCGCGATGATCTCTTCGGAATCGCTCCGCGTGCGCACGTAGGCTACCGCCCCGATGCGCAGAGTCAACACGGCTCCTGGGACGGATTTTTCCCCATCGCGCCGCCGGGGAGAAGCGACCGACCGCCCCGTTTGACCCGCCCGCCCCGGGGCCGGGAGCGCGCCAACACTTGTCCTCACGTTTCGACCACCCCCGCCGGGGCCCCCGATCACTCCGGCCGGGCACCGACAACGCCGCCGACTCATGACCCAGCCCCAGCAGCCGCATCACGAGCCGACCAGACTCAGCATCCCCGCGCTCGTTCTGGCGTGGCTGCTCCCCGGTGCGGGGCACTTCTTCCTCGGACAGGTCCGCAGGGGCGTGCTTATCGGTGTCGGCGTGCTGAGCCTGTTCTTCTCGGGCCTGTTCGTCGGCGGCATCGACGTCGTTGATTCCGGTCTGGTCGTCTCCAACACCTTCCGCAAGGTCACCGGCCAGACCGCCACCCGTCAGGTCACGCCCGATGGCGATGCGATCTGGTTCGTCGGTCAGGCTTTCACCGGGCCGGTCGCGTTCGTCGTTGATATCGTCCATCAGCACCGCTTCAAGGTCATCGACCCGGCCGAGCCGCGCGTGCTCCGCTCCGCTCGCCCCGATGAGGGCCGCGATCCCGTGACCGGTATGGCGGTCATCGGCGGCACACCTCCGGTGACCAAGAGCCTCGCGCGCGTGAACGAGATCGGCACGCTCTTCTGCACCCTTGCGGGCCTGCTCAACCTCATCGCGATGATCGACGCCGGATGGAACCACCGCCCGCGCCGCGGCGAGCCGGGATACGCCGGGGGTGCGACATGATCCCCGATCTGGTCCCGTCACTTCTGGCATGGCGACCGTTCATCGACCCGCTCGATGCCCACGGCACCTGGTACCTGCTCCTGCTCCCGCTGGTGTTCTTCATTTCCATGGTCTGGAAGGCGGTCCGCCTCCCATCGCTGGAGAGCTACTGGCGGCAGGTGCTGCTGATGACGGCGCAGGGAATCGTCGGCATGGTCGCCCTGGCGCTGACGAGTTACCTCCTCGTGCAGGTCTACGTCCGCATCGCATCCGGCGGGTGAGACAAACTCTGCGAGCCGCGATGTCCGATCAGTACCCGCCCGATCCGCCCGCGCTCTGCGCGTAGCGGATCCCCATGATCGCCATTCCGGCGATCGGACCGATCGCCGACGCGATGACCAGCGCGACGCTCCCCTTGAACCCCGGCCCGAGGAACCGATTCACCACCGGCTCGGCCAGCGCCATCGTCACCGCGCCGCCAAGCAGCAGCAACGCGACGAACCACGGCACGCCCTCGCCGTAGCGATTGGCGAAGTACACCAGCGACGTGACGAACAGCACCGGCACCGCCAGCGCCACCCCACCAAAGACCATCCGCGGCCGGACAACGCTCGCGACGACCGCCGCCCCGAGCCCCGCCGCCAGCGCCCCGGCCAGATGCCCCTGGAACAGGTTCCGGCTCAGCACCATCATCAGCGCCGCCGATGCGACCAGCCCCCAGACGATCACCACCGGCGCGGCACCGGCGCGACGCTGCGTCACCGACGCCATCGCCGCCCACGCGATCATCCCGCCGGCCAGAAGTGCCAAAGCCTCCGCCGCCTGCCCGAATGTCGGCACGCTCACCCCGCGGCTCAGCCCGCTGCCCACATAGACGCCCGTCAGCGCCGCCAGCAGCGCCAGCGTCCGCAGCGTCCAGCGCACCCGCTCGCTCGGATTCCACAACGCACCGATCACACCGACAACCAGCCCCATGAGCGCGATGATCGGCAGCCAGTGCTGCGCCCGCTCGGGCGGCACCGGTAGCCACTTCAGCGACACCCACCAGCCGAGCTTCGCTCCCAGTCCCTCCGGCGCACCGGACTGGGGGTTCAGGAGCGCGTACGCCAGCAGCACGCTCGCGCCGAGGGCCACGCTCAGCCCCAGCGACAGGATCGCGTCGCACCGTCCGGCAACGGTCGCAACGTCCGGGGCCGCGCTCGTGCCCGACGAAGCCGACTTCCCGCCCCGAACGCGGAGCCACGCCACCGGCAGGACTACCGCCAGCGCCAGCAGTGCGGGCAGTAGCACACCATTGACAGTATCGGGGCTGATCATAAAGCAACCGGGCGGGCGCAAGCCCGCCCGGTCGTGGTTTGCAAAGTCTCGATGCCCGCTCCGCGACTTACTTGCGGATGCCCTCGAGCGCGACGATGAGGCCGACCTCATCGCTCAGCCCAGCGAGCATGTAGGACATGCCGAAGTCCGAACGCTTGAACTCCAGCCGCGCCTCAAGGCCCGCGACGGTCGAGCCGGGCGGTCGCCCGGGGCCCTGGCCCGTGAACTCGACCTTGGTCGTAACCGGACGGGTCTTGCCCAGCAGCGTCAGTTCGCCCGCGACGTCGAAGGTGTTCTCGCCCGTCTTGGTGAACTTCGTGCTCTTGAAGGTCATCGTCGGGAACTCCTTGGCCGCGAAGAACGAGTCGCTCAGCAGGTGCTGATCGCGGTCCTTGTTGTTCGAGTCGATGCTGGCGACATCAACGGTCGCCTCGATCATGCTCTTGTCGAGGTTGGCCGGATCGATGTGGAACTTGCCGGAGATCTTCTCGAACATGCCGTAGAAGTTCGCAACGCTCAGATGCTTGATGCGGAACACGACGCTCGAGTGAACGGCGTCGATGTCGAACGGGCCGGATGCCGCCGCTGACTGGGCCGCCGAAGCCTGTGCCGCGGCCTGCGCGGGCGAGGTGATGGCCCGATCGAGGCTCATCAGCCCCGCCGCGCCAAGAAGAACCAGACCCGCCGACGCACCAACAACGCACAGGGGACAAATTCGCATAGACATGCTCCAGTAAGTGTCTAAGTGTCAGACGCACAACATCGCCAACGAGCGACATCGCTTGCCGCGGCCCGGACACGGACGCCGCGCTTCGGGTCTGACCCTCGTACGCCCTGAACCGCCTTTGGATGCACCGCGCCCGGTCTTCCGCGTCAGGTGCGACCTCGTCGCATCCGCCACCCGCCCCGAGGCGGCAATCTCGCGTCGGCGGATGCCCGCTCCTCGCTCAATCAAGTGCCAGATTTGCGCCGTCGCCGACCGTTTTGGGGAGCCGCCGCCGCCGTCTTTGCGGGATCTGAACGTGGATAACACGAACGGACCCTGGATCCGCATAGTCTGCGCTGTCGAAGACGTTCAGGAATGCCGACACGATTGTCATGGGCAAAGAACAGCAGCCCCAACGCGCCGGCCACAACCCTCCCCCTTCTCCCTCCGCCGGTGCAGGGACAGGCTCGCGAGCCCGGCAGGACATGAAGAACAGCAAGGCCCCCGTCGTTCCTCAGGCCACGCCCCCGTCCACCGGCAACCCCGCCGTCGGCCCGATCGGCGGCGCGGCACTCGGCCCAGCGAGCATCCCCGACACTCCAGCATCCTCCCGAGGCTCCGGCCCCATGGCCGGATTCTTCGCCAATGTCGATGAGCCCGGAGCCCGCAAGACCTCCTCGTCCACCGGCCCCGCCGGTGCCGCGGCCGTCGGTGTCGCAGGCTCGACCGGCCCTGCCGCATCGCTCGCGACCGCCGGTGCCCGGAGCAGCGCCGCCGACCGCGCGCAGGGTGTCAAGCACTTCGTCGTCGACACCAACGTTCTGCTCCACGATCCCAACGCCCTCTTCGTCTTTGAGGAGCACGAGGTCGTCATCCCCTTCACCGTCATCGAGGAACTCGACCGCTTCAAGCGCGACGATGGCGACCGCGGCCGCAACGCCCGCGAGGCCATCCGCCAGCTCGACCGCCTCCGCACAGCCGGCAGGCTGGTCGACGGCGTGCGATGGGGTGAACTCAACACAAGCGCCAAGGTCTCCGGCTCTCGCTCGCGCCCCCAGAGCCGAAAGGACCTCTCGCCCCGTTCCGGCAGCGTCCGCATCGATGTCGACATGCACGAGCGCCCGCCCATGCTCGGCGAGGACAAGGCCGACAACCGCATCATCGCCGTCGCCCTGGACATGGCCCGCCGCGGCGTGAATGTCGTCTTTGTCTCCAAAGACCTCTCCGCCCGCATCAAGGCCGATGCGCTCGGCCTGAAGACCGAGGACTTCGAGAATTCCAAGGTCAACGCCGAAGCGCTGTACACCGGCGCGATGAGCGCCGATGTTCCCGGCGAGTTTATCGATGAACTCTACCGCGACCGCATGCTGCCCCTGGCTCGCCTGAGCGAGTTCCTCGTGCACACGGGGGCCGACGGCCAGACCGTCGAGCGGCAACTGCTCGCCAACCAGTTCCTCATGCTCCGCGACAGCGACGACGAGGGGCACACGGGTCTGGCCCGGCGCCTTGCCGACACCGACCACGTCATCCCCGTCAGCGGCCCGCGCAAGCCGACCTTCGGCATCATGGCCCGCAACGTCCAGCAGACCATGGCGCTGGACCTGCTCATGGATGAGGAAGTCCGCATGGTCACGCTCCTTGGCAGCGCCGGCACGGGCAAGACGCTCGTCGCCGTCGCCGCGGGAATGGCCAAGGTCTTCAGCGAGGAACGCTACGACAAACTGCTGGTGGCGCGCCCGATCATGCCGATGGGCCGCGATATCGGCTATCTCCCCGGCAGCAAGGACGACAAGCTCCAGGCCTGGATGCAGCCGATCTTCGACAACGTCGCGTACCTGCTCAGCACCCGCGGCGCGCCGAATCAGAACGCCGACAGCCTGACCACCGAGCAGCGCATCGAGAAACTCATCGCCGGCGGGCAACTGGTCCTCGAGCCGCTGACATACATCCGCGGGCGCAGCATCCCGCACCAGTTCATGATCGTCGATGAAGCCCAGAACCTCACGCCGCACGAGGTCAAGACCATCGTCTCGCGCATCGGCGAGGGCACCAAGCTCGTGCTCACCGGCGATGTGGGCCAGATCGATAATCCGTATCTGGACAGCGCCAGCAACGGCCTGGCCTACGCCATCGAAAAGATGAAGGGCTTGGGCGTCGTCGGTCATGTGACGCTCAGCAAGAGCGAGCGCAGCGAACTGGCCAGCCTCGCGGCGACGCTGCTCTGACGCCACGCCGCCGGCACGCGCTGGGGCAATTCCGGGCATCTTTGCCCCGGACTTCGGGCCGCGGCCCGTTGGCGACTACGCTTGCTCGCAGGTTCGGCACCCATTCTCTGCGCGGAGTTTTCAGCTGATGGAACGCACGGTCATCAATCCCAAGTGGCTTCGCAAGATCGTGATCTTCGGGCTCGTCGCCCTGGGCTTTGGCTGCTGGGCGCTGTACGACGTGCTGATCACCAACCCCCGCCGCGGCGCGGAGGATGTCGAGTACAAGCTGCTGGTCTACCTCCAGTCCGCCAGCGCCGCCTCGCGTCTGACCGATCGCGACACGACCGTCGCCGATCCCGGCGCGGAGCTCGCCGCGCTGAAGGCCGATCTCGACACGCACCGCAAGAACGCGGCGGGCACCGACGCTGATGCCCGCACCGCACGCTTCCTCGCCGCGCGTCACGACTGGCTCGAGGCCCACAAACACGCCTGGACGCTCAAGCCCGAGAGCACAACGCTCACCGGCGTGGCCGAAAAGCTCAAGGACCTGGACACGCGCTGGAAGGGCCTTGAGGCCCCCAAGCCGCTGGGCGCGTACGACATTCCGCTGGAGTTCGTGTGGCTGGTGGCGGGCTTCGGTCTTGCCGGGTACATGGCCCTGCTCATCGTGCAGGTCTCACGCAAGTCGTACACCTACGACCGCGAGAAGAAAGCCCTGACGATCCCCGGCGGTCGCGTGATCTCACTGCTGGACTGCGCCGACTTTGACCGCCGACGCTGGCACAAACTCTTCATCTCGATCGTCCTGACCGACGGCACGAGCATGGAGTTCGACCTGTACCGCTTCAAGTGGCTCGAAGAGTTCATCGTGGACATGGAATACACCAAGTTCCCCGATCGCAAGCCGGCCGAGCCAGAGCAGCAGCCAGAGCAGCAGACAGAGCCAGGGTCAGAGCCGACCGCCTTATGACGCAACGGGGCAGGGCGGAAGCGCGTGCCGACTGACGGGCTGGCCGCGATGTTCCTTTCGTGGCTTCGCGCCCTTGCGCGAATCACACGCCCAACTCATCCGCCACGGCCTCCAGCGTTTCCTCGCCCGCTTCCTGGCCGATGATCGGCGCATCGGGCAGCGGCTTGCCGTCGGCACCCGTTAGCGCACGCCCATCGAGCGTCTTGATGATCAGCGTCGGGTGGGCCGCCTGGTGCTTCTCCAGAGCCTTGAGCAACGCCGTCTTGCTCGCCTCATCCAACTTCTTGAAGTCCCCGCGGCCGCGACACTTGGGGAACTTCGAGCACCCCAGCCACGGCCCGTACTTGCCAGGCCGCAGGTACATCGCCGACTGACACTTCGGGCACCCCAGCGCCGGCTCGGGCGTGAACGGCGGCGCGCTCGGTGCCAGCACGTGCCCCTTCTTGTCCAGCTTCAGGATCCCGCTGCACGGGTTCTCCTTCGCGCCATACCCCGAGCACCCGAGAAACG
Source organism: Phycisphaeraceae bacterium (assembly GCA_021297895.1). GTDB lineage: Bacteria > Planctomycetota > Phycisphaerae > Phycisphaerales > UBA1924 > JAJTHN01. Next base: position 34,172 of record JAJTHN010000040.1, on the reverse strand, counting down.
CGCCGAACCGCCCAGTGCGCTTGGTCATCCCGCGCCCGCACAAGTGGCACGCAACATTCGTCGTGCTCGCCGGCGTCGGCTTTCCGTTGCGATCAACCGGGCTGGCGTACTTGCAATCGGGATACGTCGAGCAGGACAGGAACCGCCCGTTCTTGCCCAGGCGATAAACCGTTCCGCTGCCGCAGGTCGGACACTTGTACGGCGCGGGCGTTGTCTCGGCCTTGGCGTGCTTGAGCGTGCTCTCGACCACGCCCAGCCGCTTGACGAACGGCGTGTAGAACTCGTGGAGCATCTCGACCCAGTCAAGGTGATCCTCCTCGACCTTGTCCAGCTTGCTCTCCATGTCGCGCGTGTACCCGACATCCATCAGGTCGGGGAACGCCTCGATGAGCTTGTCCGTCACCGCCTCGCCCAGGTCCGTCGCGTAGAAGCGTCGGTCCACCAGTTCGACGTACTTGCGCTCCTGCACGACACTGATGATCGACGCGTACGTGCTGGGCCTGCCGATGCCCTCGCTCTCGAGCACCTTGATCAGGCTCGCTTCGCTGTACCGCGCCGGCGGCTGCGTGAACTTCTGCTCCGGCTCCATCAGCACCGGCGCGAGCTTCGTGCCGGTGCCCAGCGGCGGCAGCGTCTGCTCATCCGCCCCGCCCGGCACGCCCGTGGCCTTGTAGAAGCCGTCGAACACCAGCACGCGCCCCGTCGCGCGGAAGGTCAGTTCGCCAACGCCCGCGCCGGGCACGCCGCCCACGATCGTCGCCGCGGTGCTGTCCCACTGCGCCGGAACCATCTGGCACGCGACGAATCGCTCCCAGATGATCTGGTACAGCCTGAAAAGATCCTGCGGCAGCACGCTCTTGAGCTTCGCGTCCGGCACGATGTTCACGTTCGTGGGCCGGATCGCCTCGTGCGCCTCCTGCGCGTCCTTGTTGCTGCTGGTGTAGAAGTTCGGCTTCTCGGGCAGGTACTTCTGCCCGTACCTGGTCGGGATGAACGTCCGCACCATGCTCAGCGCATCGGCGGAAAGGTGCGTGCTGTCCGTACGCATGTAGGTGATCAGCGCCGTCGGCCCTTCGCCGGGAAGGTCCACGCCCTGGTACAACTGCTGCGCCGCGCCCATCGTGCGCTTGGCCGTGAAGCCCAGCCTGTTCGCCGCGGCCTGCTGCAGCGTGCTGGTGATGAACGGCGGGCTCGGGCGCGTGCTCACGCGCTTGGTCGTCACGTCCGTCACGCGATAGGGCGTGCTCGTGTCCACCTCGCCCGTGAGCGTCCGCACGAACTTCGCCGGCCCGCGCGCCTCGTCGTCCTGCCGCGTGGTGATCCGCACGTCGCGCATCCCCGCCGCGGCCGCGATGGCTTGCGCACGGGCCGCCAGCGCCTCGCCGGTCTCTCCCCGAAGATCGAACTTCTTCCCGCCGACCTCGACCAGCGCCGCGCGGAAGCACGCGTGCTCGCTCAGCCACGCGTCGATGTCCTTGACGCTCGGCCCCGTCCGCTTGGGCCGTCCGGGCTTGCGCTCCTCGTTCAGCGCCCGCTCGACCTCCGCGGCGTACCACCTGGCCCACGCCGTCGTCAGCCCGGAGGCCTTGGCCAGATCCTTCGTGAACGTCGCGCCGATCTCCCAGAACTCATCGGGCATGAACGCGCGGATCTCCCGCTCGCGCTCGACGATCAGCCTCACCGCCACGCTCTGCACGCGACCCGCGCTCAGCCCCCGCGCGACCTTCTTCCACAGCAGCGGCGAGACCTGATACCCGACGATCCGGTCCAGAATCCGGCGCGCCTGCTGCGCGTTGACGCGGTCCATGTTGATCGGATGCGGGTTGTCGAACGCCCGCTGGATCTCGGCCTTGGTGATCGCGTTGAACATCACACGCTTGGCCGTTTCGGGCTTGACGCCGAGCTCCTCGGCCACGTGCCACGCGATCGCCTCGCCCTCGCGGTCGGGGTCGGTGGCGAACCAGATCTCGCGGGCCGAACGCGCCGTTCGCTTCAGCTCGCCGATCACCTTGCTCTTGGCGTCCATCACCTCGTACGTGGGTGCAAAGTCGTGCTCGAGGTCGACACCCGGCACCGGGCTCTTGACCCCCTTGGGATTGCGGCTCGGCAGGTCACGCACGTGTCCGACCGACGCCACCACCTTGTACTCGCTGCCCAGATACTTATTGATCGTCTTGGCCTTCGCCGGCGATTCGACGATCACCAGCCGCTTGCCGCGCCCCGATCCCGCGCCGACTTCGCCCTGCTCCGCCTCCGCCCCGGCGTCCACGCCACCGTCGAACGGCGCATCCTCAGCAACCGCGGCCGTCGCCGCGGCCTTGCCTTTGGCCGGTCCCTTGGACTTGGCGGGCCGCTTCCCCGATGCGGACGTGGTTTTGGTGCTCGCCTTGGCCATAAAGAGTGGTACGTCCAGAGAGATGGTGCCGGGTGATCGCCGCCGAGTGGCCGAAGGGTCGTTTCCGGACCCGTCGGATGTTCCCGGAGATCGGACGAAAGGCACGGGGAGCATCGGTTGTCAAGGCCGAGTCTTTTTGTTTGGTCGGCGTATGGGCTTCAACTCGCCCACTGAGGTGCTGGCTCAATCGCCTACAAATAGACTGTTGGTCTACTTTACGGAAGTGCCTGTTGAGCAAGCGCTTGGACCATGTCCGCCTCAAGCCCATTCGCACCATCCAGCACCACTGTTCCCGCCCCTGACGCAAGCCGCTTGAGCCATGTCCTCTGGTTTTTCCCGAATCGGCGAGTTTCGATCTTTGTTCGCTCCACCGCCTCGTCCAACGAGCATCGCCCATCCAGGTGATTCGCCAACTGCTTGTACCCGAGCCCCTCTCGCGCCTGGCTGTTCATCGGTCCGGCTTCCCGAAGCCGACGCACCTCCTCCAGAAACCCGCCGGCCATCATCGCCCGGACACGCGCGTTGATGCGGCGGTTCAACTCCGGCGTGGGCCAGTTGATCACGATCAGCCGCGCATCGGCCCGCGGCGAGCGGGCGATCCATTGCTGCTGGTGGCTGCTGATCGCGGTGCCGGTGAGCCGGTAGACCTCGATCGCCCGGATCGTGCGGCGTTCATCCGCCGGATGTATCCGTGCCGCCGCGGCGGGGTCCACGCGCTCCAGTTCCGCGCGGCGTGCCGCGGGCTCCATCGCCCGCAGTTCGCCCCGCAGCGTCTCATCCGCGGGCGGTCCCTTGAAGAGTCCGTGCAGCAAAGCCTGCACGTACAGGGCCGTGCCGCCAACGACGATGGGCACCACGCCGCCCGCACGCAACTGCGCGATTCTGGCCTCGGCGGCCTCCAGCCAGTCATCAACCGTGAACGGCACCGGCGCGTGCGGGTCGGCGATGTCGATCATCTCGTGCGGCACGCCCTGGCGTTCATCAAGCGTGGGCTTGGCCGTGCCGATGTCCATGCCGCGATAAACCTGAAACGCATCCGCCGCGAGCACGTGGGCCGATCGGCCCAGTGTCGCGATGTGCCGCGCGATGGCGACAGCCAGGGCCGACTTGCCGCTGGCGGTGGGGGCGTAGATGACCGGAAAGGGCGGGGCGTGCACGCCCGGAGCGTACGTGCGGCGGAAAAATCCGGCACGACGGCGGAATGTGCGTGGGGCGGGGCCGCGGGGCGCGATTGATGGGGTGTCGGGACTGCTCTCGTGGGCCACCCGATCGCGGCACGGCGATCATCCGCGTGCAGCGTCACACGCCGACCGGACCGCTCACATGACCACCCACGCTCTGGCCGCAAGCCCCCTGAACCTTCGACCGACCCGCGACAGCAGCACCCAGCCCGTCGGCGCGCCGCCGCGGGAGCAGGCAGCGGGCGGCACGGGTGCTAGTCTCCGACTGGCCACCATGCCCAGCACGACCCTGCGAGCGATCGAGTCGGCATACATCCGGTGCGCCGGGGTGATCTCCCGCGCCCTGATGGTCCGTCTGGGCGGTGATGCCGCCGCGACCGAAGACCTGATGCAACAACTCTGGATCGCCGCCCAGACCAACGCGACGGTCACCGACGAGGGCAACGGGCAGTACCTTCTTACCGCGACGCCGCCGCGCCTCCCGACGGACCCGGTCACGACGGATGCGAAGATGATGAGTTCTTATAAGGAAGGCGAAGGCGTGCGCTGGGTACGTATGACCTTCAACGACCCGGCCGGCCGTGGAAGCATGACCATCGCGCCGCTCGTCGGCGTGATCGACCCCGCCCGTCTGGACAAGGCCAATGCCGTCCCGCAGGGTGCCCCCGCGCCGATGCCCATCGACGCGGGCATGCTCATGGGCCTTCTCGGCGGCTGAGCCCGGGGGCAACGCACGCCGAGCACTCGCCGGGGGCCTGACCAGCACGGCGATCACGACCGATACCCACGAGACCATCGGCCCCGGCCTCACGGCTGGGGTTGGTGGTTTTTGGAGAAGACAGCGTGGCGGAGCGACGAGGTGATGACCGGGAAGAAAGTGGTCGTGTCGAAAAGAGGCCTGCAGCTCCCGCAGATTTCCGCCGCTGAACTTCGAACGCTCTTCTACTTCGCCTTCGTCTTCGCGTCTTCGTGCCCCGCCTTACTCCTGCCGCATCAGCGGGAAGAGCACGACATCGCGGATGCTGCGTTGGTTGAGCAGCACCATCGCCAGGCGATCGATGCCAAGGCCCATGCCGCCCGCAGGTGGCATGCCGACCTTCAGCGCGTGGATGAAGTCCGCGTCGAAGGTGCGGAAGGTGCTCTCTTCATCATCCAGCCCGGCCAACTGCTCGCGGAATCGCGCGCTCTGGATGTCGGGGTCGTTCAGCTCCGTGTAATGCGGCGCGATTTCCATACCGGCGATGAAGAGGTCCGCGCGATCCGCGAGCGTCGGGTCGCTCGGCTTGGGCCGCGTCAGCGGGCTGATGGCCGAGGGGTAGTCGGTGATGAACGTCGGGCGCGTCGGGTCGAGCGTCGGCTCGGCGAGTTCCTCGAACACTTCATTGACCACCAGCACATCCGCCAGCGGCTGGCCCTTCTCGTTCTTGGTGCGAATGTGGTGCTTGGCCGCCAGGGCCATCACGCCGGGCGTATCCGTGTGCGCGACGCCCGTGGCCTTCTTGAACAACTCGCCGTATGTCACGCGCACGAACGGCGAGCCGTAGTCGATGCTGATCTCGCCGAAGGGCAATCTCAGGCTCGCATTGTCCGTAGCAAGGCCCGATGCCGCGGCGATCATCCGGGCGCTCTCGCGGACGAGCGTCTCGGTCATGTTCATGACCGTTTCGACATCGCCGAAGGCGTGGTAGAGCTCGAGCATCGTGAACTCGGGGTTGTGGTTGCGGTCCAGCCCCTCGTTGCGGAAGTTCCGGTTGACCTCGTAGACCTTGGGCATGCCGCCCACCAGAAGCCGCTTGAGATACAACTCCGGCGCGATCCGCAGGAACAGCGGCATATCCAGCGCGTTCATGTGCGTCTTGAAGGGCCTCGCCGCGGCACCGCCGGCCAGTGCCTGGAGCATCGGCGTTTCGACCTCCGTGTACCCAAGCCCGTCGAGATGCCGACGGATGAACGCGACAAGCCTGCTCCGCAACTGGAACGTTCGCAGCGTCTCCGGCGTCGCCCACATGTCGACGTACCGGTGGCGGTACCGCAGTTCCGCGTCGCTCAGGCCCGCGTGCTTTTCCGGCGGCGGCACGAGGCACTTGGCACCCGGGCTGAGCCCTGTCGCCCACACCGTCACCTCGCCCGTGCGCGTCTTCATCAGGCGGCCCTCGGCGATGATCACATCGCCCAGGTCCGTGAGCTTTGCCAGTTTGAAGCCCTGCTCGCTCGCGTCCTTCTGGCTCACCGCGACCTGCAGGTCGCCAGTGTGGTCGCGCAGCGTGATCCAGACCAGCTTGCCGTTGTCGCGGTGGAGCATGACGCGGCCGGCCACGCGGACCATCGGCCGCGGATCGACGAACCCCGCCGGCGGCTCCTTGCCCTCGGCGGCGTGCGCGGCGTCGGCCTCGGGGCTGTGCATGGCCCGCGCGTCGCTGAGCGTCGCGAGCCCATCGGTTCGTACGCCGTAGGGCAGGAGCCCCAGCGCCTCCGCCGCGGCGCGGTTATCGCGGCGCTGCTGCTCGAGCGGATGGATCGACGGCTGGGCGGGAGTGGCTTCGGAGGGTTGGGACATAGCAGGACAGGGTAGATGGGCAAGCCCCGCCCGGACCCCCGCCATCCGTGCCCGCCGCGGCATCATTGCGCTACCCTGAAGCCATGAGCCACGACCCCATCACCGATGCGTTGCTGGACCTGCTCTCCCGCGAAGACCCGCAGGTTGCGCGGGCCATGACCCTCGAGCGCGAGCGACAGGAAACCACGATCGAACTCATCGCCAGCGAGAACCACGTCTCGCCCGCGGTGATGCACACCATGGGCTCGTTTCTGACCAACAAGTACGCCGAGGGCTACCCCGGCGCTCGCTACTACGGCGGGTGCGAGTTCCACGACACCATCGAGGACATCGCCCGCGACCGCGCCAAGGCGATGTTCGGCTGCAAGTTCGCCAACGTGCAGCCGCACTCGGGCGCTCAGGCCAACACCGCCGTGTTCATGGCCACCATGAAGCCCGGCGATACCTTCGCCAGCCTCGTGCTCAAGGACGGCGGGCACCTCTCGCACGGCATGAGCATCAACTTCTCCGGCGTGTATCACAAGCCGGTGTACTACCCGCTGGTGTACGACGCATCGCGCGCCGACTTTGAGCGCATCGACTACGACGCCGTCCGCGCCGTTGTCAGCGAGCACAAGCCCAAGGTGCTCATGTGCGGCTATTCCGCCTATCCGCGGGTCATCGACTTCGCACGCTTCCGCAGCATCGCCGATGAGTTCGGCTGCATCCTCGTCGCCGATGTGGCGCACATCGCCGGCCTCTGCGTCGGCGGGGCGCACCCCAACCCCTTCCCGCACGCGCACATCGTCACCACGACGACGCACAAGACCCTCCGCGGCCCCCGCGGCGGGCTGATCATGACCAACGATGAGGATCTGGCCAAGAAGATCGACAAGGCCGTCTTCCCCGGCGTGCAAGGCGGCCCGCTCATGCACGTCATCGCCAGCAAGGCCGTGGCCTTCGGCGAGTGCCTCAAGCCCGAGTTCAAGACCTACACCGCCCAGATCGTCGCCAACGCCAAGGCCCTGGCGCAGGCCCTGATCAAGCGCGGCTACCGCATCACCTCCGGCGGAACCGACAACCACCTCATGCTCGTCGACCTGCGCGCCAAGAACGCCGACATCACCGGCGCCGATGCCGAACAGTGGCTCCAGAGCGCCGGCCTGATCTGCAACAAGAACGGCATCCCCTCCGACCCGCGCCCGCCAAAGTTCACCAGCGGCCTGCGCTTCGGCACGCCCGCCGTCACCACCCGCGGCATGCGCGAGGCCGACATGGACACCATCGCCGAACTCGTCGACCGCGTGCTGAGCGCCAAGGGCGAGGCCGCCGCCTGCCAGGCCGTGCGCCAGAGTGTCCGTGAGGTCTGCGCCAAGTTCGAAATGCCCGGGGTTCACGGCGGGGTCGGGGTCTGAGCGCCACAATCGGTCCCGATTGCGAGAATGCGTAAAGATCCTGGGCGCGATGCGGCTGTGATGCACCAATTCGGCTTCTGGTGCGTATGGACTGCATCGGAGCATGGGTGTGCGGGCGTGGCCGCGGAAGCCCCGATCGGCCCGGCGGGCTCAAGTCCCGGGGCGAAACAGCCGAAGTGAGGGTTATGAGTCGCACGGATGCGAAGCTCATTCCGGGATCACCGACCGACGCCGCGACCGCAGCGAGCACGGGCGTTGTGTCGCCCGCTTCGGAAGGCCCTGCCCAGTCTGCGCGTCCGGGGCCTGTGCCCGGGCAGGGTGCATCGCATCACCTGCGGCGACGCGTGTTTCAGCAGGCAGGGGCGGTGCCGTTCCGCGTTCTGCCCGACGGCACCGTGCAGGTCATGCTGATCACCAATCGTGATGGCGGGTGGATCGTCCCCAAGGGCATGATCGATCGCGGCCATACGCCCGAGCAGACCGCCCAGACCGAGTGCATGGAAGAGGCCGGCGTCCTGGGCCAACTCGGCCCGAGCGTCATCGGCACGTACGAATACGACAAGGGCCACAAGCGTTGCCGCGTGCGGCTCTTTGCGCTGCGCGTCAGCGAGGAAATGGAGCGATGGCCCGAAGGTCGCTGGCGCAAGCGTCAGTGGCTGAGCCAGAAGGACGCGGTGAGCGTCGCGTCGATCCCCGCGGTGCGCATGATCATCGAGCGGCTGAACGTGGCATCGCTGGGCGACGGCGCGGCCGCGTGATCCGGCTGAATCCGGGATCGGCCTGAACCCTCGCGATTCCTGCGCCCAAAGGCCGCGATCAAGAATCCATCGCCGGCGACAGGAACGAGCGCGGCTCATCGCCGACATCCCAATCCGCGCCAAGCCCGCCTTCGCGGAAGAACCGCGTCGGGCGGTCGTCGTTGAGCTGGGCGTTGAGCTTCCGCAGCGCCTCGTCGGCGATCTGCCGCACGCGCTCGCGGGAGATGCCGATTTCCTGAGCGATCTGCTTGAGCGTCAGCGGTTCCTGACCGTCAAAGCCGAAGCGCATGCGCAGGATCCGAGCTTCGCGCTCGTCGATGGCGTCGAGCAGTTTGCGGATCGTGCGCAGCTCATCATCGCGCACCATGCCGTCGCCGGGTCCGCCGGTTCGGTGGTCGGCGACAAGGTCGCCGAAGTTCATGCTGTCGCCCTGTTCGTCGGTGGGGGCCTGGCTGGGCGTGCGAACGGCCTTGAGCGCCCGCTTGATGATCTTGAGCTTGCGCAGCGGAAGCTGCATCTCGTCGGCCAGTTCCTGCATCGTCGGCGGCCGGCCGAGCGCGTTCTCGAGTTTGCGAGACGCCTGCTTCCACTTGGCGATCAGCTCGACCATGTACGCCGGCACGTGGATCGGCTGCACCGCGTTGATCAGCGCCCGCTTGATCGCCTGCTTGATCCACCACGAGCCGTACGTGCTGAACCTTGCGCCCTGCGCAGGGTCGAAGCCCTCGACCGCACGCAGCAGCCCAACGTTGCCCTCCTCGATGAGGTCCTGCAGCGTCAGCCCGCGATTGGCGTAGTTCTTGGCGATCGACACCACCAGGCGCAGATTCGCCCGGATCATCCGGTCGCGTGCCGCGGGGCAATTGTCGTTGATGATCGCCCAGCCGAGGGTCTTCTCCTCGTCGGCCGTCAGCAACGGGATTTCGTTGATCTGACGCAGATAGAGCTGCAGCCCAGTCTGCAGTTCTGTGGAGATGGATGTACGAGCAGACTTGGCCAGCGCCACGAAACTCCCCTTCCGCGGCGGTGGGCTTGCCGCGAGCCGGCGTCCGGAGCGACGCGATCGGCCTTCAAACGCTACGCCGCGCCTGAGGCTGTGGATCCCATCGAGTGTTTGGATTCACGCCTTCAGCACATCGCGTCAGAAGGAAAAGCGTACCGGATATGCCGGGGCACTGAACAGGGGTTCACAAGCCTCAAAGGCCGAAAAATCAGGATTATTCGGGTTTGCCCCCAAGAATCCGTCACCTCACCCGCTACCGCACCTCCCCGAGGCTCCCCCTATCATTCAAGCCCGGTGGGAACGGAGTGTCCCGACGTGAGTGAAGACATCGGAAATCTGCTGCGGGCTTGGCCTTACGAGCCCGGAAAACTCAACGTCCGTCTCATCCCGGGTCAGGACGGCGAGCCCAAAATCCAACTCCGCCTGGACCTGGGCATCCTTCAGATGCACACCGAGGGGCGTCCGGATGGCCAGAAGCCCTTCGGCCATGAGTCCCTGCTGGAGTACCACGAGGCCAGGCTCGACGAGGCCACCTTCCGCCAGCGCGAACGCGATGCACAAGCCGCCCGCGGCGAGCCGGACCTCGAACCAGATGATGACGAGGACGACGAGGACGCTGATGCGCCTCTGCCCTCCAAGCCTTCGCTCTCAGGCGGTACCGAGGATGATGCCGGCCAGCCCGCCAGCGACGCGGATGACGATGACGATGATGAAGAAGACGATGAGGACGAAGATGCGGGCATGACCGACCGCGGCCCGCTGACGCTGACGCGTCAGGAATGCCGCGAACTGCGCGATGAGGCCCTGCAGTACTACCACCGCTACATGGCGCTGCTGGTGCTGGAGGACTTCGAGGGCGTCGTGCGTGACACGAGCCGGAACCTCCGGGTTCTGGACCTGTGCGCCAAGCACGCGGGCCACGCCGAGGACCGCGAGGCGCTCGAGCCCTTCCGCGCGTACATCACCATGATGCGTGCCCGCGCGCTGGCCAGCCAGGCGCTGAAGGACAACGAGCCCAAGGCCGCGATCAACGCCATCGATGAAGGTCTGGCCGCGCTCCGCAATCACTTTGCGACAAGCGGCCAGGAGAACGCCTTCGACACCAGCGGCGAGGTGCAGATGCTCCGCAACATGCGCGAGGCGCTGGTGCCCAAGTTGCCGGTCAGCCCCGCGGCGGAACTCCGCAAGAAACTCGCCGACGCCGTCAAGCGCGAGGCGTACGAGGAAGCGGCCAGAATCCGCGACCAGCTCAAGGGTCTGGGTGAGGGCCGCTGAGGCCCTCGACCGCAGTTTTCCCGTGATCCCCGATCGCCGATCGATGAATTCGACGTTTGTTCGCCCACCCCCGAAGGTGGGCGTTCCTTGGGCGCAGCAAACTCGGGGTGTTCTGCACGGGCGGGGTTCATTCACCGCCCGGAAGTGACGATGTCAACACTCGACGATGTTGACGGCGCACCATCCAGATCCCCGCAGGAAGCTGTTGCGAACGCTCGCGATGATCGCGACCGCGTGCGCGCTGGCCTCGGGGCTGGTTGTGGGCATTCTGCGTTTGCCGGAATGGGCCGTGATCACCGCACTGGTTCTTCTGGGGATTCTCGCATCGGCGAGCGTTCTGATGCTCGGCTGGTACCTGTTGCTCGGGCCGGCCGCCGCGCACCAATCGCCAACCGTCCGAGGCGGTGCGGGTGGTGAATCCCGCATGTCCGCCGGAATGGACAGCGCGCTCGCGGGATGGCTGGCGTCCTCGATCCTGTGCATAGGCCTGTACGTTTCGCTGCTGGGCGCTTCGCGTGATCTCAATCGGATCGCGTTGGAGGCCGCGGACCGGTTCTCACATCTGGCCGCCGCAGTGCGCACGAAGGTCATCGACGAGATGCTCCGCCCGTCGTTCTCGCTTCGTGGCCTGCGCGGCACATATGCCGCGAGCGACTTCGTCACGCGCGAGGAGTTTGCCCGCTATGTTGAGATGCGCGACCTGAACCGTGGTCTGGTCGGCCTGCCGCTGGTCGCCGTGGTGGACCGGATCGCACCGGAGCAGGCCGGCGCCTTCGGTCAGCTGCTCCAGAGATTCGGCGAACCGATTCGCCAGCCCGTGCTCGCACCCCGCGTGCCGTATCACCTGCTCGTCCGCAGTGTCGCCCCGGAGCAGACGGCAGAACCGCTCAAACTCATGGACCTTGCGGCGGATCCGGCGGTTCGAGCCGCGGCGGAGCTGGCGATCTCCACCGGTGAGTCAACGCTGACACCGCCGATCCGACTTCAGCTGGGCGACGGGGATTTTCTCGGTCCGCTCTGGCTGCTGGCGGTCTATCGGAACGGCGAGCCGACAAACACCCTCGAAGCGCAGGCGACCGCCTTTGAGCACTTGCTCATCGCTCCGGTGCAGATCCGGGAAGTCGTCGACAAGATCGCCGAGGACATCCGCGCTCTGGCTGACATAGAGATCTTCGACGTCGACACGTCGGGCCGGCAGATCATGGTCGTTGACTGGGATGAGCACCTGCGCACGGTCGACGCTTCGAGCGTCGCAACTGCATATGCCGATCGCATGTATGTGCGTGAGAGCCTTGTGGGCCTTGGCGGCAGGGTCTGGCGAATCGTGACATCCTCTCGCCCGGCGTTCGAGTCCGATGTCAACATGGCCTCCGGCCTGAACTTCGGCGCCGCCGGTGGCGTGCTGAGCGTGCTGCTGTCCTGGCTGACATGGACTCTTGGCACCGCGACAAGCAGAGCCCGTGCCGCGGCCCATGCGATGACACGCGATCTCCGCAGACTCTCGATGATCGCCGAGCGAACCAGCAACTCGGTAATCATCACCGATACGGAGCGTCGAATCGTCTGGGTCAACGAGGCCTTCACCCGTGTAACGGGCTACACACTCGCTGAAGTACTCGGGCATTCGCCGGGCGAACTGCTGCAGTGCGAACGCTCGGACCCGCGCGCGATCGAGCACATGCGCCGCGCGATCCGGGCCCAGGAGCCGTGCCGAACGGAGATCATCAACCGCTCCAAGAGCGGCGAGTACTACGTCCTGGACATCGAGATCCAGCCCCTGTTCGACTCCGCGGGCAAGCTCACCGGCTTCATGGCGATCGAGTCTGACATTTCCGAGCAGCACCGCGCCCGCGAGGAGCTTGCCGCCAGCGAGGCTCGCTTCCGGGCCTTGTGCGACTCGTCGCCGATGCTCATTTGGACCAGCGACACCTCGGGCGGGCGCGACTACTTCAATCAGCGCTGGCTCGACTTTACCGGACGCCCGGCCGCCAGCGAGCAGGGCGACGGGTGGACGCAGAGCATCCATCGCGATGACCTCTGGCGCACCGTTGAGGCGTATGTCGCCGCGGTCAACGAGCGCAGCGCCTTCGAGATCACCTATCGCCTCCGCCGCTCCGACGGGCAGTTCCGCACCCTCGTTGATCGCGGCACGCCGCGGTTCAACGCCCGGGGCGAGTTCACGGGCTTCGTCGGCGCCTGCGCCGATGTCTCCGACCTGACCGAGTCGCGTCGGCAGCTCCGTGCCCAGGCCGAACACATGGACACCACGGTCCGCTCGGCGAACCTCGGCACGTGGGACTGGAACGTCGCCACCGGCGACATCCGCTTCAACGACCTGGCCCAGACGATGCTCGGCTATGAGCCGGGCGAACTGGGCTCGAGCGTCGAGGCGTGGGAGGACCTGGTGCATCCTGAGGACCAGCCCCAGCGGGTGCGGGCCATCTTCGAGCACCTTGAAGGACGCACGCGCGAGTACCGCTGCGAGTACCGCGTCCGCCGCAAGGACGGCGACTGGATGTGGGTGCTGGATGTCGGTCGCGTCACCGAGCGGGACGAGGAGTCCGCACCCCTGCGCGCGATGGGCGTGCACATCGACGTGACCGAGTCGCACAAGGTCGAGAGCGAGCTTCGCGAGGCGCGTCTGCAGGCGGAGGCCGCCAACCGCGCAAAGAGCGAGTTCCTCGCCAACATGAGCCACGAGATCCGTACGCCGATGACCGCGATCATCGGCTACGCCGAACTGCTCGGCGACATCGGTGATCGATCCAAGGCGCCGTCGGAGCGGCTCGCGTACATCGACACCATCCGCCGGAGCGGCGACCACCTTCTCTCGATCATCAACGACATCCTCGACCTGTCCAAGATCGAGGCCGGAAAGATGAGCATCGAGCGCGTCGCGATCGACCCATTGCAGATCCTGCACGATGTCGAATCGCTCATGAGCGTCAAGGCCCGCGACAAGTCGCTCTCGCTGCGGGTCGTTCAGGACTCCGATGTCCCCGCGGCCATCGTCAGCGATCCCGTCCGTCTTCGTCAGATCATCGTCAACCTCGTCAGCAACGCCATCAAGTTCACTCAGACCGGTGGCGTCACCGTCCGCGTCTCGATCGCCGAACCTCAATCCCCGGCGCCGCGATTGCTCGTCAGCGTCCAGGACACCGGCATCGGCATGACCCCGAAGCAGGTCGCCGGGCTCTTTAACGCCTTCCAGCAGGCCGACGCCTCGACCACCCGGCGCTTCGGCGGCACCGGCCTGGGCCTGCGCATCAGCAAGTCCCTCGCCCGCATGCTCGGCGGCGATGTCACCGTCGAGAGCGAGCCCGGCACGGGCAGCACCTTTACCCTGGTCGTCGCCACCGGCCCGCTCGCGGGAGTGGAAATGATCAGCGCCGAGCGCGGACGCGTCGCCGTCCGCAACGATCTTCCCGCGGGAACCACCCCCGCCGCGGCATCGGACACCGGTCCCCTGCACGGCGTGCGCGTGCTGCTGGTCGAGGATGGTCCGGACAATCAGCGGCTCATCTCGCATCACCTGCGACGGGCGGGGGCGGAGGTCACGATCACCGACAACGGGCGGAAAGCTCTGGAGAAACTCACCATCGACGCGACCGTCGAGGGCACCATTCGCGACCCGGCACCGTTCGACCTGATCGTCACCGACATGCAGATGCCCGAGATGGACGGCTACTCCCTCGCCATGCGGCTCCGCGCCGGGGGCTGGCGTCTCGGTATCGTCGCGCTGACGGCGCACGCGATGGATGGCGATGACCAGAAGTGCCTCAAGGCCGGCTGCGACGCGTATGCAACCAAGCCGATCGATCGTCCCGCGCTGATCGAGGTCTGCCGCAAGTGGGCCCGACGCGGAGCGCACGAGGTGCCCGCGCCGAGCGCGCCGGCCGAGACGAGCGAGCCTCGGAACGCGTAAGGACACAAAACGAACATCCCCGCGCACCGTGCGCGGGGAGCGTTCGAGGTGAAGAGCACGAGAGAGGGTGCACACCGTCATTGCCGCTTAGCGACGCCGACGCAGACCCATCAGCCCGCCCAGTCCAAGCAGCGCCGCCGCGCCGGGTGTGGGCACATTGAAGAACACCGATGAGTTGCCGTAGTGCGATGTCGCCGGGTTGATCCCACCGTTCGGATAAGGCACGGCCCGATCGAAGATCCCGTTGAGCACCGGGTCATCCTGGAAGTACGACGCGATCTTGATGTCATCGCTCCGGGCGATGAGCAGATCCTGACCCTGGAAGACGGTGATCGGCGGGATCGCGGCGTTGCTGATCGGGTTGTAGAACTGGAACGTCAGCGTCCGCGTGACGGTCTGTCCGACCGCGATGTCGCCAAAGTCCCACGTCGGCACCTGGTACGAACCGCCCACCGTCCCGGCCTGCCCGTTGGTGTAGCTGTACCACGCCAGCGCATCGTAATTCGCCGCGGTGGTGTTGCTCGTGCCCGGGCTCGTCGGCGCTCCCGCCGGCGTGGTGCTCGGAACGTTCGCGCTGCTGGGGAAGAAGTTCGTCGGGTTGCCGTCGTCGGCCCAGTGCGCCGCGAAGCGAACGCCGAACATCGTCCCCGCGTAAGTCGGCGTCGGCGCGATGCGGTTCTCGCCGTGCATGTTGGGCTGGCTGGCGAACGGCCCGAGCACCGCCGGCGTGTTGTTGGTGATCGACACGGTCATGATGTAGCCGTTGATGAAGCCGGGCGCGCCGGGTGTGAACGCCACGAGCGACCCGCGGATCGCCAGGTGGTTGGGAACGAAGCCGCCGCTGCCGTCGATGTTGTCGTGGAACTCGTGCGTGCGATAGTCCGCGACGCCGTTGTTGTCCAGGAACCACTGCCCGTTCTGCGTCGTCGGGTCGACAGCCGGTCCCGCAGGGGCATTACCCGGCGTGATCGGACCGTTGCCGATGCTCCGGACATCAAGCCCCGGAGAGGCCTGCGCCCAGGACGCCAGCACCAGCGTGCTCAGGGCCATCACGCTCGCGGCGTGAAGCAAGCGTGCGGAAGGGTTCGTGCCGTTCGTGCGTGCGTTCATCTCTTCTCCTGCCTTTCGAGCCGTGATTGGCCCGTTATGGCGAGGCCCGCGATGGTCCGCTGACCCCGCCGGTTCTCAATGGATGCACGCACCCCGGCAGGATCTATCAGCGACGCACGAGAATTTCGCGATCCCGCCGATCACGGTGGTGGGGGGCGCGGCCGGTTACGCGGTGCGCCATCGCGGCACGGCCGCCCGATGCGCCGCGCCCGCCGCGCCGGCGCAGGTTCCCCGGCCCTTGCGGCGCCGCGCTACCTGAGCATCCCGCGCGAGCGCAGCGTCTCGATCAGCAGCACCGCGATGTCCGTCGTGCTGGGCACCAGCTCGTGCACCAGCCCCATCGCCGAGCACCCGCGCCCCACGCTCCGGACAAACCGGCTGGAACGCCCCGACGCCTCGCGCAGCAACTCCGGCGTGATCGTCACCTCCACGCCGCGGCCGGTTTCGCTGTCGCTCAGGCGCATATCGCCCGAGAGCATCCTGCGAATCTGAGGATCACGCTGTGCCTCGCCCGCGGGGTCGATCTCCTCCGGGCTGAGCGTCTGGAGCACGTACACGTCGTGCCCGGCGTTGCCCGCCGTCGCCGCCATGGGCCGCAGCGCCGCGAGGCACCCGGGCTCCGGTGTCATCGGCGGCAGGAGCAAGTCGCTGATGATGACCGTCACGCCGCTGCCCGATCGCGCCGCGTCCGCCGCCAGCAGCCGCATCCCCGCCGCCAGATCGCCCGCGATCACCGGGCCCGCGCGCCCCGCCGGCGTGCTGCCGATGCCCGCGAACGCCTCATCAAGAATGAACCGCCCGAACCGCGGCAGGTTCCGCCTGCCGCGCAGCGGCTCGAGCCGACGCAGCCCCAGCCTCGTGTCGCCGACCAGGCTCACCATCACACGGTTGTTGTTGATCAGCCCCAGTGCGCCAAGGCTCGCCGCCAGCCGCGCGCCGAAGAGCAGCTTGTTGCCGTCCCCCGCGCCCGCGTTCATGCTGGGCGACACATCCAGAATCACGTGCAGCGCCAGGTCCTGCTCATCCTGAAACAACTTGATGAAGAACCGGTCCAGCCGCGCAAGAACATTCCAGTCGACGAACCGCAGATCGTCGCCGGGGGTGTACGCCCGGTAATCATCGAACTCGACGCTCCGGCCGCGCCGCTTGCTCCGCCGCTCGCCCTGGAGTTTTCCGGCGAAGGTCTTCCGGCTGGCAACATCCAGCCGCTCCAGCCGCGCCACCATCGCCGGGTCGAGCACCTGGTCAAGGTCCGTCGGCACCTGCGTGAGCGTTCCGAAGAACATGCCCCAACGGTAGCGGCCGCGGCCCCCCGTGCAGCGGCCCCGGCCC
Organism: Phycisphaeraceae bacterium; assembly: GCA_021297895.1. GTDB lineage: Bacteria > Planctomycetota > Phycisphaerae > Phycisphaerales > UBA1924 > JAJTHN01. The sequence continues at coordinate 17,242 of JAJTHN010000040.1, read as the reverse complement.
GGCCGCGGGCCGTCGGGGCGTACACTCCCGCCCCATGATCGACATCAAGCAACTCCGCGAGAATCCCGCCCGCTTCAAGGACGGCGCCGCCCGCAAGGGCATGGAAGTCCAGATCGATCGACTGCTTCGCCTCGACGAAGAGAAGCGCGCAGCGCTCGCGCAGCTCGAGAGCCTCCGCGCCGAGCAGAAGCGGATCGAGAAGGACCTCGGCCCCCAGATGGGCAAACTCAACGGCGAACTCAAGAAGGCCGAGGGCGAGGCCCGCGCGCTCATCGAGAAGCAACTGGCCGACCTCAAGGCCCGGCCCATGGCCCTCAAGGAGCAGGCCGGCGACCTCGAGAAGATCGTCGCTCGCCTCGAGCCCGAGATCACGTCCATCCTCCTGACCATTCCGCAGCCGCCCGATGGTGACGTGCCCGTCGGCACCTCCAGCGAGGACAACATCGAGGTCCGCCGCTGGGCTCCCCAGGGCTTCGACATCGCCGCGGGCTTCGAGAAGTCCCGCGGCTTCAAGCCCCGCACGCACCAGGAACTCGTCCGCGACCTGAAACTCGCCGACTTCGCCCGCGGCGTCAAGATGGCCGGCACCCGCAGTTACGTCCTGACCGGCCCCGGCATGCTCCTGCACCAGGCCGTGCTCCGCTACGCCATGGACTTCATGGTCCACAAGCACGGCTTCCAGGCCATGAGCGTTCCCGTCATCGTCCGCGAGGAGTGCATGGTCGGCACCGGCTTCTTCCCCGCGGGGCGCGAGCAGGCGTACCACTGCGACGAGAAGGCCCGCGGCGAGACGCACGACCTGTACCTCACCGGCACCGGCGAGGTCGGCCTCATGGGCCTGCATCAGGACGAGATCCTCGACGAGGCCAGTCTGCCCCTGAAGTACGTCACCGTCAGCACCTGCTTCCGCCGCGAAGCCGGAGCTGCGGGCAAGGACACCGCGGGGCTCTACCGCATTCACCAGTTCGACAAGGTCGAGCAGGTCGTCATCTGCAAGGCCGATGAGGCCGAGAGCCGCCAGTGGCACCGCCAGATGATCGGTTACGTCGAGCATCTGCTCCAGAGCCTCGAACTGCCCTATCGCCTGCTGCAGTGCTGCACCGGCGACCTTGGCGTCAAGAACGCCGACATGGTCGACATCGAGTGCTGGATGCCCGGTCGCGGCGAAGTCGTCAACGGCAGCCCCACCGGCGCCTTCGGCGAGACCCACAGCGCCAGCCGACTCTACGACTTCCAGTGCCGACGCCTGAACATGCGCTACCGCGCCGGCGGCGACGCCGGCAAGGGCACGACCGTCTTCTGTCACTCGCTGAACAACACCGTCGCCGCATCGCCGCGGCTGCTCATTCCGCTGCTGGAGATGCACCAGCAGCCCGACGGCAGCGTCGCCATCCCCGCCGCCCTTCGACCGTACCTCAACGGCATGGACCGCATTTCACCGGCCAAGTGATCGGGCCGGAGGCCGCGCTCGCGGGATCGCGGCTGTGCGCTTGGGCCGAGGGCCTCAAGGCTCCGTCGGTACGGTCGCTACGCCGGGCTCTGTCGACGGCTGCTCCATCGCCGGTTCGCCGCCCGTCGCCGCGGCGTTGACAGCCTGGGTCTGCGTCGTTGCCGTAGCCGTCGCCTCTACGCCGCCCGTCGCCGTTCCGGCCACCGCCGGCGTTCCACCCTTGGCCGCTGCGAGCGCGCGCTCCGTGCTCACCGACCAGATGTTCTCGCTTCCCGAGCGATCAGACACAAAGTAGATCCGTCCGTCGCGGCCCCACGTCGGCATCACGTTCGTGCCCGCACGTCCGGACACCTGAATGCTCGATGCGCCGTCAAGGCTGCTGATCCAAAGCTCCGCACCGGCGTTGGTCCCGGCGTCAAAGTGCTCCCGCGGCACGCGGCTGTACGCGAGCCACATCCCGTCCGGTGACCAGGTCGGGTTGATCGCCGCGAACTCGCGCCCGCCGACGATCTGCGTCACGTTCCCAACGTTCCCGGGCGCGTAGTCGAGCGTCCAGAGCGCAAAGGCCCGCTGCCCACGCTCGCGGCCGCGCTGGAACAGAATCTTGTCGCTCCCGCCGACACCCGTTCCCGGCGTCGGGCACCACTCCGGGAACAGGCCGAAGCCGATGAACTCCGCGTTCCCCGGCTGATCGACATTCATCACCCACAGTTCCCATCGGCCGCTGACCGTCCCCAGCCGCGAGAACACGACGCGCGTGCCATCGGGCGAGAACGACGGGTGCAGGTCGTGCGTGTGCCCATCGCTGAGCTGCACGGCCCGCCCGCCGCCCGCGGGCATGAGATAGATTCCCCACGCGCCCGTGCGATCGCTCGCGAAAGCGATCCGCTTGCCGTCCGGGCTGATCGCCGGCATCGCGTCGTTGCCCGGGTCGCTGGTCAGTTGCGTCACCGTGCGCGAGCCCACCTGCTTGATGTACAGGTCCGATGTGTGGCGATGCTGCGTGCTGGCGAAGACCATGAACTTCCCGTCGCCGCTGATCCGCGGGTTGAAGTCCGCGCCCTCATCGGCGAAGCTCGACCGCTTCAGCCCTTCGAGCGCATCGCTCAGCGCATCGTTCTGCATCTGCGCCGTCTGATCCGTCGCCGGCGTTCCCGCCGCGGCGACATCCGCGACAAACTGCCCGCGCGAGCCCGCTCGACGTTCCGGCCGCTCCGCGTTGATCGTTCCGGTCACCTGCTCGATCGACGAAACCTCGCCAACCTGCGCGCCGGGAGCATCGCCCGCGACCTCGGTCTGCCCGCCAGCCCTTGGCTGAGCCTTCGGATCGATCACCGCGTCGACCGTCGTGCAGCCGCCGGCCAGCAGCGCCAGCGCCGCGAGCATGATCGTCGTGCCGTGGATCGTCGCCTTGCCGCCGTTCGTGCGCACCGTGTTCATCGCCGTGCTCCATGCTCGCCCGCGCGTCCGTGCGGGCGTTCGTGTTCATCCATGAATCGCCCGCCCGCGTTCGCGGACCGACAGCGCACGCCCGCCGCGGCCGACCTTCGGCCACGCCGGACTCTTCTCTCCCATCGGCTCGCCGATCCCGCCCCTTGACCGCCTCCGCGGCTGTTGGGGTGCAAACCCCACGCGCCCCGCTCCGTTTCCCCGTTCAAAGCATGCCAGGACCCCGGCCTCTGCACCCCGCTCGCGCACTTTCCGCCGACCGCATCCGCCCGTCCGCCGGTCCCGGCCCGCCATCATCCAGCTCCGCCTGTCGCGGCACCCCGGTGGCCGACGGTTGCAGTGGGCCGGACCTCGCGGCCCTCCGCCGTTCTGAGCCTCAGCCCCGGCCGGCCTCTTCCCGCTGGCTCTCGGCGCGATCGATCGCCCGGCTCACGCCGATCAGCACCCCCGCCGCGATCGGCAGCGCGAACCACCACTGCACCGGCACCTTCAGCGGCGTCGCATGATCCGGCAGCCCCCAGGCCACGAGGTGGTACCCGATCGCCAGCAGGCTCAGTCCCGCCAGGCTCGCGGTGGGCACGCTCCAGTTCAGCCGCGTCAGCGCCCGTTCCAGCCGCCCGCGCGCCGCATCGGCGGTCGCGCGTTCATCTTCGCTCAGCCGCGCCCAGCGTCGCACGCTCGCGAGCATGAGCACCGATGCGACCACCATCGCGGCACCGACCACGACCATGCCGCAGCCGACGGGGCCAAGCCCCGCGATGTACGCCCAGATCGTCGCGAACACATTGGCCTGGAGCATGCGCACCGTTCCGCCCGCGCCCGGGCACGATGATCAGTTCATCACCATCGCCGCGCAGGTCACCATCGACATGCCCTGCTCGTCCAGCGCCGCGTGGAAGTGCAGCAGCCTGGTCTCCTTGGGCTGCACCACCGCCGCCGCCGCCGCGAGGTTGCCGATGGAGCACCAGCGCGTCGGGTTCTGCCGCCAGGCCATCGACGACACGAGCGCCTCGGGCTTGTTGTCCGTCAGGTGCTTGAGCAGCTCAAGGTCGCCGCGCACCACCTCGTTGCGAGCCTCCGCCCCCGGCCCCTCCTCGCCCGCCATCACCGTCTGGTCGCCGAACGCCGGCCCGACATGGCTCAGGTCCGCGCTGGCAACGATCAGCGTCCGCCCGGGCATCGCCGCGATCGCCTCGCGCAGCGCCTTCACGAACGGCTCGAACGCCACGCCCTTGCCGTCGTAACTCTCCCCGTTGCGCACCGACGGGTCGTGAACCAGAATCCCGAGCACCTTCGGAAACGCGCCCGTCTCATCGGTCCCGAAAACGTGCTGGATCCACGGCACCTGCAGCTCGATGCTGTGCTCGTGCTCGTGATCGAACCGATGCTCCAGCAGCGCCGGGCCCAGTGCCCCGCTCAGCCGCTGCGCCAGAGCCCCATCAACCTCGCTCACGCCCAGCGCCGTGCGGTACCCCTTGTCGCACATGCACACGCCCGTCGCGTACCCGAAGTGATTCGTCCCCAGAATCACCACGCGATCCGGTCGATCCACCACCCGCATCCGCCCGTACACCTGCGCGTAGTTCGGCCAGCCGCGCCCGTAGTCCAGATGCGGCGTCACAATCGCCCCGGGCAGCGTCGCGAATGCCGGATCCGGCGCATCCTTGAGCGCCTGATCGATCCACAGGTCCAACTGCTGACTCATCAACTGCTTCTCCGCCGCCGCCCGCTCGTCCTCCGGCAAGTCCTGCTTGCCGTGATGCTCCAGCAACTGATCGCCGAAGCTCGCGCTGCTCGCCGGAGGCAGCACATCGCTCGCGTCAAAGTTCGCCTTCACCTTCGCGTGCATCCGCTCGAACGTCGGCCCCTCCAGCAGCCCCGCGTCGTCGAGCTGCGCGATCAGCGGCTCGAGCATCGCCGCGCTCAGGCCCTGCCCGACCTGCTGGGCGATCTGCTCCAGCGTCCGCGTCCCATCCATCAGCGGAAGGATCATCGCCACCGCCGGCGCCGTCGTCACGATCCGCTCGCTGATCTGCTTCTGGTCCGCCAGCCCCAGCACCTGCACCGTCTGGCCGTCCGGGGCCTGCGCCTCCAGCGGGAACCCCCGCACCGGACGAAGCCGCGGCACCACCATGTGCTGGGCGTTGCGATCAAACCGCGGCGACTGCTGCTCGTTGGACATAGATCCGATACTACGCCCACCCTTTCCGCCCCCGCCTGAAACCGTCCAGAACCGCTCAGATCCTCTGAAACCGCTGGAGTGGCCCGGTCCAGCACCCCTTCGACCTCAACCGCGACCGTCCATATACCAAACAGAACGCCCGATTCACATGCCCGTTGACCCCGGCGCGTGACCCGGCCGCGCGAGCGGTCTATCCTTCCCTCCTGTCCATTTGTCCGCGGAGTGCCTCACATGCTCGACACCCTCAAGCCCGGCCAGTCCGTCACCTTCACCGTCCTGTCCACGCCCCGCGCGCAGGACTCCAAGGACACCATCGAGCGCCTCATGCGCCTCGACCCGGTGAACAAGAAGTCGCTCAGCAGCGCCTACAAGAAGCGCGCCCAGCGCCAGTTCACCTTCAACCGCGGCAACCGCGACTGGGTCAAGCGTGAAACCTGCGCCCAGATCGTCCGCTGCGCCAAGGGCGCTTCCTGGACCATGCCCTTCACCTTCAACGTCCTGCCCGACATCAAGTCGGTCCAGAAGTACCTGAAGGTCTCGGCCAAGTAATCCTGCCGACCCCGCCCGGCACCCGCCCGGCGCGTTCCGAGCCCCCGTCAATTCGCCGCGATGCCGTCCGGGCCTTGAGCCCCCTCGGCACCGCGGCGTTTTTTCGCGCCCAATGATCCTGTCATGTTCCACGCACACCTCCGTTCCGTTCGCTCAGCGCATGCGGCCCTTCTCACCCTGAGCCTCGCCGCGATGGTCACGCTCCCCGCGTGCACTCCCGCGCCGCCCGAGATCGTCGCCCATGTCCCCCCGCCCCGCACGCCCGACGCCACGTACACCGTCCGCGCCCGCGTCGTCGAGCTCCCCGGCGGACCGCGAGATCTCATCGCGTATCACGAGCCCATCGACAACTTCAAGGACCAATCCGGCAAAGTCGTCGGCATGAACTCCATGAAGATGGACTTCCCCATCGCCAAGGGTCTGGAAGACGAGGCCCGCTCGCTCTTCGTCGGCAAGAAAATCGAAATGACCTTCAGCGTCTGGTGGGGCAACAACCCGCTGTACATCACCACCAACATCAAGCCTCTCCCCGCCGACACGGTCATCCGCGAAGGCCGCGCCAACCCCGGCGCCGCGGGCGAATCAGCGCCGGCTCCAGCCCCGGCACCTGCACCTGCACCTGCACCTGCACCTGCACCTGCACCGTAAAGCCCCGCCCGCTCACGCGCCCTCGATCGTCACCAGCCGCCCCGTGCCGGTGAACAGCAGCACGCCGCGGATCTTCGACACACTCAGCCCCAGCAGCGCCGCCGCCGCACGCTTGTACGCGCGCACCTGCGGCGTGTAGTGCTCCACGCGCTGCGCCAGCCGCTGCTCATCGGCCACCCCGCCCGTGCCGATCGCGTCGGTCTTGTAATCCAGCACCTCCGCCTCGATCGCCCGCCCCTTCGCATCAACGCGCACCACCAGCCGATCGATCGCGCCATTGAGCAGCGACGGCGGCCCCCCGGGCTGACGATCCACCACGCTGAACCGCTGCTCGCGCAGCAACTCCAGCCGCGCGCCCGCGGCCGGCCCGTACCGATCACGCCGCAACGCCGCGCCGATCGCCGACCCCAGCGCCGCGCGGAACTCGGGAATCAACCCGCGCACCAGCCGCTCATCCGCCCCGGCCCCCGTCGCCGCCCGCACAAGCGTCGCATCATCCGGCTCGCCATCCTCAAGCCACGCGACGCACTCGAAGAACGCGTGCATCGCCGTGCCCTTATCCCGACCGGCGCTGCTCACCGGCCGCAGCAGCAGCGACACATCCACGAGATTCCCGCCCTCCATGCCCGATGGGCTCGCCCTGGGCAAGTGCCGCGCGCTGACAACACCTTCACCCGCGTCGGTCGTGCCCGTAGCCGCCGCCACCCGCGCTGCGACAACCGCCCCGTCGCCCGTCGCCGCCCGCGTCACATGCGCAGGCTCGGCAGTGGGGGGCCGCTGGTCCGCCGCGGCACCGCCCGCGCTCGCCTCTTGCGGCTCTCGCCCGCTCGAGAACACCAACGCCCCCGCCCGCAGCGCCGACCCGGGTGCGAGCGCCCCGACCACAACCCCCGCCGCGCTCAGCGACAACTTCGCCGGCGCGCCATCCTCCGAACCCGCATCGCCATGACCGCCCGCGTCGTCACCGTCGGCACCATCCTCCGCCCCGCTCTTGGGCGCAACGATCATCTCCAGAACCTTTTTCGCCCTGGTCAATGCAACATACACGCAACACAACTCGGCGTGCACTGTCCGCCGCATCGTTGCGGTGTGCAGGGACTCGAGCATCGGGTCATACGCCCGGATCTTCTCGCTCGTGCTGTGGCTGATCGCCGTCGTCGCCTCCATCGGGCTGGGGCGATCCGTCAGCAGGTCATCGTTCCGCAGCCTCCACGCTCCATCCAGATCCGGCAGCACCACCGCATCGAACTCCAGGCCCTTGCTCGCGTGGATCGTCATCACCCGCACCCTCTGCGCACCCGGGTCCTCCGCTCGATGGCCCTCCGCCATCGCCACGAACCTGCTCAGATCCATCGGCCCGCGTGCGCTCTCATCGTCGAACGCCCGGGCCAGCGCGATCAACTGCCCGAACCTCGCCACGCCGCGCTGGTCCATCTCTCCCGCCGCGCCGCGCAGCCACTCATCGAGCACCTCCGCCAGCCCGATCCGCTCGATCCGCTCGCGCACCGCCGATGCCCGCGCCCGCGAGCGCCAGAGCCCATCCTCGTGCCGAATCCCCGCCGCGGCTCCGATGGCCGTCTGCGTCGCATGAAACCACGACTGCTCATCACCCGGATGATCCGCAAACCGCAGCACACTCAGCGCCGCCCGCACGCCGGGCGAGTCCGTCAGCGGGTTCCCGCCCTCCTGGCTCGATGCGATCCCGCGTCGCCGCAGTTCGTACGTCAATCTCGCAATCGGCTTTCCCGTCCGCACCAGAACCGCGACATCCCCGACCCCCGGCTCTTCCAGCAGCGCTGCCACGCGCTCGGCCGCGCGTGCGCACGCCGCGGCACGCGCCTCGCTCGCGCTCACCCGCCCGTTCGAGCCGGCCATGCCCATCGGCGACGCCCACACGCGCACCGCTCCCGCGTCCTGCGCCCTGCCCGCGCCGACATGCCGATCAAACCCCGCCGCGAACGCCTTTCCCGCCTCCATCGCCGCCGCGTTACCCGCCAGCGCACCGTTGCCCCCCAGCCCCGCGAACACCGTGTTCACCGCCGACAGGACCTCCGCACCCGAGCGCCAGTTCTTCGACAGGCTGCTGGTCGCAAACCCCGCGAACCGCTCCGGCAGCGCCTCCATCAGGCCCGGCTCCGCCTCGCGCCATTGATACAAAGACTGCTTCAGATCGCCCACGACAAAGACCGACCTCTCGCGATCGCCACCCGAGAGGATCTCCTCGATCATCGGCGTGAACAACTGCAACTGCGTGAGCGACGTGTCCTGGAACTCATCCAGCAGCAGATGGTCCACCGACCCGTCCAGCCGATACGCGATCTCGTGAAGATCCAGGCCCTCGCGTCGGACCTGCGCCGCATCGGCCGCATCCGTGATCGCCCCCGCCCGCCGGAGCGTCACGCGCCCCGCTCCACGCAGCAGTCGCGGCACATCATCAAACGCGTACAGCCCCGTCCGCCGTCGAGTCCGAGTCAGCGCCCGCTCGTACCGCGCCGCAAGCTCAGCCGCCGCGACATTCCGCGCACGCAGCCGATGCAGCAGCACCGCCGCCGCATGAATCGCCAGCGCCCCGAGCGGCCGCGCGAGCCCATCATCCAGTTCCACCCGCGAGAACGGCTCGCCATCGATCGCCGCGCGGCAGATTCTCTCCTCCGCCAGCCCGGCCCACTCCTCGTTCATCGCGGACTGAATCACCCTGTCCAGAGCCTTCCCAACGTTCTTGTTCACCGTCCCCTTGCCCGTCATCGGCAGAGGCGCACGCCGCAACTGCTCGATCGTCGACCTGAGATCCTCGGCCTTGAGCAACCGGACCGCCGGCCCGGGCACGACACGCCATGGCTCGATCCGCTCCCCACCGCGCCGCCATGCCGACAACGCAATATCCACCGCCGACTGCAAGTTCTCCCGCACGCCACGGGGCGTCCCCGCCCGCGACAGCGACTGCATCAGCCGCAGCAGCGTCCGCATCGTCGTGCCGTCCAGCACGGCCCCGAGCGCCTCGTCCGCGACGCGCCGCTCCTGCTCATCCCGGCTCAGCCGCCAACCCGGCGGCGCCGGCAGTTCCATCGCGAAGGCCCCGGCCAGACGCAGAAAGAACGCGTCGATCGTCATCACCCGCAGCCGCGGCAACTCATCGACCACCCGCCGCAGAACCGCCGAACACTCCGCCGCCGTCGCCGGCACCCCGACCTCCTTCGACAGCCGCGCCGCCGATGACTCATCCGTCGCGCCGCGGCAGAGCCGCAGCAGAATCCGGTCCAGCACCTCGCCCGCGGCCTTGCGCGTGAACGTCGTCGCCAGCACCCGCGACGGCTCCACCCCGCGCAGCAGCAACGCAATGACGCGGCTCGTCAGCGCGAAGGTCTTCCCCGACCCCGCGCTGGCCATGATCAGCATCCCGCGAGCAGCAGGTCCCGCTTCGCTCATGCGCCACCCCCAAACCCGCCACCGACTCCGCGACCGGCCCCGCCAGCGCCGTCCTCCCCTTCCGCCTGCTCATCCTCCGCCCCCGGTGTCGCGCCGATATAGCCGATCCCGCACAACGCCGCCACCGGCCCGTCCTCCGGCGGGCGCTTCCCAAGTTCCGCAAACCGCCCCGCACGCACCGCGAGAATCACGCCGCGTGCTGCGTCATCCGCCGACGCGTAGTCATCCGCGTGCCACCTCGCCTCGACGATCCGCACCTCCGCCGGATCTCGCGGCAACGCGATGTACCCCACCGCCAGCTGCCCATCGTCCCGCGGCGGGCTGAGCTCCGCGATCAGATGCCGATACAGCGGCAACTGCAAGTCCTTCCACTCCCCGTTCGAGCCGCGATGCGCTTTCTCCGGATCGTCCTGACTCTCGCCGGTCTTGTAATCAAAGATCGCCCACCGCCCATCTTCGTGCACATCAATCCGATCCACCTTCCCCGTCAGAATCATCGTCTCGTCCCCGGCCGTCAGTGTCGGGTGCGCTGCCACCACCGCCGGGCCCGCTTCGGCTTGCGTCGCCCCCGCCCGCCGCGCCGCGCGCTCGGCCGCTTGCGCCGCCGGTGACCACTCACAGTGGGCGATTCGCCACCCCTGCCGGGCCCGCTGCGCCTGGACCCGCGCAAACGCCGACAGCCGCTCCGCCGCCGTGGAAATCTGCAACTTCACCGCCGGCGATCGCCGCCGACCCAGCCGCCGCCGCACAAGCGTCGACAACTCGTCAAGCAGCACCGTTCTGACCATCTCGTCCGAAGTGGATGCCGCGGCGTCACTGCGCCCGAACCGATCCAACACCGTGTGCACCAGCGACCCGAAGGCCAGTGCATCCAGTTCCGTCGGCGGCACTCCCACCTCATCCAAACGCAGCACATGCCGCACATAAAACGCATACGGCGATGCGAGATAATCGCGAAACGCCGTCACGCTCATCCGCTCGACCCGCGGCAGCGGCAGCACCGTCGGCATGATCCGTGTCCGGTCCGCACCGCCCGCCACGACACCCACGCCACCACCAGCGCCACCACCAGCCTCGGCCGCCGCGCCATGCTCCGCGCCCTCCTCCCCCGCGCCGCTCCACCGCGCCAGCCGCCGCACAAGCACATCATCCGGGCACGCAAAGAGCAACCTGCTCGGACGCAGCGGATCGCCGTCGGCTGTGCGCTTGCCTGCAATCAGCACCACGCGCCGCCGCGTCCGCAGCAAACTCTCCATCAGGTGCGTGTCCCGCGCGAGCCGCACCGCATCGTGCGACATCCCCAGCGCCCGCCTCAGCCCGTTGGGCAGCATCGCATCGCCCACGCCGCCCCCCGGCAGCACGCCCTCGTTCACACCCGTGACCACGACGACCGGCGACGGGTCCAGCGACGCCTCCAGCCACCCCAGCATCTCCACCGCGCCCGCCCCGCCCTCCCCCGGCATGGGCACTTCGCTCAGCACCGAGAGCACATGCGAAAGCAACATCGCCGGAGACATCCGTCCGCGAGCACCCTCCATCCCCAGCATCGGGCTCAGCGCATCGCGGAGTTCCTCCAGCGCCAGGATCGTCCCCGCATCCTCTGCCCGATCGCGCGACAGTTCGCGTCCCCCATAGACCTCCGCCATGCACGCCAGGATCGCCCGCGCACCACCCGCCACACCACCGCCCTCACCTCCGCCGCTCTTCAGCCGCGCCGCAAGCCCCGCGACCTGCTCGGCGATTCGCCGCGCCACCTCACCCGGCCGCCGCTCACGATCGCTCCACGCCTCATCCTCACTCCCCGCCTCGCCACCCATATCCGCCGCGACCTCGAGCAGCGCATCGAGCGCCGTCGGCAGTGTCCGCTGCGCGTGCTCATCCATCTCTCGCAGCCACCACTCGCACCGCCCGTCCCTTCCGCTCGGCGGTGTCACGACGCGCAGCAGCCACCGCTCGACATCCGCCAACCTCACAAACGACGCCAGCGCCGCATATTCCCCATCGCGCAGAATCGCCAGCAGCCCGGCCAGCACGCGCATCGGCCCCGTCGTCGCCAGCGACTCCCCCGCCGCCGCGCGCAGCCGCACACGCGACCCCGCCGCCGCCCGCTTCAGCGACGGCGTGAGCCCCTCATCCGGCACCACAACCGCGGCCTCATCCACGCCGACAACCCCGCCCGGCCCGCGCCCGCGCACGCCCTCGAGCGCCCGCATCACGCGCCGCGCCTGATCGTCCGCATCCCCCGCGATCTCAATCGCCTCCTCGGGCACATCCAGCGTCACGCGCCCGCCCGCGCCGCCCACCCACATCTCCGGCACCACACACCCGAAATCGTCAAACCGATCAGCGTTGCGCGCATCGCTCATCACCGCCGCATGCACACGCACCCCCGCCGCGGCGGCACATTGCATCGCCCGGCGCAGCGCCGCGCTCGCATCAGCCACACCCACGATTACCGCGGCCTCGATCCCCGCCTCCGCCCCCGTGCCGCGTCCGTCTTCCCGCATCGGCAGCCCGCGCAGCACGTCCATCACCGCCAGCCCCTCATCGGCGTATCCCATCGCCGCCAGCGCACGGCCGTACCGCTCCTGCACCGCCGCCATCGCCCGCCATCGCGCCGCTTCCTCCGCGCGCCCGCCCTCGGCGCCGGCCGCACCACCCTCGATGCGCTCCGCGACATCCGCAAACCGCAGCAATTCACCCGCCAGTTCCTCGCTCGCGCGCATCAGCATCCCCGCCACGCCCGACAGCGGCCACGGCTGCGCACCCGCATCAATCTCCCTTCCCGCCGACTCGCCTCCGATCTCCATCACACGCGAGCCAATCGCGTCCGCACCCCTCTCCGGAGCATCGCGACCGTCATCAACATCGCCGAACGCAACATCCGAGTCCCTCGCCCCATCACCGCGCGCCCCCGCATCCTCCGCCGCGAACTCATCAACCCGCGGCACAAACACCCGCACCTCATCCCGCGGCGTCTCCTCCAGCGCCGCCACCCACGCCAATCGCCGCACCAGCGCCGGCGCCGCACGCTCGCCCCCCGCCGCGGCCACATCGCCCGCGCCATCGCCGACGCGCCGCGCCGCCGCACGCGCCAGCACACCCGCCGCCTGCCCCGGCGTCACGATCCGTGGCGGTGCGAGCCCCGCCCGCTCCGCACCGATCGCCGCATCCCCCCGCACCCGATCCAGCAACTCCGCGTGCATCACCCGCGCCGCTCGCCGGCCCGGCACCACCACCACCACCCGCGACAAGTCCACCAGCGACAACACCCCCGCCCGCGGCCCCCCCGCCGCGCCCGCTCCATCCCGCGCCAGCCCCAGCACGTACCGCGCCGCCGACACCATCGGCGTTTCGCTCCAGCCCAGAAAGTGCCGATGGATCCCCGCCATGCGTCGGCAGTGTACAGCCAACCGCTCAGCCTCGCGGGGCCCGTCACTGACCGCGCAGCATCTTGGCCAGCACCCCGAGCCCGCGATCCAGCGCCTCATCGCGCACCGCGAAACTCAGGCGAAAGTGCGTGTCACGCCCGCTGAACGTCGAGCCGGGGATCACCAGCACATCGCGCTCCGCCGCCGCGCGAAAGAACGCCTCCCCGCTCATCCCCAGCCTCTCGGGAACCTTCACGAACGCGTAGTACGCCCCATCCGGCCGCACCACCTCCGCCACCGCGCCGAGCGTGCTCATCACCAGATCACGCCGACGCTCGTACATCGCCACCACGCCGCTCATGTCGACGTTCAACGCGGCCAGCGCCCCGTGCTGCAGCGGCGTCGGCGCACACACGAACGTGTACTGCTGCAGCTTGTTCAACTCTTCGATCAGCCGCTTCGGCCCGGCCGCGTACCCGAGCCGCCAGCCGGTAAAGCCGTACGTCTTTCCGAAGCCGCGGATCAGCAGTACGTTGCTCACGCTCCCGGCGATGCGGGCCGGGCTCGGGCACCGCGGCCCATCGGCCGTGCGCTCCGTGCGCCCCTGGCTGAACGTGAACTCGTCGTAGATCTCATCGCTGACCAGCAGGATGTTCTTCCGACGGCACAGCTCCAGCAACTCCGCGCAGTCCCCGCTCGTCGCGACCACGCCGGTCGGGTTCCCCGGCGAGTTGAGGATGACCATCTTCGTCCTTGGCGTGATCAGCCGCTCAACGCTCGCCGCGGTCAGGCGGAATCCCGTCTCGTACGTGCTGCACGTGACCGCGCGCGCATCGCACATCGTCGCGAGATGCGGGTACATGACAAAGTACGGATCGGGGACGATCACCTCATCGCCCGGCCCGAGCACCGCCATGCACGCCAGCAGCAGCCCGCCGCTGGTGCCGCTGGTGATCATCAGCCCCGCCTCCGCGCCGGCCCCGTCGAATCCCCACCCCGTCTCGCGCGCAAGCCGCTGGCTCAGCGCCCCGCGAAGGCTCTCCAGCCCCGGGTTCGGCGTGTAGCCGTTCTGATCATGTTCGATCGCGCTGATCGCCGCGCGCTTGCACGCCTCGGGGATCGCGAACTCCGGCTGCCCGATGGACAGATTCACCGCGCCCGGTCGCTCGCGCGCCAGCGCCGACACCGCGCGGATCCCCGACCAATCCACGCGCCGACTGCGGTCTGTGATCAACGCCTCGATCGACACGCCTGGCTCGCTCGCTCACGCCACCCGCGCCCCGACTGAGCCCGTCACGTGCCCGATTTACTTCTTGCCGACGCGCGTCTTGGGAAGACCCAGCGCCTTGCCGTTCTTCTTCAGGTCCATCTTCTGGTCGGCAACCATCTTGGCGATCCGCTCATCGCGCGTCAGAACGCTGCGGGTCTGGCTCATACCGCCGGAAGACTTCAGTGATCGATCGATGCTCATGGCGCGGTCCTTCAAAGTTCAACGTGCGTGCCGTCGAACGACGTTCGACGCCCCCGGGCCCGACTCCAGCCCGCCGACAAACGCACCGCGCCGCCGACAAAGCCCGCTCGTGGTGATCGAGCGTGGGGGGGCGAGATCATAGCGCCCTTCCCCGCCCCATCCCACCCGCGTGCCCCTTCACACCGCCCGGCCCGCCCGCCCGACCGATCAGATCCCCAGCTCGATCGCGACACCACCTTCGCGCCGCCCCCGGCCGCCCCCGCCCAAGCTCCATCACGGAGTCTTGGGCAAATCCGGCTGACGACGCCAAAATGGCTGCGCAAAGTCCGTCGGCGCGGCCTTGTTCTCCGCGCGCCACGTCCGCCCCGCCGCCTGGACCCGCTCCCGAAGCACCCGCCGCTCCCGCTCCTTGGCCGTGAACTGCGAACGGTCGTACCCCTGCAACACCAGCACCACCCAGTCATCACGCTCCCGCACCGCGGCCATGCGCAAGCCCTTGCCCTGCAGGTAGTTCGCCGCCTCAAGCGCATCCTCGCGCCGCTTGAGCGTCGCCACCACCAGGTAGTTCATCCCCGGCACCAACTCCGTCGCAGCCCCGGGCTGCACCGCCGGGCCGCTCGGCCCACCCGCACCGCCCTGATCCCCGCTCCCACCCTCGCCCCCAGCAACCCCGGACGATGTGCCCTTCTTCGCCGAAGATCCGCTACTTTTCGCCGCGGATCCATCCGTCTTTGCACCATCCGTCCCAGCCCCATCCGTCGCGGTCGGGTCCGAAATAGGCAGCGAATCTCCGCTCCCCGGCAACTCCTGCGTGCCGCCCTGCTGCCCAAGCATCCGCTCCAGCGAATCCTCGGCACGCGAACGCCCCATCTCGTACGCCACCCACCACACCGCCACCAGCAGCACCATCACCATCGGCACCACCACCGCCACCATCTGCCGCGGCGAACGCCACCATCCCCCTCCCGTCCGACCACCCAAACCCCCCGTCCCCCCCGCGGCCGGCTTGAACTCAACCTCCGCCGGCGTCCGCTCCCCGACAGGCCGAGCCGTCGTCCCGGGCACTCGCGATGAAGCGCCCCGCAACTGCTCAATCAACAACGGCATGCCTCGTTTCGGACTCATCCTGCCCACAGTCTACACGAACCGCCCCCCGCCGGGTAGCACCCGTCAAGGGCAATCCGCCCGCCCTGACACCGCGCCGCCCACGCGCATCCCGACCCCGCCGGGGCATACACTCCGCTCCTATGCCGATGCGCGATGCCGATGTCATGGTCCTCAGGCCCGCTCCCATGAACCGCATGGAGAGCGTCTACCTCCCCGAAGTCTTCAAGGGCTTCGGCACAACCCTCAAGCACGTCTTCACCACCTTCTCCGGCAAGAGCCTCCGGACCATGCAGTACCCCGAGCAGCGACGCGAGGACATGCCCGTCGAGCAGGGCGGCATGGAAAAGAAGAACTTCCGCGGCGTGCACCGCCTCAACCGCGATGAACGCGGCCGCGTCAAGTGCGTCGCCTGCATGATGTGCCCGACCATCTGCCCCGCACGCTGCATCCACATCGAGGCCGCCGAAAGCCCCTGGGACGACCGCGAGAAGTACCCCGCCAAGTTCGAAATCGACGAACTCCGCTGCATCTACTGCGGCATGTGCGAAGAGGCCTGCCCCGTCGATGCCATCGAGCTCACCACCGAGTACGACTTCGTCGGCCGCTCGCGCCAGGAAATGATCTTCGACAAGGAAAAGCTCCTGAAGGTCTACGACGTCACCATCACCAAGAAGCCGATGTAATCCGGCCCCGCTCGTTGTATTCTTCAATCTCGGTCCCGTAGCTCAGTTGGATCAGAGCGTCGCGCTTCGAACGCGAAGGCCGCAGGTTCGAGCCCTGCCGGGACTACTTCTCGGGTACGCACCATCCTGTTGTTCGACCCGCCCCTGAGGTGCGGCCTCACGAATCGACTGGCCGAGCACGCCGACCTCGGCGGTGCGATCAGCCCCGCCCCGCCCCGCCCCGCCCCGCCGTGCCGCTGCCGAGCAGCAGCCCCTTTCCACCGACCGCGTTGCACCGGCGCTGGCATGGCCGACCACGCCTAAGCACCATCCCCGTCATCACTTCAGGCATCACTCCCGTCTTCGCCCCCCGGCGACTTGCCGCCGGACGAGATCCCCGCGCTGTTCACCCCCGCTCATGATCCCGCCGAGCGCCGCAAACTGTGGCTGCTGGTGGCTTTCGTCCTGGCGCTGGCCGTGATCCCGGACTTGCATTGGGCGATCCAGTCCTGGCTCGCCGAACCGCCGGCGCCCGACTCGGTGTGGCCAGCGATGAGCACCGCGATTCATCTCCTCGAGCGATCGTTCCGGGTTGTCGAGCCCATGGTCTGTCTGCTGGCCATCTGGGGTGTGCTCTACGTCTGCCTGCGCAGGCTCTGGCACCGCAGCGAGTGGCTCTCGCTGCTCGTCGCCGCCCTCACGTTCGGTTCGTACCACATCTATCAGGGCATCGACGGCGTCATCCTCATCACCACCATGGGCCTGCTTCACGGGGCGTTCTTCCGACTGATACGGATCGCCGTCGAATCTCGTGCGCGTACGGCGCATGATCGGGTTGCGCCGGGGTGAATCGGTGGCATAGTTGTCTCGGTACGGAGGCCGAGCATGGACATCCGCGAGCGTTCACCCGGAGATCTTGAACATCTT
>JAJTHN010000042.1 GCA_021297895.1 Phycisphaeraceae bacterium | reverse complement strand
GGCGGTCCTTCTGCTCGGCGTTTCTCTCGCGACGCGCCAGGCGTCGAAGATGTTCAAGATCTCCGGGTGAACGCTCGCGGATGTCCATGCTCGGCCTCCGTACCGAGACAACTATGACACCGATTCACCCCGGCGCAACCCGATCATGCGCCGTACGCGCACGAGATTCGACGGCGATCCGTATCAGTGCTCCGAATCGCTCGGCGTTCAGCGAACGGCATATCTGAGGCTCCCAGGCCCTAACGCCCTCCAAGAAAAGTTCTATTGGTGTACTGTCACCCCGATTTGCCTGAGACCTGAGGGTAGAGCCCTTCGATGCGTGCATCGGAGGGCTTGTTTTTTGGGCCCGTGCGGGTATGTTTCGCGGGTGCCTGCACGCCCGATCATCCTGCCGGTCGTCGGTGCTCTGCTGTGCGGCGCCGCGTGCCCTTGCCTGGGCCAGCAGGAATACACGCACTCGATCGGGAGCACGCCGGAGCTTCGGCCCTCTACGTTTTCACTCTGGATTCCGGCTCTTCCCGCCGCGGGCGCTCTTCGCGGCGTTCTGGCCATCAGCGACTACGAGTCTGGTCGGCAGATCTACGACGACGCTCGTTTCCGGGAGTGGGCTGCACAGTCGCGCTTTGCGCTCCTGCGCTTTGACTTGCGCAGCCGTGACGCCACGCTCAACCTGGCAAAGACCCAGCCGGCGCTCAACCGCTTGCTCAACGAGGCGATGCCTCACTTTGCCGGGGTTTCCTCGCGAGCCGAACTTGCCAGCGTGAACATGATCTTCACGGGCCTCTGGCAAGCCGGATGGCAAGCGGTGGCTTTCGCGGACCTTGCTCCTGAGAGGACGATCGCGGTTCTGCCGATTCATGATTCCACGGGGGAGCGTGCGCCGCAGCAGGCGCTGGTCACGACCGGGCTGGGGGTGCCGGCGCTCCATCTCGTCGGCCGCAACGACAATGTCAACATGGGGTCGCTGGCGGATGGCACGCTGTACTCCCAGAGCATCGTCACGTTCGTCACATCCAGGCGTGCCGCGGGGGGACTGGTCTCGTACCTCATTCGACCGAACACCGGGCATACGCAGTGGGAGGGGAATCAGCCGCACGGTGTACCGATCATGATCGACTGGCTCAGCGCCGTGGTCGCGTTGCGCGTGCCGCCGAATCCCGGCGAGCGACCGATCGCGCTCTCGGCAAACGACGGCTGGGCCGGCAGCCTAAGTGTGACCTTCAACGCAAGCGTGCCGTGGATCACCGCGAACAGCTTCAGCATTGCGCCCTTCGTCGCTTTGGATCCATCAATCCATACCACCCGCCTGTGGCTTCCGAGCTCCGGATTCGCCATGCAGTGGCACGCGTACTTGGCCACCGGCCAGTACGTGCCCTACGCACCGGGGTGCCCGTAATCGCCGGCGGGCCCCGATGTCAACGGCGATTGCCGCTTCGACATTGAAAACCCGTACGCCATCACGCTGAACCCGACGGACATTGATCGCGACGGCGCGATCATGCCGGAGGACGCACGGGCCGTCGAATACTGGCTGCGACGAGGCGAAGTCGTGGACATGAGCATGGGCAGGCGCTGACCCTCCCCGGGTTGACTGCTGGTCCGAGCTCGGGTGGCGATCGAGCGTGCGATCGGGCCGCGTCTTGAGGCGTGACTTGCACGAGCAGCCGCAGCCGAGCGACCTTCATGAGCGGTGCCAGTGGTCGAGTATTGCCCCGATCGAGCAGGCCTGATGGCCCCGGCAAGCACCGGGGCCATGTTTGTTTTTGGCCGGTCGGGGCGGCCGCGGCCTCCAGCGGACTCTTGGGGCGTCGGCCGGTCACTGGCCCGGGGCTGTTGCCGGCGCTTGCTCCGGCGTGGGCAGACGGGTGATGAGGCGCTCGACGCGCGATCTGATCCGCGGCGGGGCCTCCAGCCGGCGTGCCGCCGCAAGGAGCGTTGAACGATCGGTTGCGAGCGGACCGAGCTCGGACTTGATCGTCCGCAGCGCACGATCCGCCGCAGCCGCGTCCTGGCTGAGTCGGTCGGCAAGTATCGACAGTGCCGCGAGCCGCTGGAGCGCCGATCGTGAAGTGTCGGCGCGGATGGTGTCGGTGAGCATGTCCTGCAACACCGACTCGGGCGAGTTGCCGAACGGGCTCGGTGGCGGGTCACCGATGAAGCGCTCATCGTTCAGCAGGGCGTCCACATACGGCCCGGCGGCGCGATGCTGCTCGTGCAACGCGCGGAGGTCCGCGCGGCGAGCGTCCGAATCGCGGATGTCCCACACACGGGCCTGGCCATCGGCGAGTCGAACGATGAGCGTCGCGCCATCGCCGGTCATCTGGAAACGCTCGATCGGCTTGTCAAGACGAAAGGCCGCGACCTCGCGCACCGCGTCGGTGTCTCCCGCGGCCGCCACGGGCGAATCGGACACGCGGCGCGTCAGATCCAGGAACCGAACGACACCCACGGAGCCGGCGTTGTCGGCCACGATGCGTCGCGTTCCATCGGGCGTGTCCAGCGTGAGCCCGGATGCTCCCGGCGAGCGCTCCAGAATGCTCTCGGCGACCAGTGCCGCCTCGGTCATCCAGATGTTCGTGTCCCCCGGGATGAAGTTCAGATCGATGATTCCGAGCGAGAAGTCCCGGGAATCGTCGTGGAGAATCGAGACGGCCGCCAGTCGCCCGTCGGCGCTGAACGTCCCGGCACGTGCCGGCGCGATGAGCCCGACCAGGTCCGGCCGCTCCGCCCCGGTGGCGACCTCCCACACCGAGGTCTGGCCCGTCGGCGTCTCGGCGGACAGGATGAAGGCACCATCGCGAGAGAACTCCAGCACGCGCGTCAGCGACGGAAGACCCGGCGTTGAAGCCTCACCCCCGCCGATCAAGTCGTACACGAACGTTCGTGACTCCCCGTGGATGGCGAGCTTCGTGCCGTCGGGGCTGATCGCCATGTCCCGCAGATCCCGCCGGTCAATCTTCAGAGTCCGCGTGATGTGGCCCGTCGCGGCGTCGATGACGTCCAATGTGTCGGCATCGCGGTACGCAACCACTCGTCCGCCAGCGCTGCTCATCGGCGCGTAGCGCGGCGTGGAGTCAGTCCCGCCGCCCGGTTCGCCACCGCGCGTGATCGCCAGCGGGCGAGTGCGGGCCGCGGCCGTATCCCAGACGACATCAGTAATCCACGGCCCGCGCAGCGGCACCAGCCCGCTTTCCGGAGGGAACCAGGCTCTGGCGATTCCGCCGCCGATGCGCTCCGGCGTCGGTCGCACCTGGCCGGTCGATCGGTCGATGACATAGATGGCCTCTACCGAGGCCTGGGAGCCTGTAACGAAGGCCAGAACATACCTCGCGCCCGGTGCGAACGCGGCGTGAGTCGGATCATCGGGGAGTTCCGGTGCAAAGGGCAGGCGTTCACCCGTCCGCGCATCCCAGAGCCCGAGCGTGCGCTGGCCCGGATCGCCGGAGACGATGAGCGGCTCGGTGTCCGCAAAGGCGGCTTCGAGCCAGACGCCGCGCGGGCTGATGAACGTGATGCCGCGCGACATGGTTTCCAGCAGCCGATACTCCCAGCCGCGGATCCGCTCCGGTGTACGGTCGAGGATCCGACGGGCCTCAGCAGAGTCCGACGAGCCGAACGCGGCCTGCGCCAGGGCGATGTTGGCCGTGTACGCGGCCCAATCGGCCTTCTCCAGTGCCGCGAACGCCTCGATGGCGTTCTGATTGGCTCGCCGCGCGTTCTGAGCCGCGACGATCGCGAACGCGCCGGTCCCGATCGATCCTGCGAGCACCACGGCCGCCAGCAGGGCCACGGTCTTGTTGCGTCGGATGAACTTGGTCACGCGGTAACGGACACTCGGCGGGGCCGCGCGGACCGGCTCGCCGGTGAGATGGCGGCGGACATCCTCGCCGAAGCTGCCCGCGCCGTCGTAGCGACGGCTGCGGTCCTTCTCCAGCGCCTTGAGCACGATCCAGTCCAGTTCGCCGCGAACAAGCGCACTGAGCCGCGCGGGAGTCGCGCTCCGGGCCGTGGCGGCGGTGCCGAGCCGTTCCTGCGTGCGGGAGAGCCGCGCGCTGGGGGCTGGCGGGTCATCTTCGCGGATCATCCGACGCATCTCATCGAACGCCGCGCTCCGGAGCCTCTTGCTCTCGATCGGCGTGCTTCCGGTGAGCAGTTCATACAGCAGCACGCCCAACGCGTACACATCCGTTCGCGTGTCGATGTCCGGAGAGCCCTCGGCCTGCTCCGGGCTCATGTACTCCGGCGTGCCCATGAGCACGCGATGCTCGGTGAAGAGCGTTCGGTCGGTCAGCGGCTGGGCGGTCGCCTTGGCGATGCCGAAGTCGATGACCTTCGCGAATGGCTTGCCGTCGACCATGCTGACCAGCACATTTGCCGGCTTGAGGTCACGATGGATGATCCCCTTGGTGTGCGCATGCTGTACCGCAGAGCAGACCTGTTCGAAGAGCTCCAGCCGCTCGCGCAGGCTCAGCGTGTTCGTATCGGCAAACGCGGTGATGGGATCGCCGACGACATACTCCATCACGAAGTACGGCCGTCCGAAGTCGCGTGCGGCCCCATCGCCGGCCCCCGTCGTCCCGCCATCGAACACCCTTGCGATGTGCGGGTGATCCATGAGCGCCAGGGCCTGGCGCTCCGCCTCGAAGCGGGCGACCACCTGACCGGTGTCCATGCCCGGCTTGATGATCTTCAGCGCGACCTTGCGGCGCACCGGCTCGGTCTGCTCGGCCAGATACACCGTGCCGAAGCCGCCCTCGCCGATGAGTTGAAGCAGCCGATAGCGCCCAACTCGAGTGCCCACGAGGCCGGAACGTTCGCGGTCGGTGCCGGTGGTAACCAAAGCCGGGTCCAGAGTGGGCCCGGCGTGCGGGGCAAGAAAGTCACCCGCTTGATCCGAGGCGCGGAGCAGACGAAAGACGCGCTCCTGCAATGCGGGATTCCCGACGCAGCGGTCCGCGATGAGCGCATCGCGCTGCTCGGGCGGCACCGCCCTTGCGGCGTGGAAGATCGTCTCCGCCACGTCGGGCGATGGGTCCTCGCTCGGGTTCGGGACGGACTGTGTTCCAGACATTCGCAAGTTCTCCTGCCTTCGCTCAGCGCCGAGCCTTGAGCCCGCGGACGCGGACGGGCGGCACAAGACAATGCGTAAACCGAGCACACGCGGCCTCACGCTCATCCCGAGTCTTTGTGATCGTCGGCAAGCCGGTCGAAAAGCCACGCGCGTGCATAGGCCCAATGCCGATCCGCCGTCGCTGGCGAAACGCCCATCGCCCGGGCGGCCTGATCGAGCGAGAGACCGGCAAAGAATCGGAGTGCGACCAATTGAGCCTTGGTCGGATCCTGGCTGTGAAGCGCGTCAAGGGCCGCGTCGAGGTCGAGCAAAGCCGCCGGGTCCTCTTCCAGCGAGAGCGTGACCGCATCGGCCGTCATCTTTGAAAGCGAGAGTGCACGTCGGGCACCGCCTTCCGCCGGTCGACGCTTGGTCGCATCTCGGGCGCGGGCGTGATCGATCAGGATCCGTCTCATCGACTGCGCCGCCGCGGCAAAGAAGTGCCCGCGGCTGTCCCAGTTCAGCTCGTCACCATCCGCGCCGAGCAGCCGCACATAAGCCTCGTGAACGAGGGCCGTCGCGCTGAGCGTGTGCCTCGGGGACTCGTCGCGCAATCTTGCCGCGGCAAGCCGCCGCAGTTCGTCATAGACCATCGGCAGCACTTGGCGCGCAGGCTCCCCGCCTTTCGCGGCGTCCCGGAGCAATTGGGTGATCGGCGGAGGCGAAAACGCTCCGTCGCGGGATGGCGGTGAGCAATCGGACCTCATTGCTCGCAATGCTAGACGTTGCGCTACAAATGCCGATCGTCGGCCCGTGTCGCGCCCGCCCTGAGCGCGGCTGCCGCGGCGTGGGCGGGGAGCGACTCCAGGCGCGCGAAGTTCGCCGCGTCGGATGTCGCCCCATCACGCCCCGATGCAACACGGAGCCACGTTCGCTGCCTGAGAAACGTGAAGACCGACAGCCCCGCGCGGAACCGTCCGGTTCCTCCGGTGGGCAGCACGTGATTCGGCCCGATGCCGAAGTCGCCCAGTACCTCCGCCGCGTCCGGACCGATGAACAACGCGCCGGCGTTGCGGAGCCGCTGGGCGATATCTGCCGCATCGGCGGTCATGATCTCAAGATGCTCCGGCGCGATCATGTCCGCCAGCGCGATCGCCTCCTCGCTCGATGCCACCCGCGTCATGAAGCCGTTCGCAAGCGACCTTCGAGCCGGGCTCGTCGGCGGCAGGTCGGCGAGTTGTGCGGCCAGAGCGCTCGCCACCCGGGGCAGAAGATCGGGTCCGTCCGGTCTTGAAGTTACGGCGATGAGCATCGGGATCGCGTCATCGTCATGCTCAGCCTGCGCGAGCAGGTCCGCGGCGATCAGTGCCGGGTCGGCGTCCTGATCGGCGATGATGAGCAGTTCCGATGGTCCGGCGAGCATGTCGATGCCGGTCGTGTCGCTGACGAGGAACTTCGCCGCGGTCACGT
Source organism: Phycisphaeraceae bacterium (assembly GCA_021297895.1). Taxonomy (GTDB): domain Bacteria; phylum Planctomycetota; class Phycisphaerae; order Phycisphaerales; family UBA1924; genus JAJTHN01. Next base: position 28,376 of record JAJTHN010000042.1, on the reverse strand, counting down.
AGCGGTTGCCCGGTCCGACGATCATGTCGCACCGCGGCACGCCCGCGAGCCCGCGCGACATCGCGGCGATCGCCTGTGCCCCGCCCATCGGCAGCAGCATGTCCGCTCCAGCAACCGCCGCGGCCGCGAGCGTGATCGGAGCCGGACGGGGCGAAGCGACGACGATGTTCCTCACGCCCGCGGCACGCGCGGTGATCGCCGTCATCAGCACCGACGACGGAAGCGGGAATCGCCCGCCCGGCGCGTAGCAGCCCGCGGTCTCTACCGGAACGCATGTGTGCCCCGCCGCGCCGCCCGGAACCGAAAAGGTCAGATCAGTGACGCTCCCGCGCTGTGCGAGTGCAAACGCCCGTACGCGTCCGGCCGTGCGTTCGAGCAGTTCGCGGTCGGCAGTCGGGATCGAGCGCAGCGCTGTGCTGAGGTCGTCGGGGGTGTATAGCCGCGGCGCGGCGGGCGTCAGGTCGCCGAGACGCATCGCGTGCTCAAGGACCGCGATCTCGCCGCGGGTGTCAACGTCCGCGAGAATCGAACGTGCAACGCCGAGAGCCTCGGGTTCGATCGGCGTTGCGCGGCGGCGGAGCGTGCGAATCTGCTCGGGCGTGCGCATCGGCAGGAGGCCCGTGCCGCCGCTGGTCGCATCCGCGCCGGTCGGGGTGCTCGCGCCGGGGGTGTCGCGCATGCTCGCATCGCTTCGCGTCGCCAACGCGGCAGTGTCGGCCATCGCACCCGGCTTGGCGTCGCCCGGTCGTCGCGAGACCCGCAGTGCACGCCGATCCAGTTCGCGGCTGACATCCGCCAGCGTCACACCGGCTCGACGCATCGCGACCATCGCGAAGTACATCACGTCCGCCGCCTCGTGGGTCACCGCCGCGGCGTCGGATGTCACTGCGTCCGCGAGTTCACCGGCTTCCTCGATCAGTTTGGCCCGAAGCAGCGCGGGGTCTCTCAGCAGCCGTGCCGAGTAGGACCCGGAGTCCGCCGCGGGTGCCCCGTTCGCGGCCGGGCCTTGAATGATGCTCGTTGGAAGTCTCGCGGCCAGCGCCGCAAGGCCCGTTGCCTGGCCGAAGCATGTGTAGTCGCCGGTGTGGCAGAAGCTCGCGCGGCCGTCGGGCGTGTCGGTGGATTGACGCACGCGGAACCGCAGCGTGTCGCGATCGCAGTCCAGATCGATGCCGACAAGTTGCTGCGTGTTGCCCGACGTTTCGCCTTTGACCCAAAGCCCCCGCGTGCGGGAGTGGTATGTGCCGCGGCCGGTATTCACGGCGTGCTCCAGACTCTCCGCACTGGAGTACGCAAGCCCCAGCGCGACGCCGGTCTCATCTGTCACGACGGTCGGCCAGAGCCCGTCGGCGCGATCGGAACGCAGCGGCGCTGCGATCGCCTGAGCGAGCGTGATCCGTCCGGTGTAGAGGGCCATGCCGACCTGCGCGTCGGCGCCGAGCGCATCGAGCTGCGCGATGTCCTGCGCAGTCGTCACACCGCCGGCGATCGTGACGCGCGCGCCGGCCTCCGTCGCGATGCGAACGAGTTCGGGGACGAGTTCCATGTTGGTTCCGCCCAGCCGCCCCTCGCGCTCGACGAAGGTGATGAGGAAGCCGCCGACCAAGCCCTGCAGGCGCTTCATGCGGTCGAGAATGGTCTCGCCGGTGGACTTGCGCCAACCCTCGACAACGACGCTGCCGTGATCCGCGTCGAGGGCCGCGATAACGCGTTGGGCGGGCAGTTCGCGGAGCAATTCTGGAGTTGCGGCGGTGCCGAGGATGACCTTCGCCGCACCGGCATCGAGCCAGCCCAGCGCGCTGCTCACCGAGCGGATGCCGCCGCCGACGCGGCAGCGGGCCAGCGGGAGCAGATCGCGGATGAGCGGCGCGTTCGACCCGGTGCCGATCGCGGCATCGAGATCGATGACCGCGACCTCCCCCGCCAGTGCAAAGCGCCGAGCGATCGGACGCGGGTCCCCGGCGTCGAGCGCCTGTTCGCGGCCGCCGATGAGCTGAACCGTCGAGTTGTTGCGAAGGTCGATTGAAGGAATGATCATGGTCGGCTATGTGGTGAAGGAGTGGGTGGGTGTGACGTGGGTTGGCGGCTATCGCACCGGCAGACGCATCGCGATCCCCGCGTCTGCGAGCGTGCGTTTCGCGTCGGCGATTGACAAGAGACCCGTATGGAAGATCCCCGCGGCCAGGACCGCATCGGCCCCGGTGCGCAGCGCCTCGATGAAGTGCTCAGGGCCCGCGGCGCCGCCGGAGGCGATCACGGGCACGCCCACCGCGCGGGCCACGCAGGCGAGCAGTTCGGTGTCGTAGCCGCTGCGTGTGCCGTCGCGATCGTGACTGGTCAGCAGCACCTCGCCGGCGCCGCACGCGGCGGCTCGCGCGGCCCACTCCACCCCATCGAGGTCCAGATGCTCCGTCCCGCTCCGGACGACCACACGCCACGATGGTGCCGCCGAGTCGGGTCCGGCGCTCCGACGCGCGGCGTCGATCGCGATCACGATGCACTGGGTGCCGAACCGTGCCGCGGCGGCAGACAGGAGATCCGGCTTCGCCACTGCCGCCGTGTTCATCGCAACCTTGTCGGCCCCGGCGTCCAGCAGGCGAGAGACATCGTCGATCGTCCGCACGCCGCCGCCGACGGTGAGTGGAATCGAGATCGCCCGCCGAACCGCTCGGACCGTCGCGGTGCTCGCTCCGCGGTCCTCGGGTGTCGCCGAGACGTCGAGCAGCGTCAGTTCGTCCGCGCCCTGCAACTCGTAGCGGGCGGCGAGTTCCGCCGGGTCACCGGAGTCCACGAGGTTCGCGAATCGAACCCCTTTGACGACCCGACCCGCGCGGACATCCAGGCATGGAATCACGCGGCGAGTGAGCCCCGATGAGCGGGAAAGTGCGCCCCCCGACGTCGGTGTGGAGGTTGAAGTGCCCACGCCCCGCGAGCCCGCAGCATCCAGCCAGCGCCGCAGCAAGGAGAGCCCGAACGCGCCGGAGAGTTCCGGATGGAACTGGCACGCGAGTATCGGCCCGCGCTCGATCGCGGCGATGAATGCACCGTCGTGCGTTGATGTCGCTGATGCCCAGCCAAGCGGGGCGCGCCGGAGCGCGTACGAGTTCGCGAAGTACGCATCTCCTTCAGAGAGCATGACGCATCCGCTCCCGGGAACAATGCGGTTCCAGCCCATCTGCGGCACGCGCACGCTCGACGCGAAGCGCTCGGCGCGTCCCTCGATCACGCCAAGCCCCGCGACCCCCGGCGATTCATCGCTGGCCTCAGCGAGCAGTTGAAGCCCCAGGCAGATCGCCAGCAGCGGGCGATGCGCTGCGCAGCGACGCCGGATCATGTCGATCAGCCCGCGCTGGCCCAGCGAGGCCATCGCGCTCCCGAGCGAGCCGACCCCGGGCAGAACAAGCAGCTCCGCCCGCTCGGCGATCAGCGGATCCGTCGTGATCGTCGCCCGGCTTCCGAGCCGCTCGAATGCCGCGACGACCGATGCGAGATTGGCGCTCCCGGTCGAGAGAATGGTCACGTCAGCGACTTTTCCGGAATCGGGAGCGATGATCGCGGCATCGTCCATCGCGGCCGCTGATGGCGGGAGCCCCTTGGAGGTGCTGGGTGTACGCGTCATAGCGACCCCTTCGTGCTGGGAACGTCGCTGCTCGCCGTGCGGGCGATGGCCATCCGCATCGCCAGAGCGAGCGCCTTGAACGCGGCCTCGGCTTTGTGGTGGTCGTTCTCGCCGCGGATGACGTCAACATGCAACGTCGCGCGCATCGATATCGCGAGCGAACGCAGCACGTGCGGAATGTTCTCGCACGCGAGCCCGCCGATGGCCTCGCGCGTCAGGCCGAGGCTCACCTCGGCGTGCGGCCTGCCCGAGAAGTCGATGACGGCGCGAGCGAGCGACTCATCCAGCGGTGCATACGCGCTCCCGAAGCGGCCGAAACCGACGCGTTCACCCAGTGCCGCATCGATCGCGCTTCCCAGCACGATGGCGCAGTCTTCGGCGGTGTGATGGTCGTCGATGTGCAGATCGCCGTCGCACGAGAGCTCGATGTCGATCCGGGCGTGCCGAGCGAGCGCGGTCAGAAGGTGATCCAGAAAACCGATGCCGGTGCGAATGCTGCTCTGCCCCGTGCCATCGAGATCAAGCCGGACGTTGATCTTCGTCTCCCCGGTGCGGCGTTCGCGGATTGCGGTGCGTGGGGTCATTCAGAGGCCTCCGATGCTGGTGCGAGAAGTTGCTTCAGCGATGATGCGATGCTCTCGAGCGACGCGTGAACTTCGGCGGCGCCGCTCATGCGGAGCACCCGCTCAAGCCGCGATGCATCCGTACCGGGCGGGATCACGCCGATCGGCAGCGCCCCCGCGCCGCGTGCGGCGACGAGATCGTCGGACGTATCGCCGACCATCCACGCGCTGGTCACGCGCAAGCGAGCCATCGCCATCGCCACCGGCGCAGGATCGGGCTTGCGCGGCGCATCCTCCATGCAGACGATCGCGCCGAACAGACCGCGGATGCCGAAGCGATCAAGGAAGCGATCACAGTCCCGCCGCGGCCTGCCCGTCACGATCGCGATCGGTAGCAACGCCGCGAGGTCTTCGAGCGTGCGGCGAGAAGGAATCATCGTCTCGCGCTCGAAAAGCGGTCCCTCGCCATCGCCGGCTGTTCCCGTGTAGAACGCCTCGAAGCGTTCTGTAACCGCCGCAAGATCCGCCCGCACACCTGCATCCGCAAGCAGCCGCTGAGTGACGATCCAGTCGTTGTTCGCGTCACCGCGTGCCTTGGCCGCCTCGACATCCTCTCTCGTCACCGAAACACCGAACGATCCCGCGGCGAGCACGATGGCTCGCCGGTACGACTCGGCGACGTTCGCGATCACGCCGTCCATGTCCAGCAGAAGGGCCTCCGGCCTCATCACACTGCGGAGCGATCGAACGAGGCGATCCGCATCGGCCGCCGACGCCGGGATCGTGATGCGCAGCGCATCGCGGAGTTCTGGCGTACCGGGGAACTGTCGGACCGCGATACCCAGCGCCGCCAGACCGCGTGCGACGCGCGCCGGCTCACCGAGCCGCGCGAGCACGAAGTTGGCCTGCGACGGCACGGTGCTCGCGCCGAGTGTCTTGAGCACGCTGGCGATGCGCTGGCGATTGGCGATGACACCCGCGCGAACAGCCGAGCGCTCCCTCGCGGCTGCGGGCTCCAGCGATGCCGACGCGATGCGCAAGGATGCGGCCGACACGGGATACGGCGACCCCACGGCCCGAAGCGCCCTGATCACGCGCGCATCGCCGATGCAGTACCCCACGCGCAGGCCCGCGAGCCCGCAGAACTTCGAGAATGTCCGGACGACCAGCGCATTCGGCAGCCGCAGCGCCGCTTGAGTCAGATCGTCCGACGCGAACTCGGTGTATGCCAGATCTACCAGCAGCAGTGCGCTCGGCGCCGCAGCCGAGAGAGCCTCCAGCGCGTGGGCATCAGCGACCAGACCCGTCGGGTTGTTGGGCGAGACCACCGCGATCATCGACGTGCGATCCGTCACCTCCGCAAGCACCGCCGATGTCGGATACGCATCCGCGACCCAGGGCACCGTCCGCACGCTCGCGCCCGCGAGTTCCGCCGAGCGTCGGATCATCTCGAACGTCGGCGTCGGCAGGATGAGTTCGCGACCGGGCTCGAGGCAAGCCCTGCACGCGCGATCGATCGCATCATCGCCTCCCGCGCACACGAGCACGCGCTCCGCATCGACGCCCAGAAGTGCCGCGATTTGCCGCTCGAGCGGACGCGCATCGGGATAGCGTCGAAGGTCCTCGCCGGTCAGTTGGCTCAGTGCCGCGATCACCGTCTCGGGCGCGGGCGAGCCCTCATTGGCATCCAGATGCAGATCTATTCGATACTCCGGTGTCGGTGGTGCGTACGGCGAGCGCCCGAGTGCTCGTTCCGCGAGCCGGACCGGACTGCTGTTGGTGGTGGCGAGGGTGCTCATGGGATGATCTGTGAGAGCGAGGTCACGACGATGTCCGTCCCGCCGCGGGACTTGATGTCCGGGATCAGCGTCGGCAACGCGTCTTTCCGCACCGCGGCCTTGACGGCGAAGCCCCCCTCGCCGTGGAGCATCGACACCGTGGGTTCTCGCATGCACGGGAGCACGGCGACCACCGCGCCAAGAGCCTCGCGCGAAACGTTGACCTCGATCATCACGCGTCCGCGGGCCTCAAGGACCGATCGAAGCAGCATCGCGAAGCGTTCGATCGCCCGCGCTCTCGCCGGATCGCTCATCGCGGCACGGTTGGCGTACAAGCGCGTTGACGAGGTCATGAGTTCATCGAACACATCGAGGTTCTGCGCTCGCAGCGTGTCGCCGGTCGCAGCGATGTCCACGATGCAGTCGGCGTCGTCGGGCGGAAACGCCTCCGTCGCCCCATAGGAGCGAACGAACGTCGCGTTGAGGCTGCGCGCGGCGATCCATGCCCGGGTCAGCCGCTCGTACTCCGACGCGATGATCATCGCCCGACCGGACACATCCGGCCTGCCCTCACGCATAATCGTCGCGGGTGCCGCGGCGACCATGCGCACGCTATCGAGCCCGGTGTCGAGCACTTCAACCAGATCGGCGTTGAGTTCCCGGACCCAATCGGCCCCTGCAAACCCCACATCGCGCGAGCCCGCGTGCAGCATCTCGACGACGTTCTGCGGCTTGAGAATCTTCGCGTCCACGCCGGGCAGCGACACCTGCGGGCGATAGCCGCGGGCGCTGAGGCGCACCTTGATTCCCGCTTCGCTCAAGAGCGCAAAGACCCCTTCTTGCATGCGGCCCTTCGGCAGCGCGAGCTTCAGCAGCCCCGTGTCTTTCGTGGCCGCGGCGAGCGTGGCGGTGGCGGAGTTGGATGTCGGTCGGGCGTTCAGCGTCGTCACGGTGGGGGCTCCTTGCCCGCCCGGGTGCCGATGCGCGTCGCCCAAAAGGCAAACGACGCCGGCACGAGGGCCGGCGTCGATCGGTGTTCAACGGTTCATTCCGCCGCGCACCCTCAGCCAGCCACGTCGGTGACGTGATGGTGATGATGGTGGGAATGGCGGACGGCGAGAATCATCTCTGAAGACTCTAGCCTGCGCTTGAACAGGTGGCAAGCGAGTCCCACTCAAGATCGAGGACTCAGGGGCACCCTCGGTCGTGGATCGTGGCCCGTGATGAGGACATTTGCATCAGGGGGAGTTCTGGGCCGCGGTCTCTCGGGCGAGCCGCTCGGCGACGCCCTTGATCGGCGTTGGGTCCAGACGGATGAATCTGCCCTGCGGGCGATCGAAGTCCAGCGTCATGAAGAGCGTCATCGAGACCAGCCCGGCGAGCGCCAGAGCCGTGCTTACGGAGCGACGCTCCGCCACGCCAACGCCGAATCCGATCGAGAACATCGCCACGCACGAACACCCGATCATCACCAGTGTGAACTCCGCGGGCAGATGCCTGCGTGCGACGGCGTTGCGTGCCGAGAGTTCATTGTCGATCGTCTCGACACCCTGCACGAAGAGCGATGAGAACGCGGCGGCTGCACCGCGCTGGACATCGCCAGGCCGAGGGCCGCGCGGTAGTGCGTGCTGAGCGTGTTGGTGATCTCGCGGGACTTGGCGTCGCTCTGAGCGTGAAATAGCGTCACGCGCTCGCGAGCGTACGACGCGATCCGCGAGCGATACTCCTTCGAATCGGCCATCAGCGCGCCGCGATCAAAGGCCGTCTCGATCGCGTTAGCCTCACTGGCCAGACGATCCTGCCGATCGACGAACCGCGACATCGCCCCCGCGAATGCGAAGCCCAGCAGCAGCCCGAGCAGCCCCAGAAACGCACCCTGGATCGTCCCAAGGTGTTCGTTCTCCGGGCGACGCTCGCGCGGCAGGCGACGCCCGCGCACGATCCCCGCCAGCGTTGAGCCGATCACCAGGACGAAAAGCCCGCTCAGAATCGCCACGTCAAGAAGCATGAGGCCTCCTCCCGGCGGGTTCACGTCGCCGCGACCGCGGCGGGCTTGTCGAACGGGATCGGCGAGAGCTCGACCGTCGGGTTGCGATCGCTGAAGAACCTCAGCGGCCACTGGTCGACGAACAGCACCAGCGCCCGCCCGCGATCGTCGAACACCAGGCGCGACCCCTCCGGTGCATCGGGCAGCGTGAGGTTCTCCATATCGCTGAGCGTCGGCGCGGGCTGGCCCTTGTATCGCCACCAACGGGCCATGGTCCACGACGCGGGCTCCAGGCGGCTCTCGGCGCCGTACTCGTTCTGCAGGCGGTAGACCAGAACCTCGAACTGCAGCTGGCCGACCGCCGCCAGGAGCGCGACCTTTTGTGCCCCGCCGACAGCCTCGAACTTGCGTGCGACGCCCTCGCGGAGGAGTTGTTCGAGGCCGAGATTAAACCGCTTGTAGTTGCCCGGCTGAGGGTTGTGCAGGTACGCGAAGACCTCAGGCGAGAACTCGGGAATCTCGTCGTAGACGATCGTGCGGTCGTCGGTGAGCGTGTCGCCGATGCCGAAGAGGTCGTTGCCGACCAGGCCGACGACATCGCCCGCGACGGCCTGTTCGACGGTCTCACGCTGGTTGCCGAAGAGCTTGGTCGCGTTGCCGAGGCGCACGCGTTTTCCGGTCTGGGCGTGAACGACGAACATGTCGCGGTCGAACGTCCCACTGACCACGCGCAGGAACGCGATGCGGTCTCGGTGCCGCGGGTCCATGTTGGCCTGGATCTTGAAGACAAAGCCGGAGAATCGCTTGTCATCGGGCGTGATGAGCCCGGACTTGCTCATGCGCGGAGTGGGGGGCGAGGAGTGCTTGAGGAATCCGTCGAGCAGCAGTTGCACGCCGAAGTTGTTCATCGCGCTGCCGAAGAACACCGGCGTGACCTTGCCGGCGAGCACCGCGGCCTGGTCGAAGGCCGCGCCCGCGCCCCCGGTGCCGTCGAGCATCCGGACCTCGTCCAGAGACTCGTGGTGGGCCGCACTGTCGAGCTTGCTCAGCAGCGCCGGGTCGTCGATCCCGCCGACGGCCACCGGCGCGGCGAACGCGCCGCCGGGCGTCTTCTCGAACAGGTGGACCTGATTCGCCACGCGATCGAACACGCCGCGGAACGTCGGCCCTGAGCCGATGGGCCAGTTCACCGGAAACGCGCCGATGCCAAGCACCTTCTCGAGTTCATCGATCAGGTCCAGCGGCGATCGCGTCGGACGATCGCACTTGTTCATGAACGTGAAAATCGGCACGCCCCGCCGGCGGCACACCTCAAAGAGCTTGCGCGTCTGGCTCTCGACACCCTTGCCCGCATCGATCACCATGACCGCGGCATCCACCGCCGTCAGCACGCGATAGGTGTCCTCCGAAAAGTCCTTGTGGCCCGGCGTATCGAGCAGATTCACGCGATAGCCCTGATAGTCGAACTGCAGCAGCGTGGAGCTGATCGAGATCCCGCGCTGCTTTTCCAGCTCCATCCAGTCGCTCGCCGTGGCACGCTGGTCCTTGCGCGCGGTGACCGAGCCGGCCAGTCCGATCGCGCCGCCGTAGAGAAGGAACTTCTCCGTCAGCGTCGTCTTGCCGGCGTCCGGGTGCGAGATGATCGCGAACGTTCGGCGGGGCAGCAGGGTCGAGGGGTCGGTTTCGCTCATGATCGGTTCCGGCTCGGGAGGACAACCCCGGAGCGTACACGACAAACACGCCGCGCGGCGGAGAGAACCGATCGCCCGACGCCTCCACGACCGGGCGGGCGGGCCGGTGGGTTCGAGCGGAAATGCACGGAACCGCGCAGAGTCGCGGGGATTGACGCACCGGCTATCCGGCCTATACTTGCATGATGACGCAAGTACGCACACGTTCCGACGCTCGTTCCCGCGTGCGTTCGTCGGCTCGGCGTGGCGTTTCAGTCGCCGCTGCGGACGAGCCCGTCGCCCGCGATGATCTGACGCGCCTCTCGCCGCGGCAGGCCTCTCGCATCCGTTTGCCCATCGATCGTGCGCTGGATCCCTCGCTCTTCCGCGCTCTTGCCGATGAGACCCGCATTCGGCTGCTGGGGTGCATCATCAAGTGCGGACGTGCCTGTACCGTCAGCGAGATCGCCAAGTGCTGCTCCGTTGACCTCTCCGTCGTTTCCCGCCATCTGAAGATCCTGCAGGACGCCTCGCTTCTCTCGGCCAAGCGAGCAGGGCGAGAGGTCTGGTACACCGCCCGCTCCGCGGAGTTCGTCCAGACGCTGCGTCAGGTCGCTCAATGCGTCGAGGCCTGCGGCCTTCGTGCCTCGACCTGTTGCGGCAACGACGGCGCGGCCGCATGCTGCGATGAAGCGCCGGTCAGCGCCGCCGGACTCGCGAACGTCCGTTCCAACACACCCGTTCCCATCACCAGTGCCTCAGCCAAAGCCGCTTCCAAAGCCGCCGCCAAAGGAGCAATCACGTGACCACGCCCCCCGCAAGTTCCAATCGTCCGCGTGTGCTGTTCCTCTGCACGGGAAACTCATGCCGCAGCCAGATGGCTGAAGGCTGGGCCAAGGCCCTGAAGTCCGATGTCATCGATGCATTCAGCGCCGGCACGAACCCGCACGGTCTCAACCCGCTGGCCATCCGCGCGATGAAGGAAGTCGGGATCGACATCTCCACGCACTCGTCCAAGCGTCCCGATCAACTCCCCGTGCCGATGGACATCGTCGTGACCGTCTGCGACTCGGCCAACGAATCCTGCCCTGTCATGCCGGGCGCGCGAGTTGTTCACGTGGGCTTCGATGATCCGCCCCGGCTGGCCAAGGGCTGCGCCAGTGATGAAGAGGCCTTGGTCCACTATCGCCGCGTGCGTGATGAGATCCGCGCGTTTGTCGCAGGCATGCCGGCATCGCTGCCGGGCTGGTCGGCGATGTCGTTCGGTCAGGCCGCCGCGCCTTCGGCTCAAATCTCGCTTTGATTCGTTGCGCGCCTCTGGAACCAATAGGAGTCCACCATGACCAACTCCAACTGCTGCGACGCGACCTGCGGCTGCCATGCCGTGGGCCTTCCCGCGAAGAGCGACGCCACGCCCGCGACCATCGCGACGGCGGTCGCCACCGTCACATCTCCCGATGTTCGCGACGTTGTCCGCGAGGGCTACGCGCGCATCGCTCAGGCTGGCACATGGAACGCGACCAAGCCCGAGCGCCAGTCATCGACCGGTGCCAACGCGCCCGATGCCGGGTCTTGCTGCGCCGGTGGCGGGTGCTGCGGCCCCTCAACCTTTACGCCCGAGCAGCTCGCGCACGCCATCGGTTACTCCGCGGGTGAACTCGCCGGCGTGCCCGACTCGGCGAACATGGGGCTCTCCTGCGGCAACCCCACGGCCATCGCCACGCTCAAGGCCGGCGAGGTTGTTCTCGATCTCGGCGCCGGTGGCGGGTTCGACTGCTTCATCGCAGGCCCCAAGGTCGGTCCCACCGGACGTGTCATCGGTGTGGACATGACGCCCGCGATGCTCTCCAAAGCCCGCGCAAACGCCGAGCACTACACGCGCACCACGGGCCTGACCAACGTGGAGTTCCGCCTCGGCGAGATCGAGAGCCTGCCCGTCGCCGACGCAAGTGTTGATGTGGTCATCTCCAACTGCGTCCTGAACCTATCGCCCGATAAGGCCCGCGTCTGGCGTGAGATCGCCCGCGTGCTTCGCCCGGGCGGGCGTGTCGCGATCTCCGATCTTGCCCTGCTGCGGCCGCTGCCGGAGAGTGTTCGTACCGATGTCGAGGCGCTTGTCGGCTGCATCGCCGGTGCATCACTGGTCGAGGAAGTGCGCCGGCACATGCTCGCCGCGGGACTGATCGATGTCGAACTCACGCCAAAGTTCGAATACGTGCAGACGCTGAGCACCTGGCAGGATCCGCTGTATCTGGCCATCGTCGAGCGTCTCGCACAAGGCACCACCGTCGCGGACTATGTCACAAGCCTGGACATGAAGGCTCGCAAGCCCGCGTGATGGATCGCCCGAAGCTCGCGCTGCCGAGCTGGTCGGCCTCGTTCGCGGAACATGCAAAGTCCCGCGTCACGCCGCTCCCCGTGCTGCCGCTTGGTCGGTACACTCGCTCCCGTGCGGGTGCACCTCCAGACGGAGCAGACCATGGCGGCACAGTGTTGGCTTGGCGTGATGATGAGAAGCCTCATCGTGTGCGGTCTCTTCGCGGGCGCCGTGCTCGCTGGCCAGCAGGTACCGGCGGACGACGCGAGCACTCGCGCGGCCGCGCCGGCTGCGTCCGCCGCACCGTCCAGCCCCGCCGACTTTGCGGGTCCATGGACCGGAGTCATGCGCGTCGGCGGCCAGACGCTGACCTTCCGCGTGGTCTTCGCCCCGTCCGCTGCACCCGTCGCCCCCACAACGGTGGGCAATCCGGCCTGGACGGCAACGCTCGGGATCCGCGAGCAGGGCGTCGCGGACTTTGCCCTCAGCGATGTCGTCGCGGGCCCCGATCGTGTCGCCTGGCGCATGGCCGGCGTGCCCGGCGCGCCGTCGTATCAGGGCGTTCGCGATCGCGACCAGATCCGAGGCACATTCTCGCAGGGCGGCGCGACCTTCGAGTTGAACTTCGCCCGCGGCGATGAGTCGCCCAAGCGAGTCCCGCGTTCGCAAGAACCCGCCGAGCCGATCACCGCGTATCGCGCTGAGGAAGTGACCATCACCGCGCCCGCCGCTCGCCTGGCCGGAACGCTCACGCTTCCGCCAGGCCCTGGCCCGCACCCCGCGGTGCTGCTGATCTCCGGCAGCGGCCCGCAGGACCGCAACAGCGAGATCTTCAATCATCGCCCCTTTCTGATCTGGGCCGATCGCCTCACCCGCGCGGGAGTCGCCGTGCTGCGCGTCGATGATCGCGGTGTCGGAGCATCCGTTGGCTCCATGGCGACCGCGACGACCGCCGACCTCACGCAGGACGCGCGGGCGAGCGTCGAGTTTCTCCTGACGCGGGCCGATGTCTCACGCGTCGCGGTCGTGGGTCACAGCGAGGGCGCGATCATCGCCGCGGCTCTTGGTGCCGGGAGCGAGCGCATCGCGGGCGTGGTCATGCTCGCCGGGCCGGGACTGACCGGTCGCGGGACGCTCGTGGCGCAGAACCGTGCGCTCGCGCTTTCGTCGGGGCGGAGCGCCGCGGAGGCCGAAGCGATCGCCGTCGCCGCCGACGCCCTGTTCGCCGCCACCCTCGCCGAGCGCAACGAGGCGACGCTGATCGATCTGGCGCGGACGCTCGTGTCGACGCAGACCGGCTTGCCCCGCGAAGACGCGGCCGTCGGGCGCGAGGCGGCAAGCACCGTGCTCACGCTGCGTTCTCCGTGGATGACGTACTTCATGTCCGTCGATCCCGCCGAGAATCTCGCACGCCTGACCGCTCCCGTTCTGGCGATCTTCGGCGGGCGCGATGCGCAGGTCGTGGCCGATGCCGAGCGCCCGCCGATGGAGGCGGCCCTCTCTCGCGCTCCGACGCGCGATGTCACCATTCGCGTGTATGCCGGTCTCAATCATCTCCTTCAGCCGAGCGCGACCGGCGCGATGACCGAGTACGAGCAGATTCCGATCACCGTCGACGAGGCGGTGCTTGCCGAGGTTCGCGATTGGCTCGTCCAGCGCTTGATGCCCGCCGCGGAGAAGTCGCCATGAGCCCGTCGATGACCCGCCTGCTCCCGACGCCCGTCGGCACGCTCCGGCTGTCCGCCCGCGGCGGAGCGATCACGCGGGTTGAGTTCGCCGAACACCCGCGCGATGTCCATGGGTCGGTGACCGCGAGCAACCCAGCGGTCGCCACGCTGGACGATGAACGCAACGCCGCGGTCCTGACGACCGCTCTGGCCGAACTCGCGGCGTACTTCTCAAGCGGTCCATGCGACTTTCGCGTCCCGCTCGCCCCCGAGGGCACGCCGTTCCAGCAACGATGCTGGAACGCACTCCGCCACGTGCCAAGGGGAAGCACGACAACCTACGCCCGGCTCGCGCGTGACCTCGGCTGCCCGGATGCGGCCCGGGCCGTCGGCCTGGCGATGAACCGCAACCCCATCATGATCATGATCCCGTGCCACCGCGTTCTGGGCAGCAGCGGCTCGCTCACTGGCTATGCGGGAGGGCTCGATGTCAAGCGTGCGCTGCTCGACCTTGAGGCCAACGCGAGCGAGACCCTGTTTGTCCGGGCCTGATCGGCTCAGACCCGCAGCGGCCTCAGCGGGCTTCCGGCAACGCACGTTCCGGGCTCGATGCGCTCGTTCTTCATGACCACCGAGTTCGGCGAGACCAGCGAGCCCTCGCCGATGTCGCTGCCGTAAAACACCACCGCCTGCTCGGCGATCGTGCTGCCGCGCCGAACGACCACCGGCGCGAGCTTGAGCACACGGTCCTCGAACGAGTGCGCCTGAAAGTGCGCCGCGATCGTCGTGTCATCCTCGAAAGTCAGCATGTCCGGGTCAACGACCTGAGCGAATCCCGGCCCCAGTGCGACCCGCCGCCCGATCCGCACGCCCGTCAGTCGCAGGTAGGCGTTGAGCAGCAACGAGCCCTGCAGAAGTGTCAACTGCGGCCCGGCACAGAACTGCCACACAACATACAAAAAGTCCCACCTGCTGCACCAGCACGACCACAGCGGATGCTGACGAGCCTTTGTGCGTCCGAGCAACATCCACTTCAGAGCCACCACAAACGCGCACTCGGCGACAGGCACGATCAGCGTCGCCAGCGGCACCGCAATCATGATGCGAGCAAGCATCCCCGCGGTCCCAGCACCAAACGCGAGCACTTCCAGCAGCCACAACCACCCGAACGCCGAGAGCACCGCGGGCACACCCATGCCGAAGCGCAGAACCTCCCAGAACACGCGCGTCGCAAACCGGATCGGTCCCGGGTTGAATGTCACCGAACGGTCAGCCTCAACAACCTCGCGGCGGTGCAGCCGCAGCGCGGGGATGCCGAACCAGCCGGTGTCGACGGGCCATGCTTCCGGTGCGGCGACGGTGCTCACGCCCACAAACATGCCGCGTGAGTAGGCTCCCGCCGGCAGAACCGCGTGATTGCCAAGGAACGTACCCGCTCCGAGCGTCGTGCGGCCGAGCCTCACACGTCCGCCCGCGACCCTCGGCCCGCCGAGATAGATGCCGTCGGCGAAGAAACTCTCGCCGCCGATCTCGACCAGCTCGGGCACGACATCGATGATCGTGCTCACCTCGCACTTGGCCCCGATCCGCATGCCCGCCATCCGCAGCCAGACCGGCCAGAACAGCGTGCCGCTCAGCCATCGCCCGCAGGCTTCGAGCATCCGCGTCTTGTGCCACACTCGGATGTACCCCACGCTCCACCTGCTGATCTCGCCCTCGCGCACACGCCCCATCAGCCGCATCAGCACGGCGCGCCAAGCCAGCCAGAACGGTGTCGTGGCCACGACACCGACCAGCGACCATCCAAGCCCCGCGGCCGACATCGACGGCGCACTCAGCCACGCCAGCACTTCCCGCTCGCTCACACCAAGCAGAAAGAGGCCGACCAGCGCCGCCGCGAAGAGCAGGAGCGCATCGCCCGCACGCATCATCGCTTCGATCCCGAGCATCGCGCTCGCGTGCTGCGTCGGCGACAAAGATCCAGCCGAGCCGGCTTGCTCCGGCGCAGGCAAGTCCGCGGCACCAATATCCCGCGCCGGTACGCCGCTCCACGCCTGCCCATCGGGAATCACCGAGCCATCGGCCAGCCACGCCAGCGGGTGCAGGTGCGCTCCATCGCCAACGCGAGCACCCCCGCCAACACCCGCGCGGACATCGATCAGCGCCGCTCGGCCGATACTCACCGGCGCAACGACGGCGCACGAGTTGTCCAGTTCCACCAGCCCCAGCCACGCATCGCACGCGATCGTCGCATCATCGCCGACGCTCAGCAGGTCCCAACCACCCTGCGAAACGTTCACACCACGATGGATATGCACGCGACTTCCGATACGAGCCCCGAGCAATCGCAGCACCGCGTTCAGCGCAACGGTTCCGCTCAGCATCGTCCACGGCACCGCTCGCGCGCACTGCTCAACGATCCAGTGGCGCAGGTGCGTGCCGCTCCAAAGCCGGTAGGTGATCGGCGCATAGGTCCCGATCAGTAGCCGCTTGACCGCCACCAGCATCGCGATACTCAGGACGCAGTACGCGGCCATTGACACGACCGCGAGCAACGGCCCGAGCGACAGCATGCCCAACAAGCCCGTGTGCTCGGCCAGCCGCGGCACCACCTCAAATCCAACCGCGTACGCCGCGATGCTCCAGACCGCCAACCAGAGCAGCACCCATGCGCCCTGCAGCGCCGTGATGATCTTCGGCCTGGCCACGCCGATCGGATCTCCGCGCTGGGCACGCTGCGCAGCGCGGAGGTCTTCCACACGCACAGGCTCCGCGTCAAGGTCTTCGCCGCTCGCCGCGGCACGGACCGCGAGCGCCCGCACGGTGCGCAGCGCAAGGACATCGCGCGTCGTCAGGCGAGCCGTCTCGGGGAACCGCCGCAGTTCACACGTCAGCGCGATCGCGCCGATGGAGTCCCCGCCGGGCAGATCCGAGAACGGAACATCGAGACCGATCGACGAGATACTCGTCCGCAGCGTCGACGCGAACGCACGTCTGATGATCGATTCGATGTGCGAGAACTCGCTGGCTCCGGAGCCGCCGGATTCCGCTGGCGACTCGATCGATGAGCCAAGACCCGCATCATCCAGCGCCACGGGAGCCTGAATTGTCGGCAGTCGTCGCCGATCGACCTTCCCGCCGATTGTCCGCGGCAACGCGTCGATGTCGGACCAGCGCGACGGCACCATATAGACGGGCAGTAAACTGCGCACGTGCGCGCGCAGGCTGTCGTGCGTCGGCCGCTGCTGATCCCTCCGCGGCACGATGAACGCGCACAGCACTGGCGATTCGACGGTTCCCTGCACGCAGCACGCGGCCTCGTGAACACCGGGATGCTCCGCCAGCCGGGCCTCGATCGCTTCGAGTTCGATGCGGTACCCGTGGATCTTCACCTGCGCGTCGATCCTGCCCAGATACTGCAGCCGCCCATCGGGCTCGCGCCTTGCAAGATCCCCGGTGCGGTACGCGCGCCCAATACCTGCAAGCGTCGGGAACTTCTCTGCCGTGAGCTGCTCGCGGCCGCGATAGCCGCGGGCCAGACCGGGTCCTGCGATGCACAACTCGCCGGCTTGGCCATCCGGAACCGGTGCAAGGCGCTCGTCGAGAATGTGAGCCGTGTGCCCGCGCACCGGCGTGCCGATGGTCACGCTTTCGCCCACTCGCACATCGCCGCGAACAACCGTCACGCTGCATTCCGTCGGTCCGTACCCGTTGACGAGCCGCTTGCCGCGTGCCCAGCGATCGGCCAGGTCCTGAGCAAGGGCCTCTCCACCGACATACAGCAGCCGAAGGTCGGGCAACTCGCGCTGCGGGTCTTCGCAGCCTGTCGTCCGCAGCAGTGTCGGCGGCGGGCAGAAGACGGTGATGCGCTCGCGGCGCAGCACCGGTGTGAGGTCCGGCCCGAGACGCATCGTCGCGTCATCGAGCACAACGACCGTCGCCCCGCTGGCCAGCGCCAGCCACGTTTCCTCGATCGATGAGTCATATGCGGCCGATGAGCCCTGCCCGACGCGATCACCCGGCCCGAGCCGGAACTCATCAAGGTCACTGGCGATCAGATTCACGATGCCGCGATGCTCGATCATCACGCCCTTGGGCGCGCCTGTTGTGCCGGATGTGGAGATCATGTACGCCAGACAACGCTCGCACGCCGACTTGCCGCCGGCCGAGACGATCGGCTCCTCGGCCAGACTCGGATCGTCGGTCGCCGGCACGTCCGCAACATCGATCGCGAGCTCGATCTCAAGCCCGAGCGCCGCGATGCGGTCCAGCGATGCGCGATCCCCGATCACCGTCCGCACGCCAGCGTTCTCGAGCACCGTGCGCAGGTGCGCGTCCGGGAACTTCGAGTCCGGGCACGTAAACGCACCATGGGCACGATTCACGCCGATCTGTGCCGCGAAGAGGTCCGGCGTCGTTCGGGGCAGCATCACCGCGACCACGGTGTCGGGTCTGGTCACGCCCGCCACGCGGCGTGCGATCGCTCCGGCACGCGACCAGAGCGCGGCGTAGGTCATCGTTCTGCGCGTCGATCGATCCGGCGTCTCGGGCACATCAATCGCCGGCGCATCGGGCCACCGACGGCGCGCCGTGTCAAGAAACTCGTGCAGCAGCGTCGGGGCTCGCATAGTCCAGCGTACGTCCCGGGAGCCTCATTGCCCGCCGCAGCATGCGTCGCAAGCACTCTGCCGCGCAGCCATCGTGCGGATGTGTTCCGCGGCTATCGCGAGCGTCGCCTTGCGCAGTTTGCAGCGCAGCGTCGAGAAGCCCGCCACCGTTCGCCCGCCGCAGTGGCCGCAGGCGCACGCAAAGGGCGTGGACATGGCCCACTCCGTTGTGTCGTAGTTGAAGGTTAACTGTTCTCCCGCTGCGATCGCCCGGGCCGCGATGACCCGTCTGGCGTCGATCCGCGTAGACGGCCCGCACGAGTGGTTCAGGAACCGCCACAGGTATCCATCCTCGGGATACACCTCGCGCACATCCGCAGGCGGAGAGAGGTGCTCGTTCTCGCCGACCTGAACGGAGTACATCGTCGGCCGATCGGTGATCACGCCGCGGAGTTCGAACAGCGTCTGGCCTTGCTCGAAGGCGCGTGTGGTAAAGAGGCCAAGATACCCATTGACCTTGCGTACCTCAACGCCCGGAGCGTGCGGCTCGCGGCCGAGGTTTGGCTGGCCAAGATCCGCCGGATCGTTGCTGTGCGTCACGCCGGAAAATCCCCGTTCGGTGCTGCTCACCAGAGTGCTCATGCGAGGCCCAACGCACGAGCACGGCGGTCATTGCGGCTCGAACCAGCGATCCTACGCTGAATCGTGAGCGACCCACATTCGAGCAAGTCCCGCTTTACCCAGTTCCTCAACAACAGGGCCGAGGAGGCCCGTCGGGCCAAGGACAAAAAGACTGCGGCGTCCGAGAAGGACGTCTCCCGGACCCGTCGAGACTGGGCCACCTTCGAGGGCACGCCCGGAACGTGGAAGCCTCAGCGGACCGTTCCCACGCTTCTGCGGGCCTTCTTCGGCCTGCTTCGCAATCACAAGCGTGCCGTGACCCTCTCGCTGGTCTGCCTCATCGCCGCGACGCTGCCTGGTTTGGCCATGCCCCTTTTCACCAAGTGGGCGTTCGACCTCGTTCTTGCCCCCGGCGCGGCGGCGACACCGAGCGTTCTGACCGATCTGCTGCCCGCGTCGCCGTCGGGGCAACTCTGGGCTCTGGGCCTGAGCATGGTGCTGCTTGCGGTGGTCGCCGCGGGTATCGGCACCGTCGGGCGCTACCACATGACGCGCTTGCAGAAGGTCGTTACGCGTCAGGTCCGCCGACGACTGTTCGATCACCTGGCACGCCTTCCGCTGCACCGCATCCAGTCGCTCAAGAGCGGCGGCGTGTCGTCGATCCTCCGCGATGATGCCACGGGCACCGGCGACATGCTCTTCAGCGTGTTCTACAACCCGCTCCGCGCGATCATCACGTTCATCGGCGGGCTCATCGCTCTGGCGATCATCGACTGGCGCATGCTCCTCGGCGGCCTGGCCCTCGGCCCCGCGGTCTGGCTCAGCCACCGGACGTGGATCAGCAGGATCCGCCCTGTTCACCGCGCCGCGATGAAGAACCGCACGATGATGGACGGGCACGCCGTCGAGGCATTTGCCGGCATCCGCATCGTCCGCGCCTTCGGCCGCGCCGCGGGCGAGTCGGCCCGGTACATCACCAACAACAACGTCATCGTCCGACAGGAGATGCTCACCTGGGCCTGGTCGCGAGTGCTGGAGGTCATCTGGGTCATTCTCATCCCGCTCGCATCCGCGGCGGCGCTGGTCTACGGCGGAACGCAGGTGCTCGATGGGCGTCTGAGCATCGGCGATGTCGCCGCGTTCATCGCGTACCTCATGCTGCTCCTGGGCCCGCTGGAGGTGCTCGTCTCGACGGCCGCCGCGCTGCAGCACGGTCTGGCATGCTGGGATCGGTGCCTCGATGTCTTCGCCGAGCCGGCCGAACTCGGCGGGGCGATCGAGGCCGCGGGCAGCACCGCCGGCGGACCGGCGGGCGGCGCGGATCTCTCACCGGCGCACGTCCGCGGCGAGATCACCTTCAGCAACGTCTCCTTCGCGTATCCGCTTTCGACCGGCGCGCTGGGCCAGCCTGTGCTCGAGGGCATCGATCTGACCGTGCGTGCGGGATCGACCGTTGCGCTCGTTGGCGCGAGCGGTTCGGGCAAGTCCACGCTGTGCAACCTCGTCGCCAGGTTCCATGACCCGGTGCAGGGCGCGATTCTGCTCGACGGCCGGGACCTGCGGACCATCCGCCCGCAGGCGTATCGCTCACTGCTGGGCATCGTCGAGCAGGACGTGTTCCTGTTCGACGGCACGATCCGCGACAACATCGCCTACGCGCGACGCGACGCCACCGACGACTTCGTCCGCGCCGCCGCGACCAGCGCCAATGCCCATGAGTTCATCGAGAATCTGGAGAAGCAGTACGACACCATCATCGGTGAACGCGGCGTGCGCCTCAGCGGCGGGCAGAAGCAGCGCATCGCCATCGCCCGCGCGCTGCTGGCCGACCCGCGCATCCTCATCCTCGATGAAGCCACCAGCAGCCTCGACACGCACAGCGAGAGGCTCATCCAGGCCGCGCTCACGCACCTGATGCGAGGTCGCACCTGCTTCGTCATCGCCCACCGCCTGAGCACCATCCGCCACGCGGACCAGATCCTCGTGCTGGACAAGGGCCGAATCGTCGAGCGCGGCACGCACGAGGAGCTCGTCGCCGCGCAGGGGCGATACTGGGACATGCTCCAGTCCCAGCTCCACGCATCACCAGACTTCGACCATGCGCCGGCCGCGGCCGACGATGACGACGAAGCGGAAAGCACGTGACGCCCGGGCTGATCGGCCGATTGATTCACGGAACACACCATGACGACGAACACTCCGCCAATCCCGATTCCGCCCCCGGCACCTTGCATCAGCGAGTACATGCTCGACCCCGCGATGGCGTTTCTGAACCACGGGTCGTTCGGCGCGCTGTCGCGCCGCGTGCAGGCCGAGCAGCTGCGCATCGCCTCGATCATCGAGCAGGACAGCGTGCGGTTCTTCGTCGAACTCATCGAGCCGATGCTCGATGAAGCGCGGCAGGCGCTCTCCGGTTTCGTCGGCTGCGATCCCGAGGGCTTCGCCTTCGTTCCCAACGCCAGCACCGGCGTGGCGACGGTCATCAAGAGCCTCCGCTTTGCCCCGGGCGATGAGATCATCGCGTGCACGCATGAGTACAACGCGTGCGTGAACAGCGCGCGATACGTCGCCGAGCGAACCGGCGCTCGTCTGGTCTACGTCCCGCTGGCCTTCCCGCTTCCGCAAGACGCGGCAGCGGCCGCCGATCTGATCACCCGCACGCTCACCGGGGCCATCACCCCACGCACCAAGCTGCTCCTGCTCTCGCACATCACCAGCCCGACCGGGTTCATCATGCCCGTGGAGCGCATCATCCGCGAGTTCGCGGCCTTGGGCATCGACACGCTGCTGGACAGTGCGCACGCTCCGGCGTTTCTCGACCTGAATGTCCGCGGCATCCTCCCGCCGGACGGCCCCGCGTATGTCACCGGCAACTTCCACAAGTGGCTCAGCGCACCGAAGGGCAGCGCGTTCCTGTACGTTCGTGAGGATCGCCGACATCTCATCGACCCGCTGACAACCAGCCACGGCTACAACGCCACACGCACCGATCGCTCAAGGTTCCGCCTGCAGTTCGACTTCACGGGCACCGGCGACCTGACCGCGTCGCTGGCCACACCCTCGTGCCTCCGGGTGCTCCCGGAAATCGCCGGTGTCGCGACGCTCGCGAACATGCGAGAGCGGCACAACGCGCTTTGCCTGCGGGCACGCGACCACATCTGCGCCGTGCTGGGCATCGCCCCGCCTGTACCAAATGCCATGCTCGGCTGCATGTCCACCATGGTTCTACCTTCGCTCAGCCCCGAGGCCGAGGCCCGCCTCGCCGCGCGCCCGACGCGGTACGCCGATGCGCTCCAGGACCGACTTCTGGCACGCTGGCGCATCCAGATCCCGGTCTTCCGCACGCCCGATATCCCGGGGCGGTTGCTGCGGATCAGCGTCGCGCCGTACAACACCTTCGACCAGTTCGACTATCTGGCCCGCGCGGTCAAGGCCGAACTGGCGGAGGAGCGTGCGTTCGCGGGCGCGTAGCCCGCTTCACCGCTCGGCGATGATCAGCCGCGGGGAGCCGAGGTGTGCGTTCGTGGTGCGATGTTGCCCGTGCGCACGCTTCCGCTGGCAGGTGTTCCGCAAGTCGACCCGGGCCACGGGATGACGGCCGTTTTCCGCTCCTCCACCATCGGTCGCCGCAGGAGTCCCGGTCACGCCGATTCCTGGGCCACGCGTCGCGCCCGACCCGGCCCATCCCTCCCGCCTATCCGCATCTCCCCTTGATCCACCCTCGTCGCACGATCTCCCGCCTTGCGGCATGTCCGCGATGAAGTACACTTGACCCATGCCTCCACACGCCGTCCGCACAAAGTCCCCCAAGCGGTCCGCCGCTACCCGCACCGGCCCGCGCCGCATGCATGCCGGCTCCGTCGTGGCGACCGGCCCGGGGTCGCGTTTCCCGCGGCTGGCCGATCTCATCGACTACCTCATGGGTCTTGATCGTCGGGCGGATCTGGCCACGCTCTCCCGGCTGCTTCGCGCCGCGAAGGTCACGCGCGAGGACATCGCTGGTGCGTGCATCTTCGGCAGCAAGGCCTATCGCCGAAACACCATCGCTTCGTCACCTTGGTTTGAACTCCTGGCACTGACCTGGCGCAGCGGCCACTGCACGCCGATCCACGACCATCAGGGCGTCTCGTGCGCGTTCAAGATCATCGAGGGCACGGGCACAGAGATCCGCTTCCGCAAGACCGCATCGGGCCTGGTCTGTCCGGATCACGTCATCGAGATGAAGCCGGGCTATGTCTGTGCCGCCGACGACGCCGACATCCACCAGGTCGCGAACATGCAGGCTCCGGGCACGGACCTGATCACGCTGCACATCTACTCGCCGCGGATCAAGAAGATGAACACCTACCCCTTCGCGGCATCATCCGGCCCCGAGTGCGATGCGTTCTACGACCACATGCGTCCCGCCGGCTCCTGAGCAAGCAGGCTCGGCGCTCAATCGATCGTCGCGCGAATGACCAGCAGCGACACGACGCTCAGCGTCAGCCACAGAATCACGCCGTGAACCATTGGTCGCCAGCCGACCTCCGCGATCGCCTTGCGCGAGAGCGTCGAACCGATCAGAAACAGCGCCAGGGCCATCATCGCCCCAGCGACCGACTTCGCCCCCGCCGCGAAGCGTTCGAACATCGCCGCCGGATCGCCCGGCCCGAGCATCGCCAGCACGCCCGCGCGCAGCAGCACCGCGCCGACAAACGCCGCGATGAACCACGGCACGACCTGCCAGAACGTCCATCGTGCCGAACGGACCGTCGCCCCGTCGCCCGCGCTGGTCCGGCCCGCGTCCCCGCGCGACACGTACCACCCCAGGACCACCGCCACCGGCACGATCCACAGCACGCGCGTGAGCTTGATCACCGTGGCCTGCTCCAGCGCTTCGGGGCCGAACGCCTTGCCCGCGCCCGTCACGCTGGCCATGTCATGAATGGCCACCGCGGCCCACGCGCCGAACTGCTGCTGGCTCAGTTGCAGCCACTGGCCTAACGGCGGGAACACGAACAACGCCACCGCGTTGAGCACGAACACAACACCGAGCGCCACGCTCGTCTGCGCCGCGGTCGCGCGGATGACCGTGCTCGTCGCCGCGATCGCCGATCCGCCGCAGATCGCCGTTCCCGATGCGACCAGCGCCGCGACGTTGCGCTCGAGCGCCAGCCACCGGGCCACCGCCGCGCCGACCGCGAACACCAGCACGATCGTCCCCGCCGCGAACGCGAGCCCCGGCACGCCCGCGCGTGCAACCTGCGCCAGATCGATGCTCAGCCCAAGCAGCACGATCGCCACCTGCATGAGCGTCCGCGAGTGCTTCTTGGCCAGCCCCGTGAACGCCGACAGGCCGGCCACCGCAAGCACGATGCCCAGCAGCAGCGCCAGCCACGTTTTGCACCACGGCGTCAGCGCGAACACACCGCCCGCGACCGTCAGCGCCGCCGCCACTGGCGCGGCCGATGGTCCCTTCACGCCGATGGTGGGGGGGCTGGTGCTCACGCGCTGCTCGGCTGCTCCTCGCGCCCGATGGCTCAGGCCATCGCCATCGCGTGCGCCCGCCGCGCGGGCTTGAATGCGGCCTTCGCTCCGGCCTTGGCGCCTCCGTCCAGACCGTAGATCGGCCGCAACTTGCCCTCGAGATACGCCATGAGCGGATCGGCGCTGAGCGGCCGACCGGTCACGCGCTGGCACAACTCCGCCGCGCGATACCGACGACCGTGCTGATGGATGTTCTTCCGCAGCCACGCCAGCAGCGGCGCGAAGTCGCCCTTGGCCATGCGCTTGTCCAGATCCGGAATGTCGCGAGAGATCTGCACCCAGAACTGTGCCGCGTACAGATTGCCCAGCGTGTACGTCGGGAAGTAGCCGATGAGCCCGAACGACCAGTGCACATCCTGCAGACACCCGAGCGTGTCGCTGGGCACCTTCAGGCCCAGATACTCCTTGTACATCGCGTTCCACGTTCCGGGCAGATCGCTCACGCTCAGATCTTCACTGATCAGCGCACGCTCGATCGCAAAGCGGATCATGATGTGCAGGTTGTACGTCGCCTCGTCGGCCTCCACCCGGATGAACGACGGCTGGACCACATTCGCCGCGGCGTACATCTGATCGACATTCACCTTCGCCAACTTGGCGCCGAAACGCTTCTTGGCCACCGGCAGCGCCCACTGCCAGAACGCCCGCGAGCGTCCGACAAGGTTCTCCCACATCCGCGACTGGCTCTCGTGAATGCCCAGGCTGATCGCGTCCGCCAGCGGCTGGCCGAAGTGCGTGCCCTTGGGCAGGCCCTGCTCGTACATCCCGTGCCCGGCCTCGTGCATCGTGCTGCCGAGCGCTTCGAGAATGCTGGGCTTGCCGTACCGCGTCGTCAGCCTTGTGTCGCCGGGGCCCATGCCCGAGCAGAACGGGTGGGCCGTCGTGTCCAGCCGCCCGGCGTTGAGGTCAAAGCCCAGCGCCTTGATCACGTCGTGCCCGAACGCGTGCTGGTCCGCCTGGCTCGCGCCGATCTCGGTGCACTTGTCGCTCACCTTCGCCTTGCTCGCGACGATCTCGCTCACCAGCCCGGCCAGCCGCCCGCGCAGCGGCGTGAAGATCCCTTCGACCTCCCGCGCGGTCATGCCCGGCTCGTACTCATCCAGCAGCGCGTCGTACACCTCGCCGCCCTTGGGCACGCCGTAGCACTTGGCCTTCTGCCGCGTCAGGTCGAGCATCTTCTCGAGCCACGGCTTGAAGTCCTTGAAGCGGTTCTTGGCGCGGGCGTCCTTCCATGCGTCCTGCGACAGGCTGCCCGTCCGGGCCAGTTCGCTGACAAGGCTCGTCGGCAGTTTCGTCGCCAGGTCGTAGTCGCGCCGCATCTCACGGATGTTCGCGGCGATGCGGCTGTCGCCCAGCAGGTTCTTGTCAGCCTCGCAGCGGGCGATAAGGTCGCCGATCTCCTTGCTCGTGCGACGCTCGTGCACGATGCCCGAAATGATCGACGACTGGTCGGCGCGCCCGCCCGGCATCGCCGCGCCCGCGTGGGGCATGTAGGTTTCCTGATCCCAGCCGAGCAGCGAGCCGACCGCGCCGATCGATGCGGCCTCACGCAGCAGGTCGCACAGGCGGGTGTAGTGGGCGGGGTGCTTGCTCGATGCGCTCTTGGCCATGTGCTCGGCTCCGGTGGAGGGTGGCGGATGGTGGCTGATGGTGCGGAAGCGGGACAGGGTCTGCGCAAAGCCGCGACCCGCGGAGAGTCTACCCCGCGCACGGGACACCGGGCCATGCGGCACGCGCACGCCGCCTCACCGCCATCGACACACCCGCATGCAGACCCGTCCGCCCCGAGGCACCCCGCGGCCGTCCTCAGCCTCCCAGATAAACCTTGGGCACCAGCAGCGACCAGTCCGGGTGCGAGTGCTGGCCGAGTTCCTGTGGCTCCTGACCGTCGATGGGGTCGGCGCTGAAGTCCCGGCCGTTGTGCCAGCGGCAGTCCTTGTCGCCGGTGCGCAGGAACGCGATCCGCTCGACGTGCCCGTCGTAGAAGCCGTAGGTTCCCTGCCGCGCGTGCCAGTGGCCGTAGAAGCCGACGCCGTTGAAGTCCAGGACCACGATCTCGTCGATCACGCGCATGTCGGGCACGCCGCCGGCGGATTCGACGATCAGTGCGGTGTGGCTCGGGCGTTCGATGGCGATGTCGGCGCGGTCGCTGGTGAACGCGGCGGTGGTGTTCCGCCAGAGGATGTGCCCGTTGACGGCGTAAGACGACGGCGTGTCGCCGACGCACGTGGTGCCGCGGTCAGGATTGCCCTGCTCGCTCAGCGGGCCGCCGAAGGGCGTCGCGGGATGTGCGGGACAGATGAAGGCCGACGGCGAGTCCAGATACCCCTCGCTCAGGAACCGCCACCGCCAGGTGACGTGCTCGCGCTCGTTCACCAGCGCGCGGTTGGCGGGCAATTGGCCCTTGTGGTCCTTGGCGAAGGTGTTCATCGCCACGAGGATCTGGCGTGTGCGGCTCGAGCAGGTGCTGGTCCGTGCGCTGGCGCGGGCGGAGGCCAGCACCGGCACAAGGATCGCCAGCAGCACCGCGATCACCGCGATGACCACGAGCAGTTCGACAAGCGAGAAGGCGCGGGCCTTCACGGCTGCGCTCCCGGGCGGAACAGCAGCGTCCGCAGGCCCGCCCGGGGTGCGACGCTCCCCTCGGGGTCGGCGCTGAGGAACGGCTCATCGAAGCCCTCGGGCCACTGGCTGTTCTTCCCGCTGGCCAGCGTGTGGTGCGTCAGCGTGATGGATCCATCATCGGCCAGACGCGCCAGGAGCTTGAAGCGCTTGCCGATCATCGTGCGGTCGGCCGCGCCCTTGCAGATGACCTCCACGCGTGCGAATGCGTCGGTCTTCTCCCACGAGATGATCCGCAACGACTCGCGGGTCCAGTCGCCCTGGCCCATGTTGATCGCGTCGCCGTCGATGGTCAGGTCCAGTTCCGGCATGGGGATCCAGTTCCCGGCCAGCAGCTCGTGGTTACCCGCGCTGGAGTGCTTCACGCCCGTGTCGGCGGGGTGGCCCTTGAACGGCCGGAGCGCCATGAGCGTGCCGCCGTGGAAGTTCTTGCTCTCATCGGGCGGCAGGTGCAGAAAGATGCGACGCCCGCGGAGCCGCTCCAGCGCCGCATCGATGCGTCGCGACATCGTCCCCTGCGACACGCCCGCTTCCGCGGCCATGTCCGCCTGCGGGCGACCGGCCAGGAATCGCTCGACGATCAGCGATCGGTCCGCATCGCTCAGGCTCGCCAGCGCCGCATCGACCACCGGCTGTATCTGCCGCCAGGTCGGCTCATCCGCGGGCGACTCGGCCCGCGCCGCGGTGCGCTCCATCGCGACGCGATCGGCGGCGGAGCGTTCGACGGCCCGGCGTTGGCTGGTGCGCCGCCGCAGCGCATCGAGGCTCGTGCGCACCGCGGTGGCGTGCAGCCACGCCGCGGCGTTGCTGCGGATCTCCCGCGCGTGCCGCGCGAGCTTCAGGAACGTCTCCTGCGTGGCATCCTCGGCATCGGCCATGCTCGAGAGCGTCCGCAGACAGGTGCCCAGCACCATGTCGCGGTATCGCACCGCCAGAATCTCAAACGCCCGCGGATCGCCGGAGGTCGCGTACCGCTCCAGCGCGGCCAGATCGCTCACGCCCGCGGCGGCCGACGCATCGGCCAGCTTCCATGATGAAGTGCCACGTGTGCTCATGCCCGATAGACGCACCCCCGAGCACAAGTATGCGCCCACCCAACCCGCGACCACCGCCGCGAGCGGCGGAGTGGGGCGGTGGCAGAGTGGCGCGGTGGCAGAGTGGCGCAGTGGCACAGTGGCACAGTGGCGCAGTGGCAGAGTCAGAAAGCTCCTCCCCCGGTTCCTACCGGGGGAGGTGGTGGGGGGGCGAGTCCGCGCGGCGGAGGGGGCGGCGGGGCGAAAGCTCAAAGCAGCAAATTCTCAAAGCAGCAAAGAAGACAGATCCTCCCCCGCTCAGCGGGGGAGGTGGTGGGGGGGCGCGTCTTCGCGGCGGAGGGGGTGCTCCCGCCCGCCCCGCGCGT
>JAJTHN010000025.1 GCA_021297895.1 Phycisphaeraceae bacterium | reverse complement strand
TGACCTGCCCCCCGAATCCTGATCCAGCAACTATGAGAGTCCCGCGAGCCGCCGGTCGCGGCCAGGAGACTCTCGATGAAGCGAACCAGGCACACACCGCAACAGATCGTGGCGAAGCTGCGTGAGGCCGACGCCATGCTGGCGGCGGGCCGCCCCGTGGCGCAGATCGTCCAGCACCTCGGCGTGAGCGAGCCAACCTACGCCCGCTGGCGGCAGCAGTACGGCGGGATGAAGGCCGACGAGGCCAAGCGGCTGAAGGAACTCGAGATCGAGAACACGCGGCTGAAGAGGCTGGTGGCCGATCAGGCCCTGGACATGGCGATCCTCAAGGAGGCCAACTCCTACCTGGGAAAGCATCAACGCCCGAAGGAAGGAGGTGCGTCGTGAAGCACGTGCAAGAGACGCTCGAACAACCGGAGCGTCGGGTGTGCCGCGTGCTCGACCAGCCGCGATCGACGCAGCGGTACGTGGCGGTCCCGCGGGACGGCGACGAGGCGCTCATTCGCCGTCTGCACGAGCTGGTGCGACAGCACCCGCGGCGTGGCTACCGGATGATGTGCGGGATGCTCAGGTTGGACGGCTGGCGTGTGAACGTCAAGCGGGTGCACCGGCTGTGGAAGAGCGAGGGCTTCAGAGTGCCCGGAAAGCAGCACAAGAAACGGCGTCTGGGCCACTCCGAGAACGGCATCGCGCGGCGTCGTGCCGAGCACAGGAACCATGTGTGGTGCGTGGACTTCATCCACGATCGCGACGATCGCGATCGGCCGCTGAAGTGACTGAGCGTGGTGGACGAGTTCACGCGCGAGTGCGTGCTGCTGGAGGTCGATCGCGGCATGACCAGCGACGACGTGGTGGACCTGCTCGTCGGGGTGTTCCGAACACGCGGGGTTCCGGCGCACGTCCGGAGCGACAACGGCGGCGAGTTCATCGCCAAGGCGATCACGCGCCTGGCGGCGATCACGGGCGTGGAGATGCTGTACATCACGCCCGGGAGCCCGTGGGAGAACGGCTACGCGGAGAGCTTCCACGGCCGTCTGCGCGATGAGCTGCTCAACGCGGAGGTGTTCGACGGTCTGCACGACGCCAGGGCGCTGGCCGCCAAGTGGCGTTCCGAGTACAACCACCGTCGCCCGCACTCGTCGCTGAAGTACCTGCCCCCGACGGTGTACGCCGCGACGCTGGCCGTGCCTCCGGTCGGGGCTCCGCCCCTCCCTCCGGCCCCGCCAGCGTCATTCCCCACAGCCCCTATCCTCACCCCCAGACTCTCATAGCACCTGGTACAGAAACTGGGGGCAGGTCAACGAGGCGTTCCAGCGTACTGAGCGGAAACTGCCGCGTGTCTTGGACTTGCGCCTTGACCGCCTCCGGGAAATCAAGCGAACACGCCAAGCGATAGACCGCGTCGGCCTGGACGTACTTCTGAAGGTCGGCTTGTGATACTCCATAGGTCTGCACGAGCGTGTCTGGAGTGACGCCCTGTTGCAGGAGTTGCCGGTAAAACCGAGCCTGCATCGGCCGGCTCCACGCCTGTACCGACGTACCGATGTGGCGGCTCAGCAGTATCGGTGTGGCGGCCTGCCGCGACGGGGCGAGCGTGACACTGACCTTCTCTATGCTCTTGGGCGTGATGGCTTCGCTCAGCCGGCGGAACTTCTCAAGGTGCGTTTGCGGAGCGAGCTCCGGATTGATGAGGAGTTTGAGCGCGGCGAGGCGTCGATTGCCCTCGACGATGACAACGTGATCGCCATCCTTTACGCCGAGCAGTATCTCTGTTGGGAAAAACCCCTGTGTACTGATGTCCTTCGCGAGCTCGAAAACGGCATCGTGCGTGACCAGTTCCTCGATCATCTGCTTCTGTGTCGACGTTCCGCCAGACTGCGGAAGTCGCGGATTCTGGGTGTCCAGAAGCAGGCTGGTAACGGCGAATCTCTTTGACGGCCAGGCCGCGTAGTCAAGCATGGCGAGAGGATACCCTATACGCGCCGTGTTTGCCTGATGTTCTCTTCCGTCATCCATGAGACCAAGACGGCCTTGGAGCGATTTTGGGCCTTTGTGATAGGGTCAGGGAAGTTCGACGCGCTCGATGCGTAGATCGTCTTGAATAGCCCATACCGCGATTTTGACCAGAGACTGGAGATGGTGCGCCGTCACTTCTGCCGCGGCTCCACGCTCCACAGCGGATACCAAGGCCTCCATATGGGCACGTTCCGCGGGATCGCAGTAGAGCTTTACGAGTCTTCGCGTGTCGCCTAGCATTTTCCGAATCTCTGGCCTAGAAATCGGCGGCGCGTCGCTTCCGCTATGCTTCTGAAAGTCCAATACAGCATGCAGTGCGATCATGCGGTACTCGAGACGCTTGAGGTGAATATTGTTCCGGCGATTTAGCCAGTCGCTGATTACGAATCCGATTGCTGCGACAAGAATTGAAGCAGCAAGGAGCAGTATTTCGAGACCGCGATAATCGTCTGTCTGTGCGAGGGTGAAGGCGTCCATCAAGCATCCTCCAAGTGGCTCTTGGCGTACGTCATTGTTGAGTTCTGGTTGGGACCAGCAGGCTGATTGTATACACAAATCATCTTGTCTGTCGCAACAACTGTAGCGGGGGGCGTGGCGATCGTACCGTGCCGTCGACACCGCGGGCTTTCGTGGGGAGTCGGTGTCGCTGAGCCATCGAAGCGGAATGCGAGCCCGCAATGATCGAACCCCCAGGCGAGCACGCGCCGACTCGTCGCCATCCCCCAAGCCCGACGAGGCGATGGCACGGCGAGCATTCACGCCGGTGACAGGCATCCGTTGCCGTGCGTCCGCTGCCCCGCCGGGGCAGGACTCAGAGACGGGCCGCTTCCACGGGTTGCGCTCTGCCCGCGGAGCACGGGCTGCGCTACACCCGTGGCGACATCCCGGCGCCCCTGCGGGGCGGCGGTGTGTTGTGCGCTGCTGCCGGGGCTCGCGCTCGCGGACTCTCTTAACCCCCGGCCACGGGCGTGCAGCCCTGCGGGCTGAAGAGGAACGCCGATGGGGGCGGGGGGCGGGGCCGGGGCCGAGCAGCGGCGACTCGGGAGTCGGACATCGCACCAATGCGGCGGTCTTGAGCGACGAATCGGTGCTCGGCAGCCTGGGTTCTCGATCCGCGCGGACACAGTCTTTCCTTCGCTGGTCCGGCAACACCGACTCGTTGCGAGATCTCCACGCGGTCGATGATGCACGGGATGGGCGTGTGGCGCCGATCGCCGATGGAATGCGCTCTACCATTCCTCTCGGCATCTCCGGCGCGGGGCGTGCCATGACGACGGTCATCGAGAGCAAGGAGCAGACCATGACGATCGAGGCGCGGATGGACCGACTTGAGCGTGAACTCGCCGCGGCGCGTCGCCGCGTTCGCCAGATGGTGGGCGTTGTGGCCGTGACGTTCGCCGGCCTTGCGGCGACCATGATGCTCGGAATGAGCAGGCAGGCCACGCAGCCCGCGGAGCAACTGCGGGCCAGGTCGTTCGTCATGGTCGACGACAAGGGCCGGGCCCGCGGAGCACTCGAGATGCTGTCCCCGGGCCCGGCGCTCAGCTTGATGGACCAGAATGGTGTCCCGAGAGTTCGTCTGCTTATGTCGGCGGACGATGGGCCGAGGCTGTCCCTGGCCGACGCGGAGGACAACCCTCGTGTGTCGATCGCCGCTATGGCCGAGGGCCCGGTCTTGACATTCAGCGACGCCAACCACACGCCGCGTGTGGGCATGGCCGCGACCGCGGACGGAGCCGCCGTGAGCGTGATGGACGAGAGAGGCAAGATTCGCGCGCGCATGGTCGCACGATCGCCAGCGACACCCGAAAACAAGCTCAAGGCTCTCCCCGATGGGGCGTTCATGCTGCTCGGCCCCGACGGCAAAGTCGTGTGGCGGTCACCGCGCTAACTCCCAACACCGGAGGCCTTGCCCACGATCGGTGGACGCACGCACGGCACCGGCGATCCGGAGGCTGGCGTGGCGATGAACTCTGCGGCGCATCCGGCGCGGTTTGTCGCTCACTGAGCGGCGCCACGGATCGCGATGGTGTTGCCCTCGCTGTCACGGAACTCGGCGACGAAGCCGTGCTCGCCGATGGATGTGCGCGGGTAGAGCACCGCACCGCCGTTCTGAACGGCACGCGCCAGGGTCGCATCGATGTCCGTCACGCTGAAGTACAGCCGCACGCCCTGCGGGCCGGGCGTGTAACTGCGGCCGTGGGCCAGGGCGCCGGTGATGCCCGGGGCATCGGGTGAAAAGGGGAACAGGGCCATGGGGTGGCCGTCGATCTCGGCGAGCTCGAAGTCCACACCGAGGACGCGCTCGTAGAAGCGGATCGCGCGGTCCATGTCGGTGACGGGGATCTCGAAGTATGTGGCGGGGTTGGCGGGGTTGGCCGGGTTGGCCGGGTTGGCCGAGTTGGGTGGATTGGGCATGGGTGGGGCGGCGGATGGTGTGCGGGTGTCGTGTCGTGGCGTGGCGTGTCGTGCAGGGCCGCTGGTGAGCCGCGGCCGAGGGATCGTACGACCGGGCGTGCGCATGAAAAAGGGTCGGCGTTCGCGGCCGACCCTTGGGGGGCGAAGAAACGGGAAGACAAGAGAAGACAAGGAGTCGGCACGGAGTGCCAACCTACCCGGTCCACCTCCATGGTTACTTGGCCAGCGCCGCGTCGATCGCGGCCTTGATGTCGGCCTCGGTGATCGTGCCCTCGAGGAACGCCGAGACGTTGCCCGCCGCGTCGATGACGGCGACGCTGGGGAAGCCGCGGACGTTGAGGGTGTTGAGCATGCGGTCATCGCCCATGAGGGATTTGAACGTCAGGCCGAAGGACTTGTGGAACTCGCGCACGCCGTTCTCGGCTTCCTCGCTGGACTCGCCGTTGGTCTGCGTGCGGCTGGCGACGCCCCAGATGGCCACGCCCTTGTCGGCGTACTGGCGCTGGAGGCTCTCCATCGCGGCGACGACGCGGGCCGAGGCGGGGAAGGTCGGGCCCCAGAAGCCCAGGACCGCAACCTTGCCCTTGAGGCTGGTGCTCTCGACGGTCTGCGCCGGGACGCCGGGCTCGCTGACGGGCTTGGCGCTCCAGGCCGGCATGGGCGAGCCGACGCTCAGGCCGCCGGCGGCGACGCCGCCCGGCGCGGCCGGGTTGTTCATCGCGGGGTTGGCGGGGTTGGCGGGCTTGGCACCGGGAGCCGCGGCGGGCTCGGCGGCCTTGGCACGCTTGAAGCCCTCGGGCGTGGCGATCTCGAACGACGCGTCGGTCAATGCCGGGGCGGCGTCGACCTTGCTCAGTTCCCAGTAGCGCACCATGCGCTTGCCGCCTTCCAGACGGACCTGCTCGTAGCGGCGGAGGATCTTGTCCTTGCTGCCGATGAAGACGGTGCGCTCGAGCTTGCCCTCATCCATGATCACGCGGATGACATCGCACGGCTCGCCGTCGATCGGCTTGCTCTCGAGCAGTTCGAAACGCTGGCCGGCCAGTTCGCGACGGAAGGGCTCGGCCTCGGTCAGCGGCTCGGGGAAGAGCATGTTGCGGGTGTTGGTGATCACGCGGCTGGCCTCGGAGCGCGGAACGCTCGTGCCCTCCCAGACGGTCTTGGCGTCCTTGTCGACCCAGACCACGGGAAGCGTCTTGCCCGCGGCATCGGACGCGTAGCCGATGGCGACATGGAAGTCGCGCTTGCCCTGCGTGGGCATCTCGGTCTGACCCTGCATGAGCGTGCGGGTCTTGCCGTCGTCGGCGCGCTGCCAGAGAACGGTTCCCTCGCCGCCATAGACCAGCCCGCCGAAGCCCTCCGTGCCGGCCTTGAGCGTGAACGACAGGGCCTTTGCGCCCTTGATCGTCGCGGCGGCCTCGGTCAGCAACTGCTTGGCCTCATCGTTGCTCGTGTTGAGGTTCGCGGCGGCCATGACGGCGTTCGCGGGGAAGAACAGACCGGCGGAAGGCCCGGCCAAACCGGCCAGAGCCACGAGACCGACAAGACCAATGCTGCGCATGCGTCGCTCCTGTGTGCGAAAAGGGGGAATCATTGGGTGTACCGCCGAGCCGGGCCCGGGCGGCAGTGTCATGATCAGGGTCAATAGTACGGAGGGGACAGGACTCTTTCGCCCCAACGGATCACGCGGATTCAGACGGGTTTGGGCCGAGATCCGCGGGATTGGCGGGCCGTTGACACGGGGACATTTTGCCGACCAAAGCCCGCACGGGCGGGCCGGGACGGCGCGCACCGCCCGAACGCCGGAGAGAACTCCGGAGCCGGGGCGATCGCGCCGCAGTGCTGCTATCGGCCAACGATGAGGCTCTCTGATGCTGAACCTCGATTTGAGCACGGCGATGACGGTTCTCGCGCAAACCCTGCCGACGGCGGGGGCCGAGGCCAGCGCCGGAGGGAATGGCGGGGCGGGCGGCTCGGTCGATGTGCTCTCGCTGGCGCTGCAGGGCGGCTTGCTGCTTCTGGCGATCGTGGCGGCGTGGATGCTCTGGAGGCGCGATGTCCTGCGTCCGGGGTCGTTCACCCGGCTGGGCCGCGACGAGCGGCGCGCGGCGCTCATGCCCGGCGATGAACTCCTGTGGTTGGGGCTTGCCGGAGGTGTGTTCATCTGCGGCATGGTGCTCGCGTTGGCTTCGCAGGCCGTCGTACCGATGCTGCGGCCGGCGGATGACCTGCAAGGACTGGTGATGCGTTTGGGGCTGAGCACCGCGCCGCTGGCCGCGGGTGTGCTGACGCTGTGGGTGATGTTCGCGCCGCGGGCCGGCTGCGGATCGCGGGGCCAGACGGCGGGCTCGACATCGAACGCCGCGCGCAACGCGCTGCGAGGTATCGGCCTGTTCGCGATGACGGTGCCGATACTGCTGGTTCTCGGCGCGGCGGCGTCGTGGATGGTCAGCGTCGCGACGGGGCAGGCCCCGCCGGGGATCGCGCACGCGACACTGTCGATGATCGTGACGCGGCGTGATGATCCGTGGGTCTGGGCGCTGGTGGCGATGGTGGTCATCGCGGTGCCCGTGATGGAGGAGGTGCTCTATCGCGGGCTGCTGCAGACGGCGCTGGTGCAACTGACGGGCTCGACGTGGATGGGCATCGGGATCACCAGCGTGGCGTTCGTGGCCGTGCACTTCGGCTCGGTTCCGCCGGCGCAGTTCGCCTTCGCGATCGTGCCGCTGGGTGTGCTGAGCGTGGCGATGGGCATCGCGCTGGAGCGGACGCGGAGCCTGGCCGTGCCGATCGTGATGCACGTGCTGTTCAACGCGTCGAACGTGCTGGTGGCGATGCTGTCGGCGTGAGCGGGCGCTAAACTCCGCCCCATGACCACCACCAAGCCGCGCATCCTCACCGGCGACACCCCGACGAGCACGGGCCTGCACCTCGGTCACTTTGTCGGCTCGATCGAGAACCGCCTGGCGCTGCAGGACCAGTACGAGTGCTACTTCCTCATTGCCAACGTTCACGCGTTCACGACGCTGGCAGATAAGCCGTCGGACATCCGCGCCAACACGATGGGGATCGTCAAGGACTGGCTGGCGGTCGGGCTCGACCCGTCGCGGAGCACGTTCGTGCTGCAGAGCGAGATCCCCGCGATCGCGGAACTCACGTTCCTGCTGGCGATGCTGATTCCGTTCAACAAGGTCATGCGCAACCCGACGCTCAAGACCGAGATGACCACCAAGGACATGGGCGAGACGTACCCGTTCGGCTTCCCGATGTACGCCGTGGGCCAGTGCGCGGACATTCTTGCGTTCCGCCCGGAACTCGTGCCCGTGGGTGAGGATCAGGAAGCGCACATCGAGATGTGCCGCGATGTGGCGCTGAAGTTCAATCAGCTCTACTGCGGCGTGAACAACCGCACGCCCCCGAGCGAGCACCACAAGGCCGGCGGCGTGTTCCCCATTCCCAGCGCCAAGATCGGCCGCGTCGGTCGGCTCATCGGTCTGGACGGCGTCCAGAAGATGAGCAAGAGCCTCGGCAACGCCATCTTCCTGTACGACTCGCCCAAGGACGTGCAGAAGAAGCTCAACCGGATCACCACCGGCCGCCAGAGTCCGACCGAACCGGGCGATGCGAACAACGTGCTGATGCAGTATGTCGACGCGTTCATCGCCGGCAAGGACCCGGCGCGTGCCGCGGAGATCAAGCGTCGATACACGACGGGCGACAATCTTGGCGACGGCCACGTCAAGCAGGAACTCGGCGAGGTCATCAACGCCCTGATCGATCCCATGAGAGCTCGCCGAGCTGAGCTGGAGACCCCCGCAGGCGAGGAGCGCGTGCTCGGCGTCATCCGCGACGGCATCCGCAAGGCCAACATCATCGCCGAGGAAACGCTCCACCTGGCCAAGAAGGCGATGGGCCTGGACTTCGGTCGGCGGACGGTGGGGTGATCAACCGAGGAATCTCCGCCCGGAGATCCGCTCGGACTAACATCCCATATGGTGGCTGTAGCGTCGGGCGACGCCAATCGACGATTCGAGGAACTTCTTCGCCGGGTTGAAGCGGGCGAGGAGGTTGTGATTACTCGGAACGGTCACCCGATCGCTCGGCTCATTCCTTCCGGCCCCGCGGCATCGCACGATGATCGGCGGGACGTCATCGAGCGATGGCTCAGCGAGCATTCGCACGTACGGCTCAACGGCCTGCGCATCGAAGATCTGATCGCCGAGGGACGACGAGGATGACTCGCTGCGTACTGGATTGCTCTCTGACGATGTGCTGGTGCTTTGCCGACGAAGCCACTCCGGACCGTACAGAGTTGCTCCGGGTGCTGAGCGCCGGCGCGATTCTGGTCCCCAAACTCTGGCGCATCGAAGTGGCCAACGTCCTGTGCGTAGCCGAACGCCGCGGCCGTATAGACCGACGCGACGCCGCCGCGTTTCTTGAGATGCTGACGGTTCTTCCGATCGAAGATGATGCGAGTGACGCCGCCGCGGTCAACAGAGCCCTTGAGTTGGCACGCATTGCCCAGCTCAGTGTTTACGACGCGATGTATCTGGAGTTGGCGGTTCGCTCTGGAACACCACTCGCGACGGCTGATCGAAGACTGGCGGCTGCCGCCGCGTCGCTCGGGTGCGCCATCCTCCCCAACACTGGCACGACCTGAGCCGTCCCGATCGGCACGACCACTCGGCGCGGTCAGTCCTTCCCCAGCGGGTTCGGCCCCAGCATCTCGATCCCGAACTTCGGCGCCTCGCGACCGATCCGTTCCGCAAACTCCGCCGGCCCCGGCGGCGATCCATCGGGTTTCGGCGCGTTGATCACGCCATAGAACCTCGAGAAGTTCCCCGGCGGCGTGACCATCAGCAGCATCCGCAGGCGATCGCGGCCAAGGTTCGCGAAGGTGTGAGCCACACCGCGCGGCGCAAAGACCGTGGACCCCGCCGGCGAGCGGAGCACCTTCCCGCCAACGTGGAACGTCGCCTCGCCCTGCAGGATGTAGAACACCTCATCTTCGTGCGTGTGTCTGTGCAGCGGCGGGCCGAGCCCCGGGTCCATGGAGTAGTCATCCATGCTTATCGCGTCGCCCGTCTGCGCTGCGCCGAGAATCTGCAGCACCTCGCCGCCCGCCGCGCGGCTGATCAGCCGCCCTTCGCCCGCGAGCATGAGCAACGGCTCAAGCGACACTACCGAACCCGACCGGCGCTCTTCCATCGTCAAGCCCTCCGAACTCCCGCGTTCTTCGCCAGCGCGATAGCCCGAGCGTATTGCGCATCGAGGCCATCGACCATCGCTCCGACACTGAACTGCCGTGCACACATCTCGCGGCCGCGCTCCGCCAGCAAAGCCCGCTCCGCCGGATTGTCGAAGCACCAGCGGATCGCCGAGCGCAGCCCCGAGCGATCGCCCGCCCGCACAAGCCGCCCCGTCCGCATCTCGATGCACGCCTCGCCCGTGCCGTCAACGTCGTACGCCACCGGGCACACGCCGCAGAGCAGCGCCTGCGGCACGGTCCGCGGCAAGCCCTCGCGCACGCTCGGGTGCGCGAGCACATCCATCGCGCGGATCATCGCGCCGACGCGCTCCGGCGGGACCAGCCCCGTCGTGATCACGCGATCGCTCACGCCCATGAGCCGAACGCGCTCGAGCAGCCGCTCGCGCCACCAGCCATCGCCCACCCACAGCAGCCGCCAGTCGGCGTTCGCTCGCAGATCCTCGCCGAGGGCATCGAGCAGGTCATCGTGCCCCTTGTGCTGAGCCAGGCGCGCCACGGTTCCGACGACAAAGTGCCGGTCGTTCAGGCCCAGCGCCGCGCGAACGCTCGCGCGGTCCTCGCCCGGCGCGGGCGTCAGAAATCGCTCAGCCTCCATGCCCGAACGCACCGTCGCGTACAGGCTCGGCGTGCCGATGCCGCGGGCGAGAAACTGATTCGTCATCGCGTCGGCCACGCTGATGATCGCGTGGCACCTTCGCGCGGCGAATCGTTCGGCGAGCGTGTAGATCGCGTTGTTCACGCGGACCTTCAGCCGGGAGATCGCCGAGCCCTCGCTGGGCATGAACGGCGGCCCGTGGATCGTGTGAACGACGCCGGGCAGCCCGTCGGGCGACGATCTCGCCACGGAAAAGGCCGCGGCGCGTCCGAGGATTCCCGCCTTGCTCGAATGCGTGTGCACGATGTCCGGACGGAGTCGGCGGATCAGTTCGCGCGTCTGCCGCAGCGCGCGCCAGTCCCGCAGCGGCGCGATCTCACGCACCATGTGTGGGATGACGTGCGTGGCGATCCTCGCGCCGCCCGGCGCGGAGAACCGCTCCACACGCTCGAGCAGAGAGCCCTCGGGGCCGTAGATGGGGCCGAAGGCCAGATGCACCTCGTGCCCGCGCCGCGCCTGCTCCTCGCACGAGAGCACGGTGTTCTCCTGCGAGCCGCCGAGGATCAGCCGGGTTGAGATGTGCAGGATGCGCATCGTGGTGGTCTTGCCGGGGCGAGTGTACCGCCGCTCATTGGTGCGCCGAGCGATAGCGAATCCACTCCAGGCACAGCCCCTCCGGACGCAGCGTCGGTCCTGCGCGGGCTCGCTCGCGTGACGCCAGTGTCGCGGCGACATCCTCGACGCTGCGCTGGCCCAGCCCGACCTGCATCAGCGTGCCCGCGATGATCCGCACCATGTTCCACAGAAAACCGCTGCCGCTGATCGAGAGCACGATACGCTCCGCCTGCGCGCCGTCGCCCCCCCCCGCCAAGCCCCCCGCCGCCAAGCCCCCCACCACCGCCGCTCCTTCCGCCCGGGTGAACCCGCCGGAACTACCCGTCCCGGCCAACGGCTCCACGGCCCGGACGCGCAGCTCGTGAATCGTTCGCACCGTGCTCAGCCTGCCGTGCCCCGCCGCGGCGAAGGCCGCGAAGTCGTGCTCGCCCACGAGCGCCTGCGCCGCGCGGTCCATAGCGCCAACATCCAGCCCTCGCGGGTGCCAGATGTGGTGCACAAAGCGCCGGTCCCACAGCGGCCGCGAACGCGAGACGTGGAACGCGTACGAGTAGCCCTTGCTGATTACATCGCCGATGGGGTCGAACTCGGGATGCACGACCTCGCACGCGAGCACGACGATGTCATCGGGCAATCGCGAGTTGATCGCCAGCAGCAGCCGATCGGCCCCGCGCTCGACCGGCCAGCCCGCGCCCGGCAGCACGCCCGGGCGCGCCGCCCGCTCCTCCGCCATCACGCCCTCATACGGCCCGCACGTGAACGCGGCCACCTGCCCGCGCGCGTGCACACCGCTGTCGGTCCGGCTGGCGCCGACGAGTTCCACCGGCTCTCGCACCGTCTCGCTGACCGCCCGCTCCACGACACCCTGGACGCTCCGCAGCGCCACGCGCCCGGGACGCGTCGACTCGATCATCGGCGTCTGGCTCGTGTACGCGGTCACGCCGGGCACGATCGCGTTCTGCGCGTCCAGCGGCTCCTGCTTCTGCCACCCGACAAAGTCGGTGCCGTCATAGGCGATGGTGAGTTTGTAGCGCGGCATGCGTGCGATCGCTCACGGGTGCGCGGTGGCGACGATGATCGTGCGGTCGTCGTTGGGCGGGGTTTCGCCGGTGAACCGGGCGACGTCATCAAGGAGCGCCTTCAGCAGCGCCTGCGCATCGGCGTGCCCGTGGGCGAGGATCGCGTCCATGCGCTCCGTGCCGTACATCTCGCGCCGCGCGTTGAAGGCCTCGGTGATTCCATCGGTGTAGAAGACGATCGCGTCGCCCGCATCCAGTTCCACGCGGAAGTCCTCGTATGTCCACCCGCCCACGACCCCAAGCGGAAGGCCCCGCGCCTGGTCGAGATTCAGCACCGGCCCGCGCGTTCCGGCGAAGCCGACGCGCAGCCGCGGCGGGTTGTGCCCGGCGCTGGCGAATCGCAGACTCCGGCCGCGCGGGTCGTACACGCCGTAAAACGCGGTGACGAACATCCCGCCGATGCTCTCGCTGGCGGTGTATCGCGAGGTGAGTTCATCGTTGATCGATGAGAGCATCTTCCCCGGCTCACCCGGCTCGTTGCGACCGACATGCGCGATCGCGTGCATGATCGCCATGAGCACCGCGGCGGGCGTGCCGTGTCCCGACACATCGGCGATCAGCAGCCCGACGCGTCCGTCGGGCAGGTCGAAGAAGTCGAAGTAATCGCCGCCGGCGTTCTTGCTGGTCTGGTAGTACGTCGCAAAGCGAAGGCCCGGAACATCGGGCACCTTGGCCGGCAGCAGCGCCCGCTGAATGTCCGCGACGACCCTGGCCTCACGGTCCAGAGCGTCGTGCGCCTCGCTGACCTGGCGCGCCAGCACGAGCGACTTGACGCTTCGTCCGAACAGATTGCTCATCCAGACGAACTCCGGGAACTTCTCCGGGTCCATCGTGTGGGGCTCGTGACGGAAGGACACGACCATGTTCAGCCCGACGCCGCCGTCGTAATGCGGGATCGCCGCGATCGCACGCGCCTTGCTGAGGAACTCGTACGCGGGATCATCCGGCGGGCAGCGAAAGTCGTTGATCAGTGTCGGCCGGTCCGCGTAGAGCAAGTCGACCAGTACGCCGCCTGTGATCACCGGCTGGCGGTCGCGCTCCTTCCACGGGTCGGGAGCCGTGTCCCACCCGCTGAAGCGTGTGATCCTCAGCGTTCCCGGCGGCATGTCGCGACGGCTGATCGAGACCAGCCCGTCGTTCTGGAACAACGTCCGCGCACGCGCGCCGTACCGCTCGACGACAATCTTGGGATCCGTCGACGCGGACATGTCGCGCATCAGATCAACAACATCATGCAGACGCTGGCGTGCCGCGGGCGAGCCGAGGTCCTCGGGCATTGCGGACAACGACGGGCGCAGACGGGCATCGAGGGTCATGGCGGAATCGTTGGCACGCGCAGGGGCCCGCGCTCGGGCCCGCGGCGATTGATCTGAGGGGCCGCGACCGGCCGCTCAGAGCTCGACGACTTCCATGTCCGCGTTCTGCTCGACGCTCACGCTGGGCGTGCGAACGTCGCTGACCAGCGGCGAGAGTTCGGGAAGGCTGCCGGCCGCGTGGCGACGCGTATCGGCCGCGTTGAACAGCGCGGGAACATCGGCGCGCCCGTCCGCACGCAGCAGGTCCAGCGCGATCTGCGCCTCGGGGCGAGCGCCCTCGTGAACGGGGGTCGCCGCTTCGAAGGCCTGGAGCATGCCGCGCCAGTTCTCGAACGTGCCGGCCTTCTCGCACCAGGTGGCGCTGGGCAGCAGCACATCGGCCCGCGTGGCCAGTTCGCTCGTGAGCGTGTCGAGCACGACGACGAACTTGCCCGACAGAGCATCCATGAGTTCGCGCGTCGCCCATGCCGTCGGGTAGTTGCCCGTGATGATCACGCCGCCGATCTCGCCCGACCGCAACTGCGCGATGAGCTGCTCGAAACTCGCGACGTAGCCGTTGTGGGCGCTGGCCTTGCTCAGTGCGCCGAGCACACGCCGGACCCCGCGCGCATTGGGCGCCTTCTCGGCGCTGACGACAAACGCCTTGGCGTCGTCGGCCTTGGCGCCCGGGGGGAAGACCTTGTCGGTGCCCTGCGTCGGCACCGGCCCCACGGCCAGGAACGCCTTGGGGTCGATCGCCTGCGCCGCGCGCCCGAGCCAGTACGCATCCTCGCACGAGAGCATGGGGCTGACCATCACCGCGATGCGCTTGCCCGCGGCGACGACATGCCGAAGACCGCTGTGCGCCTCGCTGATCGCCCGGGGCCACTCGGCCAGCACCGCGGTGCCGAACTGCTTGCGCGTCGGCCCGCTGAGGCGCTGATCGCTGTGCACGAAGCGCCAGCCGAAGCGCACCTCGTCGGTGATCCACCACTTGTTGACGCTCATGTTCGTCCGCGGCTTGAAGCGGTAGATCTTGCCGTCGTTGTGATGAATCGAGATGTTGTCGCCGCTGGCGGTAAGACCGTCGATGCTCGGCGTTTCCTTCAGGAACCAGACACGCTGCGCAAAGAGAAAGTCCTTGTCCAGCAGGGCGCCGACGGGGCAGAGATCCACCACGTTGCCCGCCAGCTCGTTATCCAGCGCAAGACCCGGGAAGACGTCGATCTCCTCGCGGTTGCCGCGGCCAGACACGCACAACTCCCCCGAGCCGCTGACCTCTCGCGTGAAGCGCACGCAGCGCGTGCACATGATGCAACGGTCCGAGTACAGATAAATGTTCGGACCGACATCCTTCTTGGGATTCTTGACCTTGGTCTCTTCGAATCGGCTCTGCCCGCGCCCGTACTCGTACGAGTAGTCCTGCAAGTAGCACTCGCCCGCCTGATCGCAAACCGGGCAGTCCAG
Organism: Phycisphaeraceae bacterium; assembly: GCA_021297895.1. GTDB lineage: Bacteria > Planctomycetota > Phycisphaerae > Phycisphaerales > UBA1924 > JAJTHN01. Next base: position 60,311 of record JAJTHN010000025.1, on the reverse strand, counting down.
CGGGTGATTGATGAGCAGATACTCCATCACCGCCTTCTGGTTCGCCACGGCCTTGGGGCTGTCGGTGTACACGACCATGCCATCCATGCACGCGGTCTGGCAGGTGGGCATGAGCTTGCCGCCCATGTACGGAGCAAGCTTGCCGGACTTGGGATCGGGCATCCAAACCTCGGCCAGGCAGATGCGGCACGAGGCCACGACCGACAGCCCGTCGTGGTAGCAGTACTGCGGCACATCGATCGTCGCCTCGTTGGCCACCTGAAGAATCAGTTGGCCCGGCTTGAACTCACAGACGCGACCGTTGATGGTGATCTTGGGCATGGAAACCGATGGTAGCCACAGGTCGGGCGATCATCGGCGTGGTTTCGGACACGCCGCGTCTTGACCCTCTCGACGGCGATCGATCGGCGATGGGTCGGCAATGGGTCGATCTCCGCCCGGGGACGGGTGAGCCCCTTGCCGCCAAGTTGCCCAGTCTTCCAACTCGCGCGTCACACTCCCCCCTGAAAGCCGGGGATTTTTCGGCCAAATAGGCGGGTTTTCTCGATCTTTTGAAGTTCTCGGATACCGTGTCGGCGTGCTCGAAGGGGCGCGCACGGAGGGAGAGAGAGATCCTCCGGCCAACTTCACCATTCGTCCTCGCTCGATCCATCGGATCGATCGTCGGCGATCGTCGCTGTTCACGCTTTCACCGCCACGGCTCGTGGATGGGCGGGGGTGCGGGGTGGGTGCGACGTTGCAGGAGAGATTGCCCAATGTCCCGTTTCTTGACTATCGGTCTGTTTTCTGTTGCCGGCCTGGCCCTGTCCTCGACCTCGGCGATGGCGCTGACCCAGTCGGCGCAGTTCAACAGCGTCGGCCCCAAGCAGGACGTCACCATCACCCTCAACGCCGGCGCGAACACCCAGAATGTCGCCGCGGGTCTCATGAACTGGACCAGCACCGGCGGCGGGATCAAGGGCGGCGCCGAGCAGTTCAAGACCTTCTGCATCGAAGTCGACCAAAACATCGGCGGCGGCAACATCGTCACGTTCAACGTCGTCGCGCCGGAGCTTGCCCCGAACACCGCCCCGGCGGGCGTGATCAAGGCCGCCCTGCTCAGCGAGCTGTACGGCCGCTTCTTCGCCGGGCTCGTCTCCGGGAACAACCAGCAGCACGCCGCGTTCCAGTTGGCCGTCTGGGAGATCGTTTACGACAACGGCGTGAGCCTGTCGGCCGACTCGTTCCAGGTCACCAGCGCGCCCACCGGCACCGCGGCCCTGGCCCAGTCGTGGCTCGATGCCCTCAACGGCACCGGCCCGATGATCGTGCTCTCCGCCCTGACGCACCCGACCCGTCAGGATCAGCTCGTGCCGTTCAGCGTGATCCCGACGCCGGGCGCGATGGCCGTGCTGGGTCTGGGTGGGCTGGTTGCCACCCGTCGCCGCCGCTGAGCCGCGACGATCAACATCTCAACTCCCCCTGCGCGGGTCGGCGGTCTTCGCCGGCCCGCGTCTTCATTTGGACTCACGCGGCCGACCGCCCGCACCAGAGTCGTATCGGGTCTGTACCATCGAACGTTCATGCCAGATCCCGGTGCACAGCCTGGGCCAGATGATGCGCTCGATGCGCAACTGGTCACACGCATCCGCAACGGCGACCAGCAGGCATGGACCGAACTGCTCACGCGCTATCAGGACCGCCTCTTCGGCGTCTGCCTGCGCATGATCGGCACCGGCCCGCAAGCCCGCCAAACCGCCAGCGACCTCTGCCAGGAGTCGATGGTCAAGGTCATTCAGGGGCTCCACACGTTCGATAACCAGGCCAAACTCAGCACCTGGATGATCCGGGTGACGATGAACGTCTGCCTGAGCCACCTGCGAAGCCAAAAACTCCGGCGGCACGCGAGTTTGGACTCGCCCCGCTCCGGAACCCCCCAACAACCGGGTGGTGCAGGCTCGGCAAAGGCATCTCGTTCGGGTTCCACTCTGTACTTTCAGCCCCTGGCTCAGGAACCCGACAGCGACTTGCGCATCCAACACGATGAAGATGTCTCGCGCGTCGCTCGGGCACTGTCGAAACTCGACAGCGACCAGCGGGCGATTCTGGTCCTTCGCGATGTTCGCGGCCTGGACTACGAGCACATCGCCCAGGTGCTCTCGTTGCAACTGGGCACGGTCAAGTCCCGCATCTTCCGCGCCCGAATGGCGCTGAAGGCCATTCTCGAAGCCGAGCAGCGCAAAGGCCCATGAACACCGAGCCGACAGACATCCCGAATCACGATCTGCCCAGCGATGATCTGCTGGCACTGATCGAGGATGCGCCGATGTCCGCATCGGCCCGGCTCGCGGCCGAGGCCTCGCTGGCGAACGATCCGGCTTTGCGCCGGCTGGTCGACGAACTGCGCTCGCAGCGGCGCGAACTGGCGGCGCTCGGCGCGGTCCGGGCCCCGGCGGGATTGATCGAGCGGGCGATGGCCACCGCGGAGCGCGAGGCCCTGCTGGATCTTGCCGCGTTGGAAGCGAGCGACACGGAGCCGACGGCGATTCCGGTGTCGCGTCTGCAGCCTCGTGGAATGGGATTGTCGGGCGTGTTGGCGATGATCGGCTCGCGCCGGCTGGTGATGCCGATGGCCGCCGCGGCGGGGGTTGCGATCGCGGTCGGCGCGGTCTGGCTGACGCTCGCGCCGATCGCGCGGAGCCTGAAACTCTCGGGTGCGACCTCGCCGGTTGCGACAACGAACGACACGGACCCCGCTGCATCAGGTGCGGGCCGCGATCAGAACTCTGCCGGGGCCGCGGGGCCCGGGCTCGCCGGCAACACCGGCGGCACCGCCACCGACTCGGGCAAGCCCACGCCCGAGGCGGCGACGGCTGCGTCGGGTGCGGGCGCTGAATCTTCGGATGGCACGGCGTCCGTCGAGCCGTGGCAGGCGCGGCTGGCGACGATGGCCATGGAGGCGCGGAGCGAGCGGTCGCTGTTCGATCGCGCGATGGCCGCGGCGCGCGAGGGACGGCTGATGCTGGTCGTTCGCCCGCGGACGGACGACGATCTTGTGCGGGCGCGGGAGCGGCTGGCGATGCTCTCGACACGCGCGCCCGAGACGAGCGCCTCCTGGCGCTGGTCGGCGGTGCCGCCGATGGAGACTTCGCTGGCGATCGCGGCGATGACGCCGACGTCCGGCGATCGCGGAGCGGTGGCGTTCGCGAGTGTTGATCCGGCGCAGATGCCCTTGTCGCCCTCGGCGTCTCCGGGGCTGCCGATGCTCGCATCGGGCTCGACCGCGATGGCGACGCTCGCACCGATCGAGCCGATTTTGGTCACGACGCCCGTGCTCCCCACACCCATGGCTAACCCGCTGAATCTGCCGACGGCTCCGGCTTTGCCGCAGTTCGATCCGGCGATGTACAGCGTGCAGTTTGCGCTCAGCGAACCTTCGCTGCGGTCGCTGCTGAGGCAGGCCGCGCCGGATGGGCGGAGCGGAACGCAGGTGGAGTTGGTGATCCTGCCGGCGGCGCTGCCCGCGCTGAGCGCGCCGGGAACGGACGCCGCGTCGGTGCTGTGGTGGACTCAGCCCGAGAGCACGTGGGGCTCGCGCGTTCGCGTCGGGCTGATCGTGCGGACGAACTGACCGACTGCGCCGACGGGCTCGGCCCGATCAGCAGGGTTTCTTGATCAGGTACGCCAGTTCGCTGACCATGCGTTCCAGACGCGCGGCAAAGGCCGTGTTGCCGTCGGGGAGTTTGCGGGCCAGCGCGACGAGAAGATCCACCAGGCCCAGATAGTCCGCGGTGTGGATGAACTCGCGGGCGGCGCGGGGAGGACCGAACTTCGACTGGTCGTAGGTGCCGGCCTGCAGTTCGGCCAGGTGCGGCATGTTGTGATAGTTGCCCAGCGGCAGGCAGAGGCACGTCGCGTCGTAGCCGAACGTACAGAACACGCTCGCCTCGCACGCGCCGCCGGCCATGAGTTTGCGCTGCCACGCGCGGCTGTTGTGCGAGCCGGCACGCTGCGAGGCGACGGGGGCCGACGGCCCGCCGAAAATCTCCTCCGCACGCTGGGCGCATGCGCCGGTGAGCCAGGGCGTAAAGACGCTCAGGCGGTCGCCCACGCGGACAATCGGCCCGCCACCGACGGGGCTCTCGCTGAACGCGCGGCTGTTCTCAAGCGCGATGATGCGCGAGCCCCTGGGCATGGTCTGGTGCTTGCACGCGGCGATCGCGCCGACAAAGCCGACCTCCTCGGCCCGCGTGAAGAGCAGTCGAACATCGCCGATCTGCTCGCCGCCGCGTCGGGCGGCGACGAGATCATCCATCGCCGCCAGTGCCGCGGCCAGCGCCGCCAGATCGTCGCAAGCGGGCGTGTGCAGCACGCCCTGAGCGTCGACCTCGGCCGGATCCAGCAGCCATGTGGCCACATCACCGACGTTGAGGTCCTTCATCGCGACCGCGCCGGGCTCGTCATCAAGGTGGACATCGGCGAGGTAGTGCTTGCCCGCGGCCGAGCGCGTGTTGCACTCGCCGGTGAGCGTGGCGTGGGCGATCCGGTTGTCGCGGGTGTAGATGGTGATCGGGGCGTTCTGGAAGAAGATATCCATCACCCCGCCGCGGAAGGACAGCTCGACCACACCCGGCGCGACGATGCGCTCGATCACGAACGCGGGGTGGTCCATGTGGGCGGTGATGAACAGCGGCTGGCTGGCGCACGCACCGGTGAAGGCGACGACGAGGTTGCCCGCAGGGTCCGTCGTGAGCGAAAGTTCCGGTCGGCGCGCGACCCAATCGCGGATGTACGCGACGACACGGTGCTCGCAGCCCGCGGCGGTGGGGATGCTTGTCACGTCGATGAGCGTGCGGATGTGCGCGGAGCGATCGCTCTGGCCCGCAGCGGTGCCCGAGGCGTTGGCGGCGCTGGCGTAAGTCTGGGTCATGTCGGTCCTTGGGCGGTGTGCGGGCGTGGTCACGGGGCCGTGGGCGGCGCGGTGTTGGGCGTACTGCCGGGCGTGGCGTCCGTCGCCGGGGTCGCGCCGGGGTTGGCTGCCGCGTCGCGCATCGAGCGGTGGGTCTTCATCTTGCCGAACATGCGCTTGGCGGGAACCTTGGACGGGACGATGCCGCCGGGGAACTTGGTGGTGTCGACCTTGGCGACCGGCGGCACGGTGGGCGCGACGGTGGCGGCGATACGGCTGACGGCGGGCTGTGCGGGCTTGCTCGGGCCGGGGCCGCCGGGCCCACCGGGGCCGCCGCGACCGGGCGGGGGCGGGCTGGGGACGAAGTCCGGATACTCCAGCCGCGGAACTTCCATGTTGATGAGCAGTTCGATCTTGGTCAGCAATTCGCCCTGATCGGGCATGACGAAGGACCACGCGACGCCGTCACGGCCGATTCGGGCCGTTCGCCCGATGCGGTGGACATAGACCTCGGGATCTTCGGGCAGGTCGTAGTTGACCACGTGCGTGATGCCGTCGACATCGAGCCCGCGGGAGGCCAGGTCGCTTGCGACCAGCACGCCCAGGGTTCCGGCATGAAGGCGCTCGATGACCTTGTTGCGCTTGGTCTGGTACATGTCGCCGTGCATGGCGTGGACATCGATGCCCTTGTCGTGCAGGTACCGGGCCAGTTCGTCGACCGTGCGCTTGGTGCGGCAGAAGACGACGGTCAGCGCGGGTTCCTCGTGCGTGAGCAGGTGGAGCAGGAGTTTGCGCCGGTCCCACGGCTGCACGGGCAGATAGAACTGGCGGACGAGCGATGTGGTCAGGGCGCCACTGGTGACGGCGACGACCTTCTCGGCGTCGAGGCTCTGGCTGCGGGCGAGTTTTTCGACATCCGGCGGCAGCGTGGCGCTGACGAAGATGCTCTGACGCTGGCCCGGGGGCGGGCACTTGCCCAGGATCTTTCGGATGTCATCGCGGAAGCCGATGTCGAGCATGCGGTCGACCTCATCGAGCACCGCGAACTTGACGTTGTTGAGCGTGACGTGGCCGCGCTCGACCATGTCCATCAGACGGCCGGGGGTGCTGACGATGATCTGCGAGCCCATGCTCAGGCTCTTGAGCTGCTCGTTGATGCGCTGGCCGCCGATGACCGCGACGGCGCGGATGGGCGTGTGGCGGCCCAGTTCGTTGATCTCGCGGGCGACCTGCAGCGCCAGTTCGCGCGTGGGCACGAGCACCAGAGCCTGGCAGGACGTGGACTTGTCGCACTTGTGCAGGATGGGCAGGGCAAACGCGGCGGTCTTGCCCGTGCCGGTCTTGGCCTGACCGAGCACGTCCTTGCCCTCGAGGATCTTGGGGATGAGCATCGCCTGGATGCGTGTCGGCTTGGTGTAGCTCTGCTCCTCCAGTGCCTTCAGGACGCTGCTGCGCAGGCCCAGGCTGGCGAAGGAGAGCTCGGACATGAACACGTCCTCGGCGACCTTGCCCATTTCGCCGGTGATGGCCCCCGGTGCGTGGCGCGGTGCGTCGCCCGCGCCCGATCCACTTGAAGGAGCGGGCGAGTGCGGAACGGTGTCGTGAGTTCTGGACATGGGATGCTCGTCGCGGACAGAAACGGGGCTATGGGCCGGTCGGCCCGCCCGGAAAGGTGTGGCGAAGGAAACGCTCGGCCCGACCGCAGACCCAAAGGGGCCGCGATGCCGGCCCGGACCGCTCCCAGGGGACGCACGGTCGGGGCCGTGCGAGGGCTCCGCCGACGGAGCCGACCCGAGTTCGCCCGAGTTTGATCGTAGAGAGGCGGCTTTGCCGATACCACCCTCATGGGCGCGGTTTGTGCGGTCGGCCGATTGCGGCCCGCCCCCCACTTCCGCGGTCATGCCCTTGCGCCCGTTGGCCGCGTCTGTCCGCCCGCTTGTTCTTCGGAGCCACGCTGTGACCACTTCGCGTCTGGAGATCAACCTTTCGGCCATCGACCGGAACGTGCGCCTCGTCCGCGAGGTGCTCGTGGACCATCGCGCGGCCGATGACCGATCCGCCCGCCGACGGCTGGGGATCTGCGCCGTCATCAAGCAGGACGCGTACGGCATGGGCGCGGCTCGTATCGCCAAACGGCTGGAATCCGCCGGGGTGGACATGCTCAGCGTCTACTGCCTGGACGAAGCGCGGGCGCTGGTCGAGGAACCGCTGCGGGCGCCGATCCTCGTGCTCATGCCGGTCGACAACTTCGACCGGGCCGATCCGCTGTACCGCCTCGCATCCTGCGGCAGGCTGCACCTGACGCTCCATAGCGAGCAGCAGGCGATGGCGCTCTCGAGCGTCGCCGCACGCATCGGCGTGACGTTCCCGGTGCACGTGCAGGTGGACACGGGTCTGTCTCGCGGCGGGTGCCTGCCCGATGAGGCCGCGCGGGTGGTCGAGTTTGTGGCCTCGTCCAACCGCTTCCGTCTGGCCGGGGTCATGACGCACTTCTCAAGCCCCGGGCACGACGACGCGTTCACACGCGAGCAGGCCAGGCTCTTCCGGGTGTGGCTGGATCGCGTCAGCCCGATGTTCCGCGACGCCGCGGGCGGCGCGGGGGCCAGGCCCGAGCCCGTCTGGGTTCACGCGGCCAATACCGCGGCGACATTCCGCAGCGACAAGTTCCACGCCCTGATGGTCAGGCTCGGGCAGGGACTGCTCGGGTACGGTGCCGATGCTTTGGCTCCGAAGCACGCCGAGGAAGAGCACGACACCGTGCAGTTCCGCGAGCAGTCACAGCGGCTCTCGCCGAGCATTCGTTGGCTGAGCCGGATCGTCCACGTGCAGGAGGTTCCCGAGGGCTGGCCTGTCGGCTACAACCGGCTTTGGCACGCGCCGCGGCCGAGCAGGATCGGCATTGTGCCCGTGGGGTACGCCGACGGGTTCCCGATCACGCTCAGCGGCGCGGACAACGACACGCGAGCCGTGGTGCGGCTGACCGGGCGGGCGTTCGACCGCACCCGGACTGTCGGCCCACGCGAGAGCACGAGCGAACTCGGGCAGCGCGGCGGCGGAATGTTCGTGCCGGTGGTCGGTCGCGTGAGCATGGACCAGATCACCGTGGACCTGACCGATGCGCCGGAGGATCTGAGCTGGATCGGTGCGGAGGTTGAGGTCATCGGCGATGATCCCGCCGCGCCGAACGCGATGGCGGAGGTCGCGCGTCGCGCCGGGACGATCACGCACCAGTTGCTGTGCGCGGTGTCGCCCACGCTCGAACGCGTGTACGTGGCGGATGTCGCCGACGAAACGGGCCCGGCGGGGCAGACCGGCGGCGGCGGTGTGAGCCGCCTGGCGGCGCACGCGGCGGGCTGATCGCGCCGGGGCGTCAGTTGCAGGGGCTGAAGAACGAGCCGAAGAAGAGCGTGAAGTCGCCGTTATCGACGCTGCCATCAGCACCCGGGTCGGCATCGCTGTTGGCGATATCGGCAAAGGCGCGAATCGGGTCGCCCGGTGTCGCAAAGAAGGCGGTGAAGAAGAGCGTGAAGTCGCCGTTGTCGATGGTGCCGTCGGACCCTGGGTCCGCGTCGCTGTTGGCGATGTCGGCCGGGCAGATCACGGGCGGCGCGTTGACGGTGAAGGCGTTGGCCAGAACGAAGCCGGGGGCACCGAGACCGTCGGGGTTGGTGATAGTCAGCGTTCGCGGGCCGGGTGTGGCGTTGGCGGCGACGTTGAACGAAACGCCGGTGACAGCGGTGCCGCGGGGCGTGCGAACGGGCGTGCCGGTGATGGTGACGCCGGTACCGGAGAGCGTCAGTTGCGAGGCGCTGGTGACGCCCAGAAGATTGGAGCCGACGATGGTGAATGGGATGACGGAACCCTGATCGCCGGTGTTGGGCGAGAGCGACGTGACGTTCGTCGTGGCGCCGAAGACGGTGACGTTGATGGTGTCGGTATCGGTCGAGCCGCGCGAGTCGGTCACGCGAAGCGTGACGGGGTACACGCCGTTGGAGACGTACACCGTCGTCGGGCGCGAGCCGGTCAGGTCGAAGACGCCGTCGTTGTCAGAGTCCCACGCGTAACTGGACAGCGTGACGCCGGGCATGGTGGCCGAGGAGTTCACATCGCCGATGAAGTAGCAGGTGGTGTTCGCGGCGACGCGTTTGTTCAGTCCGGCGATCGCGTCGGGCGCGGCGTTCCCGGCCGTGCCGGTCGGCGTGAAGGCCGTGCCGCCGACGAACATCGTCAGGTCGTACAACTGGATCGTCTGGTTGGCGTTGGGCCCGACATCCACGACACGAATCGTGTACGTGCCGGCGGCGAGGTTCACGGAGGTGAGTGTTTCAACCGCACCCGCGGCGGCCGACGCCGCCGAGGACACGACGCTCGCGCCGGTGCTGTTTCGCAGTTCGATGTTCAGGTTTCCGGCCGCGCTGGCGTCGATTGTGGGCGGGGCGGTCGGGTTGCAGCCGCTGGTCTGCTGGCCATTTGCGTATACGCCACCGGTGGGCGTGACGACGATGCTGACGGTCGTCGCGGCGGTGAGCGTGAAGCGGAACCAATCTTCATCGGAGTTGTTGAAGCCGGCGGTGCCGTTGGTCGAGAGATGCTGGAGCACGATCGAGCGATTGGGGCCGTTGACGGTGCCGAAGTTCACGGCGTTGGTCGCGGAGTTGTTGCCCGAGAAGCGGTCGCCGTAGTTCGCACCCGCGCCGCGGCGTTCATCGATCTGCACGACATCGAAGTCCGTCGAGAGCGAGGGCTCCATGAGCTTCGTATTGTTGCACGGCGTGGCGTGGAAGAAGCCAAGACCGTGACCGTGCTCGTGGGCAACGGTGTTGCGGAAGAAGCGGAAGTTGCTGGCGGTGGCGTTGAACGAGCTGGTGGCGAAGTCATCGGCGTCGATGACCATGTCGCCGCCGCTGCTCGGAAAAAAGTTGTACGCCAGGACGTTGAACACGCCGTCCTGAGAGATCGCGCCGATGCGGATGTCGCCGCGGCTGAGGACGCGCCCAGTGTCGAAGTTCATCGTCGCGTTGTCGTCGGCGACCTCGGTGTAGTCCAGACCGCCGTAGCGCCGCCAGGTGGCCAGGCTCTGGCGGATCCACTCGCGGCCGCGATCAATGTTGCCGAAGCTCGTCAGCAGGCGAGCGTTCAGGACGTTCGGACCGCTGGGGCCGCTGCCCCACGTGACGTTGTCGGCGGGGAACGAGTAGGTCAGGCTCGCGCGGGTGGCTCGTCCGCCGGTGGCGGTCCCGCCGGTTCCCCACACCGTGTTGCTGTCGAAGAAGTCGTTGCCGTTGACCTTGAGTTCCGAGACCGGGCGGAGAAGGGTCTCGCGCACGAGCCGCTCGACATCGGCCTGATTGTCCGGCAGCTTGTAGCAGCGCTCGCTGGCGCGGATGTTCGCGAGGATGTTGAGTTTGGCACGCACCGGGTCGGCTTCGCCCGCGGCGACGGTGTCGATCGCCCGCGCCAGGCTCACCGGGCCGGGTCGCAGCATCGCCGCCTCCAGCGAGCAGCCCGCGCCGCAGGCATGGGCCGAGCCGCTCATGCGGGCCAGAAGCGACGGCCTGCGAGTGGCGGAGTCAAGCCCGCTCAGCAGGCCGGCCATCGGCACCTCGGCGTCACGATCGACCTCCGCCTGGATCGCCAGAACCTGCCCGCGAGCCGAGCCGCTCAGCAGAGCCGCCGCGCACGCACCGATCAACGACGAAACCACAATCCCGCTCGGCTGACGCATGATCTTGACCCCAGTCATTCATCTCAAGGGAGCGAGCAGCTACACGGACCTACTGGCCCGAATAGACGCCCCGCGCATGACGCGCCCGGCCCGCCCGACGCTCGGCGAGCCACAATGCCATTTGACGCACACACTCGCGTGCGGATCCCAAACTTGCTCGGGATTTATCCCCCGTCAAGATTTCGCCCTGTTTCGGTCATATGACTGCCCGCTCAAGTGACGGAAGGACCGAGAGCATCTACGGACTTTCCCGCTTCCACCCGGTCGATACGCCGGGCCGACACGAGGCGGACACACTCCAGCGCCAGCCACCCCATGGCCAAAGGGAGCAACCACGCATGCCATGGGCGAAGGGCCTCGATGGCCCGTTGCAGCGCGTTCCAGCCCGTGCCCTTGTAGAGGGCCTTGCCGAGGCCGACGAGCAGGTGCGGTCGGGCGAGTGTCGGCGCGAGTCTGGGCAGGAGCGACAAGCCGCGCGGCCCGGCCCGAGCGGAGGTGAGCATTCCGGCCTCGACGGCGCGGAGTTGCTCGGGGCCGCCGCGTGCGGCCGTGCGGAGCAGGTCCATGCCCGGCTCCCCGGCGTGACGCAACGCCACCGCGGCGCGAGCGCCGCCGCGCCCGATGAAACTGCGCAGGAGCGACAGGTCCTCGACGCTCTGCGCCAGCGAGAGCGTCCGCATCGCGGGCCCCGGCCCGATGGCACGGGCCATGCCGCCGGCTTCCTCGGCGATCCGCGCCACAGCCCGAGCATCGCCGGCCCGCCCCGCGGCGAGGATGGCCTGGCCGAGTTCTCTGGACATGGTTCCGGATCGCCGCGCGAGTTTGAGCAGCGAAGGCGCCCAGTCGACTTCCGGCGCGAGCGTTGTGACCACGCCAACGGTCGAGAGCGCGACGATCACCGGATCCGCAGCGGCGGGGCCGTCGATGATGGCCTTGCCACCCTGGACGATCAGGTCGCGAATGTCGCCGACGATGAACAGATCGGTGATCACCGCGCCCGCGAGAGCCTCGAGCGATGCGTTGGCCGGATTGCTGCCGCCGGTGATCGCGCCGCGCGCAAAGTCCGATGCTCGGCGGAGCACGCCGCTGCGCTCCCGCTCGATCTGCTGGCGGATCGCCCGGAGTTCTTCGAGTCGGCGCATCGGGTCGGTCTTCGCCGCTGCGCTGCGGTCCGGAGCCGATGTCGCCGTCTCGCCGGCGAGTTCGGCCGCGGCGAACTCGATGCCCGCCTCGACGGTGAGCAGCGCATCGGCGTATCGCGCACGGCCGAGCAGTTCGCGGGCCTCCGCCGCATGATCGTGCGTCGGGAGCGAGGCCATGAGCATGACCGCCATGCGCTGCGAGGTGTCGCCCAGAAGCGTCAGCACGAGCACCGCCGCGATGCACAATCGCGCCAGGTTCCATCGGCGTGACCAGAGCCACCTCACGGCTCGCGCTCCGGCTCGGCGGGCTCGAACACGATGTCGACATCGATCTGCGCCGCGCGGGCCGCGTCGCCCCTGGACACAAGCGCCAGCGCGAGCGTGCGGACACGCTGGGCGGTCTCATCCCGCACGCGCGCGGCATCCTGATCGCTGATGGTCAGCCGCCCCACGACACCGGGAAGATCCTGCCGCGCACGGCCGAGGTAGTACTCGCCGGCGCGCGTGCGCGTTCGGGCCCAACCAACATCAACGCTCGAGGTCTCGGGCAATCCGCGCGGGTTGATCTCCGATGCGATGCGCCGCGGCTCGGGCAACGTGATGATCACGCGCTCGCCCACCGCACGCGTGACGGCATCGATCCCCGCGCTGGCGAGCCCCGCTCGCTCGACCCGAGCCCGGGCGAGGTCCACTCCGTAGAGCAACCTCACCGACACGCTGACGGTGGCCTCGACACTGCCGCGCCAGGAGTCGTCGCTGGCCTTGGCGGTGGCGGTGGTCTCCAGCGCGATGGTGATCAGTTCCATCCGCCGCACGGCCAGTTCGATGCTGGCAAGGTCCGCGCGCTCGGGTTGGCCGGCGTCCACCGCCGCGGCCGAGAGCATCGAGCGCTCGACGGACCGCAGCACGAGCGCGCAGGCGAGCACCACCGTCATGCCGACGATGATCGGGACCGCCGCGCTGCGCCATGTGCCAGTGCTCACCATGCTGCTATCGGCATCCGCACGCGATTCGCGGTAGATGCAGCGGAGGCGAGCAGATCGCACACGCGACGAGAATGCGGCGGTCAGTAAGTGCTCACTTCGCGTCCGGCTTCACGGATTCGGGTGCGGGGGCCGGTGCAGGTGCCGCTGCTTGGACCGGCGCGGCCGCATCGCCCGCGCTGTTGTTGCGCTGCTCCGCGGGACGCACGACAATCTCCGCGCCATCAAGCCCCCACAGCGGCCCGAAGAACCCCGCGGCTCGAGTCCCCGCAAAGCCCCGCTGGAGAAAGTCGTCGCCGAGAATCGTCACGTCGGCGTACCCGACGCCGCTGGCAAAGATCGGCAGCAGCGCCATCGCACGCAGCACGTCCGCATTGGTCGCGATGATCGCGGCGCGGGCGTTCGGGCCGGGGTGCGTGAGCATCGCGGCGTGCCGCCCGGTGAACGTGTGCTCCCCGATGGCCGCGCCCGAAGCGGACATACGCAGCGGTGCTTCCGGCATCCACGCGATCGCCGCGGGCTCGCCATCTTTCGCCGTCGCGACGCCGACCACCAGAACGCGACGCTCGCGCGGCGGCATCGGCTCGCGCACGAATCTGGCAAAGCCGTTGCCCTGATACCACCAGCGCTCGGCCAGATACCGCGCCGTCGCGATCGCCGCGGCATCGTCCGCATCACCGCCACGCTCGCTGGCGAGCATCGCGAAGCCGTCCGTCAGCGCATACTTGAACAGCCCCGCATCGCGCCCCCACTTGTGCACGCCGGGACCGGAGTCCGAAGCGCCGGGGTGCTCGCCATCTGCGACCGTCCACGACGCGGGCACATCCGCACCGGCGGCGGATGCAACGAGGTGCGTGCCGCCGATGAGCGTCAGGCCTGTGCCGTCGATCGTCGTCGCGCCGGTGCGGGCGATCGACAGCGCGCGGAGATTCGTCGTGCTGATCGCACCATCTCGTGCGGTGATGAGTTCGGATCGCTCACCCGGCCGCTGCTGCTGCGCGGCCATCACGCCGGCATGAACTCCTGCCGGTGCGAGTCCCGCTGGCAGCGCGAGCATCGACGGGTGCATGAACCGCACGCTCGTCGGCGCGCTCAGCCGCGTGCTGCGGAAGACTTCGAACATCGCGGGCCAGTCGACGCAGTCGGCACCGGGGGTCTGCGGATCGTCCCACCAATGGCCGCCGCCGGCGCGGACCTGCAGCACGCTTGGAACCCCCGCGGCGTCGAGCCGGTCGCGCATCTGTCGCACCAGCGCGATGGGCACGTTGTCGTCGGCGTCGCCGTGCAGAATGAAGACCGGCGTGCCGCGAAGATTCTCGACCAAAGCGGGCGTGTCGCTGGTCGATGCACTGCGGCGGAAGATGTCCAGCAACGGATCGCGTCGGGCCTCATCGGCGCTCGGGCGTCGTCCGCCGTAGTCATCGAACCATCCCCAGCCTGCGCTGGGCGCGATCGCCGCGAAGAGGCCCGGATGCGTGACGCCCAGGTGCCACGTTCCGTGACCGCCCATGCTGTGACCCGTCAGGTAACGCTGCGCCGGGTCGGTTCGCCAGAGCGCCTCGGCGTGAGCGAGCACCTCCAGCGCGTCGATGCGGCCCCAGTCCTCCCAGTCAAATCCGAACGGTCGGCGGTTGGTCGGACAGATCACCACACACCAGTCGCGCTGGCGATACGACGCCGCCTGGCTCGTCGCCTCGACGCTCGCGCCGTGCAGCGAGAGCACCAGCGCCTCGGGCATTCCGCCGCGCTCGAACGCCTCGCGCGGCGGCGGAACCACGGCGTAGTACTGCACGCTGCCGTCGACCGCGCTGATGAACGTGCGCGTGTGGCGATCCCAGACATCGCGAACCGGGAGCGACACCGGAGTACGCAACTGTGCGGTCGTGCCGTCGTCGGTCTCCGCGTTCAGCGCGACCTCGATCGTCACACGCTCGCCGGACATGTCCAGCGACAGCCGACGCGACCACGGCACCTTCACCACGCCCGTGGGCGGGAGCAGCACCGGGACATCCAGCCCCGGCCCGCTCAGCGTGACCCACGCGGGCGATGTGTTGAGCATCGTCAGACCAAGGTGAACCTCTCGCTCGTTGCCCGCGGGCGCGAGGCCCTCGATCGGTGCAGCGCTCGCGGGCGGGCGGATGACATCGGGCTTCGTCATGTCGGCGGCGTTGACCTCGACCAATCCGGTCGGCTCGACCAGTCGAGCCCGGAAAGCACCGCGCCCGGCCATGCGGAACAGCAGCGTGTTCTCACCCTCCTTCAGCAGCACGGGCACGCGCACATAGCCGTGGCCGTACGGATCGCCGACCCGCGGCTCGCCGTTGACAAAGACCAGTGCGTGCCCCGCGGCCTCGAGCACACGCACGCCCTGGCGATCACTGTTGACACGGAAGAGGGCATATCCGCCGCGGGCCGCGGGGCCGAGACGATCGGGCGTCAGCACCCCGGCGTCATCCGCGACGACGGCGGTCCACGTGCGGGTCGCGCCATCGGGCAGCGTGAGCGTGTCGCCTTCGCTCAACGCGCCCACGCGCCACGGCGCGGCCGCGGAACCCAGAGCGCCCGAGGACAGCGCGTGCGCGATGTGGTCGACGGGCATGGGCGTTCGCCCGCCCGCGGTCACCCCGGGAATGACCAGCGCCTCGCGGAGGACGATGGGCTCTTCAGCACGAGCCGCCGCGCCCGTCAGTCCTGTTGCGAAGATTCCGATCGCGATGCACGACCGCGCGAGCGACAGGGTCGGATGAAACATGAGCGAGTCTCCGTGGCGGGCGTAGGCCCGTGCTGCGGAGCATACAGGCAACTCGACTCCGGCCTCACGGCCCGATGGCCGCCGGTCCCGTTTCGCCCGTGCGGATGCGGATCACGTCGTCCAGCGGCATGACGAAGATCTTGCCGTCGCCCACATCGCCCGCGCCGGCGCTGCGGGCCCCGCGGATGATGGCCTCGATCGTCGCGTCGACGAAGTTGTCGTTGACCGCGATCTCGACCTTGAGCTTGGGGATCATGCGCTCCTCGAGCTCCTGACCGCGGTAGACCTCAACGACGCCGCGCTGCTTGCCGAAGCCGCTGGCCTCGCTGACGGTCATGAGGTACACATCGGTCTCGGCCAGCGCACGCCGAACGTCCTCGAGTTTCTCCGGACGGATGATGGCGACGATGAGTTTCATGGTGAGGCTCTGGTGGGGTACGGGAATCGGGAAAGGTCGCACATCGCACATCGCACATCGCCCATCGCACGGGGCACGGGGCACGGGGCTTCGGTCGCACACCTGTCGCGGCGTGGCCGGCCCGTCTCAGGTCTCGACTCGCGCCCTTGCGCCGAGGTCGGAGAACAGCGACTCGAGTTGTGCCCGCACGCTCTCGGGCGTGTGGGCGCCGTCGGTACGGAAGCGGAAGCGCGTGCCGCGGACCGTGACCGGGTGCGGGTGGAGCGTGAGCGTGCTGACCGCCGCGTCGTCGACGCTGATTCTTCGGCAGAGTTCGCGCCAGCGGCGCTCGACCTGCTGCTCGGTCACGTTGTCGAGCACGATCGTGAAGCGCTGGACCGACACGGGCGGCGCATCGGCCGCACGCGGCTCGGCCATGACCGCCGCGGCGGCCGCGACAGCCTCTCCGCCCGAAAGCACATACGCCCGCTCGCGGTGCTGGCTAAGGTCCATGCCCAGCGTTTCCTCATTCAGCGAAGCCCTGATCGGCCAGATCAGGTTCACCACGATCAGGATGCCGAGCGTGGCCACTCCGACGAAAACGATCGTCACGCCGACCGCCGCGATCTGCTGCCAGACGAGTTTCCAATGCCCGTCAACCGCGCCGCCGGGGGTGCCCAGGGCCAGGTCCTTGATCAGCGGGTTGACGCTGGCGGTGGCGAAGACCCCCGTGAGCACCGCGCCGATGGTGCCGCCGACAAAGTGCACGCCGACGACATCGAGCGCATCGTCGTACTTGAACCTGGGCTTGAGCGAAACGGCGATGTAGCAGATCGCACCGGCGATAAGGCCGATGATCGCCGCGCCCATGGGCGTGACGAAGCCGGCCGCGGGCGTCACGCCGACAAGCCCGGCGACCGCGCCTGAAGCGACGCCGAGCACCGTCGCGTGCCGCGAGCGGATCATTTCCACGAGCATCCAGCCGATGCCCGCCGTCGCCGCGGCGAGGTGCGTGTTGAGCATCGCGGTGCTCGCCAGCGAGCCCGAAGAGAGCGCGCTGCCGGCGTTGAACCCGAACCAGCCGACCCACAACATGCCCGCGCCGATGACCGTGAACGGCAGATTGTGCGGCGGCATGGGCTCGTGTCCGTAGCCGTGGCGCTTGCCCAGATACACCGCGCAGACCAGCGCGGAGACTCCCGATGAGATGTGCACGACTGTGCCGCCGGCAAAGTCCAGCGCGCCGAAGGTCGTCGCGATCCACCCGCCGCCCCAGACCCAGTGCGCCAGCGGCGCGTAGACGATCAGCGACCACAACGCCGTGAAGGCCGCGAACGGTGCGAAGCGGAACCGCTCGGCGAACGCGCCGCTGATGAGCGCGGGCGTGATGATCGCGAAGGTGAGTTGGTACATCACGAACAGCGCGTGCGGGATCGTGGGCGCCAGCCCCGCCGGCTGCGACAGGTCCCGCAGGAACATCAGCGACAGCCCGCCCCACAGCCCGCCCTGCGTCGGGCCGAAGGCGATGGAGTACCCCGCGACAAACCAGAGCACGCTGACGATGATCGCACAGAAGAACGAGTGCATCAGCGTCGAGAGGATGTTCTTGCTGCGCACCAGACCGCCATAGAACAACGCCAGGCCCGGGATCGTCATGAACAGCACGAGCGCCGTGCTCGTGAGCATCCAGGCGGTGTCGCCCGAGTTCGGCACGGTCGCCGCGGCGGCCTCGGCCTGCGCCGCGGCCTGCTCGACCGGCGCGGGCGCTGCATCGCCGCTTTGGGCCATCGCCGTCGGCACCGCCGAGATGAATGCGAGCACCGCGCACACCGCGAGCACCGCGAGCATGCCCGGGTGTCCCGCGGCATGTCGGGCCCTTGCGCCCGCCCGTGCTGCTGTGGCCTTGGTCATCGCCGCGATCGCCGGGAACACGCTCATGTCGCTTCTCCACGCCCGCCGGAGCGGTGCCCGATCGCCGGCTCGTACATAGAGCGTCTGGGGATCAGGCGGGGGAGTATGGCACACTCGCCGCGGGTGTGCAAGCAATCGCCGCAAGGCTGCCCAATCCGGGGAGCACGGTGCGAGCACGGGCCATGGAACCATCGAGGCGCGGCGGGCAGATGCAGACCTTCAGGCACCCATATCGGCGGTGCGAACCGCGACGCGCATGCGCGGGACCGGCCGCTCGGCCAGATATACTCGATGCGATGTCCGTCCCGCTCCGCGACAAGCCGCAGCCGAACCGCGGGTCCTGCGATGCGCGGCGGGCCGTGCCGAGCAAGGTGCAAGGCCATGTCCCGGCATGACCCGGCCGACGATGTTCTGGCCGTGCTGGAGTCCTGCGGGCGAATCTCGCGTGCGACGGCAGGGGTGACGCGTGAGCAGTTCTTCGACGACGAACTCCGCCAGGATGCGGTGGAGCGACGACTGATCATCATCGGCGACGCCGCGATTCGCCTGCGGGCGAGCGCACCTGACGTGGCGCGGGAACTCGGCAGCATGCCATCGATCATCGCGCTGCGCGACGGACTGCTGAGCGAGACACCGCACGCCGATCCGCTGGTGCTGTGGGATGTCGTCCGAAACGATGTGCCGACGCTGCGAAGCCTCGCCGATGCGTGCCTGAAGCGGCTGCGTCCGCCGAGCCTGCCGATCCGATCCTCACCCCACAGCGATGTTCCGACCCGCTTCGGACAAGGAGGCCTTTTCGATGAGTGACTACGACACCTACACATCGCCTTTGGCCACTCGCAACGCCAGCAAGCAGATGCTGACGCTGTGGTCGCCCCGGCACAAGTTCAACACGTGGCGGCGGATCTGGCTGGCCGTGGCCGAGGCGCAGCACGAGATGGGCCTGCCGGTGAGCAAAGAGCAGGTGGAGGAACTGCGGGCGGTGGTGAACCGGCCGGGGGGCATCACCGATGCGGAGATGAAGGCGGCGGAGAAGCACGAGCGTGAGTTGCGGCACGATGTGATGGCCCACGTGCACGCGCTGGGTGACAGTTGCCCGAGGGCCAAGGGGATCATCCATCTGGGGATGACGAGTCAGGATGTGGTGTGCAATGCGGATTTGCAGATTCTGTATGACGCTCAGCGTCTGATTGAGTTGAAGTTGCTTCGCCTAGTTTGCGATCTCGCTGATTTCGCATGGACGCATCGCTCCCTTCCAACGCTGGGATTCACGCACTATCAGCCCGCTCAACCCGTGACGGTTGGCCGACGCTCTGCGCTCTGGGCTCACGACGCGTGGCTTTGCTTTGATCTGATTGGAGGAACCTGCGTATCGATGCGCATGCGGGGGTTCAAGGGGGCTACTGGCACCCAAGCTTCTTTTCTCGCGTTGTGCGACGGCGATGGTTCGCGAGTCGACCGTCTCGACGGAACAGCCTTCGTGAACTTTGTTTCTGACAAGCTACTTGATCGAGACTTTGAGATTGTCGGGCAAACATACCCACGCGTTCAAGATACCGTCATCTTGGCCAATCTCGCATCGACGGCCTCCGTCCTCCACAAAATCGCCACCGATGTCCGTCTGCTCTGCAACCGCAAGGAGATCGAAGAGCCCTTCGAGGACAAGCAGATCGGCTCCAGCGCCATGCCGTACAAGCGCAACCCGATGCGGTGCGAGCGGATCTGCGGGCTGACGCGGTTTGTGATGAACCTGGTGGGCAACGCGTATGACACCGCCGCGACGCAGTGGCTGGAGCGCACGCTGGATGACAGCAGCAATCGCCGCCTCTCGCTGCCCGAGGCCTTCCTCGCGCTCGATGGCGCGCTGGACCTGATGCACAACGTCGCATCTGGCCTGGTCGTCCACGAGGCGATGGTGCGTAAGAACCTCATGGCCGAGTTGCCATTCATGGCCACCGAGAACATTCTCATGGCCTGCGTGAAACTCGGCGGCGACCGCCAGGAGTACCACGAGCACATCCGCGCCCATGCCCAGGCCGCGGGCCTGCGCGTCAAGCAGGAGGGCCACGACAACGACCTGCTGGAACGCCTCAAGGCCGACAAGCACTTCTGGAGCGCAGCCCGCGGCGGGCCGCTGTCCGCCGAACTGGACTGGGACGGCGTGCTGGACCCGATGAAGTACATCGGCCGAAGCGTCGAGCAGACCGAGCGGTTCGTGCGGGAGGTCGTCGAGCCGCTGCGTGAGCAATATGCCGAGGCGCTCAAGGGGCTGGGGGGCAGTGAGGTCAGGGTGTGATGGGTGCGGATACGGGACCCGGTGTGCCCATCAGGCCGCCGCGACGTGCGGAATCTTCAACTCGCTTCGAAGGACGCTGACCGGCCCGCCGTCGTGACGCCGCCCCTACCCCACCACCCGCCTCACCTCTTCCACCAACTCCTCCGCCTCGGGCATTCGCCCCGGCCCGACCGTCCTGCAAGCCTGCCAGCCCTCGGCCGGCTCGATGATCCGGAAGCCGTCGGCCCTGAGCGTCGCGATGTTGCGCTGGGTCGCCGGCTGATGCCACATCACGCTGTTCATGCTCGGCGAAAGCAGCACCGGCGTCCGCGTGCGGTCGACTGCTGAGAGGATCAGGCTCACCACATCGTCGGCCATTCCCGCCGCGAGTTTGGCCAGAAAGTCCATGCTCGCCGGCGCGACCAGCACCAGATCGGCCCCGCGCGCGAGGGCGATGTGCTGCGGGTCCTGATTCTCGATGTGCTCCCACATCGATGTGTAAACCGGATTGCCGGTCAGCGCCTGAAAGGTCAGGGGCGTGATGAACCGCGTGGCCGACTCGGTCATGCACACGCGCACCTCGTGCCCATCCTGACTCAGGCGCGACGCGACCGACGCGACCTTGTACGCCGCGATCCCGCCCGTCACCCCGAGCACGATCCGCTTGCTCTTGAGCGTGGTCATGGCTCACCCCAACCCGCTTGCCCGCCCCGCTCGACCGGCCGCGGGCCGATCAGTTCTTCGACGCCAACTGCGGCAGGGCCGCGCGCGTCTCGACATCGGTCTCATCGAACACCGGCGCGATCTTGTCCTGCAGGATCTCGTCGATGACCACCTCAAGGTCCGAGCGGCCGTTGCGCTCGACCATCGGGCGGGCCCCGTCCATCAACTGCAGCAGGCGACGCTGGATCAGAGCGCAGAGCTTGAAGCGCCCGCCGACCTTGTTGATGATGGCGTCGCTGGTCAGGGCCTCGATCATCGTGTCATCCTTTCCTGTGGCAGCGTCAGGCGTTGCGCTCTGACGGGTGCCGGTGTGTCGTCGGGCTGGTCGGCTCGCCGCGCCAATCAGCACGCGGCGGCTCATCAATCTATAGACCTCGTGCCGGCCACTGGTCTCCGGCGGTCAACTTTGCGGCAGGTCCGATATC
Source organism: Phycisphaeraceae bacterium (assembly GCA_021297895.1). GTDB lineage: Bacteria > Planctomycetota > Phycisphaerae > Phycisphaerales > UBA1924 > JAJTHN01. The sequence goes on along the minus strand of JAJTHN010000025.1, from coordinate 39,090 downwards.
CTTCACGCGTGGCGGACTGTTCAGCCGGGTCTTTAACTTATCCCCATCACTGGCCGACTTGCGTGTCTGCCTTGCGTCGGGGGGTATACTAGACATGCCGGGGGATGGGGTCGAACCGTCAGCACCCCGGGCTGGTCTGTCAGCCCGGAACCGTCGACAAAGGCATCGGGCCGCGGGGCCTTTGCATTTGTTCGCGGCGCTCCCGAAGGGTCAATGTGCATCGGTCGTGTTCTCCGCCTCAATGGCTCTGAACAGGGCATGGTGGCCATCACTGATCTGCCGCGGCGGCTGGCGTTGGCGGTTTGCGAGCATGGTTCAGGCGTGCGTGTCTCGTGCAGCAGCACGGGAAGTGGCTTTGCCTCAACTGCGATCTCGGGCTGGCTCACGCATTGGAGTTTCGACTTTGGGGGCGGGGTCGTGCCGCGGCGACCTCGGCTGGTGTTTCCCGACACGGGGTAAGTGACCGGACATCAGGCCGATGACTCAGTTCAGGGGTTCGTACATCGTGCTTTCGCAGTGCGCCCGGGCGTGTTGCCCCTTTGGGCGGTGCATCTCCAGCCGAAGGAACCGCCGGCCACGCGTTGGCGGCGACCACGAGCCGAGTGATCGGGGCCAGTTGCCCACGCTCGGAATCCGGCGCTGATCCCGGTGCACATCGGGACTTGTCAGGAAGACTCTCATGCTGCTTAAACAATGGACCTTTGGCGACCGCGTCGTACACCTAGACCGACCCGAGTGGGGTGTCGGCGTGATCAGCGGTGCGGTGAACGAGCCATACGAGGGCAAACCCGCGCAGCGGCTGACCATCCGCTTCGACCGCGCCGGGGTCAAGACCATCACCAGCGCACTGGCGAACCTTGTTCCCGCCGATGAGGCCCCGAGGATTCAGGCCGAGCCGCCGCCGGCGGACGATCCGCTGATGCAGCACATGGCCGGGAACGTCAAAGAGGTCATGCTCCGCCTGCCCGATGCGTGCACGGACCCGTTCTCCGGGCCGGTTCAGCGGCTCAAGGCCACGCTCCTGCTCTTCCGCTACAGCGAGCACGGCGGGGCGCTGCTCGACTGGGCCGCGGTGCAGACCGGCCTGCGTGACCCGATGACCCGCTTCAGCCGCCACGAGCTGGAGGATCTGTATCGCCGCTTTGTCTTCGTCCGCGATGAGCACCTCAAGAAGCTCATCATGGAAGTGAAGAAGAACGACCCGCTGGCCCTTCGCGAACTGACCCGAACGGCTCCCAAGAACGCGCAACAGGTGTTGAGGCGCTTCGACAGCGCGCGTTGACCGCAGGCAACAGACCGCACAACCCGTCGCATCCCGGAAACGTCCGGGAGCCCCATGCCCACGCCGGATGCTCGATCTTCGAGCCTGGCGGGCGATATTCTCGGATCTCCGTCCTCTGGCACGCCGGCGCGGCACGCGCGGCCCGGTGGTTGTTCTCTGTCTCCATGCACCCGCCAACGCGGTTGCAAGCCCCCTCCTCCCGGAGCGGGAAAGAGAGCACATACCGCCAACGGGCCTGTTTGACCCCGCGGCACAGAAACCCCAGACACGGAGAGACGCCTATGAACGAGCAGGACTTTCAGAAGAAGCTTGGTGACCTCCTCGAGCAGATCGGTTCCCTGCCCGCCGACGACAAAGCGCGGCTGACGAAGCTGGCCGATGAGGCCAAGGACCGTCATACCCGGATGAAGAAGACGGTCGCGGAACTCCAGGACTCGCTGGACTACCTGCGCCTGAGCGTCAAGTACATCATGTTCGATCTGGAAGCGACCCGCCGCGAGAACCAGTACCTGCGCAAGCTGCTGGAGAAGCAGAGCCAGGGTCCGGCCGACGATTCGCACGACGAGCAGGCCTGAGCAAGCGACGAAGAAACTGAGCGACGCAGAGACCAACAGCGTTGAATGCGACGATCTCACACGACGCTTGACGGGTGCCCGGGCACACAGGCATGGATGAGCGGATCAGAGACCACTCTCTCAGCCCGTCAAGGTCGAAACGAATCGGTGTCTCCTGTGTGCCTGGTTGTGGCGCGGGCGGGTCCCAAAGGGGATCCGCCCGCGTTTTCTTTGCTTCCGGACGCCGGATCTGAGGAGTCTTCGACGAAGATCCGGATCGCGACCGCATCCGGCAAATCATCACTTCCCGTAGATGGTCCTGAGCCGCTCGCTGATCGGAGCGGGACTCGTCGCTACAAGTTCACCGAACAGCGGCTCGCTTGCAGGAGCACCTGCAGCCGTATTGCCCATTCGATGAAGTCCTCTCGTAGTGAATCCGTGCGTCGAAGGTGATCGGGGAACAGCGTCACTTCGACGCCTGGCGAGCCGTCGGCCTGACGATCGATGAACACCTGTACATGCTCAAGCAACCCGAGTCCCTCATGGAAACTCACATGCGCGTAGCCCCGATGCGCCGCGGCAATCGCAGCGTCATGAATAGGGGGAGCCAGTGCCTCGCCATCCGCTGCGCTCGCCTTGACGCGCGGGAACTCCCGCGCCAGCGCCAAAAGCAACGCGCGGACTCCATCCCAGCTTGGCGCAAAGAAAACCAGGTCGCGGCACGAGCCATCCCACTCAAGAAACTCTGGCGTGATGCTCTGTATATCCACGAGCAGATAGACCCTCAAACATCGACCATCGAGCGTCCCCAGTGTTCCTCCACCCTCTACCCGAGCGACCGCGACACCGTCGCCTTATCCCAGCATCATCAGATCATTCCGATGGATCGCCTCTTCGCTGTAGCACGACCCAAGAATGCCCTGGATCTGGCTTGAACGCTTGCCGCGGATGAGCGTGAGGTCGGCGCTGGAGTAGCTCGTCACGCCGCGGGCCAGGGTGGTGCCGGCGCGGTCACGGACCTCGACCGGTGCGCCCGCATCGAAGTCGCCCTCGACCTTGACGATGCCGCCGGGGAGCAGGCTCGCGTTGCGCTGGGTGATCGCCCGCGCGGCACCGTCGTCGACGATGATCACGCCCGCGGCACGTGCCGCCGCGTGCAGCCATCGCTTCTTCGCCGCGGTGCGGCGCGGGCGAGCCTCAAAGAGCGTGCCCACGACCTCGCCCGCGAGCACGCGCGACACAACGTCATCAATCGCCCCGCCCGCGACGATCGTCGGGATGCCCCACGAGCTTGCATATCCCGCGGCGGAGAGTTTCGTCGTCATGCCGCCGACACCGGTGGCGCTCTTCTCCGGGCGGATGTGCCGCTCGGCCTCGATCAGCTCCCGCGCTGACACGCTGGGGATCACCTCGCTGCGCGTGCCCGCACGATACAGCCCGTGCGCCGTCGAGAGGATCAGCAGCAGGTCGGCGGCCACAAGGTCCGCCGTCAGGGCCGAGAGCCGGTCGTTGTCGCCCAGTTTGATCTCATCGAAACTCGTCGTGTCGTTCTCGTTGACGATCGGGATCACGCGCCGGTCGAGCAGTTCCGCCAGCGTGCGCCGGGTGTTGAGGAAGCGGTGGCGCGACTGCAGATCCTCGCCGGTGTACAGCGCCTGGGCCGTGGCGATGTCGTGGCGTGCGAACGCCTCCTGCCACGCGGCCATCAGCCGCGGCTGCCCCACCGCCGCGGCGGCCTGCTTCTGCGCGATGGCCTTGGGCGGCGACTCGAGCCCCAGCGCGCGGAAGCCGCTGGCCACCGCGCCCGAAGAGACGATCGTGATCTGCACGCCCGTTGCGTGCACGCGCGCGAGCTCATCCGCGAGCCGACGAACGTTCGCCCGCTCGAGCTGCCCATCGGGCGCGAGCACGGCGCTGCCGATCTTGACAACCAGCCGATGAACCCGCGGCAGAACCCGGCTCATGACGCGTTGCCCGCTGGCGATGCCCCTCGCTGATCGGCCTTCGGCCGCGTGAGCAGGATCGCGATGAACGCGACGAAACTCAGCACGCTGAGGGCCATGAGCGTGTTGCGAAGGTACGAGCGGTCGTGATCAGGGATCGCGTTCGCCCGCTCCCACGACCTGCGGGCGGCGGGATCGGCATCGCTGGCGGTGCCCGCGGCGAGGGCTGCGCGGAAGGCCTCATCGTTGCGCATCCGAATGAACGACTCGGCGCTGTCGGTGCCCTCGGGGAGCGTGCCGGCGGCGCGGAGCTTCTCAAACTCCGCCGAGGCGGCGCGATAGCGATCCACACTCGCCGCTGCCGCGAAACTCTGCCGCGTGAGCACGGCGCCGACGAGCAGGGGCACGACGATTCCGACGTGAATGCCGATCATGCCGAGAATTCGGCTGCGGTTGATCATCGCGCTCATGATCGCCAGCACGAGCATCACGCCGCAGACTGTGCCGGTGATGATCACCGCGGTAAGAGCGCGCGAGGGGTCGGGCGCCTGCGAGAAGGCGTAACCGCCGCCGGCGAGCATCAGCAGGCCGTAGCAGACCATGAACATGGGCGATTTGAGCTTCATCCGCATACTCCGAGGGAAGTTTGGTGGACCCGGTAGGATATGTGTCCAAGTCGGGGACTTGGAACGTTCTCGGACGGGTCGGCTGATGATGGTCCGAGCGAGCGTGAATCTGTGCCCGCCGACGCGCTCTGGGCAACACGCCCGGTGACATGAACGAGCACGCGAGCGTGTCGATTCCCGCTCGGCGGGCCGACGATACCGATCGCGGCTCGTGGGGCTTGTCCTGCGCGCCGGCACACTTCCGGAGCACCTCTCATGTCGCGTCGCACGCACAACACCACCCCCACCGATCACACCTCCCTCAACACGCCGACGGGCTCACTCCCCGAGCCGCTGAACGGCGCGCATGTGCAACTGGTCCGCACACACCTCTCGGCATCCTCAGCAGCTCTGCAGAACTTCGCGGAGCACTTCCTGCGCGCACTCGCCCGCCGCGTGCCGGGGCTCAGGGCCCAACTGCCCGACCCCGCGCTCCGCGGCACCCAACGTCACGTCGCGTATCACGTCGCGATGCTCACGCGGTACCTCGGCACCGATCGCTCGCTCGCCCACGCGCAGGATCTTGGCCGGCTGCTCAACCTTTCACCGGCCCAGAGCGAGGTTCGCGAGCCGCTGCGTCAGGCGTTCCTTGAGGCCTGGAGCACGCAGACGCCCGAGGCGTGGACGCCCGCGCTGAGCCAGGCATGGTCGAGCACGATCGAACACGTCGCGCAGGCGATGGGCCTGCCGCAGACGCACACGCACGAGGCGGACACGACGATCCGGCGCAGCGACACGCAGCCCCTGCGTCGCGCGGCGTGATCCGCCGCGGGAATGTGTACAAGGCGAAATGAACAGGGCCCGCGTCAAACGACGCGGGCCCTGCTGCATTTGCGTGGGTTGACAACCCTGGCGTTACGGGCAGCCCTGGAAGAAGACGCTGAAGAACAGCGAGAAGTCGCCGTTGTCGATGACGCCATCGAGAGGCAACTCGCCATCGGTGTTGGCGATGTCGGCGGAAGTGCGGATCGGGTCGCTGATGTCGGCGAAGAAGGCGTTGAAGAAGAGCGTGAAGTCGCCGTTGTCGACCGCGCCGTCGGCCCCGGGCTCGCCGTCGGTGTTGGCGATGTCCGCCGGGCAGACGCTCGGCTGGAACGGGATGGTCCAGAAGCCGCCGACGACGGTGAACCCACCGCCGACGGCCCGCTGGTCGACATCACCCTGGCCGACGGTGCCGAAAACGACGATGTCACCGGCGCCGACCTGCTCGCCGCCGCCATCGACGGAGTACCAGGTCAGGTCGAAGTCGCCGCCGGACTGGGCGCGGGCGTCCATTCCGCAGAGCGCGGCGACGAGGATGAGCGCCGGCATGATGGAGTTGATGGTGCTGAGCATGGATCGGATCACGGGGTCTCCTTTCGATCGTGAGGAAGGTGCCGACGATTACATGTCGGCATTGTAATCGAAGGAGACACCGACGATGTACAGATTGCCCTGGTTGCTGTCGGTCGTGTCACGAGAGATGGTCAGGACGATGACATCGCCCGGATTCCACGTGGGCGAGCCTGTGAAGGTGGCAACCGTCGTGGTGATGATCGCACCCTGCGCCGGCGAGCCGGTGAAGGTGGCACGCTGCGTGGTGACCGATGTCGGCGAGGTGATGAGCGAGCCGGAGAAGGCGTCGAAGCGGACATCGAGGCTGCCGACGCGGCCGGCGGCACCTTCATCGGTGCCCCAGTAGATGGTCAGCGTCGGGACCGAGCCGGAGATGAAGTCGCGCGGCACGGTGATCATGGTGGAGGCGACGTTGTTCGAGCCGTCATCGAGGCGGGCCCCGATGACACGTCCGCGAGCAGCGCTGAAGTTCACCGCGCCGTAACCCGAAGCCGCGGCGAACGCGCCGCCGGGAATCATGATCGAGCGCGTGCGATCGGCGATCTGGGCGTTGGTGATGCCATTGGCCTGAATGGAGACGGTCTGCGTGCCGCCGTCATACGCCAGCGGAGCAGTCGCCGCGATGACGCCCGACGGACCCTGCGGACCGGCGGGGCCCTGCGGGCCGGCCGGGCCGGGGTTGCCGTTGAGCGCGTACAGCGCGCAGGGCGTCGGACGCAGTGCCGTGCGCGGGTTCAGCGTGATGTACGAGCCCACACCGGCGGGAGTACGCACCGAGATCTCGAGGTACCGACCGCTGCCATCGAACGCGTTCACGCCGAAGTCGAGCGACGCCGCGAAACGGCCGTTGCTCGGCGTGAGATTCAGCGTCTGCAGCGTCGGTCCAATCTGGTTCCCGCCCGTGAGCGCATCGAACAGACGGAACTCAACATCCGCGGCACTGAACAGCGGCAGACCCTGGAAACGGATCTCACCCTGATACGTAAACGCGGTGCCCGGGTTGGCCAGTACCGGCGATGCCGAGCCGGCGGCCATGACGATCGCGAGCAGACCAACCGCCAGATTCTTCGAGTTCATCACGAGCGAATCTCCATCAAAAGGGAACGACTTGATCGAGCACTGATGGATGCCAAAGGCATGGATTCAGTTCCACCAGTTAGGGGAGCCTCGACGAAACCCCCAATATGCGGCGTTAGCCATGAAATCGGAGCGGCAGATTGCCAAAATTATCAGCCATTCAGGCTCATAATCTCGACACGCTTCACAATCACCCATCTTGATGAACGCGCTGAAGCCACCAGCCGGTCGGTCGCGGCTCGGCCTCCTCGCCCCCATGATCAAGGCCCCGGACACATCGTGGCGATGAGCCCGCCGCGGTCGCGCGGCGATGACGGCGGGCAAGCCCGGTACGTCTGAAGGTATAGTCTGCTCGTGAGCGAGCACATGAGTTCCAACGCGGACGCGGCACCTGCCGCGGGCGGGGTCGAGGGGCGGACGCCGACGGTCCGCATCCGCGGGCTGGTCAAGCGGTTCGACGGGCGGACGGTGCTCAACGGGGTGGACCTGGACATTTTTCCCGGTGAGACACTCGTGGTCATGGGCGGCTCGGGCTGCGGCAAGAGCACGCTGCTGCGCTGCCTCATCGGTTCACTGACGATTGATGAGGGCACGGTCGAGCTTTTCGGCCGCAACCTCTCCCTGCTCGATGAGCAGGGCATGGATGAGGTCCGCAAGAAGTTCGGCATCCTCTTTCAGAGCGGCGCGCTGTACAACTCGATGACCATCGCCGAGAACGTGGCCCTTCCGCTGGAGGAGCACACGGATCTTGGGCGCGAGATCATCGACATCACTGTGAAGATGAAACTCGAGCAGGTCGGGCTGCGCGAGCACGCGGAGAAGTTTCCGTCGCAGATCTCGGGCGGCATGAAGAAGCGCGCCGGTCTGGCGCGGGCGATGGCCCTTGATCCTCAGATCATCTTCTACGACGAGCCGAGCGCGGGGCTGGACCCGGTCACCAGCGCGGAAATCGACCAGTTGATCCTCAACACCACGCGCGGCCTCGGCGTGACGAGCGTGGTCGTCACACACGAGATGGACAGCGCCTTCACGATCGCCGATCGGATGGTGATGCTCGACAAGGGGCGGGTTCTGAAGATCGCAGACCGGGCGTGGTTCGATGGGCTGCGCAAGACCGAGGGCGCGGCGGTGCAGAGCCTGAGCACCGATGAGCGGATCATCAGGCAGTTTCTGCGGGGGGATGCCGAGGGCCCGATCACGCAGCGTCGTGATGCGACGAACTATGCTGATGATCTCCTGGGCGGAGGACCGGCGATGAGCTCGGTCCCGACGGTTCAGGCGACGCGGCGGCGCGACTAGTCGATCGTTCACACGGGCCCGAGCCGGGTCTGATGTGGGCCGGAGCGAGTCACACCGAGCACGCCGCGGCAGGAGCGGCGGCGAGAGCCAGCAGGGAGCACGATGAGCGCACGCAGCAGCAGAAACGCACTGGTTGCCGGATTGCTCGTGACCTTCGGGCTGGTGCTGATCGTCGGCTCCGTGCTCATCCTCGCGGGCGTGACCGAGAACCTCAAGTACTCCTCGCGGTACGTGGTGGAGTTCAGCATCGGCGATGGTGCCGAGGGCCTGGAGGCGGGTTCGATCGTCAAGGTCGGCGGACGCCGCGTCGGGCGCGTGGTGGGGCTGCGGTTCCTGCCGGAGGACTCGCCCCGCAAGACCGGCATCGCGGTGGACATCGTGATGACCCCCGAGGTCACGCTGTACCGCAACGCCCGCCCGTTCCTGCAGTTGCCGCTGCTGGGCTCGGCCGGTTCGATCAACATTCCCAACGTCGGCGATCCGTCGCTGCTGACGCTGGGGCCCGGCGATGATGGCGTGCTGCGTCAGGGCGAGCGACTTGCCGGCAAGCTCGCGCCGCCTTCGTTCCTGACCCAGGCGGGGTACGAGCAGGAGCAGGCCGACCAGCTCCGGCTGATCCTTCGTCGCGGGGCGGAGATCGCCGACCGTATGGCGCGGGCGACAGAGAAGGTCGAACCCATCATGCACAACGTCGAGGTCTTCACCGACGACGCCAAGGCGATCTCGGGCGAGATCCGCTCCGGCGTTCGGCGCTGGACGCCCAGGATCGACAGGACCATGTCGAACGTCGAGACCGCGACGGATGAGCTGTCCAAGGGTGCGACCGATGCGCGCGGCGTGCTCGCCGCGGCTCTGCGGCTGATCGACGCCAACCGCCCGCGCATCGATTCGATCTTCGAGTCGGCCAGCCAGCTCGCCGAGAAGATGAACAAGGACCTGTACAACCGCGTCGCGGCGAGCGTCACCGAGGCGCAGGGAGCGCTCGCGGAGTTCAACGAGGTGGGCCAGCGCACCAACGCGCTGCTGGCCGAACTCTCGCCGGAACTCCGCATCATGCTGGCCAACGCCCGGCTGAGCAGCGACCAGTTGCTGCTGACCATGACCGAGGTTCGGCGCAACCCGTGGCGGCTGCTGTACACGCCGAGCCGACGTGAGATGGAGCAGGAACTGGTCTTCGAAGCGGCGCGGGCCTTTGCGCAGTCGGCGAGCGACCTGCGCGCGGCCAGCGCTTCGGTCGAGAGCGTGCTCGCGGCGATGGAAGCCGGGCAGACACCGGCGGATGCCGAGTCGCTCCGCGCGGTGCAGGCAAGGCTGGCCGAGGCCTTTGAGAAGTACGCCAAGAGCGAGAAGAAGTTCCTCGACCGCGTCGTGCAGGAGAGCAAGTGATCAGGCGGGCGCGGGCGGACGGTCGAGCACGATCGTGATCGGGCCGTCGTTCTCGAGGGACACGAGCATTTCGGCACGGAACACGCCGCGTTGAGTCGGCACCCCCGCCGCGGCGATCGCGTCGGCCATGGCGTTGAACATCGGCTCGGCGTGCTCGGGACGCATGGCACGATCGAAACTCGGGCGCCGGCCCTTGTGCGCATCGCCCGCGAGCGTGAAGTTGGGCACCAGCAGCACGCCGCCGGTGACATCGAGGACCGAGCGATTCATCTTGCCCTGCTGGTCCTCGAAGATCCGCAGGTTCGCGACCTTGTCGGCACCCCAGGCGATGCAATCGCGGGCATCATCGACATCGAACCCGACGAGAACGAGCAGGCCGACGCCGATGCGAGCGCGGACCTCTCCGGCGACGGTGACAGATGCGGAACGGACGCGCTGGATGACAAGACGCACTGTGTTAGACTCCGATCAGCATGTCTTCCGCGGAACCCAAGCCAGCTGATCAGCCCCAGCAGACCGAGAACGCACGGCTGATCTTCGAGCAGACGATGATGCTCTGGAGTGATCAGGTCGACTACGCAAGCACGCTCCGCGACAAGAGAAGAACATACGCCGCGGGCCTTGCCCTGCTCGCGGGCTTCGGTGTCTTTCGCATCAGCTTCAATGAGCCCGCGGGAGAGATCACCACCATGGTGCCTTGGGCGTCGGTCGTACTTCGCATCATTGTGATTCTCGCGGGCATCGCCTTCCTTGTCGCCACCATCTATCTGTTCACAGAACGGGGGCTCTTTGCGCGAGGTCAGAAAGCATCGGAGAATTTGGGTGCTGGAGAGCGTGCGATCTCACTCGCCTCCATCCCGCGATCGGCCGTGGACCGCGTGCTTGCTGCCGAAACGACGCTGGTCTGGCGATACCGGGATGCGAAGCTCCGGGCAGCAATACTCGCGCTGTCCACTCGGAATCGAAGGGTCTCACGAAGGATCGACTTGGGGGTTTTCTGGATGATCGCCGGCTACAGCTTGGTCCTCTTCGCGTTCATGTGGTACACTCTATTTGCGTGATTCGCTATGTCACCGGAGTTCGAGCATGTCTCAACCCAACACGTCTCCCAAGCGGGCCGTGCCGACCAAGGGCCTGACGCTGGATGAGATCACCAGAAATCTCTATCGCCGCATCGCCAAGGCCGAGCGTCGCGAGAAGCTGGAGGCCGAGCGCATCAACCGAGGGTTCTTTGCCAGACTTGTGCGCAACATCGCGTCGTAACTGACGCTGAGCTCAGCTCGCCTTGACGCTCACGGGGCGGGGTGTTCCTAGATCCGCTTCAGCGCATCAACCAGCGCATCGATGTGACCCATCGTATGCGCCGCCGAAATCTGGCACCGCAGCCGGGCGTGGCCCTCGGGCACCACCGGGTATCCAAAGCCGATGACGAACACGCCCAGTTCGAGCAGCCGCTTGCTCATGGCGATGGCCTTGGCCGTGTCGTGAACGATGATCGGGCAGATGGCGGTCGGGCTGGGCAGCACATCAAAGCCCGCGGCCTTGAGCTTGGTGCGCGCGTACTGGACGTTATCGCGCAGGCGCTGCACGCGCTGAGGCTCGCGGCGGAGCACCTCGATCGCCTTGGTCGCCGAGCACGCGACAGTGACGGGCAGCGCATTGGAGAACAGCGTGGGCCTGCCGCGCTGGATGATCAGGTCGATCGCCCGCCTGCTGCCGGCCACGAAGCCGCCCGCGCCGCCGCCCAGGGCCTTGCCGAGCGTGCCGGTGAAGAGGTCGACACGGCCGCTCCGTGCGCCCCCGTCGATCATCCCCCAGTGCTCGTGGGTGCCGCGGCCGAGCGTGCCCATGACGCCGTGACCGTGGGAGTCATCAACCACGAGCATCGCGTTGTACTCATCGCACATGGCCCGCATCGCCGGCAGGTCGGCGATAGAACCCTCCATGCTGAACACGCCGTCGGTCACGACCCAGATCTGCCCGGTGACGTCCTTGTTCGCGCGTGCGGCCTGCAGCGCGGCACGCAGGCTCTTCTCGCCCTCGAGCGTGTTGTTGCGGTACACGCTCTTGTGCACGCCCTTCTTGATCGTTGTCGCAAGCCGGATGCTGTCGATGATGCACGCGTGGTTGAGTTCATCGGAAATGATCATGTCACCCGGCTCGCACAGCGTCGGGAAGACCGCTTCGTTGGCCGTCCACGCGCTGACGAACGTGTACGACGCCTCGGTGCCCATGTACTGCGCGATCGCGTGCTCGAGCGTCTCGTGCGGCGTGAATGTGCCGCAGATGAAGCGCACGCTCGCGGTGCCCGCGCCGTACTTCTTCAGCCCCTCGATGCCCGCGTCGATGACCTCGGGGTGATTCGCCAAGCCCAGATAGTTGTTGCTGCAGAAGCACAGCACATCGCGGAACGACCCGTCTTCACGCCGCATGCGAACGGAAGCATCCATCGGCGAGTCGAGCATCTGAAGGTGCTTCCAGAGTCCGTCACGCCGGAGCTGATCGAACAAGGCGTCGGTTCGGGTATCGAACGGCGTGCGAGTCATGGCGGCGGTTCCCGGCGATGTCGAGAGGGTGGTCATGGGTTGAGGATATTGCCGACACCCCGCCGCGTGGGGTTCTCGGGCCGGGGCAACGGGCAATGTCGCCCGGATTCGGATAAGGGGCAATGCCGCCGACACGGGGTCGTTGTGCTGCGGTCCATCCGCCCAACCTCATTCCGGAGGCCACCATGCCCCCTTCGATGCTCCCGATCATCGCAACGCTTGTGCTGACGCTGGTTTCCGGCTGGCTGTCGAATCAGGCAAGGGCGCAGCATGCCGCGCCGGCCACCACCCCAGCCACCACTCCAGCCACCACCCCCGCCACCACCCCCGCCAGCACCTCGGCCAGCACCTCGGCTGCGATTCCCGCGGACGCGACCAAGGCCTTCGCACAAGCCGCGGCGTATTCCGAGCAGTTCTCGGGCCGGGCGGCGCTGATCATGGTCAACGGCGCGATCGTTCACGAGGCGTACGCCAACGGTTGGAACGCCGGCCGCGCTCACCCGCTGGCCAGCGGCACCAAGAGCTTCACCGGCGTGACCGCGATCGCCGCGATTCAAGATGGTCTGATCTCATCGCTGGACGAGGTTGTCAGCGACACGATCACCGAATGGAAAAACGACCCGCGCAAGAGCAAGATCACCGTGCGCCATCTGCTCACGCTCTCCAGCGGCCTCGACCCCGCTGAGGCAACACTCGGTAGCCGCGGTGCGCCGGGCGGCGGCGTTCTTGGCAAGGGCCGGAACACGAAGATGGACCAGATCCGCGGCAGCGAGTCGGTTGACGACAAGTTCGCCCATGTCATCACCGTGCCCAGCAAGCACGCCCCCGGCGAGCGCTTCGAATACGGCTCATCACACTTCTACGCCTTCGGCGAGTTTCTTCAGCGCACACTCGAGAAGAGCGACCGCCCGGAGAAGACCACGCTCTCGTACATGAACGCCCGGATCTTCGAGCCGTGCGGCCTGCCGTCGGGCCGGCTGAACATCGGGCAGGATCGTGCGGGCAATCCGAACCTCCCCGGCGGATTCCGCTTCACCGCACGAGAGTGGGCAGCCTTCGGCGAGTTCGTCCGGCTTGGCGGGGCGATCCGCAAGCCCGACGGCACGCTCGACCAGCATCTCGACCCCGCGCTTCTCCGCGAGTGCTTCACGCCGAGCTCGACCAACCCGAACTACGGCCTGACGTGGTGGCTGCTCCGCGACCCCAGCGCCGGGCAGGAAGGCGACGAGGGCGGCCGCCGATCCGTCGGTCCGCGCGAGCGACTGCGAAACCAGGCGAATCAGACGGGGCCGCTCATCGGGCCTGATGGCAAGCCTGTGGACGTGTACATGGCCGCGGGGCTCGGCAAGCAGCGACTGCTGATCGTGCCAGCGTACAACCTCGTGGTCGTGCGGTTCGCGGAGAACACGCCGCAGGGCGCGGGCTTTGCCAACGACGCGTTTCTGAAGCCGATTCTCGAGGGCGTGCGGGCGATGAACCCCGATGCCGCCAACGGCGAGCCGCCGGCCAAGCCCGAGGGCACTCGCTGATCGCCGTGAAATCGCGTGCCGCCCGGCGGATTCACGCGGTAGCATTAGCCCTATGACCTACACCGTGCTCGCGAGGCGCTACCGGTCCCGGACCTTCCAGGAACTGGTGGGCCAGAACGCCATCGCCCAGACGCTTCAGTCCGCCATCACGCAGAACCGCGTTGCGCACGCGTACCTGTTCACCGGCACCCGCGGCGTGGGCAAGACCAGCACCGCGCGCATCTTCGCCAACGCGCTGAACAACCCCGACAACGACCCCGCCATCGCCCGCGCGGTCATGATGGGCCAGGACACCGACACGATCGAGATCGACGCCGCGAGCAACAACTCCGTCGACAACGCCCGCGAACTCATCGCCAACGCCAGCTACCGCCCGCTGCGCGGCCGCAAGAAGGTCTACATCGTCGACGAGGTTCACATGCTGTCGAACGCGGCGTTCAACGCGCTGCTCAAGACCATGGAAGAGCCGCCGGATCACGTCGTGTTCATCCTCTGCACGACCGAGACGCACAAAGTTCCCGCGACGATCCAGAGCCGCTGCCAGCGGTTCGACTTCCGCTCGATCTCCGCCGGCGAGATCGCCGGGCACCTCCGCGAAGTGCTCACCCAGGAGAGCATCCGAGTCGATGATGAAGTGCTGCTCATGATCGCGCGCCTGGCCAACGGATCGATGCGCGATGCGCTGAGCCTGACCGAGCGCCTGCTGGCCTCCGGCGAGAAGCACCTGACCGTCGCGCTGCTCGAGGGGCTGCTCGGGCTGGCCGACCGGACGCTGATGGTCGAGTTCGTCGATGCGCTGGCCGAGGCGAACCCTCGCGGAGCGCTGGAAACCGCGGACAAACTCTTCCGCAAAGGCACCGGCATCGATCTGTTCTGCTCCACGCTGGCCGAGCGCTTGCGGGACCTGATGGTGCTGCGGACCTGCGGCACCGACACGCCGATGGTCGAACTCGCGGGCGAGGGGCGCGAGGTCGCAATCCAGCAGGCCGCACGCTTCGACGCGGCGGGGCTGAGCTACATGATCGCGCTGGTCGAGAACATCTCCAAGTCGGCGAAGAACTCCGGCGTGCCCAGGGCGCTCATCGACGCGATGATCGTGCGTCTGGCCTTTGCGGAGAAGTTCGCCGATGTCACGGCGATGCTCGCGGGGCGCGTCGCCGCGCCGGGCGCGCCGACGGGCGGGCCGTCGCAGGTGCAGATCCCGCCCCGCCCGGGCATGAGCCCCGCCGGAGCCGCGGCAAAAAAACGCTGACCGGAGATCGCACGGGCGGCAGCGACACGGCCGATCGACCGGTCGTCGCCACGATCCCGCCCCCGCGTTCTCCGGAGCCAGCACCATCGCCGCGAGTTCCTGTTCAGACCGCCAGCACCATTGCGCCGACGGTCGCCGCGCAGGCGGTCACTGTTCCGTCGCCCGCGCCCGCTTCGGGCGACAACGCGACGCTGTGGGCGCGGTTCCTCAAGGAGAGCGAGTCGTTGCCCGGCGCGAGCGCGTTGCTGACCCAGTGTCGGCTCGCCGATGCGAGCCCGGGAAAGATCATTATCGCCTGCGCCGCGAGCACCGAACGGCTGCTCTCCGGCCTCGCCGCGCGCCTCGGCACCGCCGCCACGCGCGCCGCGGGCCAGGGCACGGCGGTGGAACTCCGCCGCGATGATTCGCTGGCCTCATCGCTGCCGAGACTTGTCCCAACCGGCGAGGCCGCCGCGGCGGGCCCGTCCATCCCGCAGCGCCCCGCGGCGCCAGCGTCCGGCGCCCGCGCGCCCGCCGGCCCGAACCCCGCGGAAGTCGCGATCGTTCGAGAGCACCCGCTGGTCAAGCAGGCCATGACGATCTTCGCCGGCCGCATCAAGGACGCGAAGATCGAAGTGCCGGCCGAAAGCCCGGAATCGCCGCCGCCGGACGAAGGGTGAGCGAACGGATCAGGACCCGATGACCGCGCTCAGCCCAGAACGCGGTCGAGTTCGGCCTGCGTGGTCATGTTCAGCCGGACCTTCATCTGACCGTCATCCATGAGCGTGCGCATGCCGCCGGCCCTGGCGGTGTCGCCCAGTTCCATCGCATCGGCGCGTCGGCTTGCCAGTCGGCGGAGCGGATCGGTCATGGTCATGAGCTCGAACACACCGAGCCGCCCGTAGAAGCCCGACCCGCCGCAACGCTCGCAGCGGTGCTCGCCGACAACATCGGGTGCCCTGCCGGTGCCGTTGCACGTGGTGCAGGTGCGACGCACGAGTCGCTGGGCCAGCACGCCCAGCAGCGTGGAGGTGACCAGGTACGGCTCGATGCCGATGTCGATCAGACGGGTGATGGCGCTGGGCGCATCGTTGGTGTGCAGCGTCGCGAGCACGAGGTGGCCGGTGAGCGATGCCTGCGTGGCCAGGTCGGCTGTTTCCTTGTCGCGGATTTCGCCGACGAGGATCACGTCGGGGTCCTGACGCAGCAACGCCCGCAGCCCCGCGGCGAAGGTCACGCCCCGCTTGGCGTTGACCTGCGTCTGGCTGATGCCGTCCAGGTGGTACTCGACGGGGTCTTCAACGGTCATCACGTTGCGGCTGCCGCGGTCGATGGTGCCGAGCGCACCGTAGAGCGTGGTGGTCTTTCCCGAGCCGGTGGGTCCGGTGACAAGGACGATGCCGGTCGGTCGAGCGATGAGCGCGGTGAACGTGTCGCGCATGTCCGCGAGCATGCCGACCTGCTCGAGGGAGAGCTGAGTCTGGCTCTGGTCCAGCAGTCGCAGAACGATGCGCTCGCCGTAGACATTCGGCAGCACCGACAGGCGGATGTCGATCTTGCGTGAGCCGATCCGCACGTTCGTGTGCCCGTCCTGCGGGCTGTGGCGATTCGCGATGTCCAGTTCGGTCATGACCTTCAATCGCGAACTGATCGCCGGCGCGAGGCTCAGCGGCGGCACAAAGGCCTCGCTGAGCATGCCGTCGATGCGGAAGCGGATCGACAGCCTGTTCTCCATGGGGTGGATGTGGATGTCGCTGGCCCGACGGCGCAGGGCTTCGAAGAGGATCATGTTCACCAGACGGATCACGGGCGTCTGGCGGGCCAGTTGCAGCAGGTCGTTGCTGGCCCGGATGCTTCCCGCGGCGCTGGCGATGGCCTGCTCGTCCAGCGGCATCTCTTCGACGATCTCGGTGACCAGATCCTGCTTCTGCTCGTAGCCGCGGTTGATGAGGTTCGTGACCGCCGCGCGCGGCGCGAGCACCAGCCGCACCGGCATGTCGAGCATGTCCTCCAGCAGCGAGAAGATCGCCGGCTGCATGGGCTGGCTGGTGGCGATGAGCATCACACCGCCATCGCTGGAGAGTCCGGCGACCTGATGCTCGCGCGCGAGCGAGCCGGGGATCACCTCGTAGAAGCGAGCCGCCGACTCCTGGAGTTTCGGCTCCATCGACAGCGCAAGGCCGGTGCGCTCGCTGAGTTTCTTCAGTGCCGCGTGCTCATCGATCGCCAGCATCGACAGCAGCACGTCCCACGGCTCGGTGTCGGAGCCGGGCAGATCGGGGAACGACTTGAGTTGATCGGCCTTGAGTGTCAGCGGGCCGAAGAGCTGGGCCACGCGATTCCAGTCTCGCTCGGGCGCACGCTCGATCGCCCCCGCCGCGCCGTTCGCATCGGCGATGACGATCGCGCCGGCGCCCCGCGCCTGCTCGTCGGCCTTTGCTCTGCCGTTGTCCGCCTTGCCCACGCGTGAACACTCCGATGCGAAAGCGATCGAACCTCACTCGCCGTCCGGACGACCCGTCGACACCGGAGCCGCCGGCACCACCGGCATGCTCTGCGGGTCCATCGGCTCGGGGGCTTGGCCCGGTGCCGGAGCCTGGCCCGCGGGCGAGAACCCGCGCCCGATCTCGATCGTCACCGGCTCGACCGGCGGCAGCCGCTCGGGGATCTTCACCGCGATCAGCGGGCCCTTGGTCAGCAGGCGAGCATCGTCGAAGGTCGCATCACGCATGATCCGCGGCGTGATGAACACATAAATCGTCCGCTTGCGGTTGGCGCGGCTCGTGTCGCTGAACAGCAGGCCGACCAGCGGAATATCCCCGATCAGCGGAATCCTCGCACGCGTGTCGCTCACATCCTCGACCGTCAGACCGCCGACGACGATCGTCGAATCGCTGGGCACCGTCACGCTCTTGCTCTGGAAGTTCGTCACGCTCCGGGGCGGCGGAAGGTTGCCCGTTCCCTCGCCGATGAAGCTCGAAAGCTCGAGCTCGTACTCCAGTCGCAGGTAGTCGCCGGAGGAAATCTGCGGCTTGACCTTCAGGACCGAACCCGCATCCTCGAAACCGCCGAAGCCCGTGAGCGTCGTGCCCGCGCTGCCGCTCTGGCTCTGGGTCTGCGTCGGCACCTGGCGGATGGCGCTGAGTTCCGCCTGCTCGTTGTCGTCGACCAGCAGCTTGGGCGTTGCGATGATCCGCGTGTCGGTCTTGACCGCCAGCGCGTTGATGATGATCGGCACCTCGTCGCTCTTGATCAGCGCCGCCGTGATGCCCCGGCCCACATTCGCCGCGGCGGGGGTCTGAAGGCTCGTCGCCGCGGCCGGCGTTGTCCAGATCGACCTCGCCGCGATCGTCTGCCCGCCGACGCGGATGAGCTGGCTCTCGACAGAAAGATCCAGCGTGTCGTCGTCGTCCACCGTCACGATCATCGCCTCGATGTACACCTGCGGGCGACGCTGATCCAGCCGATCGATCAACCGGCGGAACTGCGGCTGCAACCGCTTGGCGGCCTTGACGATGACCTGATTGTTCGGCTCATCGGCCAGCACGAAAACATCGGCGCTCGCAAAGTCGCCGATCTCGCTGCCGCTCACCGCCGTCGGCCCGGTCGCCTGACGCGCGGGATCGAGCGGGTTGTTCGCCCCCGGCGGCGGGTTGATGCGCCGCGGCTGGTTGCCCGCGCGATTGCTCGACAGACCCGGCAGCAGCCCGGTCCCGCCGCCGGAAGGCAGCGAGTTGGTCACCAGCGAGCGGACGATCTCCGAAACCTCTTCGCTCTTGGCGTTCCGCAGCTTGTAGAACTCGTAGACGATCGCCTCGGCCTCGGTCAGAGGCTCGAGCGTCTTGATCATCGTCTCGAGATGCTCGTGCTGGGAAGCCGTCCCCACGAACAGGAACCCGCGGCTCTGACTATCGATGACGAACACCGGCCCGCCGCCCTCACCCTGCCCGCCGATGCCACCCTGCCCGGCGAACGCGGCGTTGATCCCGCCGCCGGGAACAGCCTCGCCCACGCCGAAGGCACGGTTGTTCAGCCCACCGCTCGAGGTCGCGTCGCCCTCGCTGACGATCACATCCCCGAGCCCGCTCCGCCGCGCAAAGGTCACGATCTGGCGTGCCGCACCGCCCACCGGGTAGAACTTCGCCACCAGTGTGCTGGTCACATCGACAACCCTGATCGTCCGCGACAGCAGGTCGATCTCGTCCTCGCGCCCGCGGAAAATCAGTGCATTACCCGCGGGGTCCGTCGTCAGCCGCTCGGCGAGATTCGTAATCGAACCGACCGCACCGCCGATCTGCTGCTGCTGGGCCGCGATCGCCGCGGCGTTCGGATCGGCCGCGCCGGACCGCTGCGGCACGCGCCCGATGAGCTCCAGGATCCGCTGACGGGCCACGCTCGCCGAGATGTGCGACAGCTCGAATCGCCGGAACTCCTGCTTGGCCATTTCCTTGGCAAGCTGCTCGATCAGCCCCTCGACCACCGCGATGCGGTTCGGCGTGTCCGAGACGATGATCACGCCCAGATCATCCATGTACGTGATCGGCCCCGCGACACCCGGCTGCCCGGGCTGCCCGCCGCCGCCACGAAGAATGTTCGTCAGCGGCTGCTGCAGGAGCGACGGCTTGATGCCCTTGGTCTGGATGATCCGCGTTGCGCTGAACGGGTCGTTGTCCGGGGCCTGCGGCGGGATCTGATCCTTCGTCCGCAGGATGAAGAGCCCCACCGGGTCCTTGATCAACACGAGATTGTGCTGGTCCAGCAGGCTGTTCAGAAACGCCAGCAGCTTCTCCCGAGGCAACGCCACCTGCTGCGGCAAAAAGACCTTCTTCTCCGGGAACTGCGTGTCCATCCCCACCACCTGAATCCCCAGGGTGTCCGTCAGCGCCTGAATGAGCAACTTCAGGTCGGCACCTTCGGGAAACGGCCCCCACCGGAACATGCCATCATCGCTGTCAACAACCGTCGGCTGACGCACCGTGCCCTGCCCCGTCGCCGCATCGGTCGCGCGGACCTCACGCTTGCCGCCCGGAAGAGCGGCGCCGGACTGAACGCCCTGATTCACCCCCGGGCGGGCGGAAGGGGTCGTCGCCGTGCCGCCGCCGCGAGCCGCCGCGGCACGCCGGGCCCGTTCCTCCATGTCTCGCCGCATGCGCTCTTCGAGTTCATTCGCCGCGTTCGCGCCCGCGGGCTGGCCTGCCTGTCCGGCGGGCTGAGCCGGGGCGGCATTGACCGTGTTCCGGGCGTTCGGACTCGGCGGCGTAACCGTCGCGGGCGGCGCGGGCTTGCCCGCTTCTTCCTGCGCCGCCGATGCGCTCATCACCGCGTCCGCCGCGGCCTTTGCCTGCACCAGCGCCGCCTCTCGTGCCGCCTCCGCGGACTTGCTGCCCCCGTCGGTCTCCGGTGGCGTTGCGCCGCTGGGCTCCGTCGTAGGACCGGTCGCGGGACCAGACGCGGGACCAGCGCCCGGCTCGTTCGCGGGCGCCACGGGGCCCTGGTTCGCCTCTCGCCCCTCGGACCCCTGCCCCAAACCCTTCCCGGTCACCAGACCCGGCTTCAGGCCCGCGATCGCCAGTCCCGCACTGGCCACAAGCACCGCCGCCAGCCCCACCGCGCCCACCATCGGCGGGCCAAAACCGCCCGGGGTACCGCCGGTCGAGGCCGATCGGGCCCCCGCCTGTTTGGATCGCCCGGCGTCGTTCGTGCTCACGTGGTCTTGACGGCTCATCATCGCTGGCTCCTGTCGCGGCAAACCTTATACCGTTGCCATCGGCTCCCGCCGCGACCCCGCCGCACATTGCCGCCAATTCCCCGCTCCGCCCGCCCCGCAGCGGCGAGCGAATCACCCAGTTTGCCCTCCTTGCCCCCGGCCACGCTCACATCCCGACCACTCCCGAGTTGATCCTTCACACGCCCACCCGCCAAAGGAACCCATTGCTCCGCATCGCCAGCCTCGTCCCCAGTGCAACCGAAACCCTGTTCGCCATCGGCGCGGGGCACATGCTCGTGGCCCGAAGTCACGAGTGCGACCATCCGCCGGCGGCACTCGCCGCGCCGATTCTGACCGCGTCGAGCCCGGGGATGCCGACGGCGCTGCCAATGACCCACGCCGACTCCAACGCGGATAACGACACCCTCAGCGCGCGCATCGACACCGCGGTGCGCGAGCACATGGCCCAGCAGCAACCGCTCTACACCCTCGACGAGCCGCTGCTCGCGAGCCTCGCGCCGGATCTGATCCTGACGCAGGACCTTTGCCACGTCTGCTCGATCGATGTGGCCAGTGTGCGCGCGGTCGCACAGCGTCTGCCACGCCCGCCCGGAGCAGCGCCGGTGCGTGTTCTGAACCTCAATCCGCAGAGCCTCGAGGATGTGCTCGATGACCTGCTGCGTCTCGGCGAGACGATCGATGAGCTCCTCGCCGCCCGCGGCCACGACCACGGCGACGCGCCGACTTACGCCGCCCGTGCGCTCGACCGTGTCAGCAGCCTGCGCGAGCGGCTCTACACCGCGCAGGATCACGTGAACTTCTTCTCCCAGTCCCCGGTCGTCGCGCTGCTGGAATGGACCGATCCGCTCTTCGTGGCCGGTCACTGGACGCCGCAGCTCATCGAGCGTGCCGGCGGGCAACACCCGCTCAACCCCACGCGCCCCATCGCGCACGCCGGTGCCGCGGCGGGGCCGATCGGCGACACGCAACGCCGCGCGGGCAAGGCCCTGCAGTTGCCCCACGAACTTCTCGTCGCGTGCAATCCCGATGTGCTCATCATCGCGCCCTGCGGCTTGCCTCTGGCACCGACCCGGCGCGCTCTGAACGCACTCGCTCGCGAGCCCTGGTACGCGGACCTGAAGGCCGTGCGCTCGGGCAGGGTTGCACTGGTCGACGGCAACCAGTTCTTCAGCCGCCCCGGCCCGCGACTGGTCGATGCCTACGAGTGGCTGGTGAGTTATCTCAACGACCGTCCGGAACTCTGCCCGCCCAACTTCGCGTGGGAACCCGCCGGGGCTTGAGTAAGCCGTGCCGCGACGTGATCGCGCCGACTCCGCCGCGGCGCAGCCGGTGCTCCGCTAACGTCAATAGTCCTTCCCCACGCTCCGCACGCTCCCGACATCCGCGAGATTCAGCGTCGACGTATCTACGCCCATGGCGCGCAGGATCTCGCCAAGATCATCGGCGACCTTGACCGGCGGATTGGCATACTCGCCATGCGGCCGTTGCGTGGGCAGCGGCTGCTTGGCGCTCTTGGCGTCAAGCCCCGTGTGATAGCCAACGGTCACATCCGGATCCTTGAGAATGTGCCCGGTCAGGATGCACACCACGCGGTCGCCCGGACGGATCACGCCCTCTCGGAGCAGCCGGTGCGCTCCGGCGACGCTCGCGGCGCTCGCCGGCTCGCAGCCAAAGCCGTAGCGCCCGACCAGCGCCTTGTACTCCTTGATCGTCTCATCACTGACTGCGCGGACCACGCCTTCGTGACCGTCCTTCCAGCCTCCGGCGCGGGTCGAGCCGTTCATGACTTCGAGCGCACGCAGAGCCTTGGGCAGGTTCACGGGCCGGTTGATCTCGATGGCGGTGGCGATCGTGTGCGCCCGCTCACCCGCCTCGTCCATCCGCTGGTACTCGCGATCGACCCTGGCCTTCCCGCCATCATTGAAGTACGCGCCGCCGTTCCACCGCACACCCAGATCATTGTAAATGCGATGCAATGTGCTGGAGCCCTCGGCGTTGATCACCGCCAGCCTCGGCACGCGGTCGATCAGCCCCAGGGCCTTGAGCTCCATGAACGCCTTGCCGAAGGCCGAACAGTTGCCCAGATTGCCGCCGGGCACGACGATCCAGTCGGGGACGTTGAAGTCCAGCCCCTCGAGCACGCGGTACATGACGGCCTTCTGGCCCTCGAGGCGGAAAGGGTTCACCGAGTTCATCAGGTACACGCCGGCCTGCGGGATCTTCTCGGCGATGTACCGCACGCGCGCCAGACACGCGTCAAAGTCGCCGGCGACCTGCAGCGTCAGCGCGCCGTAGTCCAGCGCCTGGCTGAGTTTGCCGTAGGCGATCTTGCCATCGCCAATGAAAATCACGGCCTTCATCCCCGCGTGCGGCGCGTACACGGCCATGCTTGCCGATGTATTGCCCGTGCTGGCGCACGCGACGACCTTCGCGCCGACCATCCGCGCGTGCGTGAACGCCGCGGTCATCCCGTTGTCCTTGAACGAGCCTGATGGATTCTGGCCCTCGTACTGCAGGAACAGGCCGCCCTGGGTAGGCCGGCGCTCCGTGCCCACTTCCGCGGGCGCGGGGGTTCGGGGGCACTGCCCGCACGCGTAGCCGCAGGTCGACTCGGCTCCGGGTGCCGATCTCATCATCGGGCAGAAGCCCAGATGCTTGCACAGCAAGTCCGCCCGCTGAAGGATCGTCCGCCCCTCGCTGATCGAGCAGATGCGATCCTCGCAATCAAAGAACGGCATGAGTTCGCGGAACCGCCACACGCCGCTGGCATCCAGCGATGACGACACGCCGGCCTTGGCCCGATGCCGCGCAAACTCCCACGATCGCGGCGCATCATCGCCCCACGCGTACGACACATCCAGCCCCGCGCCGCACGCCGGGCACGAGACCAGCACCTGATCCACCGGGAACTGCTTGGCGCACGCGGGGTTGATGCACGTCTGGCTCGCGGCGGTGCGGGCACCACGCGCGGCATGCTGGGGTCGGCCTTCGGCGTCGTGTATGCTCATCGAGCCATGATAAGCGATGAGACCCCCGAGCACGCCCCCGGCTGGCCCAAGTGGTGGCTCCTGACAGGCTTCTGGGTTGTGCAGGCGCTGGCGATGCTCACGATCTGGGGCGTGGCAGTAGCACCGGGCTGGCTCGATGGCGACGATTGGCTGCAGGACTTTTCGCGCGGCCTGATGGAACCGGAATTCCTGATCCTGGCGCTCCCGACGATCGCCGCGGTCACCCTCATGCAGGCGATCTTCGTCTGGCCCGTCCGCCGCCCCATGCCGGGCCGTGGTGGCATCTCCGCCCGCGCAAGCCTCGCGATCGCCGGTCTCTGCGCGGCGCTCCTGGCGACCGCGTTGATCATGGCCCTGCGCGAGATCCCGTGGCTGATACAGACATACGCCCCGCAGCCGCCGGGCGGCACGAAGGTGAGCGACTCCCAGGCCGCCTGGCCCATGCCCCTTTCCCTGCCATTCTTCGCGATGGTCGGCCTGACCTGGATCATCGTCACGCCGCTGCTGATCGCGTTCGTTCGCGGCCCGATGTTCGAGCGTCGCCTTGGCCGCCTCGCCGCGATCCTGTTCACCGGCACCATCGTCGAGGTCGCCGCCATCATCCCCATCGACGTGCTCGTGCGCAAGAAGTCCGGTTGCTACTGCGAACAGGGCTCCATGTGGGCCCTGACGATCTGCGGCGGGGTCGGCACCGTCTTCCTCGGTCCGGCCATCTGGCTCCCGCTGCTGGCCAAGCGACGCAAACGCTGGTACGCCGGGCACTGCGACGCCTGCGGGTACGACATGCGCGGGTGCATGAAAGCCGAGCGCTGCCCCGAGTGCGGCTGCGGCTGGAAGCCCGCGGCCTGACTCCCCGCCACTTCACGCCGGGCGGATGCCCATGGCCAGTTGCCGAAGCCGCTCGATCTGCTCCTTGCGAACACGCTCGATCACGCTGCGCGGAATCCGGTACAGCGTCGAGTCGCTCGTGCCGAAGCCCGTGACCTCCGCGCAATGCTCGGCGATGCAGCGGTAGATGAACTTGAACGCGTCCCGCGGCTGCCGCATGGCCTCGAGCGCCTCCACAAGCGCCGCGCGGGGCACATCGTCTCCGAACAGATCGCTCAACGTCGTGGCCATCGCCGGCGGACGCTGCGCCGGCGGCAGCGACTCGGGGTCCGGATGTCGGCAGGCCATCATCCGAACATCGCACAGGTCGTAGAGCATCGCACCGGTCCAGCCGAGTTGCTCGACCATGTTCTGCTTGTCCATGCGCGCGTTCTGGAAGAACGCCGCCGACTCGCGGAAGAGCATGTGCCGCAGTTCAATCGGCAGCAGCAGCTTCAGGCCCACGCCCTCCTGCTGAAGGATCGCGTTGTTCAGCAGCGGCCACACCACCGCCTTCATCCGCTCGGCGTCACCGGCGATGATGCTCGGCTCATCGACGCGATCGACGATCACGATGATGCCCGAGTACCCATAGGCACGCAGCACGCTGCGCAGACGCTGAACGAGCGTCAACCGCGTGCCCTCGCTGTCGCTCAGCGGCAGCACGCCGCCGCCGCGCCAACTGGCCGGGATCTGCTTGAGCGAGAGCAGATAGCTCTGCTCGCTGCGCCCCGTGACGCGCAATTGGCGGAAGAGCCTCGCCGCGACGCGGCGGAAAATGAAGCGATCCACCCACACGAGCTTGAGCAGGAACAGCAGCCACACGCCCATGGTGATGAAGAACGCCGTGGTCCACACGGCCGTTGTGCTGTCGGCCTTGGCCGTCAGCCCGAACCACTGGGGCACCGACGCGAGGAACGACACGACGCGGTCGAACGCGCCGGGCTCGGCGCCGGGCGCCGGTGCCGCGGGGGCCGCTCCCGGCGTGACCGTCTGCCAGAGCATCAGCAGCACCAGCGCGGGCATGCTCCATCCGCCGAGGGCCAGGATCCACTGCACACGCTCGCGCCAGGACGATCGGACCCCCAGTGCGCGGCGAAGCGCTCGCGTGCGATCCGCCGCGCCGCCCGTGCCGCCCTCCGGCCGGTCATAGCAGGCCTGGAGAATCAGCAGGTCCCGCTTGGTTCGCCTGTCGAGCCGCTTGAGCGACTTGCGAGCATCCGGCCCGAGGTCGGCCACCAGCCCGGCGGCCCCGCCCGCCATGGTCGTGGGCGAGACCGACCCGATCGGCGCGGCCTCGGCGCCTGCTCGCGATGCGATCGACCCCGATGGATCTTCCCCCGCGGCCCTCGCCTCGGATGCGACGGCCGCCGGAGCGAGCGTCGCCGGCGCGGGCGAGGCGCCGTCCTCAAGGGCCGCGTCGATCAGTCGCGGCACCGCCGCGTGCAGAATCGCGTCCAGATGGTCAACGCTGCGAACCAGCTTGAGCGAGTCCAGCACCGGCGACTCGCCCTTGCGGCTCACGCGACGCAGGCGCGTGTGCAGCCGCTCGAGCACGGGCTGAAAGTCGTCGTACGGAATCAGCAGGATTCGCCCGTCTCCGGCGCTGCTCTCGCGCAGCCCCGGTGCGGGCTGCCGCGCGTTGTGCAGCGACACCTGCTGAGCGATCTGGATGCGCAGGGTGGTCTTGCCCGAGCCCTTTTCGCCGAAGACCACGGCGCTGCTCGGCCGCATCGGGTCGCCGGCGATCTTCTCAAAGTCGCCGTGTTGAGCGCGCATGGCGTGCAGGCCGCCGCCGACCGAGCTCCGGGCGATCAGACGCGCAAGCACGGAGTCATGGCGGGCCTCCTCCGCGCGGAAGGGGTTGTCGATCAGGCCCCAGTGCTCGAGAAAATTCGCGGGGGTCATGGGTCTATCGCCTCGGCCTTGATCGCATCATGCACCGGGATCGTCAGCCGAAGCGTCGTGCCCGGCGCGGGCAGTCTGCCCTGCGGCAGAGCGCTGAGCGGCAACTCGACGCGCGAACGCTGAGCCGGATCGTTGATCGCCTCGACACGCAGCACCGCCGCGTTCCGTGCCCCGGCCGCCTCCACCACACGCACCTCGCTGGTCGTGGTGATGGGCATCGCATCCGGCGCTCGCAGCAGCGTCGTCTGGAGCATCATGATCGCGCACGAGAAGTAGATCACAATCCCCGTCACGTCGACGAGTGTGGCCACGAACGGCGTGCTGCTCGTCGCCGGGTCCAGCCCCGCCCGCTTGAGTATGAACGGCAGCATCGCGCCCATGATGCTGCCCCACAGCACGACGCACAGCAGCGTCACGCCGATGGTGACCGAAAGAACCTCGTAGTGCCGCTGAACGTCCGCATCCGGGAACCAGCCCAGCCAGCCGAACAGGTTGATGCGGAAAATCCCGATCAGCCCGATGATCAGTCCCAGAAGCAGGCCGCAGGCCAGCTCGCGCGTCAGCACGCGCAGCCAGTCGCTCAGCGCGATCTCCTTCAGGCCCAGCGCCCGGATGACCAGCGTGCTGGCCTGCGATCCCGAATTGCCGCCGGAGGAGATGATCGCCGGAATGAACGCGGCCAGAATCGCGGCACGCTGGATCTCGTCCTCGAAGAACGCGATGGCGTTGCTCGTCAGCAGTTCGCTCATGAACAGCAGCGCCAGCCACGGAATGCGCTTCTTGAACAGCCCCAGCACGCTCGTCTGCATGTACGGCTCTTCGAGAGCCTGCATGCCGCCGAGCTTCTGCATGTCCTCCGTCGCCTCTGCCTGCGCAACGTCGGCCACGTCGTCGTGCGTGACGATCCCGATCAGGTGCCCCTGCGTATCGACCACCGGCAGCGCCACGCGGTCGTACTTGAGCAGCATCTCGACCGCGTCCTCCTGAGGCTGGTCGGCCCGCAGCGTGACGAACTGGTTGTTCATCAGGCTCTCGACGCTCTGGTCCGGCTCGGCCATGATGATCTGCCGCAGCCGGATGTCGTCGATCAGCACCCCGCTCCCGTCGATCACGTACACGACATTGATCGTCTCGGCGTCGCGCCCGTACTTGCGGATGTGCTCCAGCGCCCGCGCCGCCGACCACTCCGGCCGCACACGCACATAGTCCGGCGTCATCAGCCGCCCGACCGACCGGGGCGGGTAGCCCAGAATGGCCTGCGTGCTCCGGCGTTCCTCCGGAGAAAGGCTCGCGACGATGCGCTGCGCCACCGCGGCGGGAAGTTCATCCAGCAGTCGAACGCGGTCGTCGGGCTGCATCGCCTCGATGATCGCCACCACCGCGCCCTCGCCCGAGGTGCTCAATCGCTTGATCAGTTCTTCCTGCCGCTCGCCGGGCAGATACGCGAAGACCTGGCCCGCATCATCCCTTGGCAGAACCCGGAACGCGATCGCCGCCTCATCCGGCGCGATGTCCGAAAGAATGTCCGCAACATCCGCGTGCGCCAGGCCGTGCAACACCTCGCGAAGTTCCGCGAAGGACTTGGAACGGATCAGTTCCTCGACCTCGGGCTCGATGAGTGCGGCGGTGGGGTTCACGATCGGTGTCCGATTGAAAGATGCGCAACCAGTCGCGGAGTCCCTGAGCCTATTCGCATCACCCGCCGGACGCTACGAACCCTCATCGCACATTCCGCGCTGCCAGCGCGCGCCCGAGCCGAAAATTCACCCCACGCCCAGCAATCCACCCAGCGAGGTCAGCCCCAGCGGCTCGGGGGTGAAGAACGGCTCGGCATACCGGCTGCCGATCCGTGACCCCCAATACGCGCTGTAGGACAGCAGCCGATCCGGGAACGCCTCGTTGACCAGCAGGCCCGTGTTCACCTCTCCGGCCTTGGCGTCGCCTCGGGCAAAGTTCGCATGGCCCGCGGGCGTAGGCGGGAACGGGCCGAACTGGCTCGCATACGTACTCACCGACGCGAGTTTCTGCTGCTCGTACCCCGTGATGTCGATCAGGAAGTCCGGCTTGGCGACGCGGCGGAGGTGCGAAACGTCGTAGTAGAAAAGCCACTTGGCGTAGATCGGCGGACCGATGGTCGAACGCCCGGGCGGGATCGGCATCTCGACCTTGGTCAGTTTCGCATCAAAGCGTGCGTCCTCGACGCTTCGGGTCACGGCACGATGGTCCGGGTGGGCGTCCGTCGGCTCGGGGGTGAAGATAATCGTCGCCTGGTGCGCGCGGATGACGCCGGCAAGGGCGTGCCGCGTCGCCAGGTTGTGCTCGACGCGGCGATTGGGCAGATCCAGCAGCAGCCGCTCGATTCGCGGCGAGCCTGCCGGGGGTTGAAGGTGCTCCAGCGCGGCTCGGGCCTCGACCAGTCGGCTCGCGCGGTCGCCGCGGGGCGTCGGGCTGCCATCGGTCACATCGCAGAGCAGGATGTTGTGGCCCTGATGGGCCAGGCGGGCGATGGTGCCGCCCATGCCGATTTCCTGATCGTCGGGGTGAGGACCGACGACGAGAATGTTGGCCATGATGATGGTCCCGAAGATGCGCATCTCCATGTGGCGTCGCCACATGGCACAGAAACGCGGGTCATTCAGTGGTGTTGCCGACAATGATCAGCCCGACAAGTTCGCCCGCGGGCGGGGTGCCGGAGAGCGCATCGGCGGCCCGGCCGACCTCGAACTGGGCCTGGCGGA
This sequence comes from Phycisphaeraceae bacterium, assembly GCA_021297895.1. Taxonomy (GTDB): domain Bacteria; phylum Planctomycetota; class Phycisphaerae; order Phycisphaerales; family UBA1924; genus JAJTHN01. The sequence continues at coordinate 9,994 of JAJTHN010000025.1, read as the reverse complement.
GTGGGTCGGAGCGTTCGGTCGAGAAAAACCCGCCAGCGCGATACGGCTCGCCGTAAAGGTTGACGAACTCCTTGAGCGCGAGCGTGCGCGTCTCGCCCGGAGCCATCGGGGCAAAGTCCCGACCGAAGAACCGGTTCAGCCACAGCCGGCCGGCGGGGATGGTGTTGGCCGTGGTGTTGGTCAGCGTGATCTTCGTGCCATCGCGGCGGACCTGGACATCAAGCACGCGCGATTGGGGGAGGATCGACTCGTCGGCCAGAGCGGGGAACGTCGGACGATCCTCGATCGGCGTCAGGCCGCAGGCCGGCAGCAGGGCGAACGCTCCGGCCAGCGCCGCCATCACGGCCAGGGTGCCGGGAGCGGAGAATCGCGGCGAGTTGGTGAGCGGTCGGCGGGATGCGGTGCGCATGGCTCTATAGTCCTTGAACGTGCCCAGCGACGGCAACAACGCGACCCCACCCAGCCCGGCCATCGCTCCGGGAGTGGAGCATATCGACCCCGCGTCGGCGGCGCGCGAGGTCGCCCGACGCGGGATGGACCCGCGGATCACCCGCTGGGTGCCCGACTTCGATGCGCCGTTCTTTCAGGCCGGGCTGGCCGGCTACTCCGACGCGGCGATGCGCCTGGTGGCCCGTCGCCACGGGTGCCCGTTCTGCGTGACCGAGGCGCTGCTGGACCGGATGCTCCTTGGCGGCGGGCGCGGCTTCGACAAGGCCGACCTGAAACTCATCGAAGAGAATCTGCCCGCAGGCAAGGACGACCAGCCGCTGGCCGGGCAGATCATCGGCAGCGACCCGGATGAAATGGCCGCGGCGGCACTGAAGATGATCGAGCAGGGGCGGCGGCACGACCGCGAGTACCGCGCGATGGCCTACGGCGACGGCCCGCTGCCCACCAGCACCGATCCCCGATGGGCGATGCCAGGAGCGTCCGTCCTGGCTTGCGGCGATGACGAAGAGTCCGACCCGAGCCTCGGCGAGGACGCATCGTGCAACGTGGACCTGAGCGCGCTCGGCCGCGCGGACTCCGACGAGCGCGATCGCGCGGCCGCGGCACCGGTCGCGTCCAATCTGGCCGGCTCGCCCGCCGGCGGCCCGTCGGCGTTCGCGACGATCGATGTCAATCTTGCCTGTCCGGTCAAAAAGATCGACCGCAAGAGCCGAGGCGGACACTGGCTCAGCGAACCCGGTGGCGCGATCGACATTATCCGGGCCGTGCGGGCGGCGGTTCCGGCCGAGATCGCGTGCACCGTCAAGCTGCGCCGCGCGTATGACGACACGCCGGAAATGGCCCGGAACTTCGAGAAGATCTTCGAGGCCTGTTACGAACTGGGCTATGCGTGGACCACCGTGCACGCGCGGACCGTCGAGCAGCGGTACGTCGGGCCCAGCCGATGGACGTTTCTCAAGGACCTGGTCTCGCGGCACCCGGACAAGCCGGTATTCGGCTCGGGTGATGTGTGGGGCGTGGCGGACATCTTCACGATGATCGCATACACGGGGGTCAGCGGCGTGAGCGTCGCGCGGGGATGCATCGGCAATCCGTGGATCTTCCGCCAGGCGCGCGAGATGATGGCCGGACGCGACCTCTCGCCGCCGACGCTCGGCGAGCAGCGGGCGGTGCTGCTGGAGCACTTCCGGCTCTCTCTGGCCGTCAACGAGGCAAGCGTCCGGCGCGGGCACGCCGAGCGTGTCACCGGACGCATGATGCGCAAGTTCGGGATCAAGTTCGCCCAGCATCACCCCAGGCCGGAACTGGTCAAGCAGGCGATGGTGCGTGTCGACTCGCTGGAAGACTGGCTCGCGGTGCTCAACGAGTTGTACCCGACGGACGCGCCGGATCGGACATCCGACGCCGCGGCGAGCGGTGCGTCATCAGGCGGAGGTCACGCCTAGCCATGCCCGTATCGCGCGTGAAGTTCGAGCCCGAGCCGGCGCAGTGGCGCACATGGCTGGAGCGCCGACGCGCGGGCGGCCCGACCGGCGATGCGCGGCGATTTCGCCAGCAGATCGGCGTTGGCGGCACCGACGGCACGGCTCCGGTCATCATGAGCGGCCACCAGGCCACGCTCTGGCACCCGGGGATCGCGGCGAAGTTCATGGCGACGGTCTCGCTGGCGCGTCGGCTCGGCGCGACACCATCGTGGATCGTCGTCGATCAGGATCCGCAGGACTGCACGGTGATCCGCGCACCGATCGTGATGGGCACCAACGGCGGCGAGCCGACCACCCTTGGCGTGGACCGCGTGCGCATCGGCTCGGAGAAGCTCGCGCAGGATCTGGCGAGCGATCACGTGCCCATGGCGCTCCGGGCGATGCGCATCGAGGCCGATGCGATAGTCCTGTCGCCGGGCCAAACTCCCGCAACGCGCGGCGCCTCGTGGGCGGCCGCATCGGTGCCGCGGGGCCTGGCCCGTGCGGCCGAGGCGCTCTCGCGGAACGTTCGGCACGCCGGGCACGACGCGGTCGCTGGGGCGCAGGCCGGTGCGCGGGAGTGCAGCCTCGCCGAACAACATTGGAACGCCGCTCGCGATCTGCTCACCTCGGCGGTGCCGGGCCTGGCCGAACCCACGATGGTCGCGGTGTACGCATCGCGCTTGAGCGACACGGACCTGTTCAACACGCTGCTCGATCGGATGGTGCGCGACCCGCTGGCGTGCGCAAACGCGTACAACGCCGCGCTGGCGCGATGTCCCGGCACGGGCATGACGCCCATGATCGTGCGACCGGAGCGCGACCGCATCGAACTTCCGCTCTGGCGTGTGGACCCGGCGACGGGCATGCGATCGCGCGTGTACGTGACCACAACCGGCGGCGGCATGCCGATCCCGACACAAGTCGCGCCCAGGGCCCTGATGATGTCGGGCCTGATTCGGCTGGCCGGATGCGATCTCTTCATCCACGGCATGGGCGGAGGGGCCTCCGGCCAGGACCACGGCTCTGGCGGCTATGACCGCGCGGCGGAGGTCTGGTTCAAGGAGTGGCTGGGGCAGGAACTCGCGCCGAGTGTCATGGCCACGGCGGATGTGACGCTGGATATGGGCGCGTTCTCGCCCGAGCCGCTCCGGCCCGGCGAAGTCGAACACGCCCGCTGGAAGGTCCACGCGGCGCTGCACCAGCCCGCGCTGCTGGGCCACCGCTCCGGCCAGGGCCTGAAGCGCGCCATGCTCGCGCTCATCGCGGCCAAGCCGGCGGGCTCAAGCGAGCGCCGCGCGCTGTACCTGCACATGCACGAAACGCTCGAACGCCTTCGCGAGGAGCGCGGCGAGCGACTGGCCGCGGTGCGTCGCCAGGCGATCGATGCCCGCACGCGCGCCGACCTTGCCCGCGTCGCGCTGGCGCGGGACTGGTCGATCGCTCTCTATCCGGACGAGGATCTGGCCGAGCTGGCGGCGAAGATCGATCGCGCCTTCGATGACGCGGGTGCGGCGTGACCGCGCGGCGTTGGCACGTACGGCGTTCGGTGCTGCGCTCGGGCTCGCTGTGGCTCGCGGCGCTGGGCGCAATGATGATCGTCGCCGCGACCGCTGCCTGCCGGCGCGCCGGGCCGGCGGCCAGCGAGCCCCCGTCGAGCGCACCCGGCCCGCGCCTGGCGGTGCTCGCGCCGGGTCTGGCGTCGACGATTCGGTACCTGGGCAGAGCCGACACGATGGTCGCGCGACACGGCTTTGACGCGTGGAGCCCGTCGAGCATCGCCGTGGGCGGCGATCAGGCCGGGATCGATTACGAAGTGCTGCTCCGCGTCGCGCCGACGCACGTTCTGCTCCAGTGGGGCGAGCGGGCCCTGCCCGAGCGCCTGGTGGAACTGGCCGCGAGTCAGGGGTGGCAGGTGCGGTCGTTTCCGCTGCTGACACTCGACCAGGTCGCCAAAGCGGCCGACGAGGTCCGCGACTCGGTGTTGGCTCCGAGCATGAGCGTCGAATCGGCGGCGAAGATGCCGCGGCTGAGCGAGGAACTCGCGGCGGCGCTCACGCCGCGGCCGGAGCGGGCCGCCGCCGGTCGCGTGCTGCTGCTGGCGGCGGTGTCGCCCCCGGCGGCGCTGGGGCCGGGGTCGTATCACCACGACATGCTCCTGAGGCTCGGCGGCACGAGCGCGGCGGCGGACCTTGGTGCGTACGCGAGCCTCGATGTCGAAGATGTGATCGCTCGCGCACCCGGCGCGATCGTGCTGATCCTGCCGCGTGCGGCGGGCGGAGAGGCCTCGGAGACGCCGAGCGATCGTCGCGCGAAGGAGGCGCTGGGACCGCTGGCGCTGGAAACGATTCCCGCGGTGCGCGCCGGGCGCGTCGTGCTGATCAACGACAGCGAGGGGCTGGTGCCCGGGCCGGGGCTGCTGCGCGTGGCCCGAGAACTATCGGCGGCGCTGGATGCGTGGAGCACAACCGCGCCCGAGGGTGCACCGAGGTAGATCGAACCACGCCGGTGTTGTACGCTGGAGCGCTATGGGCACGTCAAAGCGAAGTTCGTCATCCAAGAGTCGATCAAAGCGCACCGATGCCGCCGCGGGGGTCGCTGCGTCGAAGGCCGGCACGAAGCGCACGGGAGGCGCGCCGGGCGTGAGCGCGGCGGATCTGCCCGCGCTGCGGCAAGGCATCGACGCGCTGGACGCGAAGATCATCGAGCTGCTCAACGAGCGGTCGAAACTGGTCGTGAAGGTCGGGGAGTACAAGCGGGCCAACTCGATACCGATCTACGCGCCGCACCGCGAGGCCGAGGTGCTCTCGCGCGTGCTCGGACGCAACCAGGGCCCGCTGCCGGCACGCACGATCGAGGCGATTTATCGCGAACTCATGAGCGGATCGTTCGCGCTGGAGCAGCCGCTGAAGATCGGCTATCTCGGCCCGCAGGGGAGTTTCTCGCACGTGGCCGCGACGCGGCACTTCGGCTCCTCGGTCGCGTTCCACGACCTGCACGAGATCGCCGGCGTCTTCAACGAGGTGGTGCGCGGGCATGTCGATTACGGCCTGGTGCCGATCGAGAACTCGATCCACGGCGGCGTGACCGAGACGCTCGACGCCTTCATCGCCAGCGCGGGCAGGGTGCATGTGTACGCCGAGGTGCAACTGGCGATCCATCACGCGTTGATGGCCAACTGCCGACCGGGTCGCATCGAGAAGATCTACTCCAAACCGGAGGTCTTCAGCCAGTGCCGCACGTGGCTGGCCACGCAGTACCCGCGCGCGGAACTCGTGCCGGTCGCGAGCAGCAGCCGGGGTGTGCAGATGGTGGCCGAGGCCACCGGCGGCGGCGGCGGAACCGCCAAGCGCGGCGGCAAGGGCGCGGATTCCGACGAACGCGAGGGCCCGCCCATCGCGGCGATCGGCAACGAACTGGCCGGCGAGCTCTACGGCGTGAACATCCTCTTTCCCAAGATCGAGGACAACCCGGACAACCTCACACGCTTCGCGGTGATCTCACGCACGCAGGCGCAGCGCTCCGGCGATGACAAGACCTCGATCCTTTTCACCACGCTCAACAAGCCCGGCTCGCTCGTCAGCGTGCTCTCGTGCTTCGAACGGGCGAAGGTGAACCTCACGCACATCGACAAGCGCCCCAGCGGCCGAACGAACTGGACGTACTCGTTCTTCATCGATGCCCAGGGACACATCGGTGATAGCGCAATGACCAAGGCCCTGACCAGCGCGCGCAAGCACTGCAAGGAACTGACGGTGCTGGGGAGTTATCCGCGCAGCAAACGCGTGCTCTGAACCGGGCGGACGTTCTCAGCGGCGGCGACGCGACGCGAGCAGGCCCATCGCGCCGAACATCGCCGCGACGCCCGGCGCGGGCACAAACTCCACACGGAAGTTGTCGTACAGACCCGACGTGGTGTACCCGAAGCCCCCCGCGCTGCTGTTGGCGCTGGCAAAGCCAAAGCGCAGCGGTGCGCCCGCGGCGGACAGATCGGGCAGCAACGGAGCGCCGGTGGACAGCGGAGCGATGCTCGCGCTCGTGACGTTGGTGATGCTGTACGTCGTCCACGACGACGTGTTGGTCCAATACGCGACGCGCCAGACGTGGCTGCCCTGTTCGATGATGAAACTGAGCGCCTGCAGCCGGTCGATGAAGCGACTGTCGATCGAGAACGAGAGGTTCGTAATCGCGCCGGCGTTGGCGGGCGTGTAAGTAAACGGCGAATAGACCAACACGTTCCACGAGCCGCTGAAGTTGCTGCCGCAGGAGTTGTTGACCTGCATCGCCGAGCCGGGAAGGCCGCTGGCCGACTGGGTCACATTGCCGGTGCCGCCGTTAGGCCCGAACTGGAAGACGGTCAGCGACCAGTTGGACAGGGTCATGGCACTGTCCGTAACCAGCCACTGAGCGCTCGCGACTGACGGCAGAACCACGGGCAATGCGGCCATCGCGGCCATGGCAACGGGCGCGAGGATGCGCGAACAAACACAATGATGCATGCGATATCTCTCCTTCTTCCGACCGACGGCTTCGGGGCCACAACCTCGGCGGTGGTGCCGAAAGACCCGTTCCCGCACAGCCATTCAAGAGCAAGGGCGTACTGCAACGCGAGGAAAGTGCCAACGCTCGCGGGAAAGTGCGCCACCCGCGGTGCCGCCGGGGCGGCCTCACAGCGAGGCCGACCCCGACAGCGCACGGCTCGCGGGTCGTGTGAGGCTCGGTGCCACGCATAAGGCCCTGCACATCGATCCGCCGAATCGATCACTTCGAAGGCGATCGAAGCGTCTGCCCGCACATGACCCGGACCTAACCCGCACTCCATGCAGCCCGGGTGACTTGGACCCGACCTCACCGCTCGCGATTGCGGTCGAGCATGTCGCGCAGCCGCCGCCGCTCGGCCTGGGGCGCGGTCGCGGGATTGGCCAGATCCTTCGGCAGATCCACGCCCAGCAGCGGCGCGAGGAACTGGGCGTTGCTGAAGTCGCGCCCGCCAGGACCGAATCGCGCCAGGCGCACCACCACCATGTTCCACTGCGGGATCACGTACAGGCGTTGCTTGCCCGCGCCCGCGGCCATGTACACCTCGATCGGCTTGCCGTCGGGACCGGTCAGCCCGGGCGCGGTCGCCTCGGCCGAGGAGAGCCGATCCGCCACCGCTGCGGGTTCGGTGCCGGATTGCAGCAGCCACCACGTCAGGCCGTACGCCGGGTTGGCGCGTGATGGCACAAAGCACGCGGCGAGCAGGTCGGCGTCGATGATCTGCGTTCGGGCACCATCCGCCGCGGCGATGCTGCCTCTGTCCAGCACGAACTGCCCGAATCGCGCCCAGTCGCGGGCGTTCATGCGAGCGCCGCCGGGAAGATCGGGATTGCCCGCCGCGTCAACGCGGAAGGCGCTGGCCTTGAGGCCAAGGTGATCGAACAGTCGGGCCTGCAGGTACTCGTTGAAGGTCTTCGTCGGCAGCGTTGAAGCCCTGAGTTTCCGCGTGAGGAACTCGCCGAAGGCGAAGTAGTGGCTCGGGCCGTAGGCGAAGCGCTCGCCAGGGTCGGCGGCGGCGCGGACATCCACGGCGATGCGAAAGGTGTCGCGCTTGGCGCGATCGGCGGTCGGGTCTTCGGCATCCTGTTCACTGCGGGCTGGCCCATCGCGGCCAGGGCCATCCGTCGGGCGCGCGCGGAGCAACCCGCCGGGGGCCAGCTCGCGCGTCGTCGGCGCCAGCCCGCTGGAAAGGTCGAGCAACTGGCGGACGGTGATGTTCTTCTTCCGATCGTCGCTGCGCCACTCGGTGATCGTGTCGCTGACACGCTCATCGAGCGTGATCAGGCCGTCCTGCACCGCCGCCATCGCCAGCACGCCCACGAAACTCTTACTCCCGCTGTACAGCGGCAGGGCGCTCTGGGCGGTGGTGCCCGGTTCGTACTGCTCGAAGACGACCTTGCCATCGATCATCACGAGCATCGCCAACCCGGCCGAATCGGCGTGATGCCTCGCGGCGGCGGCGAAGTCCGGCGCGCGATGCGACGCGCGATCCCCCGGACGATCCGCCGCGACGGGGGCGGCGGAGCCGCTCGCCGGGCCTCCCGCGGCCGCCGCGGCACCGCTCTGCGCAGCGCACGCGACGGCCAACGCCACCACCGCCATCGCGCCGGCAAAGGCCCGGGCCGTAGATTGTCCGGTCGCTCGGCTGTTCTTCACGGTGCGCTCCTTGTCCAGCATCATCGGCTCAACGACCGCGGGGGACGATCGATTGCCGCCCTCGCCCACCGCCACCACCCATCACCACGCCTAGCACCTAGCCCAACACCAGGCCCAACACCAGGCCCACCCAACCACACCCCCCCACCGCCCACCGCCACCGCCCGAACCGAGCATGGCGGGGGATCGGCGGTGTACCATCTCCGCTCGGATCATCGAACGACCGCGGACCCCATCGGAGTTGCCCATGTTCTCACGTGTGCTGATTGCCAATCGAGGCGAGATCGCCCTGCGGATCATCCGCGCCTGCCGCGAACTGGGCATCGAGTCGGTAAGCGTCTTCTCGGAGGCCGACAAGGATGCGCCGTACGTCAAGCTTGCCGATCAGGCCATCTGCATCGGGCCGGGGCCGGCCAAGGAAAGTTACCTGAACATCTCGCGGATCATCGCCGCGGCGGAGGTCTGCGATGCCGATGCGATCCACCCGGGGTACGGCTTCCTGAGCGAGCGGGCCGAGTTTGCGCAGGCCTGCCGCGACTGCAAGATCGAGTTCATCGGCCCGACGCCCGAAGCGATGGCCCGGCTGGGCGACAAGGTCGCGTGCAAGAAGGCGGCCAAGGAGGCGGGGGTGCCGGTGTTCCCCGGCTCGCCGGACGCGATCGAGGAGGAGGCCGAGGCGGTGAAGATCGCCGCGCAGATCGGCTACCCGGTGATCATCAAGGCCAGCGCCGGCGGCGGCGGTCGCGGCATGCGCATCTGCCGCAACGAGACCGAGCTGCTGGCCAACCTCAAGGCCGCCAGCACCGAGGCCCTGGCGGCCTTCGGCAACGGCGCGGTGTTCATCGAGAAGTACCTCGAGCACGCCCAGCACGTGGAGATCCAGGTCATCGGCGACAAGTTCGGCAACGCGATCCACCTGTGGGAGCGCAACTGCTCGATCCAGCGCCGGCACCAGAAGCTCATCGAGGAGGCGCCGAGCCCGGGCCTGAGCCGCGAGAAGATCCGCCCGGTGGCCGAGGCGGCGGTGAACCTGATCAAGCTGGCCAAGTACCACGGGGCCGCCACGTGCGAGTTCCTGATGGACGAGAAGAAGAACTTCTACATGCTCGAGGTCAACACGCGGGTGCAGGTCGAGCACCCGGTGACGGAGATGATCACGGGCGTGGACATCGTCAAGACGATGATCCGCGTGGCGGCGGGGGAGAAGCTGCCGTACACGCAGGACCAGATCGGCGTGCACGGCCACGCGATCGAATGCCGCATCAACGCGGAGGACCCGAGCAAGGGCTTCATGCCGCAGCCGGGCCCGGTGAACGTCTGGCAGCCGCCGGGCGGCCCTGGCGTGCGGATGGACACGCACGTGGTGCAGGGGTACGTCGTGCCCAAGTGGTACGACTCGATGATCGCCAAACTGATCGTGCACGATGTCGACCGCGACCACTGCATGACGCGCACGGCCCGTGCGCTGCGCGAGTTCAAGGTCGAACCGATCAAGACGACGATCCCGCTGCACCTGCAACTGATGAACGACCCCGAGGTCCGCAAGGGCGGGGTGGACATCCACTGGCTCGAGCGCAAGCTCAAGGGTTGAGCGCGGCCGAGTGGCCGAGTGACCAAATGGTCAAATCCGAAAGATCCTCCCCCGCTCGGCGGGGGAGGTGCGGGGGGGGCGAGTCCTCGAGGCGGAGGGGGCGGCGGGGGGAGTGGCACAGTGGCACAGTGGCACAGTGGCACAGTGGCAGAGTGATTCAGTCCCAAAGCTCCTCCCCCGTTTCCCAACGGGGGAGGTGGCGAGTCTTCGAGCCGGAGGGAGTTCTTCCGCCCCCTCCGCGCCCCGTCTCACCCCCGTCCCGCCCCCTTTCCGCCCCACGTCCGCCCGCCGTTCT
>JAJTHN010000076.1 GCA_021297895.1 Phycisphaeraceae bacterium | reverse complement strand
ATCTGCGCGGCGTGCCCGAACATGCGGCAGACCGGCGAGCACGCCGATGCCGGCGTGTGCTCGCGGTCGGGGTACACGGTGGACGAGCACACGGTCTACGGCCTGCCTTGCCCCGAGGGCCGCCATCCGGATGCCAAGGGCATCGTCCACACGCCGATCACGATCGGGCGGCTGAACATCCGCGTGAAGACTCACGGCGCGCCGATGTGGCAGCGCCTCGAGCTGTGGAGCAAGGGCAGCATCAGCACGGTGAGAGCCCCGAAGGTTCCGGGGTGCGGGTGCATCGTGCAGGCAAAGCGGGCCGTGCGCGTCGCATGGTGGGCCGCGACGAACCTAGACCGATGGCTTCGGGTGTGCCGGCGGAAACTGCATCGCCATAGGCACCTTCGTGCGACGGCGATGTAGGCGTAAGGCCCTCGGGAAATGACAGGCACAGATCCGATCGCCAGTCACATCACAACTGCCCAGTTCGAGGGCACCGGTAGTCCGAGCCGCTGACACAGATCCCGGGCATGCCGCGGAGATATTGGACGGTCGCGAAACAGCGGCAGTGGAATCGAGCGGCCGTTGAGCGTCGCAATGAAAAGAGGTCTCTCAAGACCCCTTGCGGCCTCGTGCACAACTACCTCGATCACAGCGCCACTCGCGCGCAGATACTCAACAAGGTGCTCGCCAGTCATTGGCGGCAACCCATCTCGAGCAAGCCAAGGCTCGCCAGAAACCTGACTCACGCGGCCACCACGAGGCGAACAGAATCAGCCGGATGCGTCCCGTTTCGATTGACGAGGCCAAGAGCCTTGGACAACGCCTCTCGAACGTCGGAAGGCAGATCGAGTCGTCGAGCGTTCGTGCCCTTAAGCACGTGGGTCCGGTTGTACAGCTCCTCGTCAGCAAAGCCCGGGCTGCAAACCATATCGGCAAACGGAACGCGACTCTCGCGATTGGCAATGATGTAGTGCCCGATGAGCGCCGCGCGGATCTCAGAGACCAAGGACGCGTCGTCCGGAGCCGAGATCGTCAATCCGAGGTCAAAAAGATGGGCCTCGAGAACCTTGGGGCTCTCCAAGAGGCGAACATTGGCGCGAACAAGCACGGACATCGGTATTCCCTTTCCGGGTTCAGGGCGGCGGATCAAGCAAACCCAATTCGCCGCGTGCATTCAGCACGATGAAGTATCGGGCGTCCCCAGGCCATTGACAACGCCAGCCTGCTCACAACCAGTGGTTCCACTGCTTGTTCGGATTTCAGTTGCCCCTAGATGAGTGGAGTGAATATCCAAATAACCCGGTTGTCAGCAAGGGTGATCGCCTTACGCCCCCAGCAGCGTCTGAACGAGCGCTGAGGCGACGATGAAGGCGATCAGAGCGATGATCAAAGCGACGATTCGCCGCCGAGATCCGTTCGATCCAGCGATGCTGGGCGTGAAGGTCTTTCCCGCCTTCATCTTCGCGTACGCGCCGATCGGCACGACCAGCGGATCGCGGCATCCCTTGGGTTGCTGAGTCTGGGCCTTGAACCGATCCCAGTACAACATCGCTTCGGGATCGGAGCGGGTGAGCTCCGCGACGAACCCGCTGATCTCTTCGCGCGAAGAGTCCGCTAGGTCGAGGCGATTGAAGAAGCGAAGGAGCATGATCTGCCGCGGCGTCGGCGGTTGGCGATTGAGCAACTGATCGATCAGGAGGCTCGCCTGGCCCTTGGTCATGTCGCCACGCACGACGCCGCCCAGGCTGGCGATGAACTGCGCCTGCTTGCCAGTCATCGGGTCCGACCACCACGGAGGCTGGTCGATGTGCGACACCACCTCGGGAGCCGGAAGCCCGATCCCCTGCAGGTGGGTCTCGATGACCGGCTTAACCTCGCGCGGAACGACGTCGATGAAGGCCTGCTTGAGGCGATAGGCATCGTGCTCGTCGATCGAGCCATCCTCGAGCGACTCCATCAGGATGACGCGCAGGTATCCAGCCGCGGGGATCGATTCGCCGACCGCCGCCAGACACGTGAAGACCTGTTCGGCCTCGCGGTACTCGATCTGCCCGTCATGGCACGCTTGGAGAATCGACTCAACGAGCTTCCTGCCCGCGGGGGTCGCGGCCTGCACCTGGGTCATGCGGACACGGGGCTTGCGCTTCGTTTCTAGATCGGGCATGTCTGGGAGTCCGTAAAGGGAACTGACGCTCAGCGCCGTCGCTGCTGCTCGATGGCTCGATTGAGCTTCTCAACAACCACGGGAGCCTCGGCGACGCCGCGGATCTGCGTCCGAGTGCCGCCGTTGAATGACACGCCGACGGTCCAGAGACCCAGCACGCTTCCCCACAGCGTGTTCGCCGTGCCGATCGTCTCCACAGACCGGAGCGGAGACTCCATGCGCTTCGTTGTAAAGAGCGTGCCGCCGCGGGCAATCACCCTCTGGCTTGTGAGCACGAGTCGCGTGCGATGAATGTACATCGCACAGTCCAGCACGCGAACGATCGACCAGAAGGCCATGCAGCCGGCGACAAGCGCGAGCAGCGCCTCCATCGGTCCGGGCACCATCGCGATGAGCAAGTACGTGAGCGACGACCAGGCGCACAGGCCAAACACGGGAGGCACCATCAGCAGCACCGACGGCCGCAGGTCCGCGAGCTCCCGCTCGGGCTGATCGTCGGGACGCGCAGCCGTGACGACTACCGGATCGGCATCCAGGCGGATAAGCGTCGCCGCGCCGACGACTCCAGCACCCGTGAGCGCAACAGCCTGACGCGCGACCTCCGCAGTCGGAGCCTTGACCTCCACGTGCGAGATTGTTCCATCCCGCGGGCTGATGACTTCGATCTTCCAATCGGGCACGACAGAACTCCATTCATCGAGAGAGACGCCCAGGCTCCCGGGGCGTGGACAAGATCGAACTCGGCGCAGGAGCGGGATTCGTCTGAGCTCGCTTCGTCAACTCGTTCATCAGCGATACTGCAAAGATCGCATTCAGTGCCACCACGCTCAGCAGCAACACGAGCCAGATCAGCATCAAGAACAGAACGCCGAGAACGATCCCCCACGCGACAGACCGACGCGGCCGCTCAACCAATCGGGACTTCGCGATTCTCATCGCCGCGGCTTCGATCATCGTCAACCGATCCAGCACCGCCGCCATCTGCTCGTCTGTGGGCGGGAGGTCGGGCAGCCGCACCGCCGTCCCGACAACGCCGATCTGCATGTCCGAGGCGATGGTCCGAGCCTCATCGGACGAGGCAGCCCTGACTTCCACGAGACGCTGAGCGCCGGTGCTCGGGCTGATCACTTCGACGTTCCAGCGAGCCATGAAGCCTCTCCACCGATAACCCGCCGTTGGTGACCTACACACGCAGGCCCAGATCCGGCTCAACCCGCCCCACATTCGAGCCGATGGATAGGCCGGGAGTCGATACCCCTTGCCCTTTTCCACAGCCGGTACACATCAAACCCAGAGGTACCCCTTGATTTTCTTGCACCCCGCACCACCTGACTGAGCCCAAAAACGCCGAGCCCCCGGTTAGCGGCCGGGGGCTTGGGTCGGCGTTGCGCTCAATGCTGTTCAGTGGCAGCGGCCCGAGCAGGGCCTCGCAGATCCAGTCGAGGAAACTAGGGTCTGCTAAAGCGGGCGAGGAGGATCGAACTCCCGACATTCAGCTTGGGAAGCTGACGTTCTACCGCTGAACTACGCCCGCAGCGGATGAGATTGTACCCCTCCCGGGTCACAGCGGCGATGGGCGCCGGCACCGCTCGCCCCGTTCCGGCCTAGCGACTTTCGACCGCCGCGCCGACGGCCGCACCAGCTTTCACGATCGGCTGGAGCCGCACTCGCACCGGCGTTCCGAACGGCGGCACGCGCGACGTGTCGACGATCCACTCCGGAGCACGCACATTCGAGTCGGGGCTGAAGCCGTCGACAAACGCGATGAGTTCGCTGGAGAACATCGCAAAGCCGACGACAGTTCCTTCGGCCTGGGCCGCGTAGACCTGAACGCGGGTGGTGGTCCCGTCGGCACCGGGAACTGTGGCGGTACGCGTGCGTGAACCGGCGAAGACGAACGATCCGGGCGTAGCCGCGTTTGACTTGTCCGTACCAGCCGCTCGCGTCGCGCCCTGGCGCGCGGGCCGCTCGGGCGCAGCACCCGGCGCGGGCTCGCGCGTGCTGACGATCCAATCGGCGGGCTCGTAAACCCGCGGCGGCGAACCCGGATTCGTTGCGTCGTTCACGATAAACCGAACGTCAATCAGCGGACCCGTCGGCGGAATCGTCCGCACGACGCTGCCGTCCCATTCCACTCTCCCGGGCTGCCCGGGCTCAAGCCCGAGGGCGAGCAACGCCGCGTGGATGTGCGTGGCCTCAACGCGGGTGATCAGCAGCGCTTCGTGCTCGCGTGTCATCGGCGTGCACACGAGGGTCTCGAGATACACCCGCGGCGTTTCGGCGAAGGAGACATCCGCGATGACCGCCGCATCGAACTCGACGGTCCGCTCGGCTCGATCGACGAACACCCCGGGAAACAACTCGATGCCGCGCCGCGAGAAATCCCGCGACTCGGGCACGGGCGCCGGGCTGCTTCGCGGCAGCGACACGATCGTTGACCCGCACCGTGACGCACATCCGGCGAGCCCGAACGTGATCGCGATGAACGACAACACTGCCAAAGTCACAAGTGCCACACAACGCATCAATCAACGCTCCGAAGTTGACAGAGCACCGGCGTGCTCGCGCACGAGCGCGCAAAAGTGCTCGCCCCGATGCTCATAGTTGGGGTACTGATCCCACGATGCACACGCTGGGGAGAGCAGCAGCGAGTCCCCACTCCGCATTCGCCCGATCGCCAGAGGCACGACTGCCGCCAGTCCCGGCCCCTCGAAGATGGCCCCGTGCGCGCCCGGCCCGGCGAGAGCCCGCGCGGCCTGTGCGATCGACGGACCGGTCATGCCGATGCAATACAATCCGGCCACCCGTGTCGCCAGCGCCGCGACCGATGACAGATCCGCGTGCTTGTCGTACCCGCCGACGATCAGGTGGATTTTCGAGAAGTCACCCGGCGACTCCTCGCTCAGCGCCGCGAGCGCCATCATCAGCGCATCGGGAGTGGTGCACTTGCTGTCGTTGTAGAACCTACGTCCTGCGTGCTCGTGTGCGAGGGCGAGCCGGTGCGACAGCCCCGGAAACGTCGCCATGGCCCGCGCGATGTCGCCGGCCTTCGCGTCCGGCTCCAGCGCGGATACCCCCGCGATCGCCATCGCTGCGTTCACGCGATTGTGCCGCCCCGGCACCGCGAGGGAACCGTCGAACCGCGGCGACTCCATCCCCACGACGCGACCCGGCCCGCGGCCCGTGATCGCCCGCACCTGGTCCGCCCACGCGCCCACGCCCGGCCCGAGCACGGCGATATCGCCCGGACCCTGATTCGCCAGCAGCGCCTGCTTGCTCCGGCGATAGTGCTCGATGTGCCCATGCCAATCGCCGTGGTTCTCGCTGAAGTTCGTCACCACCGCAACATGGGGTGACCACTTCTGCACACGCTCGATCCAGTACAGCATCGCGCTGGACAATTCAAGCACAACGCGCGTCTCCGGCGTGATGGCCGCGAGCTCGCCGAGAAGCGAACCGCCGAGGTTGCCCCCCACCACCGCCAGCAGGCCCAGCGCACGGATCGCGTGCACCGCCATCGCGGTCGTCGTGCTCTTGCCCACCGTTCCGGTGATGCCGATCACGCGCTCTCGCGATGGGAGCCGCTCGATCAGCAGCCCCACTTCCGTGTTAATCGCGACGCCGGCCTCCGCCGCGGCCAACAGGAACTCATTGCTCCATGGCATCGGCACCGCTGGGTTGGCGATCACAAGGTCTGTGGCAGTAAAGTCGCTCCGATCGTGGCGGCCCAGCCGCAGCGTTGCGCTTCCGTCGGCAACAAGATCCGCGACATCGCCCACCGCATCGCCGAGCTGTTCCTCGGTCTTCATGTCCGTGATCACGACCCGCGCGCCCTGTTGACACAGCCACCGCGAAACGCCCGCCCCACCGCCGAAGCGACCCAGCCCCATGACCGTGACGCGTTTGCCCGAGAGTTCGATCATGCGCAGAGCGTAGCAAATCTCCGTGTCGCGGCGCGTATGCTCGTGCATGGTGACCAACAACGTGCTGCGTGAGAAGTTCGCTCAGGCTCTTCCGTTTGAGGAGTACCTCAAGCTCTGCCAACCGCACGAGTGGCCACGATGGCGCTCCTTCGCCGACGGTGTTCGTCTCACGCCCGCACAGATCGCCATGGCCAGGGCCAGCGTTCGCCGCGTGAATGTCCTGGTCATCTCCGGGACATGGTGCGGCGACTGCGTGCAGCAGTGCCCGATCCTCGCCCGCTTCGCGGAGGCACACCCGGTTCTGACCCCGAGCGAACCCACCGCCGCGGGCTTCGACGTTCGATTCATCGAGCGCGACGCCAACATGGACTTCGCCGAGCACTTCAAGATCTGCGGCGGACACCGGGTCCCCGCCGCGATCTTCATGAACGAGGACTTCGACTTCATCTCCCTCCTGGGCGACCGCACCCTCACGCGGTACCGAGCCGTCGCCGCCAAGTCCCTCGGTCCATCGTGCCCGATGCCGGGCGCGCCGCTCGATGCCGACGAACTCGCCGCGACGATTCAGGACTGGTCCGATGAATTCGAGCGCGTTGCGCTGCTGGTGCGATTGAGCGCGAAGCTGCGCCAGCGCCATGGGGACTAAGCCGGCGACCGCAGGGGCTGTGGAGTGAGACGACTTCAGATCACTTCGATCTGCATCGCCGCGTCGTCCCGATGCCCCGAGAGCCCGCACATTCGCAGCGTGCGAAGCGCCATCGCGGCGTCCTGGCGATCGAACGCGCCTACATCGAACGAGTCCACATCAAGCACACCCCAGCACGTGCCGTCCGACCTGAAGCACGCCACGACCAGTTCCGCCTGATCGCGCGGGTCGCACGCGATGTACCCCGCACCGAGTCGCTTGACATCCTCGACCACCAGCAGCGACCGCCGGACGAAACTCTGCCCGCACGCACCATGCAGACCGATCGGAGAGCACGCCGGCTTGTCGCGCCGCGGCCCGAGGACAAGTTCCTGGCCCGAGCCGTCGCGGGCCATCGCGTCCCGAAGATAGAAGCCCACCCAAGACGTCCGTCCTCGCAGCGGCATTGCGCTCGCCGCGTGATCGCCGAAGATCTCCCACCACGCATCGACATATCGCCGCATCATCGCTTCATCGCCGGGCGTCGAGACGCCGAACGACGAAACCACGCGGACGAACCGCTCGCGCAGACCACGGCGGTCGCCGGGTACCTGTACAGATGGATGCATCGTCTACCTGCCCTTTCGGGCCGCCGACTCAGAGCGTCGCGGACGTGTACGGCAGCAGGCCCATGTACCGCGCACGCTTAATCGCCGCGGCGATCATGCGCTGCTCGGCGGCGCTGGTCATCAGACGCTTGCGCCCGTGGATCTTGCCGTTGGGCGACATCATCCGACGCAGCTTCTCCACGTCCTTGTAGTCGACGTAGATCTTGCCGGCGGCGGACTTCTTGGCGACCTTGATCTTGGTGTTCTGGCCGAAACGAGCGAACTGGGTCATAAGTGTCGATCCGTCCTGGGGGTTGTGCCCGTGCGCAGATGGAACGTCCATGCCCACGGGCGACGGTTCGGAAAGTGGTCAGGATGATAGTGCCCACCCTCGCCCCGGTCCAGCGAACCGGCCCGCGGCGTCCGCACTCGACAGATCCAAACAGAAACCGTCTACGCTCGTGGCCGCAGCACGTGCTCGATCGAAAGCCGACCGGGGCCGAGAGCCCAGATCGCCGCCGCGACGAGGGCGAACCCGACGTTCCGCACAATGTGGCACGGGCCGACCTCGGTCGGACAGATGAGCCGAATCGACCCGAAGCACGAGCAGGTGGTGCTGATGTCCCGGGCGATCACCGACGCGATGCCGACCGAAAACGCGACCATCAGCCCGGCGATGATCATCGCGGCCCCGCGTGTCATCACGCCCAGCAGCAGCGCCAGCCCTGCGACGATCTCCACCCATGGGATCGTCCACGCCATGAACGTGATCGTCGGTTCGGACAGGCCCATCTCGAACTTGCTGATCGCCATCGCAAACGCCGTCGGCGTACTCGATGGCACCGAGGCCAGTGAAGCCAGATCCACCTTGATCGCACCCGAGAGCACGAACAGCGTGCCGAGCCCCGCCCGCAACCCGAGCATCAGCACGCTGCCGGGAACCGTGGCGGCAAACGGCGTCGCGCACGCCGCACCCGTGGTGGCAGCAGTCTGGGTCTCGCTCACTGGCCACCCCCACCATCACCCGGCCGCGTGATCGGCTGGCCGTCCAGACCCACCAGCGGCAAACCCGCGGCCTTCCAGCCTTCAATCCCGTCCTTGAACACCGCGATCTTCGAGAAGCCGCGTGCCACCAACTGCTGGGCCACGAGGATCGACGCATCGCACGACCCGCCGCCACAGTACACGATCACGTTCCGCGAGCGGTCGAGCAGATCGATCGCGGGCGGATTGCGCCCATGGATGTCCTCGAACGCGATCTGCACGGCCGAGGCGATATGTCCGGTCGCGAACTCCGCGGCCGAGCGGGCATCGACCAACTGCGCGTCGCCCGACTGAATCAACGAGGTCAGCGTCGCCAGATCGACCATCTGCGCCCCACCCGTCGGCCGCTGCTGCGGGTGCTTGATCGACGTCGCCGGAGCGGGCGCCGCCGACTCGCCCGTCGCGGCTTGAGGCAAGACCGCCGATCCCGCAGCATCAGCGCCGATGGGACCCGGCACGGGCGTTGGGAACTGGATGCCCACGCCCCCATCGAGCCCGAACTTCACCGGGTTCGACGTGACCATCGAGTGCACCATTCCCGCACCCACGCCGATCGCACCAACACACAGCGCTTGCAGGAACACCGGTTTGGCCAGCGGACAACCCATGACTCCTCCCTCACTCTTGAGGCCCCGCGCGATGCTCGATCACTGCCCCGGCTTGGGCGGGTTGATCGGGCGAACCGTGCCACCGGGCAGCGGCTGGCCCGGAACCGGCTGCACCGTCTGCGCGCCGAGGTTCGGCGGCATCCACCCGCTGATCGGCATCCGAAGTTCGGTCTGGTTGGGCTGATCCGTCTTGACCACGACGTTGCCGCGGATCATCGCGACATCGCTCGGGGCGGTGCCCGAGAGCACGATGCGCCAGCCCGTTCGGCTGCCCGGTGCGATCGGCTGAACATCAACGACCGCACGCATCTCCGCAGGGACGTCGACAAGCTCCACACCAAGGATCTTGATCGGCTGATTGATCCGCGACTGGAGCTGCGCCTCGGCACGAATCGGCTGGGCCGGGCCGCGCATCATCACGCTGAACCGCTCCGGGTTCAGTCGGATGTTGCCCGCGACCTCGCCGTTGATCACCACGCTCGTCGACGGGCTGCGAGAGTCGTTGGTGATGACGCTGACCACGCCGTTGAAACGCCCGATGGGAAGTGTCGCCGGGGCGCTGACGCGATAGCGGTAGCGAATGCCGGTGCCGCCGTCCAGCTCGACCTGGTCCTTGGCGATCTCCTCCAGCTTGAGGTTCTTGTTGTCCAGCGAGATCTGCTGGATCGCGAAGTTCTCGGCCCGCCCCGTGATCGACAGTTCTTGCACGCCCGGGTTGCCGAACGGGATCTCACCCATCCACACCGCGACGGGCTCCACCACCACGCGCTTGAGCACGGTGCTCTCGGCGTGGAGCGTCAGCGTTCCACACGTCGGGTCATCGGTGATGATCGTCACCGTCTTGAGCTCGCGCCCGTTCCGACCCGCGGGGTTGAACGTGATGTCGATCGTCCCTTCTTGTCCGGGCTCGAGGAACTGCGGAGCCTTGGGCACCGTGCAGCCGCACGAGGCCTTGACGCTCGTGAAGCTGATCCGCTTGTCGCTGGTGTTCTTGACCTTGTACGAGTGGCTCACGGGAGTCGTGTCGTCGATCTTCCCGAAGTTGTGCATCATCGTGTCGAAAGTAAGCCCGCACCCGGCAGGGATCGTCGGCGTCGGCACCTGCTGGCCCGCCGCGAGGGACTTGGCGTCCGCGCCGGTCGGAATGACCTGCGGCTGGATCGTCGGGATCTGCGGCTTGGCCGCGGGGGTCGGCGCTGGAACCGCACCCTGGCCCATCGCCGAGGACGCAAGTCCGGCGAACGCCGCGATCATGACTACACCCATTGCCACCCCAGCCGACGACGACTTGACGAAATTCATGGACATCGCTCCGGAATTCAGCCCGCCCGCACGACACGCCGTCGCAGGGTCGGAGATTGGATTGCTCGACCAATTATCGGCCCATGCCGATGTTCGCCAGCGCCGCGCGCTGACGTTCCATCAACTTCGACCATCGCAGACGCGAAGTATACCTCGCGGGCTGTTCCCGGCCGCAGTTCGGCCGGCCGCGCGACCCGTCAAGCCCCCGAACCGCACCCGACTGCGCGTCATCACCCCCCTACTCCGCGGCCACTTCCCGTCCACCCTCAACCTCCGCACCGCGCAGACCTCCCGCCGCGAACACCTCGAAGTGCTCCCGCACCTCGGCCGGTGATCCAGCCTCACGGACGGCCTCGCGCAGCGCCCGGCAGCCCATCGGACGGCCCTTCTCGTCGAGCTCCCGCCCCAGCCGCTTGCCGAACCAACTGATCCGCCGGCGGATCTGCGTCATCGCATACGGCTCACCCCGGAACTCCAGCATCAGGTCGAAGTACCGGTGCATGATGTCGATCTTCTCACGGGTCGTCGGCTCCGGAGGCACCCCGCGCCCGTTCATCAGGCTCCAGCAGTCGCGGAACAGCCAGGGCGTGCTCAGCGCCCCGCGGCCGATCATCACCGCCGCGCACCCCGTCCGCCTCATCATCTCCACCGCGTCCTGCGGCTCGCGAACGTCACCGTTTCCGATCACCGGAACGCTCACCCCCGGGCCCTTGCAGTGCCTGCCCACCGCCTCTACAACGCGCGCGATGCCCTCGTGACGCACCGTACCCATGAACTTCTGCACCGTCGTCCGGCCGTGGATCGTGATCGCCTGCGCGCCCGCGTCGATCAGCCGCGGCGCGAGCCACTCGGCCACCGGCTGATCATCGAACCACCCCAATCGCATCTTGCATGTCAACGGCAGCCCGTACGGCTCCAGCGCTCGCCGGCACGCCCGGACGATCTGCACCGCGATGTCCGGAATGCACAGCAGCTTGCTGCCGCCATCCTTCTTGGTGACCTTATCGACCGGGCAACCCATGTTGATGTCGACGATCGTCGCACCGTGCTCCGCGGCCCAGATCGCGCCCTCGGCCATGACCTCGGGCAGCCCGCCGTAAAGCTGCATGCCGACGGGCTTGTCCTGATCGTTCGTGCGCGCAAGATCCAGCGACGACGCCGTTCCACGAAGCAAACCCTGCGGGCTGAGCAGATCCGTGCACGCCAGCCCAAGGCCCTTGCCATCGACATCGACAATCGACCGACAGACCAGCCGGAACGCCAGATCGCAGTACCCCGCGATCGGCGCGAGCAGCAGGGGCGTGGCCAGTGTTGTGCCGCCGATGGTCAGCATCGCTGAAGTTTATGCCGAGTTCCGAGGCTCGCGGCCCCGGAAATGACCGACGCCGACCGGAGGGTCGGCGTCGGAGACGGACATTGATTGGGGCCGCGAGAATCACCCGGCGCGCATCTTTTCGGCCTTCTTGCGGGCGTCATCGAGCGTGCCGACGTACATGAACGCCGACTCAGGCAGATCGTCGCCCTCGCCGTTGCACAGACGCTCGAACGAGTCGAGGCTCTCATCGAGGCTCGTCGTGACGCCGGGGAAGCCTGTGAAGACTTCGGCGACGTAGAACGGCTGGCTGAGGAATCGCTCGATCTTGCGGGCGCGGCTGACGGTCTGCTTGTCCTCTTCGCTCAGTTCGTCGACGCCGAGAATCGCGATGATGTCCTGCAGGTCCTTGTAGCGCTGCAGGATGATCTGCACGCGACGGCTGACGCGATAGTGACGCTCGCCGACGATGTCCGCCGACAGGATTCGGCTGGAGGAGCCCAGCGGGTCGACGGCAGGGAAGATGCCCTTCTCGGCGATGCCGCGCTGGAAAACGACCGACGCGTCAAGGTGGGCGAAGGCGGTGGCCGGGGCGGGGTCGGTGTAGTCGTCGGCGGGGACGTAGATGGCCTGCACCGAGGTGATGGCGCCCTTGGCCGTCGAGGTGATTCGCTCCTGGAGCTCACCCATTTCCGTGCTCAGCGTGGGCTGGTAACCGACGGCGCTGGGCATGCGGCCCAGCAGAGCGGACACCTCGGAACCGGCCTGCGTGAAGCGGAAGATGTTGTCCACGAACATCAGCGTCTCTTTGCCCGACGCGTCGCGGAACTCCTCGGCCATGGTCAGGGCCGAAAGAGCGACGCGGAGACGGGAGCCCGGCGGCTCGTTCATCTGGCCGAACACCATCGCGACCTTGTCCAGAACGTGGCACTTCTTGCCGGTCGCGTCGATGTACTCGGCTTCCTTCATTTCGCGCCAGAGGTCGTTGCCCTCGCGGGTGCGCTCGCCGACGCCGGCGAACACGCTGTAACCGCCGAAGTTACGGGCGACGCGGGCGATGATTTCCTGAATGATGACGGTCTTGCCGACGCCCGCACCGCCGAACAGACCGATCTTGCCGCCGCGGACGAAGGGGCAGAGCAGGTCGATGACCTTGATACCCGTCGGGAGGACTTCGGTCTTGGGGTTGAGCTGGCTGAACTCGGGCGGGGCCTTGTGGATCGGCGAACGCTTGACGCCCGCGGGGATCGCGGCGCCCTTGTCGATCGGATCGCCCAGCAGGTTGAACACGCGGCCGAGCACCTGCTCGCCGACCGGAACCGCGACCGGCTTGCCGGTGTCGACGCAGGACATCCCGCGGCGGAGGCCGTCGGTGGTGCCCAGGGCGACGGCGCGAACGCGGCCGCCGCCGAGGTGCTGCTGAACCTCGCCCGTCAGGTTCAAGCGACCGACGGGCGTGTCGGCCTCGACCTTGAGCGCGTTGTAGATCTCGGGGAGGTTGCTCTCGCCGAACTGTGCGTCGAAGGTGGAGCCGATGACCTGGGTGATCGTGCCGGTGCTGGACATGGAGTCAACCTCGAAGTTCGTGGGCTCAAGCCCACTGTGAGCCGAACGTTCCCGCAGCGGACACACCGCTCCGGAATGGCAAGGGAGCCAAGCGTAGGTACGCCCGTCGCCTCCGGCCACCCCGCGGGCACTGTGCGCGATGCCGAACATGCTCGCGCGCGTCTCTCACGCGGCCTTCCGCCGGCCCATCCGGCCCGCGCCGCGGCCGCCCTTCCCGGGCCCGAACCGCACGATGACCCTCACGCGGCGCTCCGATCGACCACTTCGACGATCGGTCGCCGCGCTGGATCGGCGTGGTGAATCCCTCGACCGGGGCTAGCCGGGGGCGATGGGACGACCTAAAGTGGCCGCCCCACGCACACCCGCCCCGGGGCGACGGGCTTCTGGAGCCGTGTCGCCGCCGCGGGCCTTGGAACTGGAGATCGCCTTGAAGATCCGCACGGACGAAATCACGTCGGTCATTCGTCAGGAAATCGAGCAGTACTCGGCCGCGCTGGAGGTGTCGCAGGTCGGCAAGGTGGTGGAGGTCGGCGACGGCATCGCCCGGGTGTACGGCCTGAGCAACGCGATGGCCGGCGAGCTGCTGGAGTTCCAGACCGCCAAGGGCGTGATCATGGGCCAGGTCTTCAACCTCGAGCTCGACACCGTGGGCGCGGTCATTTACGGCGACTATCTGGCCGTGAAGGAAGGCGACGTGGTCAAGGGCACGGGCCGTCTGCTGGATGTGCCCGTGGGCGAGGCACTGCTCGGCCGCGTGGTCAACCCGCTGGGCCAGCCGCTGGATGACGGCCCGGCGATCATGACCGAGCAAAGGGCCAAGGTCGACATCATCGCCCCGGGCATCGCCGAGCGCCAGCCGGTGACGCAGCCGCTGCAGACGGGCATCAAGGCCATCGACTCGATGATCCCGATCGGCAAGGGCCAGCGCGAGCTGATCATCGGCGACCGCAAGACCGGCAAGACCGCCATCGCGATCGACGCGATCATCAACCAGAAGCAGTACTGGGGCACGCCCGACGCCGTCGTGTGCATCTACGTCGCCGTCGGCCAGAAGGAATCCACCGTCGCCTCGACGGTCGAGACCCTCCGCAAGAACGGCGCGATGGACTACACCATCGTCGTGAACGCTTCGGCCTCGGACCCGGCCCCCATGCAGTACATCGCCCCCTACTCGGGCTGCACGATGGGCGAGTACTTCATGTGGCAGGGCAGCAAGGGCGGCAAGGCCCCCAAGCACGCCCTGTGCATCTACGACGACCTTTCCAAGCAGGCCGTGGCCTATCGCCAGCTCTCGCTGCTGCTGCGCCGTCCGCCCGGCCGCGAGGCGTACCCCGGCGACGTGTTCTATCTCCACAGCCGCCTGCTGGAGCGTGCGACGAAGCTGAGCGATGAGAACGGCGGCGGCTCGCTGACGGCCCTGCCCATCATCGAGACGCAGGAAGGCGACGTGTCGGCGTACATCCCCACGAACGTCATCTCGATCACCGACGGCCAGATCTACCTCGAGCCGGAGTTGTTCTTCTCCGGCGTGCGTCCGGCGGTGAACGTCGGCATCTCGGTCTCGCGCGTCGGCGGCAACGCCCAGATCAAGGCCATGAAGCAGATCGCCGGCTCGCTGCGCCTGGACCTGGCCGCGTACCGCGAGCTGGAAGCCTTCGCGCAGCTGGGTACGGAACTGGACAAGGCCACGCAGCGCCAGCTCGACCGCGGCGCCCGCATGGTCGAGCTGCTCAAGCAGCCGCAGTACGTGCCGATGAACGTCATCGATCAGGTCATCAGCATCTTCGCCGGCAGCAAGGGCTTCATGGATGACATCCCCGTGACCAGGGTCCGCGAGTTCGAGACGGGCCTGCTCAGCTACATGCAGAACGTCGGCAAGGCCGTCCGCGATGAGCTGGCCGAGAAGCGCGACATCAAGGCCGTCGAGAAGAAGCTCGAGGATGCGGTCCGGGCGTTCAAGACGACGTTCAAGGCCTGAGCCGCGGCGGCCAATTCCCCCGCCGCCGCGGCCGCTTGCGTCGACCACCCCCGCGGCCCGATCGCGGGCGAGCACTATGCGGCGAAAATCCCTGTGCCCCCCACGAGCGCCCCGGCCCGTGCCGGGGCGTTTTTCATCCCCGCCGGCGTTCGCGGCGGCGGGTCGATGGTCATCACCGGGGGGTCGATGGTCATCATCGGGGGGTCGATGATCGTCGTCGAAGGCACGATGGTCGTCGTCAAGGGGTCGATGATCGTCGTCGAAGGCACGATGATCGTCGTCAAGGGGTCGATGATCGTCGTCGAAGGCCTGATGATCGTCGTCAAGGGGTCGATGATCGTCGTCGAAGGCCCGATGGTCGTCATCAAGGGCTCGATGATCATCATCAACGGCCGCAGCGCGATCCCGCAACGTCCGATTCCATCCGCCGGCGGCCCGCACAGGCCCTCCGGCCCGCATCATCGGCCGCCCGAGCGTCCGATCACGCGCCCGCGGGGGCCGAGAACCCCGCGCTTCCCGGCTTTCTCTCCCGGATCTCAAGCGGCCCCCGCCACCGGCCGATGCAACACCATGCAACAAGCGCCCAGCGCCGCGCCCGATCGTCGGGCCGCGGCCGCCGGGGCGGGCATCATCGGCGGGCCATCGGCCGCGGAGGAACACATGGGCATCGTGCCGGAAACCAGACTGGGCAGGATCGAGTTCTACGAGGCGCACCTGGGGCCGTGGGACTCGAACGATCAGGCGATCGGGCTGCAGCCCGCATCGGTGACGAACCTCTCCACGCTCACCGCCGCGGCCCGCAAGGCCTACGAGGCGGCCGAGTCGGCGCGCGAGGCCTCCAAGGCCGCCACCAGGGCGTATCACAACGCCGTCCGCGCCATGCACAGCGGGCCGGGGGCCGGGCAGGACATGATCGACCAGATCCGCAACTTCGCCCAGAGCAGCAACAACCCCAACGTGTACGTGCTGGCGCAGATCCCCCCGCCGGCAACCCCCGGCACCACGCCGCCCCCCGGCACGCCCTTGGACTTCGAGGTCCGCCTGCTGCAGACCGGCGCGCTGGAGCTGCGCTTCAAGTGCGTCAACCCGCCCGGCACCCAGGGCACGATCTACGAGGTCCAGCGCCGCATCGGCGCGGGCGCGTTCGCGTTCATCGGCGCCAGCGGCGTGCGTTCGCTCATCGATGAGACGCTCCCGGCGGGATCGGCGCAGGTGACCTACCAGGTCACCGCCGTGCGCTCGACGCTGCGCGGCGACCCGGCCCTGTTCACCGTGAGCTTCGGCACCGGCGCCGCGGGAATGACCATCGCCAGCATCACGCAGGGCGACGGCGAGCGGCTGGCGGCCTGATCGGCCGCGATGGAGACGATCCGCGGCGGCGGCCCCGAAAGCTCCCGGGGCCGCCGCACGCGCACCGCCGGGCCGGAGTCCGCGCGGGCCTTGCACGGCGCTACGATCTTCCGCGCCGAGAGCCCCGTCGCACCCTCCGAACCGGAGCGAGCAATGTCTCAGACACCAGAGCCCGCGCAATCGGAAGAACGCTGGAGCGATCGTGTGGCGTTCGACCCGACGATTCACCACGGCGAGCCGTGCATCGCCGGCACGCGCGTGGCGATCAGCGTCATCGTCGGCAGCATCGCCGACGGCGACACCCCCGCCGAGATCATCGCGAGCTATCCGCAACTCAAGGCCGAGGACATCCGGGCAGCCCTGCGGTACGCGGCCGAGGCTGTTCGGGGGTATGCGGTCCACCCCAACAGAAGGGCCTCGTGAGCGCGGTGCCGGGCGCTCGATTCAAGGTTGATGAAGACCTCCCCGCGGAGGTGGCATCCCTGCTGCTGGCCGCGGGGCATGACGCGAAAACCGTGCTCGAGCAGTCGATGGTTGGCTGGCACGACGATCGGCTTTGGCCGGCGATTGTCGCCGAGGGGCGGTCGCTCGTGACGGCGGATGCGGGCTTCGCGGATGCCAGGCGTCTGGTCAACACGCAGGGTCTTGGAATCGTCCTGATGCGCCCGTGGCGAGAGAGCCGCAAGGCGTACGTCGAACTCACGCGGAGTCTTCTGGCGAGTTTCGATCTTGGTCGGGTCGCGGGCTGCATCGTGACGGTCACGCCCGAAAGCATCCGGGTGCACGACACGCGGAAGTGATGCCGGCCCGAGCGAGAAGCACACCCCGGCCCGTGTTGCCGCCGGGGCGCTTCGCGTGAGGTGCGCTTGAGCAACGCTCCCCCTGCGTCCGCCTCTACCATTGGCCATGGTCACCATCTCCACCGCCTACGCCGGGAACAAGAAGTGCGACCTCTCGCACCCAGAAGGCCCCACGCTCCGCACCGATGCGCCGCGGGACATCGGCGGCGATGCCTCGGCCTTCTCGCCGACCGACCTGGTCGCCGCGGGCCTGGCCTCGTGCATCCTGACGACCATCGGCATGTTCGCCGAGCGCCACGGCGTGAGCATCGCCGGCGCCACCGCGAGCGTCGAGAAGCACATGAGCACGCCCCCCGCACCCCGCCGCATCGCCCGCCTGCCCGTGGTGGTGCGCCTGCCCGCCTCGATCCCCGCCGACTTCCGCGAGCGCCTGGAGCGCATCGGCCACACCTGCCCGGTGCACGCCTCGCTGCACCCGGAGGTCGATGCGCCGATCACCTACATCTACGCCTGATCGCCCCCGCCCGCCGCGCCGCCCGCCGCCGCGCCCCGGGGCAACGGGTGATTCGGATGTTCTGGCAGGCCATGGCGCGGCTTTCCGCTTGAAGGGGTGATGCCTGCGTGTAGCTTGCTCGGTCGGCACGGGCACGCGGCGAGTCCTCCGGGAGGTTCCATGGCACATCCGGCATTCGTGCGTTCGGCGATCATCACGCTCGCGCTCGCAACCCTCTGCACCCCCCATCACGCGCACGCCCAGTGAGGTTCGTGGATCGCCAATGGCGGTGGGATCTCGCTGCCGCAACTCGGCGGTTCCTTGCCCGGCACGTTCGCGTTCGAGGCCTGGGATCCCGATGGCCCCGGCCCGGAGGCGACAAAGATCGTCGCGGGCACGACCTTCGGCGGTGCCCCCGGGTACCCGACGGGCGGGCTGGCGGTCTTCGACCCCTGGCTGGGCACGTGGTCCGGCCTGGGTACGGTCAACCCGCTGGCAGACGTCACCGGCATCGGCGCCATGCCCAACGGCGACTTGATCGTGTGCGGCACGTTCTAGGAAATGAGCGGTGTCCCGGCCAATCGCCTGGCACGCTTCGACGGCTTGGCCTGGTCGGAGGTGGGCGGGGGCGTCAGCGGCGGCGGGGTATCGGGCCAACCCAGAGTGATCCTGCCGCTGTCGAGCACCGAGTTCATCATCGGCGGCACCTTCAGCGTCGCCGGCGGCGGGCCATCGGGCGTCGGCGGCCTGCCGGTCAACAACATCGCACGCTGGGATGGAACATCCTGGTCGGCCCTGGGCCCGGGCCTCAACGGCGCCGTACTCGGCCTCCTGCGGCTGCCGAACGGCGACATCCTGGCCACGGGCTCATTCACCCAGGCCGGCAGCGTCATCGTCAACCGCATCGCCCGCTGGAACGGCACATCGTGGTCGGCCATGGGCGGCGGGTCGATCAACACGGTGTACACCGCCGCGGTGCTGCCCGATGGCACGATCATCGCGCCATTGAACTTCTCCGGCAGCGGCGGCATGGCCCGCTGGACAGGCTCGACATGGGAGCCCCTGGGCGGCGGGATGTTCTTCCAGACGGTCTATGAACTCCGCGTCGGTCCCGATGGGTCACTCTTCGCGGCGGGCTCGTTCAATCAGACCCAGGGCTCGGTACAGAACTCCATCGCGCGCTGGAACGGCGTGCAGTGGGCCGGGCTCAACACAGGCACAAATAGCTCGGTCGTATCGATGACCATGGCCCCCGGCAACCGGATCTACCTCCAGGGCACCTTCACGACCGCTGGCGGGATCCCCGCGTTCGGCTTCGCCCGCTACGACTACGGCAACGCCTCGGTGACGATCACCGGCCAGCCGACCTCGCTCACACGCTGCAGCGGCGCCGCGGCTTCCTTCACAGTCACCGCGAGCGGAACCGGCCCGTTCACCTATCAGTGGCGACGCAACGGCATCGATGTCAACACGACGACGAATCCCTCGGCCGCCACCCCGACGCTCAACATCGCCAGCGTCGGCAACAACACCATCGGCACCTACACCTGCGTTGTGACCTCCGCCGGTGGATGCGCCGCGGTGCTCAGCAACCCCGCGACCCTCTCCACGGTCACCGGCACCGCGCCGACCATCTCGATGGATCCGGACCCTGTCGCGGCCTGCGAGAACGAGCCCGCCGAGTTCTTCGTCGCCGCGTCGGGACCCGGTCCGCTCACCTATCAGTGGCGCAGGAACGGCATTCCGATCAGCGTGCTCGACAACCCCACCGCGGCGACGAACCTGCTCTCGATCCCCGCCATCACGCAGGCAGACGTCGGCACCTATTCCTGCGTCATCTCCAACACCTGCAACAGCGTCACAAGCCAGGCCGCGGCTCTGACGATCGTCCCCTGCACCGCTCCCTGCCCCGCCGACATCGCCAACACCGACGGCGATCCCATCCCCGACGGCACGGTCGACAACGGCGACTTCGGGCTCTTCTTCGCGGCCTTCTTCCTTCCGCCGAATGACCCGCTGCACCTGCTCGCCGACATCGCCAACACCGACGGCGACACCGTGCAGACCGGCGGCGGGCCGGATGGCCAGGTTGATAACGGCGACTTCACGGCGTTCTTCGCGTTCTTCTTCCAAGGCTGCCCGTAATCGGAGGCGACAAGACCACGCCTCGGCGGAGTATCCGCAAAGGTGTGTGTCTTGCCCATCTTCACTCCCGAATGTCGGCGATCATGGCGGTTGTCCGGCTCGACTTCGGGTGACAGCAGACGGACCCGAACGCGGCGATAAGGCCCGAGCGAATGCCCCTTGCCTTCGCATCAGTATGCTGCAGACTCCTCGGACGTTCCCCTGCTGCAAGGAGAGAGAGCATGATTCGTAGCGCGATCGCTTCTGCCGCCATCGTGTGCGCCTTTGCTGGTCAGGCCATGGCCAGCACCGTCGTGTTCCAGAACACCTGGGACAACGGCATCTTCACCCCCGTCAACAGCTCCAACGCCGCCAGCACCACGCTCGGCGACTCGGGCTGGGTTGGCACGGGCTCTTCGCCCGCGCTGGCGGTTCAGGATCTCACCCTTGGCCTGGCGGTCGCGAACTTCGGGCAACTGCCCGTTTCGGCCGGCACGACGGACCTGATCTTCACGTTCACCGACGGTGACCCGTCGGGCTTCGTCTTTGGCTCGGGCGCGACGCTGTACACCACGGTTATCCGCGATGTGGCGCTGCCGTCACTCAACGGCGGCGGGGCCGCGGGCTTTGACCTGACTATTCCGTTGCCCGGTGTCGTCCTGAACTCCGGCTTCAACAACTTTGGCTGGTCGCTGGGCTTTGCGAACTTCAACTACGGCGCCAACTTCGGATTCAAGAACGGCACGCTGTTCTCGGGGCAGGTCGTCGGCTCGGCAACGTGGGTCGCTTCGCAGAACAACGGCTCGGGCTTCTTCACGTACGCCTTCGGTCCGTTCTCTCAAGCCGACACCTCCGCGGCGAGCTGGGTCGCAACCCTGACCGTTCCGAGCCCGGCCGCGGCTGCGGGTCTGGCCATGCTGGGCCTTGCCGCGGTGCGTCGGCGGCGATAAACCCGGCCGCGTACGAGCGGTATGATCGAGAGTATCTTCACTGCGGAACGCCGCCCAAACGCGTGTCGGAACGCGGTGTCTTTCGCCCCAGATTCGCACTACCCGGAGTTGCCGATGCCCAAGGTTCGTCTCTCAGCGATGATCGCCGCCGCGTGCCTCCTCGGCTCGGTGGCCCAAGCCAACGCTCAGTTCCCGCTCACCTTCAGCAGCAACGACAACGGCTTCTTCACTCCGTTCAACTCAGGAAACGCGAACACCGTCCGCTACGGCGACTCGGTGTGGATCGACTGCTTCGCCAACGGCTCCTTTACCCTCTCCCAGATCGATCTGGGTCTGGCGACGTTCAACAGCCAGACCGCGGGAACGACCGACATCATCCTGACGATCACCGAGGGCGACCCGTCCGGGCTGGTCTTCGGCTCGGGCCAGTCGCTCTACCAGATCACCATCCCCGGCGTCGTCCTGCCCGAGGCACCCGTTGAGGGCCAGCCGACGCTGTTCACGCTCAGCGTCCCGCTCCCGGACGTGCGCACGCTCGGCGGGTGCAACAACGTCGGGTACTCGATCCGACTGGCGAACTTCAACTTCGCGGGTTCGTTCGGCTTCCAGTGCTCCACCGCGACCGCACAGACACTGGGCTTCTTCACGAACAACGCGTCGTTCTTCAACGGGAGCAACTGGTCGCTCTTTGCCTTCGGTCCGAACCCCGTCACGCAGATCGCGCAGTTCACGATGACGCTCTTCGGCGCGCCGTTCACGCCGCCGGCGTCGTGCTCGCCCGCCGACATCGCCAATACCGATGGCGAAACGACGCTCACCGGCGGCGGCCCCGACAACACGATCGATAACGGCGACTTCACGGCCTTCTTCTCGGCCTTCTTCCTCGCGGACACCGACCCCGCCCGGCTCGTTTCCGATATCGCCAACACCGACGGCGAGACCACGGTCGAGGGCGGAGGCGCCGACGGCGTCGTCGACAACGGCGACTTTACTGCGTTCTTCGCCTACTTCTTCGCCGGCTGCCCGTGACGTCCTCGCGGGCTTGGGCACCAGGCTCGGTCGGTACGTGAACCTTCCGGACCGAGCTCAGAATCAGACGCACTCGGGAATCGGGAGCCTTCGGCATCCAACAGACCGGTCGCCTCGCTGCAGGGCCGCTTGATGTCAACCGAATCGCTCGCAAGGGCATCGCAACAATTGAAAAGTCGGCCATTTCCGCGAGGCATCACCTCATACGGATCGCCGTCGAATCTCGTGCGCGTACGGCGCATGATCGGGTTGCGCCGGGGTGAATCGGTGGCATAGTTGTCTCGGTACGGAGGCCGAGCATGGACATCCGCGAGCGTTCACCCGGAGATCTTGAACATCTT
>JAJTHN010000066.1 GCA_021297895.1 Phycisphaeraceae bacterium | reverse complement strand
TTTGGGGCTTCGGAACGGCCCGTGCGGGGGCGGAAATGCGGCTGAACTGGCCGCGGATCTGGCGCGGCCGCGGCGGTTGAGGGGAAACGACGAAGAGAACGGCGCGCGGACGTGGGGGGCGCAGGGGGGGAAGGGGGCGGAAGAACCCCCTCCGGCTCGAGGACTCGCCACCTCCCCCGTTGGAAACGGGGGAGGAGCTTGAGGAAACGGGGGCGCAGCCTTCTGGCTCTGCCACTCTGCCACTGCGCCACTGTGCCACTGTGCCACTGTGCCACTCCCCCTGCCGCCTGGGTCACTTGGCGGCGGCCGCGGCCAGTTCGGCGGTGGGGCCGGGGTGGTCCAGCGTGCATGGGACGCCGAGGCGCTGGCAGAGCCGGCGGGCGGTGATCTGGCTGCTGAGGAAGATCACCGGCAGGCCGCTGCCCGGGTGCGTGCCGCCGCCGACCAGCCAGGTGTTCTCGACATCCGGCAGTTCGTGCTGCGGCCGCAGGTGCAGCATCTGGTCCAGGCCGTGCGCGAGGTTGAAGGTTGCGCCGAAGTTGATGTTCGAGCCCTGCCAGTCGGCCGGGGTCAGTTGCAGTTCCGCATCGATGAGCGGGCGGACGTCGCGGCCGATGAGGGCGCTGACGCGGTCGAGGGTCTTTTCGCGCATGCCCGGGGCCTCGCGGGCCCAGTCGATGCCGCTCTTCTGGTTGGGCGTGGGGACGAGCACGTACAGCGCGCTGCGGCCGGGGGGGGCGAGCGTCGGGTCCGTGCGGCTGGGGTTGCAGACGTAGACCGATGGGTCATCGCTGAGCTTCATGGTCTCGGCGATCTCGCGGATGTTCTGCTCGTAGTCGCGCGCGATGCGGATGGTGTGGTGCGGCAGGTCCACCTCATCGCGAAGGCCGAGGTAGAGCATGTAGGTGCTGCAGGAGTACTTCATGCCGTCGAGCTTGCGATCGGTCCACTTGCGACGCAGCGCGGGCGGGATGAGGTTCTTCATGGCCCACGAGGCGTCGGCGTTGATGATCACGTGGTCGTGGGCGATGGTGCGGTTGTCCACGACGACGCCGGTGGCGCGCGTGCCGGAGTACACGATCGACTGCACCGGGCTGCCGCAGCGGACATCGCCGCCGAGCTCGGTGGTGATGCGGGCCATGGCGTCCATCAGCGCGTTGCAGCCGCCGCGCGGATGCCAGATGCCGTACTCGTACTCGATGAACGGCAGGATCGTGAACAGGCTGGGGCACTTGAACGGGGACATGCCCAGGTACTTGCTCTGGAAGCTCATGGCGAGCTTGACGTACGGGTTCTTGAAGTGGCGGCCGAGGTCCGCGTGCACCGAGCGGGTCGGGCCAAGGTGCGGCACGGCCTTGAGCATCGCGGGGTCGAAGAGATCCGTGAAGCTCTTGAATCCGGCGCGGAGCACGGGCGTGAAGACCTCGAGCTTGGCGCGGTTGGCCTCGATGAACCCCGCGAAGGCCTCGCCGTCATCGGGGTCGATCGCCGCGAGGCGCTTGGCCATGAGCGTCAGATCCTGCGTGCAGTCGACGATGAGGTCGCGGTCGTTGTGGCGGCCCATGACCAGGCGGTACATCGGGTCCAGCCGCGTGAGTTCGACCTCATCGGCCAGGCGGCGGCCGGCGGCGGAGAAGATCTCCTGCAGGACGTAGGGCATGAGGAAGAAGGTCGGGCCGCGATCGAAGTGGTACGCAGCGCGCTCCGTGGCAGCGCGTCCCGTCGCGTCGCGGCCCGTGAGGCTCAGTCGCATCGTGCGGCCGCCGACGGTCGCTTCCTTCTCGTAGACGGTCACGCGGAGGCCGCTGGCGGCGAGAATCATCGCGGCGGCGAGGCCGCCCGGGCCGGCGCCCACGATGCCGATGGAAGCGGACGACGGATTGTTCACGCGGAGAATCCTTGCACGAGCGTGTGGAATGGGCCGAGGTCAGAGTGCCCGAGGCTATAGTAGCAAGATGCCAACGGACGGTTTCGTTCAATGGTCCGAGGGACCGATTTCTCGCCGCGTGCAGTGGGCCGGGCGGTGGAGGAAGCTCATCGCCCAGAGCGCTAATGCGCTGTGCGCTCTGGCGGAACGCGAGGTCGGCAAGCCCGACTGGCAGGGCCTGACCGGCGATGTGCTGCCGCTGCTTTCGAGTCTCAAGTGGCACGAGAAGAACGCGGCGAAGATTCTGCGGCCGCAGCGGCTGGGGGGGCGGCCCGTGTGGCTGCTCGGGCAGCGGCACGAGGTTCGTCGCGTGCCGATCGGCACCGTTGCGATCATCGCGACGTGGAACTATCCGATTCAGCTTCTGGGCGTGCAGGTGGCCCAGGCGCTGATCGCGGGCAACAGGGTGATCGTCAAGCCGAGCGAGGTCTCGCCGCGGACGCAGGAAGCGCTGCTGCGGCTGGCGGTGCGGGCGGGGCTGCCCGAGGGCGTGCTGACGTGGACAGACGCGACACGTCAGGCCGGTGCCGAACTGCTGCGGAACACGAAGATCGATCACGTGGTCTTCACCGGCTCGACCGGCGTGGGTCGCCAGGTCGCCGCGTGGGCCGCGCAGGAACTGGTGCCGACGAGCCTTGAACTCAGCGGCAACGACTCGGCGATCGTGCTGGGCGATGCGGACCCGGAACTGGCCGCGCGGAGCATCTGGCAGGGCGTGGTGATGAACGCGGGGCAGACGTGCATGGCGCCGCGGCGAGCGATCGTCTCGCGGGCGGTGTACCGGCGTTTCTGCATGGCGCTGGAGGCATTGGCCGCGGGGACGGGCGGGCTTGGCCGCGGCGGGGTGCTGCGGCTGGCAACGCCCGGGGCGGGGCAGACGGTGCACGGGCTGGTCGCCGAGGCCGTGCGGATGGGCGGACGTGTGGCGGTGGGCGTGAACGAGCCGGCGCCGCGGACCGATGATGATCCGGACCGGGTGCGGGCCACGGCGGTGCTGGACTGCCCCGCCGATGCGTCGCTGGCGCGGGGCGGGCACTTCGGGCCGGTGCTGGCGGTGATCGTCGCCGATGATGATGAGGCGGCGATAAGGCTGCACTCGAAGTTCGACCAGAAGCTCTCGACGGCGGTCTTCACGGCCGATGCGACCGGCGCGCAACGTCTGGCGGCGCGGCTCGGGTCGGGTTTCGTGACGATCAACGATTGCGTGCTGCCGACATCGCACCCCGGGGCGAGCATCGCGGGGATCGGGCCTTCGGGCTGGGGGGTCACGCGCGGGCGCGATGGGCTGCTGGCCATGACGCGGGCGGTCTGCGTGTCGAGGACCTCAACCTGGCTGCGGCTGCCGGCGCGACGGCCCGATGCGCCGACGCTGCGCCGCATGCGGCAGATGATGCAGTTCCTGTACGGCGGCGATGGCTCGGCATCGCTGGAGAGCCTGGGGGTCCGGCTCGGCGACACGTCCGCGGCGGCCGCCGACTCCCCCACTTCCACGGCCGCTTCAACCGGCAGCGCGGATGCTGAACGCGAGGCGAAGACCGGGCTTGCCGCGGGCCCGGCCCGCACGCGGCACCCGGAAACGTGAACGGCTCGATCGATCGACTCGGCTCCCGAACACCTCGCCGACGCGTGAACGAGCGTCGGCAACACTTGAGAAGGCGCAGACCATGAGCAGCAACGGACAGGCGAACATCAACAAGTCGAAGGTTGTCATCGTCGGCGGCGGGCTCGCGGGCCTTGCTGCGGCGTGCGAGGCGGCGGTGGCCTGCGGTGACGGGCGGGCCGTCACGATCGTCGAGCGGAACGCGCACCTGGGCGGCAAGATGAACCTGCTGCGAGACCAGGGCTTCGCATTCGACATGGGGCCGACGATCATCACGCTGCCGCAGGTGCTGCGCGGGATCATCGCCCGCGCGGGCAAGCGCGTCGAGGACTACATCAAGCTCGTCCGCCTTGATCCGCAGTGGCGCTGCTTCTTCGACGACGGCGCGAAGATCGACCTGCGCGACACGCTCGAGCAGACCTGTGCCGATCTGAGCAAGGCGTATCCCGGCACGGATGCGGCCAGCGGGTTCAAGGCGTTCGTCGAGTACTCGCGTCGCATGTACTCGCTGAGCGAAAAGGTGTTCTTCTACAAGGATCTCGGCGGCGTCGGCGACATGATGAAGCTCACGCCGCTGGGCGACCCGAAGCTGCTGGGCGATGTGCTGGCCATGCGGCTGCACTCGACCGTCGGCGCGACGGCGCACAGCATGATCCGCGAGCCGCACGTGAGGCAGCTCACCGAGCACTTCCTGCAGTATGTCGGCTCATCGCCGTTCCTGGCTCCGGCGATCCTGTCGTTGATCGCCGCGGCACAGGTGGACCATGGTTGCTGGTACGCGTACTCGCCCGACGGGAAGGAAGGCGGCACGCGGAATGTCGCGCGGAGCCTCGAGAGGCTGGCCCGCGACCTTGGCGTGAACGTCATCACCGGCGTGGGCGTGCGCCGGATCGTCACCAGCGGTCGCCGGGCCACGGGCGTCGAGCTCGATGACGGTCGGTCGATCTCCTGCGACGCGGTGGTGAGCAACTGCGATGTGCAGCGCACGCTGCGGGACCTGGTCGGCACGGGCGAATCGGTACGTCGGCAGAAGAAGATCGCCAAGGACTACACCCCCGCGTGCTCGGGCGTGGTGCTGTATCTGGGCCTGAAGAAGCGCTACGAGCAACTGGCCCACCACAACTTCCTCTTCAGCCGCAACAGCCATGACGAGTTCGAGGACATCTACGCCCGCGGCGTGCCCACGAAGGACCCGACGCTGTATCTGGCCGTGCCTTCGCGCTCGGGCGATGAGACGCAGGCCCCGCCCGGCGGCGAGGCGTTGTATGTCCTGATTCACACGCCGTACCTGCGCCCGGGCCAGAGGTGGGAAGGCCCCGGCGGGCTGATGGAGCAGTACCGGCCGGTGGTGATGGAGAAGCTCCGCTCCTGCGGAGCCGCGTCGATGCCGGACATCGACTCCCAGATTGTCTGCGAGCACCAGTTGCACCCAGGCCTGATCGACAAGTGGTACAACGCCGAGGGCGGAGCGATCTACGGCCTTGCGTCGCACGGCAAACTCAAGGGTGGCTTCAAGCCGCGGAACCGCTCGCTGGTGCTCGACAACGTGTATCTGGCCGGTGGCAGCGCCAACCCGGGCCCGGGTGTGCCGATGGTGCTCATGTCCGGCGTGACGGCCGCAAGGAGCCTTGCGACCGACAGCGGATGGAGCGCCCCCGCGCTGAACGGGACGGAACTCAAGCCCCTCAGCCGCGACCTTCTCACGCCCGCGGCGGTATAAGCGGGGCACGCATCCGGTCGCGACTAACGCGGCCGAATGCGGTCACCGGACATCGACATGACGCAGCAGCAGTACGACGAGAACCTGATCTGGCCCGCAACACCGAGCGCCCGGGTGGCTGGCGCGTTCAGTTGGTGGCTCGCGCGCATGGTCCGCAAGGACTTCCATCGCGTGCTCATTGCGCGGGATGAGACCGGGCAGTCGACGCAGCGGTATCTTGAGGCGCTGGAGCAGCATCGCGGGCCGGCGGTGGTCGTGATGAACCACGCGTGCTGGTGGGATCCGCTCATCGGCCTGTACCTTGCCCGCCGCCTGTGCCCGGCGCGAACGATTCTGGGGCCGATGGAACTCGAGCAACTCCGGAAGTTCGCGTTCTTCCGCAAACTGGGTGTCTTCGGCATCAACCCGGACGACCCGCGCGCCTTCGAGCAGATGCTCGCGTACGTCCGCGAGCGCTTCGCAAAGGACCCAACGACCCTGTTCTGGCTCACGCCTCAGGGGCAGTTCACCGATCCGCGTGTGAAGATCCGCATCCGGCCGGGCGCCGCGGCGGTCGCCGCTCGGACAGGGGATGGACCGGGATCGCCCGCGTGCAGGATCGTCAGCGTCGCGGTGGAATTGGCATTCTGGACCGACCGCAAGCCGGAGATGCTTCTTCGGTTCGCCCCTGCGACCGCGGAGCCCGGGAGCACATCGACCACGACGCGGATCATCACGTCAACGATGCAGGCCAACGCTGATGCGCTGGCCGCGAGCGTGATCGCCCGTGATGACGCCGGGTTCGTGGCGCTCGAGCAGTCCGGAGGTGGACAGACCAATCCTCTGTACGATCTGTGGCTGCGGATGACGGGGCGAACGGGCCGCATTGTCGGCACCGATCGCGGCATGGGGCCGGAGCAGACGCAGGCTCGTGTCGTCCGACAGGATGAACGGGCCAAGGAGACCGTCGCGTGAATGTTCTTGAAGTGCTCGCGATTGTGGCCGCGTTTATCAGTGTCGGCGCGATGGTGATGACGCTGATCAATCTGAGCGTGTACCGCACGCCGACCAAGGCGCCCGCGTCACCGGCCGATGGCGGGGCGGATGAACTGGTCTCCATCTGCGTGCCGGCGCGAAACGAGGAAGCGAATCTCGAGGCCGTCGTGCGCTCGTTGCTGGCCCAGACGCATCGGAACATCGAGGTGCTGGTCTACAACGACCACTCGACCGACCGAACCGGCGAGATCCTCCAGCGGCTGATGAGCGACGACGCCCGGGTGCGGGCGGTGCCGGTGGTCCCGCTGGAAACAGGGTGGAACGGCAAGCAGTTCGCGTGCTGGCAGATGTCGCAGCATTCCAAGGGCTCACGGCTGCTGTTCACCGATGCCGATGTGCGCTTCGAGCCCGATTGTGTCGCGCGAACCCTTGCCTCGGCTCGGACGCTCAACGCTCACCTGCTCTCGACTTTTCCGCGGCAGGTCACCGGTACGCTCAGCGAGAGCATCGTCGTGCCGATGATCCACTTCATCCTGTTCTCCTATCTGCCCATGCCTCGCATGCGGCGGACGATGGACCCCGCGGCCAGTGCGGCGTGCGGGCAGTTTCTCTTCTGCACGCGCGAGGGCTACAACGCCAGCGGCGGGCACGCCGCGTTCAAGGACTCCATGCACGACGGTGTGAAGATGCCCCGGGCCTTCCGCCGCGCAGGGTTCCGCACCGATCTGTTCGACGGCACGGACCTGTGCTCGTGCCGGATGTACAACGGCTTTGCGGCGACGTGGCGCGGCTTTGCGAAGAACGCGTACGAGGGGCTCGGCTCGGTCGTGCTGCTCACATTTGTCACGTTGCTCCACCTGGTCGGTCATCTACTGCCGTGGGGAGTTCTGCTGGCGGCCGTCGCGGGTGTGAGTGTGTCGCCGCTGGCGGTTGGGCTTTGCGCGTTCGCGGTGATCTGGCACCTGACGCAGCGTCTGCTGCTGGCACTGCGATTCCGGCAGGCGTTCATCGGCGCAGTGCTGCACCCGGCGGGTGTCGCGCTGATGACTGCGATCCAGTGGTGGAGTTTCTACCTGCACCTGACCGGTCAGCGGGCGTGGAAGGGCCGATCGCTGAGCGCCACCACCGCGTGATCGGCGGCGGTCCCGCGGCGTAGCGTGCCGCGTTGGAGATCATGCTGCAAAACGAACGCGGGCCCCGGCAATGCCGAGGCCCGCGAAGATTTGCGTGGGACTGGTCAGCGGCGGATGATCAGCGTCCGTGGCCCTGGCGATGACCGCCGCGCTGAGTGACGCCGCGGAACGGCTTCTTCCCGCCCGCGTGCGAGCCG
Organism: Phycisphaeraceae bacterium; assembly: GCA_021297895.1. GTDB lineage: Bacteria > Planctomycetota > Phycisphaerae > Phycisphaerales > UBA1924 > JAJTHN01. The sequence goes on along the minus strand of JAJTHN010000066.1, from coordinate 24,235 downwards.
TGGGACGGCGCTGAGCCGTGATGCGAGGGGCGACCGGAGTGGGCCGAAGCCGGCCGGCTGTGGCCTGCGGGCTTCGCCGCCGGACGACCGCCGTTCCAACCCGGGGCGACAGCCAGCAAGCCCTGGGGCTCATTGGCCGGCGCGACGAACGAAGCGTCGTACGGACCCGGACGCTGCCGCACGCCCGTGCCCGCGCGGTTGCGCGGATCGGCGGCGGTACGCGTCGCGGCCTCAAGGTCGGCCTCCCGTGCCTCATCGCGGGCGATGTCCTTCAGGCCGTCGGGCAGTTTGGCCACGGGAATGGCCTTGCTGGTCAGACGCTCGATCTGCCGCAGCAGCGAGCGCTCCTCGTGATCGCAGAAGGACCATGCGATACCCGAAGCACCCGCCCGGCCCGTGCGGCCGATGCGGTGGACATACGCCTCGGGCTCCATGGGAAGGTCGTAGTTGATGACGTGCGAAACGTCGTCGACATCGAGTCCGCGAGCTGCAACATCGGTGGCGACCAGCACCCGCATGCGACCGCTGCGGAAAGCATCCAGCGCACGCCGGCGCTGATTCTGACCCTTGTTGCCGTGGATCGCGCAGGCCTCGACGCCGACGCGCTCGAGTCGCTTGCAGACCTTGTCCGCGCCGTGCTTGGTGCGGGTGAAGACGACAACGCGGGGCGAGTCGTGCTCGGTGAGCAGGTGCTCCAGCAGCGCCTGCTTGCGTGTGCGGGGGACGTGGTAGAGATACTGGTCGATCCTCGGCGCCATGCTGCTGACGGGGGCGACGCTGACCTTCGCGGGATCTCTCAGCAGCGTCTCTGCGAGCCGCAGAATCTCGCGGGGCATCGTCGCGGAGAACATGAGCGTCTGACGCGACTGCGGGAGCAGCGAGGCGATCTGGCGGATGGGCACGATGAAGCCCATGTCCAGCATGCGGTCGGCCTCATCAAGGACGAATGTCTTCACATCGCCCAGACGGGCGTGGCCCTGCTGGATCAGATCCTGAAGGCGTCCCGGCGTGGCAACCAAAACATCAAGGCCCGAGCGAAGGGCGCGGATCTGCGGGGCGTAACCGACGCCGCCGAAGATCACCGAGACGTGGAGGTTGGTGTGTCCACCATAGGTGGCGAAGGACTCGCCGATCTGCTCGGCCAGTTCACGCGTCGGCGCGAGGACGAGGCAGCGAACGCCGCCTGGCACACGCTTGCTGCCGGGCTGGCAGAGACGGTGGATGATCGGCAGCGCGAACGCCGCGGTCTTGCCGGTGCCTGTCTGCGCGCTTCCGAAGATGTCACGACCCGCGAGCACAACGGGGATCGACTGGGCCTGAATCGGCGTCGGGGTGGTGTAGCCCTGGTGGTGCAGCGCCTTGAGGATGCTCGGCGACAGGCCGAGGTCATCAAAGCGCACGCCGGAGGCGGATTGACCATCGACCGCGGCGCCGGGCTTGAGTTCGATGGAGTTGGCGAGGTCGATACGGCGGATCGGCGGATTCTCCGCCGCGGCGGGCTCGGCGGAGTTCGCAAAGTCGCGCGGGGCCGGACGGGCAGCGTGTGCCGCTGGGGTCGCGGTATGGCTCGAGCGATGCGACGACCCGTGCGAAGATCCTTGGGAGTGGCCCCGGGACGGCGACGGAGCCGCGGCGTGCGGCTGGCCCGAGTGGGCAGGCTTCGACGCGTGGGCCGCGTGCGGCTTGGCGTGCGGGCGGGGCTGATTGCTGAGATGATGATGAGACGACGACGAATGAGACTTCTGCAAAACCAGACTCCTCGGGCACCATGCGTGATTGTCGCAGAGCGACCACCACGGCACGTGCTGCCGATCGAGAAGGCCAGACCTTCCAAACGATGTTGGACAAGCCAAGGCCGTACGGGGGCGCGGCAATTTCCGACACAGTGTCGGACGCCGCTGCCAGTTGATTCCCAGTACGACACGCGGATCAGATCCGCCAAACGAAGAACTGAGGCCACTGGCTTGAGCGAGAGTATAGGCACCCATCTGGTGCCGCACCGCTCTGTGCTCGCCCGGGCGAAGGTCCGAGATTTCGGCTGCCTTCCGGCATGCCCCGAGTCCCCCGGGTGCGATTCGAACGCACGACCTGCCGCTTAGAAGGCGGCTGCTCTATCCAACTGAGCTACCGGGAGGTCGCTTCATGGTAGTCGCGGCAGAAAGTACGCTGCAGTTCCGCGGCATCGCAGAAGAGCCAGAAATGGTCCGTCCCGAGTGCGGATTGGGTGCCAACAATCTCTCCGTGGCGCTGTTCACGAATCCGATCCCGATTGGTGGCTCGATCGCCACGGGTGCACCCCGCGGTCTTGAATCCGGGGGGCGCTCGGCGCTGGTGAGACTGGACCGCCAGGGCGGTTCGGGCGATGACTCGGGTCAGGGCGGACGTTCCCGAGACCCGGGCGTGCCCGGCGGCGCGGGCGGGCCGCCGCCGCGTGAGCAAGAGGCGCGCAACGGGACTCACCTCTCGCGCCGTGCCCGGATTGTGCTCGAACTTTCCAAGCCCCGGATCACACGCCTGGTGACCCTCACGGCAATGGTGGGCTTTGCGCTCGCCGCGGCGGGCCTCCCGGCAGATTCATGGTCGTGGGCGTCGATGCTGGTGGTCTGCCTGGGCTGCGTCATCGGCACGGCCCTTTCTTCGGCTGGGGCCAATGCGCTGAACCAGTGGCTGGAACGCCGACGCGATGCGCTCATGCCGCGAACGGCGACGCGTCCGCTCCCTGAGCGCAGGGTCTCGCCGTTTGGAGCCTTCGCGGTCGGGTTCGCGTTGTCACTGGCGGGTGTCGGCGTGCTGCTGGTGACCTGCGGCGCGGGACCGGCCCTCGTGTCGATCGCGACGATTCTGGTGTACGTCCTGCTGTACACGCCCATGAAGCCGGTCTCGCCACTTTCAACACTTGTCGGTGCCGTTCCGGGGGCGCTGCCGCCGTTGATCGGCTTTAGCGCCGCCGCGACACTCTCGCCGGGGGCCTTCAACGCGATGCCCGGATTGCGCAACGTTTTGGCGAGCCTGCAGTCGCTGGGGACGACCTCATCTCTCGGAGGCTGGTCGCTCTTTGCGCTCATGTTCGTGTGGCAGGTGCCCCATGTCCTGGCGCTGTCGTGGATGTACAAGGACGACTATCTCCGCGGCGGGCACAAGGTTCTGCCGGTGTTCGACCAGACCGGTGTGCTGACAAGCGTCATCGTCATTCTGTGGGCTTTGCTGCTGATTCCCGCGACGCTGCTGCCGGCGGTGTTCATGCCGGATCGTCTCGGGTGGCCGTACGTCGTGATTGCGGGATTGTCCGGCGGGGCGTTTGTCGCGATGTGTTTCCGGCTCGCTCGTGTACGTACTCGAGCCGCGGCCAGAGCGGTGTTCTTTGGCTCGATCGTGCACCTGCCGCTGCTGCTGCTTGCGATGGTTGTCGAGGTGCTCACCCGGCTGAGCATCTGGGGCCTGCCGGAGGCGATGTCCGGAGCCGGATCGTGACCGTGAGATCGGTTGAAGACCGCCGTGCTGTGATCGTGTGACGAACCATGAACATGCCCGTATTCGCCCGAATCATTCTTGCCGTGCTGCTGACTGTGTTCCTCTGCCTGGGCGGCGCCCTGCTGGTGCTGTCGCTCAATCGCCCCGCGCAGCCGGAGCCGCCGAGCCCGCTGGACCAGCCGCGTCACATGCAGGGCATCGCGATGCCCGAGTTCTCGCTTGTAGATCAGGACAACCGCCTGCAGACGCGAGCGGGGCTCATCGATGGAAACGTCACGATCGTCGGCTTCGTCTTCTCGCGCTGCCCGCTGGCATGCCCGGGCATGATGCTGCAGATGAGCAAGCTCTCCGAGTCGCTTCGCGACACCTCGGTGCGGCTGGCGAGCTTTTCGATCGACCCGGCGTACGACGGGCCGGAGCAACTGACCGAATTCGCCGGACGATTCGGTGCTGACACCGCACGTTGGCGGCTGCTCACCGAGCCCCGCGGCGGGGCGATCACGCAGGTCGCTCGCAAGATGCTCAGCGAGAACTTCCGCGAGCACATCCGCGAGGATGAATCGACCAAAATCACCGTCTCCACCGGAGAGATGGCCAACATCGAACACCCCCCACACCTGTTCCTCGTCGGGCCCCGGGGCGAGGTTCTCGGGCGTTACAACTCCACCCGCCCGGACGAGATGGAGGCCCTCGCGGCCCACGCACGCGCCGCCGGAGCCGCCAATAAGCCCTGATCGGCCCGACTTTTTCACCTGCCGGGACGGGCTTTGCCTCGTTCTACGCATCGATCCGCTTCGAAACTGGTAGATCGCCCGCTCTCAGGTATACTCCCCACTGGTCAAGTCCTGCTTTGACGCCACGAGTGCGGCGGAACCTCCGGTGCAGAACGCTCTCCCAGTCACGACGTCCATCTTGCTCGACCTCCTGCGCGACGAATCGCGTCCGGAAGGTTGGCAGGACTTCACGGCCAGATACTGGCCCGTGCTGTGCGGCTTTGCGCTCAAGCTCGGGCTGAGCGAGGCGGATGCGGCGGACGCGGCCCAGCAGACGCTCGCGGACTTCCTTCGCGAGTTTCGCGAGGGTCGGTACGTCCGCGAGCGCGGCCGGCTGAGTTCGTTCATTCTGGGCATCGCTCGCAACCGCGTGCTGCGGCTACGCACCGAGGCTCGACGGCGTTCGCGTCGCATCATCGATCAAGCCGCGAACATCGACGACACGCCCGATGACCAGACACTTTCGATCGTGTGGGAGAGCGAGCGTCGGAGGGTGATTCTTGAACAGGCCCTCGAAGAATTGCGAACGAGCGATCGCCTCGATTCCAAGACACTCTCCGCCTTCGAGTTGGTCGCCGTGCGCGGCGTAACCGTCGAGGAGGCCGCGGCGCAGAGCGGGCTGAGCGTCGATGCCGTGTACCTCGCACGGCATCGGTGCACGAAACGCCTTCGTGAGATCGCCGAGCGACTCACCGCGGCATGGGACGAGGATGCGTGATGGACGCTACGTCGCACAGCGGAGAGGAAAACGCCGCCGCAGCGGGAATCAGCGCGGCGAGCCGATGCGTCGATGAAGACGAAGTCCTGCTCCTGGCGATGAATCTGCGGGATATCCGCCCGTTCAATGCCCACTTCTCGTCGTGCGATCGCTGCGCGGCCAGGCTCGAGAGCGCACGCCGGGAAGTCGCCGAGCAGCGTGCATTTGCGGACGACGCGCAGCGGCTGCTGCTCCCACGGTCACGCGTCGTCGCGCCAAGTCCGGCCGAAGCAGCCGCGCTGGACATCCCCGGCTATCGCATCGAGCGCGAGACCCATCGCGGCGGTCAGGGTGTGGTGTACGCGGCGGTTCAGGACCAGACCAACCGACCGGTCGCGATCAAGGTGCTACTGGCCGGCACGCTCGCGTCGCTGCGTGAGCAGCATCGCTTCGAGCGCGAGATCGAGATCGCCAGCAGCCTGCGTCATCCGAACATCGTCACGCTGTACGAGGGGCTGACGTTTCCGGATGGGCGGGGCGCCTTCGCGATGGAACTTATCGACGGCGTGCCCGTTGACCGCTGGGCGGACGAGATCTTTCGCAAGAACCCTGCCGAGCACCGCCGTGAGGTGGTGCGCGTCGCCGAGAAACTCGCGAGGGCCGTGCAGTACGCACACTCGCGTGCGGTGATTCACCGCGATCTCAAGCCGGGGAATGTGCTGGTTGATCGTCAGGGTGAGCCGCACATCCTCGACTTCGGGCTCGCCAGAAGAAGCGGGAGCGACGACTCCGGCGTGATGCGGCGAGACCTCACGCTGACTCGCTCCGGAGAGTTTGCCGGCACGCCCGAATATGCGGCTCCGGAACAGATCGAACTGCATCATGATGAGGTCGATGCCCGCGTCGACGTTTACGCGCTGGGGCTGATGCTCTACAGGATGCTCTGCGGTCGTCATCCGCTGGATCTGCACGGCTCCCTCAAGGAGATTCTGGACAACGTCTGCCAGGCGACGCCGGTGGACCCGTCGATCGCCGCGCGGCAGCAGAACCGGCCCGCACCCGATACCGACCTGTCAACAATCATGCTCAAGGCGATCGCGCGAGACCGCGAGCGTCGATACTCCACAGCGGGCATGCTCGCCGACGATCTGCGCCGGTACGCAGCGGGCGAGGCGATCGATGCCCGTCGCGACAGCATCTGGTACGTCCTCAACCGACATCTGGCGCGACATCGACGCGAGGCGGCACTGGCCGTCACGGTGACCCTGCTGGTGCTCACGCTTCTCGTCGGCATTGTTGTTTCGGCGGTTCGTGCCGGTGAGGCCGGGCGACGGGCCGAGCTGGCACAGACCGCGCGTGTTGAGCAGGCCCAGCGAGCTCAGGCTGTTTCGCTTGTCATCGCCGAACTGCTCGCGCGAGGACCGGAAGCGGCCGCGAGCGGCCCCGCCGACCCGCTCGCCTCGCTCCGCACCTCTCTCGAAACCGGATGGCTCTCCGAGCGTCCCGCGCTCGCGGCGCAGGTTCACGGCGTTCTCGCAGAGATCTACGCACTCCAGCGTCGCGAGTTCGGCTGGGCGGGAGAGAGTTCCGCTCGCCACTTCCAGATGCTCAACGAGCGCATGTTCGGCGAGGCGGACCCTCGCACGCTTCGGGCTCAGAATGCGCTCATCGCGGCGATGCTCGCACGCGGCCGCATCGCCGACGCAGAACCGCTCGCCCGCGGCACGCTGGCCACGTTCATCAGCGTCGCGCCCCGCGAGAGTGCCGATACACGAGCACTGCTTGCTCGGACGCTTCTCCTGCTCGGTCGCACGGAGGAAGCAGAGCCTCACGCAGCCCTGGCGCTGAGCGATCTGGAGCACGCCGACAGACTCGATCCCTCGGGCATGCGAACGCACGCACATCGCACGATGTCCCTGATCTGCGAGCGAACGGATCGCCCGGATCTCGCAAGCCTGCACGCCCGTCTTGCTCTGGGCGATCGGTGGCGCGTCGCGCGTGATACGGATGGTGAGGCGCTCGAGTGCCTGCGCGAACTCGCGCGACTGAGCCCCGAAGACGAGCGGACCGGCTTGATGGCCCTGCACAGCGCGCTGTCGGGCGTGTCCGTGGTCGCGCCGGGTGCGCTCGATGCACTCGACCTGACGCGACGCGCCGACGAACCTCTGCTGCTGAGAGAGGACATATCGCGGCGACTTCTGGACCTCAAGCGTGAGCTCTTCGGCGACGATGCGGGCATCGAGATCGTCGAGAGTCTGTCGCTCATGGCTCAGACCGCGTTGGCGCAGAACCTCGCTGCGCAGAGTGCGAGGCTGTTTGAGCGGGCGGGCGATGAAGCACTGTCGATAAGCGGCCGAAACGCGATGCAGGCCTACTCGGCCTATGCCCGAGCGGCGGACCTCTTCGGCCGCGCATCGTTCGTGGACGATGCGGCGCGGTTGGGCGGGAGAGCGGTTGAAACTCTGCGGCTGATGCCGATCGCTCCGGCACCCGGCGGCGTTGACGCACACTATCTCGCCGCGGCCGAACGCCTGCACGCGCTATGGCTGTGCTTCTCCGGCCAACTCGAGGCCGCCGAGGCGAGCGCCCGGTCGAGCGTCGAGCGCTTCGAGTCACTTCTCGGGCGCTCTGGCCATGTCGTCGCGTTCGCGCACGCCCAACTCGCCGAGGTGCTCCTTGCCGCTGGCAAGCTCGCCGAGGCGAACTCGCACGCGCACTTGGCGTGCGAACTCGGGCTCTCGATCAGCAGCACGCCCCTGGATCAGCGCTCGACCATGCTCCGCGTCCGTGGGCTGTGCCGGCTGGCGCTGGGCCAGGCGGAAATCGCGGCGATCGATGCGGAGACCGCGTTCTCGGTGCTGAGCGACTTGTACAAGACCGCCACGCCGCTCGACGGCTCGTTCGCGGACGCCGCGTGGACCGCGGCGCGTGCCCATGGCATGGCGGCCGAGCAGGCCACGGACGAGGACGCGCGTGCACGCCATCTGCGGGAGCGGGATCGCTGGCGTCGCACATCAATCGAGATCGCTGCGCGCTACGATCTTGTCACCAGGCGTCTTGGCGGGGAGTATCCCTCGCGGCTGATGCCATGGAATCGTCCACCGATCGCCGGTGCCGGGGCCGAGCCACCGTCGCAGACCGAACTCGCACAAGCCTCGACGCTGTTCAGTTCACGCTGAACCTCTGGTCATCGCTTCGCACGGCCGTGCTTCTCGATGAGCACCCTGAGCAGGCCGACGTCGGCCGGTGAGAAGCCCTCGAGCCGCCCGGCCTGGCCGAGTGTCGCGGGCGTGAACTTCCGCAGCGCGGCCCTCGCCTCGCTGCGCAAGTGGGCGAGAAGTTCGTCGGGCAGCATCGCGGGAATAGGCCGGTGCTCGACCTCGCGCAGCCGTCGAACCTCCGCACGCGCACGATCGATGTACCGGGCGTAGAACGCGTTCGTGTGAGCCGTGAAGGCCACGCCGCGGGCGAGCGTGCCGATCGCAGCGAATCCGGCAAGGAACCCGAGCATCTGCTCGGTGGTCGTCTCGGGGCGTCGCAGGACTTCGGCCAGCAGCACCTTCTGGTCTCCATCGCTGACGCGCGCCGCGGCGATCGCCCTCTCCATCGCCGCCAGTTGCTCACGGCGACGCTCGTAGACGCGCGCCCGCAGCGCGGTCCGCTCATCCGGCACATCGCCCTTGGGGTTCAACCCGCCCATGAGCCCCCACTCTGCGGCCCGCGGGCCGAGCCGATCCGCAGCGTTATCGGCGCGCAGCAGCAGGCGATGCTCCGCGCGGCTGGTGAACATCCGATAGGGCTCGACGGGCGTCTTGGTCGCCAGGTCATCCAGCAGCACACCGATGTATGCCTCATCGCGTCCGATCGTGATCAGATCCAGCCCGAGTGCGTGCCGCGCCGCGTTGAGACCGGCGACGAGCCCCTGCCCCGCGGCCTCTTCGTAGCCACTTGTACAGTTGATCTGACCAGCCAGAAAGAGCCCGGCGAATCGCTTTGTCTGGCATGTCGCCGCGATCTGGTGCGGTCGCACCATGTCATACTCGACCGCGTAGCCGAAGCGGAGAATTCTCGCCCGCTCGCAGCCGGGCATGCCGCGGACGATGCGTTGCTGGACATCCGCCGGAAGGCTGGTGCTGATGCCGTTGCAATAAATCCAGTGGGCACCGTGTGTATCTGGATCGAGGCTCTCCGGCTCGAGATAGACGCCGTGAGCCGCGCGGTCCGCGAAGCGCACGACCTTGTCCTCGATGCTGGGGCAGTATCGGGGGCCGGCGCTGGAGATCTGACCGCTGTACATCGGCGCACGATCCAGATTCGCGCGGATGAGATCGTGAATGCCCGTGGTCGTCGTGGTCTCCCGGCAACTGACTTGCGGCAGAGCAGGAAATACGCTGGCGTACGCGAGGCCGGACGCGATCGCATCTCCCGAAAGTCCGCTCAGGTCACTGAAGGGCTCCGGGGCCGCGTCGCCGAGCTGCTCCGGGAGTGAATCCCAATCCAGTGAAGCGCGATCCAGCCGCGGCGGTGTGCCGGTCTTGAGCCGTCCGAGTTCGAAGCCGAGGCGACGGAGCTCCGCGGCGATCCCGACTGCAGGAGCCTCACCGAAGCGGCCACCGGGGGTCTGTTGATCACCCGTGTGCATGAGCCCGCGCATGAACGTGCCCGTGGTGAGCACAACCGCATCGGCGAGAAGCACCCGCTCCCGCCCGGGCTGACCGGGCGCGGCTACACCCACTCCGACGATCGTGTTGTCATCGATCAGCAGGCGTTCGGTGCTGCCGGGCACGACGACGATCTCGGGTCGTTCGCGAACGAGCCTCTGGACCTCCCGGGCATAGGCATGCTTGTCGCACTGCGCCCGCGGTCCGCGTACCGCGGCACCTTTGCTGGTGTTCAGGACTCTGAACTGAATCCCCGTCGCGTCGGTCGCAAGGCCCATGAGACCGTTGAGCGCATCGATTTCGCGAACGAGTTGTCCCTTGGCGAGCCCGCCGATTGCGGGGTTGCAGCTCATCACGCCGATCTTGTCGGGGTCGAGCGTGACAAGTGCGACCGATCCGGGCTGGCGCAGTACATTGGCCGCAGCCCACGCCGCCTCAACCCCGGCGTGTCCACCGCCGATCACGATGACCGAGAAACGTTCGCTCATGCCGGACAATCATTGGGATGCAAATCCTCGTGCGTCGGCTACGTTCAGGAGATCAGCTATGTCGCAGTACGCAAACCTTCGTTCCGGCACTCAGCCGCGAATCTCCACGGGCCCGCTGCGCGGCATACTGCTGCTGCTCGCGGTCGGCACCGCGGCCGTGGGCTCGATTGTCGCGATCACCTCGGCGCAGGACCGACCATCAAGCCGCGGGCCGCGTCCGACGCAGGCCTTCGAGTACGCGACGTTCACGCTGCTGGACCGCGGCGCACGACTGGTGACCGAGAGGGGCGTGCAAACGATCGATCCGCCGACGCTGGTGGACACGAGCAAGATCCGCGAGAGCACGGATCAGGGCATCTTCGTCCGTCAGACATCGCTGCCCCACGTCTACATGAACATCCTCGGACGAGCTGGCTGGCAGTTGCCGCCGATTACCCGCGAGCCGCAGATCGGCGAGGAGGTTCTTGTTCGCCGCCAGATCGAGAGGCCCTAGGAGGGTCGCCCTGTCCCAGCGCCGCGGCCCGGCGGGCAAAGAACTCGTCATAGATCGCGTCGAAGTCACTGGCACGCTGCTGAGCCGCCCGGTTGACGGTCTGGCCGCGACCGGCGATGTTGGTCCACGTGACGTGCCCGGGGCCGGCCGGCTCTTGACCGGCGGCCGAGCCGGAGCGCGTTGCGGATCCGCCGAACGCAAGCGTCGCGTCGTAGAGCTCTCGTCGCTGCGGATCGCTGAGCACGTCGTACGCTGCCTGCACGCGCGAGAACGCGGCCTCAGTCGATCGACCCGACGCGTCCGGATGCAGTTTCTTGGCAAGTTCCCTGAACGCGCGGCGGACCTCTTCGCTGGTGGCGCTCGGCGTCAGTCCAAGGGTGTCATAGTGCGTGTTCAGCACGGGTCTGCCCGACCGAAAGGGCCGGGCTCTACTTCTTCACGCCCGGCATCGGCGGAACGATGGACGACGACTCGCCCGGTCCGGACACTTTGGGCGGACGGGAGAATACACACTCGACTTCGAAGACCAGCATCGCCCCGCCAGGGATGCGAGCCCGAGGATTGCCTCGTTCGCCGTAGCCGAGATCGCCCGGAATGACCAGGCGACGCATCGTGCCCACACGCATGTTTTGCGTGCCCAGGTTCCACCCGGCGATGAACGCGCCGGGCACGGTGAAGGTCATCGGCTGACGATCGGCACTGCGTGAGCTGTCGAACTGAAAACCATTGGCCAGCACCCAGCCGGTGTACTGCACGGCGACTTCGTGCCCATCCGTCGCGACCTCTCGCGACGCATCGCCGGAGTTGACCTCGATGATGACCAGGTCGCTGGGCATGCGATTGACAACGATCGGAGAGCGGAACGGGATGAACTTGCGGCTCTGACCCGCCGCGGGACCGAAGACCTGCTTCCCGGCCGCGTCGACGCCGCGGTCGTTCCATGAGAACGACCCACCGCCGAACTCGACACTCGTTGAGAAAGCGACCGCGCCGCCCAGGCTCGTCGGCGAGCGGCCGACACTGCCGGAGAAGGTCTTGCCGGCACTGGTGAGCGGAATGTCCATGAGCGGACGAAGATTCTCATTGCTCAAGGCAGGAAAGTGCGACGGCGCGAGCCAGAGCAACGCCACGGCGTTCTGGAAGTTCGGATAAAGACCGGCAAAGTCGCTCACACGCAGCATGAGCTGATCACCGGCGCTCGCGTCAATCCAGAAGTGCATCACACCCTGGCGGAACGGTGCCCACGGGCTGTCATCACGGCTGACCTCGAAGTACACGGCGTTATCGAGCCCGGCCACATCGATCACGCACGCGTGGAACTGCAACGCTGGCTGATCGTCGGTCGCATTGGCGCGGTAACTGCCGACGAGCGACTCGACCGCCGAGCGGATCGTGGTGTTCTCGCTACGCACCGCTGGCGTGGGGCGAGCGACGGGCGCGGACTGAGCCTCCGCCGGTACGGCGGTCGCCACGTTGGCGGGCGCGGCCGCGCCCTGCTGAATTGCCAGTGCTTGCGTCACAAGAGCGCCGACAGCGAGTGTTGAGACTATCCAAGTCGATCGCGAGAACTTCATGAACGTGCTCCGTCACGGGTTCAGATCCGCAAATGCGGATGAATTGACACAGGAGAGTTCGAACCGAACGCATGCAAACTTGAATGCGCCGTGCAGATCAGGCCATCTCGGGCATGAGCTTCTTGACAATTCCTACCAGTTCACGAACGGACGAGACAGACTTATCGAGCAGGGCCTTCTCGTCGCCGGTCAGGGTGATCGGCACGATCTTCTCGACACCCTTGGAGCCGAGAACAACGGGGACGCCAACGAAGAGGCCCTTGCCGGGCTGTCCCGTGGCGACGCCGTACTCGTCCTCGCAGTACGCGGCGCAGGGGATGATGCGCTTCTTGTCGCGGACGATCGCCTCGACCATCTGGACCGTGCCCGCGCTGGGCGCGTACCAGGCGCTGGTGCCCATGAGCTTGACGATCTCGCCGCCGCCCTGCTTGGCGCGGTCGACGCACTCGGTGATCACGTTCTCGGGCAGCAGCTGACGGATCGGAATGCCGTGCACGCTGGTGAAGTTCGGCAGCGGGACCATGTCGTCACCGTGGCCGCCCAGGAGCAGCGCCGTGACGTCCTCGACCGAGCAGCCAAGCTTCATCGCCAGGAACGCACGGAAGCGAGCGACATCGAGGGCGCCCGCCTGTCCGATGACCTTGGAGTGATGGAAGCCCGTGGTCTTCCAGGCGACATAGACCATCGCGTCGAGCGGATTGGAAACGAGAATGACGATCGAGTTCGGTGCGTGCTTGCGGATGTTCTCGCACACGCCCTTGACGATTCCCGAGTTGATCCCGACAAGATCATCCCTGCTCTGCCCCGGCTTCCGTGGAACTCCGGCGGTGACGACCACGACGTCCGAGCCGGCGATGGCCTCGTAGTTCGAGCCGCCGGTGAGCGTGCAGTCAAATCGCTCGATCGGAGCGCAGGAGGCGATGTCCAGCGCCTTGCCCTTGGCCACGCCCTCCTTCTCGGGGATGTCGATCAGCACGACGTCGCCGAGTTCCTTCATGGCGATGGACCGCGCGCATTCACCGCCGATGTTGCCCGCCCCGATGACGCTGATCTTGGCTCGACGCATGACTGAAACTCCATTGTGGCCCGTGTCGGGCCGGGTGCGTGATGATGATCCGACAAACCGCCGATTCCCCCTCGGCCGCGAACGCCGGAAAGGCGACAAGCCGAGAGGGGCTGATACTAGGTTCGATCGAGCAATGCGGGCACGTCGAAGACGCCGTTCCGGGGCCAACAGTCACGCTCGCCACGCGCTAGACTCCCATGTCCACGTCCCATCAGGAACCACTTTTGCGAACTTCTCCAGTCATGGGCCTGAGCGTCTGGCGGCCGAGAGCCTGTCGGGTTCTGGGCCCCGTGCTTCTGGCACTTTCAGCGATTCTCGCCGCGGGCTGCGTCGCCAAGACCGATGCCGATGCCGCTCGCCCGCTGCGATCGCAGAACGCCCGCGAGGTCACATTCGCGTGGCCCTCCCGCGGCACCGCGGATCGCTCGGCGATAGAGGCTCGCATCGCGGCCCTCGGGCCGACGGTCGCCGTTTTGCGACGCGGTGTCAAGCGTGAGGGTGCGGACCTTATTCCCGATGACGTCCTCGTGACGCGTCGCGTTCTCGGCACGGGCGTGGCTGGCATGGGCGCGATCGTCGAGACGACCCCACTGCCCGACAGCCGCCTGTCAGAGAGCATCGTCGCCCAGCGAGTCTCCAGCCTCACGTTTCTCTCTGAGGACCCCGCCTCAGTCGATTCAATCGACGGTGCTCCGGCGGGGAATGCCGCGATTGATCCGAACTCGGCGATCTTCGGCGAGCACTTTGCGCTCTACATGCCCGTCAAGCAGCCCGAAGGCGCATCGATCCGCGGCCTTGTCGTCCAACTCCACGGCCTCGGCGGGGTTGAGTACGAACAGCCTGTGATCGACGCGCTCCGCAGTCGCGGCTATGCGTTGCTCGTCGGCGACTTTCCCTGGTCCAAGTGGCGACCGAGCAAACTCGACCTGCAGACCGATGAGGACCTCTTCAACGCCGCGGCACAACTCGGCGCGATGGTCGACAACTGTCTGGCCGAGTCCGCATACGCCGTTGAGGCCGCCGTGAACTACCTCGACGCGACTCGCCCTGAACTCCGGGGCAAGCCCATCCTGCTCGCCGGGTTCTCCGTGGGCTCTCTGGCAACGCCGACCATCGCGGCGCGGCTTGCACAGATGATGCCCGAGCGGCTCGCGGCGGTGGTGCTCGTCGGCGCGGGCTCGAACCTGATCTACATCGCCCAAAGCAGCGATCTGACCCACGGTGGAATCCGTGTGATGAACCTCGGCGAGCAGATCACCGGCCCGCGTGCCGCATTGCTCGCCGGAGCGTACATCAAGAACACCCGTCTCGATCCGCTCCATACCGCCGCCGCGTTGCGGCCATTCCCGACACTGCTGATCATGGGCAGCAGCGACACGATCGTCCCGTCCATCGGCGGCGAGGAGCTCTGGCAGCGCGCGGACCGTCCGGACCGCTGGCTTGTTCGCGGCGGGCATCGCACGGTGTTCCTGCAACTCTCGATGCTCGCGGACGATATCGCCAACTGGGTCGATGCCCGTGTCACCGGCCACGGCGAACGTGTGAAGCCCGCGACGGCCCGCGCGCCGAGTCCATGATCGCCACCGTGTCGGCACTCACCGCGATCCGCAGCGGGCCGAGCGTCACTGTTCGCGGCTCGGTCGATCCGTCCCGAGCGACCCGGCACAGCCCCATGATCGCTCGATGCGTGATCGCGTCCAGCGGCAGCCCGCGACGACGAGCCTCGCGTCGCATCACCTCGCCCAGCACGGCCGTTTGCAGGCCGGCCAATTGACGCCGCGGCCACGAGCCGCCACGAGGTGGGAACCTTCGGGCGATGGTCGTCAGTGCCCGCGCCGCGCTCGCCTGCACGCGTGCCGCATCGACGGCTCGCATCGCCGCTCCCGGACGCAGCCTCTTGAGCACCGGGATGACCTGAGCCCTTACCGCCGAGCGCAGCCGCGTCTGATCGGCGTTGGTCGCATCGACGTTCCACCGCCACTGGGCCATCTCGCAGATCCGCTCGCTGTCGCCACGCCGGAGGCTCAGCATGGGGCGGATGAGCACCACCGCGCCCCCCGGTGACCGAGACAGCAACCGACGCTCAGCGATCCCCGCCAGCCCTCGGGGCCCTGCGCCACGCAGCATGGCCATGATCATCGTCTCGAGCTGATCATCGGCGTGATGCGCCGTGACGACCGCGCTGCAGGAGTTCCGCCTGGCCAAACGCGCAAGCGCCGCATATCGGAGCCGACGCGCCACCGCCTCGGCGTTTCCACCCGCCGCGGCGACATGCGCCGCCGCCCGAACGCGCGAATGTGCCCAGGCAACGCCGAGCCGCTCGGCCAGCTCGCGCACACGCCGGGCATCGGCGTTGGCCTGACGGGCCGGCCGCAAATCATGCGTGATGTGCGCGATCACGAGCCTGGAACGGAGGGTCGGCACGCTGGCCAGCATCAGCGCAAGGGCGGCGGAATCCGCGCCGCCGCTCACCGCGAGCAGCACCCGCTCGACCTCCCGAACACGCCGAGCCTCGGGCTCTCCCCAAGGCCGAGCCAGACGCCGAAGGTCGTACACGACGCGTCTGCACTCGGGGGACCGTCTGACACGGTCAAGATGGAGCCCGGGCGCCTCGATCGGCACGCGAGCAGGCCCTGAACTCCCGATTTTCAGCACCCGGCGACTCATGTGCCGATAGCGTACCAAGTCGCGCTGGGTGCAAAGCGACGACCTCGGAGGATCCGAACCATGTCCCAGAGCCCCCCACCATCACCCGACATCCCACGCACGGAGTCTCCGGCCGCGCCCGCACCCACGGTCGCGGCCGACCCCGGGCCAAACCTCGCGGCATTGGGCACGCAGAGCCCGTCCATCTGGCCGACGTTGATTCCGGTCACGCTCATATCCATGGGCGTTGTGCTGATCGTCGTCGTTGCCTGGGTCACGATCCGCAACCGCGGGGCCGCAAGTGCTCGGCCCGCCTCCGCGAAGGACCGGCTCGCCGAACTCAAGATGTCCGCGAGCCCGGGTCCAATCGGCCCGTCGGTCGATGCCGCGACGATTGTGTCCGCGGCAACCGCCGATGTCCGTCGCGTCGCGGCGGAACTGAGCGCATCGCTGGATCAGAAGTCGCGTGAACTCGAGGAACTTATCGCCGCCGCCGACCGACGGATCGCCACGCTCAGCGCGTTGGAGGCGGCCGTCACCGAGCGCCGATCCGCAGGGCCGGTGCTTGCCGATTCTCTCGCCCCAGCGGTTCGCCCGCCCACGATCAGAGCCGCCGCGTATACGACGACGAACACGGGCCGCAACACCAGCCAAGGCGTGCTCGCGAGCGATGAGTCGCCCTCTCCCGCCGGGAATGCGTTGCAGGACGAAGTGGTCCGCCTCTCCCGCCAGGGCCTCACCAGCGTCCAGATCGCCCAGAAACTCAACCAGCACGTCGGCACAATCGAACTGGTCCTTGCGCTGCGTCGGTGACGATCATCGCCGACTGACGGCGTCCAGCGCGAGCAGCTCGAACATCACCTGTGCCGCCAGAAGCGCTGTGATTCCCGAGACATCGCGGTCCGGCAGTACCTCGACGACATCGGCACCGACAAGATTGATCCCCCGCAGTTCTCGGATCAGTTCCAGTGCCTGCGCGCTGGTCAGCCCGCCAATCGACGGCGTTCCAGTTCCGGGAGCAAAGGCCGGATCGACAACGTCCACATCGAAGGTCACATACGCGGGAGCCTCGCCAACCCGCCGAACGAATGCGCCGACCTCGCTCAATCGCAGGCCATACGGAGTGCGCTCCGTCGCGCCCGGGCCGATGGTCGGCGTGCGCATCAAGTCATCAGGTGTCAGGATCGTCACGCCCGCGCCGCGTGCAAACGCCAGATCCTCGGCACTGTTGAGCGGCCCCTTGATCCCGATCGACAGCATCCGCTTCGGATCAACCAGCCCCTCCTCGATCGCCCGCCGGAACGGCGAAGCGTGGCTGAACCGCTCGCCCCAGACCACATCGACGGTATCGAGGTGCGAGTCAAAGTGAACCAGCGCCAACCCGCCCCGCGGCTCGCCTGCGCGCGCAAACGCCGCACGGATGTTCGCGTACGCGATGCTGTGATCGCCGCCAACGGCCATGAGTCGGGTCCGGACCGGGTCACCCAGCTCGCTCGTGAAGTCATCGATCAGATCCAGCGTCGAGGCGATGCTGAACGGCGACACGGGCGCATCGCCCGCATCGGCGATACTCAGCCGATCGCACACATCGACGTTGTGCCCAAGATGAAACCGCTTGATGTACTGCGACTCGTCACGGATGCTCCGCGGCCCGAATCGCGCTCCGGGCCGATACGTAACGCCCGAATCAAACGGAACGCCGTAAATCGCCCAATCCAGCGGCAGATTCTCGGGCAGCACGTCGGCCAGCCGCGGGTAGCGCATGAATGTGGCGATGCCGCTGAAGCGTGGCGAGCGTCGCGCATCGGGCAGGACGGTTCTGGGCATGGGCGGAGTCTAAGCGATCCGCGTGTCCACCGTTGTGACGCCCGGCACCATGCCCGTAGCCGCACTTGCGCTTGTGCCGAGGCTCTGGTCGGCACGTCGGGCGAGCAACTCGCGGATCCTCATCGCGGCGAGAACCGCGCCATCCTCGCGAAGCAGCAGATCGCGGATCTTCATTGCCGCGTTCTGGAAACCAGGCTCCTGTTCCGCCCGCATCAGCGCGGCGGCCAGACGCTCGACCGTCAGGCCGCGCCGTCGCAGCGTGATCGACGCGCCGACAAGCCGGCTTCGCCTGGCGTTGTCGAACTGGTCCATTGCGAACGGCACCACCACGCTGGGCCGCCCTGATCGAAGCGCCTGCGCAGTCGTGCCCATCCCGCCATGGTGCAGGATGACCCTCGCGTGCGGGAACACCATCGAGTGCGGCAGGAACCCCAGCCTGAGCACTCCACGCTCCAACTGCGTGTCATCATCGCTCAGGGAGAGAATGACCAGCCGACGCCCGAGGCTCCACGCCGCGCTCGCGGCCATGCGCTCGAGTTCTTCGGCAAGGTGCACCACCGCGGTACCCGTGGTCATCACGATCGGCGCGTCTCCCGCACTGAGAAAGTCCGTCAATCGACGCAGGCGGCCACGCATCGCCGCGTCGCTCTGCGCATGCTCGCTGCGATCGAACCACGCAAAGCCGCAGACGCTCGACCTGGCTGGGTCGTCGCTCGCCGGGCCCCGGAATGAGGGCGACCACAGCCCGAGGTTCAGGTCTGCGCTCATCATCTCATCGAACGCAAACGCGCGTCCCTTGCTCATGCCGAGCGTTCGCCGCACCTTGTTGATCGCCGGATCCAGCGCCGCGTTGGTCATCGCCTTCCCGAAAGCCACACCGAGCTTGACCAGCCAGGGGCGGTATCGGTCCTTGTCGGGCATGAGCGGATACATCGGAGGGTCCACGAGCGAGCACCACGACGCGGGCGCCGTCGCCATCATGACCCACGGCACGCCCGCTTCTCTGGCCACCCATGGGGCACCGAAGCCCGTATGCGGCGAGACGATGACATCCGACTGCTGATCCGCGACCGCCGCGCGAAGCGCCGCGACAACGCTCGGGATGCGGGGGATCACCTCGTCACGCAACATTCCCGCCCAACCGGCTGTTCGCCCCGTGTGGTACGGGTTGTCCGCGAGGCTCGACACGCTCCAGTGTCCATCAGCCCCGCCCAGCGGCACATGCATCAGCCCGGCGCCGACCGCGACGCCCGCGAATCTCGCATCGCTGATGAACCGAACGGCAACACCCGATCGAACGAGCTCGGCCCCGACCGCGATGAATGGGTGGACGTCTCCCGCGGAGCCGATTCCGAGCATCGACACGCACGCAGGTCTGTCTCCGATCATGATCGGCCCGATCATCGCCGCGCCCTCCGCATCATCGTGCTGCTCCAATGCCCCTCGCGTCGACAGTATGGCATTCTGAGCCCCGCCCGGTCGAGTCTCACGCTTCGCCGCCGCCGCCCGGCCCTTACGCCTTGACTCCGTCGAGCCACGATGCCTCGAACCTCATGCCCTGCGGCAGGGCCGCCGCGGGGCCGGTCTCAACCATGCTCGCGACCGGGTAAGCGCAGTAGTCCAGTGCGAACGAACCCGCGGGGCGGTGATTCCCGCTGAGCCCAAGCCCGCCGAAGGGCAACTTGCTGCTTGCGCCGGCGGTGCCCGTGTTGGCGTTGAGGCATCCGGCCCTGCACTCATGCAGGAACGTCTCGATCGCGTCGGCCGAACGCGTGAAGATCGACGCGGCCAGCCCATATCGCGTCGCGTTGGCCTGCGGCATCGCTTCTTCGAGCGAACGCACAACGCTGACCCTCAGCAAAGGTCCGAAGATCTCCCGATCGCACCCGGCGTCGAACGCCGCCGGCTCGCGATCAATGAACCGATCCACCTGAATGATCCCGGGCGTGACGTAATGCCCGTTGCCCGGAGTGCTCATCGCGCTGCTCCGCAGCAGTACGCGTGCCCCGGCCCGTTCGCACGCATCCTGAAACTCCAGCACGCTGCGCAGCGCGGGCGCGTTGTTGATCGGGCCTGTGAAGACCGGGTGCGTTGCCCGGGGCTCGCCCACGATCAGGTTGCTCGCGCCCTTGCTCAGGGCGGTGATGAACCGCGCCGCGATCGCCTCGTGAACGATCACCCGCCGCGTGCACGTGCAACGCTGACCGGTGGTGATGAACGCCGAACGCAGCACCTCCGTTGCGGCAAGGTGAAGGTCAGCGTCGTCCATCACGATGGTCGGGTTGTTCCCGCCCAACTCCAGCGCGACAATCCGCCCGGGTCGATCGAGATTCGCCTCAAGGATTCGACGACCGACCGCCCACGACCCCGTGAACGCGATCGCGTCAACGCCCGGGTGGGCCACCAGCGCCGATGCGACATCGGCCCCGCCCTGAACGAGGTTGATCACACCGGGAATGTTCGCCGCACCGAGTTCCTGCTCAAGGGCCGCGGCGAAACACTCGGTCAGCAACTGACCGACCGCCATCGCCTTGTCGCTTGGCTTAAAGACCACCGTGTTCCCGGCCGCGAGTGCCGGGATGATGTGACCGTTGGGAAGGTGCGCCGGAAAGTTAAACGGCCCGAGCACCGCCATCACGCCGTGAGGACGGAACGAGCATCGACCCGAGCGCGTCGGCGAGAGCGGCATCTCGAATCCCGTCACCCGCGCGAGCCCGCCCTCCGGCGCGGGGTCGAGCGTGATGTCCACCTTGCTCCCAAGCAGTCCCGCCTCCCCGGCCGCCTCCCACGCAACCTTGCCGATTTCATCCATCAGTAGGTTCGAGAACGCGCTCGTCCGCTCCTTGGCGACGCTCGCGAACCGTCGGAGCACCGCGAATCGCGTCTCACGCGGCAGACGCGACCACTTCTTCTGGGCGAGCGAAGCCGATGCGACCGCCGCGTCCACGTGCGCAAGTGCTGGCGCGCAGGCATACACGATCTGCGACGGGTTCGCCGGGTTTGTCGTGACGAGTCCCGACCCCGGAATGCCCACCCACTTGCCATCGACAAAGTTCGCCGGCGGATGGCTCAGGAACGCGGTCGCCGACATGCCCTGCTGCGTGCTCATGACGGAGTCTAGCGAGCGTTCACCGGCCCATCATCCTTTGCGTCCCGCGGCACCCTTCCGCTTGGATACAGCCGATGTCGTCGGCGCGGCACCTTCGATCGCGATCGGTGTGTACCCGGCTTCCATGCCCACTTCGCCCGCGAGCACGTCGAAAACCGCACGCGGCAGCACCAGCCGGCCCTTGCGGTCCAGGTCCATCGCCGTCTCCACCGCCCGGAACTCGCCGTCGTCATCCAGCGTGCTCACATAGCCGCGGCGTTTGAGGCCGGAGTCCGGCTTCGCGCTCGCCTTGATGGGCTCGCCCAACTTGAGCAACTTCGTCGATCGGACCAGTTCGATCTCCTCCAGCAGCGCCTCCAAGTGCGGACCGCCGTCGAACGGGTCGATCCGCTGGTGGTACTTGAAGCCGAGCTTTTCCAGCATGCGCCGCGCCGGCACAGTCTCAGGCCCGACCTGACCCACAGCGTTGCGGGCCTCCGGTGCGAGCAGCGTCAGATAGATCGGCTCCGGCGGGAACAGCGTCAGGATGAACTCCTTGCTCTCCTGGCAGAACTTGTCCGCCTCCTCGTAGCTGAGATTGATGAAGCACCGCGCACAGTGCTCCCAGAACGGGCTGTACCCGTCCGGCGTGATCGGCCCCATCATCTCCGCCAGCACCCGCGGCCCGAAAAGGTCGCGGTGAAGCGCCATGAAGTGAAAGCGGATCGCCGAAAGCAGCCGCCCGAGTTTCTGACGGTGCCCGCGGAAACTGGGCTGGAGGATCAGACCACCGATTTCCGTCGGCCCGGCTTCATCCAAGTGAAGTGTCGCAACCGTGTGCGTCACGCCGACCTGCAGCGACTGGCTGAACATCTCCTTGCGGGACAGCTGCAGCGAGACATTCGGCCGACCGGGTCCGCCCATCTTGCTGATGATCTGACTGGTGCCGATGCACCCGCCGTTGTTCTCGAGTTGCTCGAGCACGAACATGAACAGCGGCGAGCGCCCGGTCAGGTCACGCAGCCCGGAAGCCAACACACCCGACGACGCGGGGGTCGCCGACGACGCCGCGACGGACAGAGTTCCCTCGCTGGCAAGAAGAAAGCACTGGCGGGACCAATTCACTTTCGAGTCGATGATCTCCCGATCCGGCGGCAGATTGATGAAGTGCACCATCCGGGCCAGCTTCAACAGGGTCGGAACGTCATCGGGCTTGGCTCTGCGAATCAGGAACACGCCGAACCTCCCAGGAGAACCCTCAAGCGAGGGGTGTATGTAATCGTGCAAGAGACTCTCAACCAGCGTAGCCGGGACCCCGACGAAGCGGATATGCTCGCTTTCGTTGTTGAGTCCCCATCCCGCGCCCCGAGCCTCGATCATGGCCCAGGTCGGCAATGCGAAGGTGTCCAGAACCGCTCCGCCGGGGGCAAAGTCCGACCGCGCACGTCACGAACGAGCAGCCAACCAGACTGAGCCGAAGATCGCGACCAAGCCTCGCGGCGCAGCGGCCAAGCGACCCTCCGAAGCACCATCCCGGGTGACCTCGGCGATCGTGTTCTTTCGCGAGTTTCTCCGCAGTCCGGCCGCGGTCGGCGCTCTCTTTCCGACCAGCGCCGCCATCGGTAAGGCCATCACCAGCCGAATCGGGCTCGAGTCGGCGGAGTTTGTCGCCGAGATTGGCGCGGGCACCGGGCCGATCACCAAGCACATCCTGCGGACGATCAACCACCAACGCTGCACGTTCTTTGCCGTGGAGATCAACGAGAAACTCGCGCACGAGTTCCGCTCGCGATTCCCCGATGTCCACCTCGTCTGCGGCGACGCCCTCAAGCTCCGATCTCTCGCCCAGCAAGTCCGCGGCGCAAAGCACCGCGGACACGCCGGTCTCGATGCCGTCGTCTGCGCGATCCCCGTCTCGCTGCTCCCCGCGGCCGCCCGGAACGCGTTGTTCGAAGAGGTCGCCAAGTCCCTGAAGCCCGGCGGGTGGTTGAGCCTCATCACCTACCAAGTGCCCATGACGCCCAAGGCCCGAGAACTCCGCCGAGCCCTCCGGGCTCACTTCGATGAGGTTCGGATGCTACCACCAGTTTGGGGGAGTGTCCCGCCCGGGTTTATCCTTCAGGCTCGGTGTCGGCCCAAGTAGGGCCGGACGGCGCGTCGCCGACGTTGGTGGGCGGTCGGACAGACGATCGAATCGGCCTGACTGAACCCCGCGGCCGCACTTCCGTGCGCTCCGATGCTTGCCACGCCAGCCGCGGAACCCTACCATCTCCCTGTAACGCTCCGCGACCCGGCGGGGCGTTTCCGAGGCTGGGCGTGTCGCCCGGCCTATGCATCTCGTTCAAGTCCGTCCCCCCAAGCGCCCTTGTGCGGGGTGCCGGGCGTTCGAGACCTCGCGATGGCGAGGCTCGAGCGTGCTGGCCGGGTCCACTCTCGCGGTGTCGCTGAAAGGTTCACATGGCCAGCCAAATCGTCGCAGACCTCATCGAAGCGGGCATTCACTTCGGCCAGCGCGCAAGCAACTGGAACCCGAAGATGGCCCCGTACATCTGGGGCAAGCGCAACGGCATCCACATCATCGATATCAAGGAAACCGTCAAGGGTCTCCTGCTTGCGAAGAAGTTCCTCGCCCGCGTCGTTGCCGACGGCAAGGACGTTTGCTTCGTCGGCACCAAGCGCCAGGCTCGCTCGGTGATCGAGCAGCGCGTCGGCGACGTCAAGATGCACTACTGCGTCGAGCGTTGGCTGGGTGGCACGCTGACGAACTTCCGCACGATCCGCTCGCGGCTGAAGCGACTCGAGGAGCTCGAGGCGATTCAGGAGCGCGACAACTTCGCGTCGTACTCCAAGAAGATGGAGAGCCAGCTCCGCCGCGAGATGATGAAGATGAAGCGGAACCTTGACGGCATCCGCCGGATGGACAAGCTTCCCGGCGTGATCGTGGTCATCGACACCAAGCGCGAAATGAACGCGCTGCTGGAGGCCCGCAAGCTGGGCATCCCGACGGTCTGCCTCATCGATTCCGACGGCGATCCGGAGATGGCCGACATCCCGATCCCGGGCAACGACGATTCGATGCGGTCGATCGACGTGATCATCCGCGAGCTGTGCCTGGCGATCGCCGAAGGCAAGCAGCAGCGTCAGAGCAAGGAGCAGGGCGCCGCGGCCGCCGCCGGCGCTCAGGGCGGCCCGCGCCGCTCGACCCGCGCACAGTTCAAGGCCGACGGTGGCGACGCGAACCTGATGCCCGAGGAGCAGTTGGCCTCCGCTTCGGCTCCCGCGGCTCCCGCGAAGCCGAACTGAGTCCCGGCCGATTTCGTACACCGTCGGGCACGGGCGCAATCCCGGGCCGAACGCACAGAGACCGTTTCCAGCCGCCGGGCTCCCCGGCGGAACGCAAGAGGACCCGATCGACGCCGCCGCGTCGTGAACATACGTCAGGAGCCTTGAA
>JAJTHN010000035.1 GCA_021297895.1 Phycisphaeraceae bacterium | reverse complement strand
GGTGCCCGGATTCGTCGAGGAGGGGGGCGAGACGTACGTGTCCGCCGTCGGCTTTCCCGTGAATCGCCCGCGGCCCGTTGCGGCGTACACGGCTATTCAGACACCGTGGGGGCTGTTCGACACGTCGGGTGGTGTATTTGAATACACCAATGAGCTTCGTGGCATCGATGACATTCTCGGCGTTCCAGCTTACGGAGTTTTAGGAACACATTACGGCACGGACGGGGGCCTGCTGGCGCTCGACGAGCAGCCCGGGTTCTCATCGAGGACACGAGACATCGCCGATCGATCGCCTGGGAACTCGGGGGTCCGTCTTGTGTGGACCATTCCGAGCCCCGGCGGGGCGGTGATTGTGTTTGGGGGGCTCGTGATGGGAATGCGTCGGAGGCGGAACTCGTGTGCGGGCGGCCGCGGCGGGGGTCTGGCGTAGGGGGCGTGGGCGGGTGTGGGCGGGCGTAGGCGGGCGTTTACTTCTTCTTGGCGAGTTTGGCGGCGAGCCAGGCTTTGGCCTCACCGAGGAGGTAGAACGACCCGGTGACGCAGATGACATCTTCGCGGTTTGTGCCGCGGACGGCGAGTTCCATGGCGTCCGCCAGGTCGGGGCAGGTCATGGCGTGTTTGCCGGAGATTTCGTGGAAGGTTCTGGCGAGTTCGCCGGGTCTGGCGGCGCGGGCGTTGCCGGTGGCGCGTGTGAAGATGACCTTGTCGGCGGCCTGAGCGAGGGGGCGGAGCGATCCCGGGATGTCCTTGTCGCTGGCGATGCCGAAGACAACGGTGAGCGAGTCGTAGGACATGTTGGCGCTCATGGCCTTCATGAGCGCGCGCATGCTTTCGGGGTTGTGAGCGCCGTCGAGGATGATGCGTGGGGAAGCGCAGACGAGTTCGAAGCGTCCGGGGAGCGAGACGCGTTCGAGGCCGCGGGCGACTTTGTCGGGTGGGCAGGAGAATCCGCGTTCGGTGAGTTTGTCGAGGATGGCCAGTGCCAGTCCGCAGTTGAGGGCCTGGTGTTCGCCCTTGAGCGGGACGGCGAAGTGTTCGAAGTTGTTGCGTTCGCTGGAGACGCTGACGCGGATGATGGGGCCGGTGCCGCGGTCTGCCGGAGCGGTGGCGCGTGGGGCGACGGGATACTCGGCGCGGTGGGCGAAGTCGATATCGCGTCCGACGACGAAGAACGGCGCGGCGACCTTCTGGGCGTAGCCCTCCATGGCGGCGATGACGCCGGGCTCCTGATTGATGGTCAGCGCGGGGACGCCGGGCTTGAAGATGCCGGCCTTCTGGAGCGCGATTTCTTCGAGCGTGTCGCCGAGGATGGCCATGTGGTCGAAGCCGATGGTGGTGACGGCGGCGACTTCGGGGGTGATGATGTTGGTGCAGTCGAGCAGCCCGCCCAGGCCGACCTCGATGACGGCGACGTCGACGGCGTCCTGCGCAAAGTGCAGGAAGGCCATGGCGGTCATCATTTCGAAGAAGGTGACGACGCTCGGGGAGGCGGGGGCGTCGGGCGATGCGGGGCCCGTCGCGGGAGCAGTCGCGGGGGCCGAAGCGAGCGATTCGGCGGCGCGTCCGACGTCGCGTGTGAGCTGGATGAACGTGGCCTCGGAGATCATCCTGCGGTTGACGCGGATGCGTTCGCGGATGTCCGAGACGTGCGGGCTGGTGTAGATTCCGACGGTGTAGCCGCAGCCCTCGAGCGCGGCGGCGGTCATTTCGCAGGTGCTGCCCTTGCCCTTGGTGCCGGCGATGTGCACCGAGCGGACGGCTTCCTGCGGGTCGCCGAGAGCCTTGCACAGCGCGCGCATGCGGTCGAGGCGGTAGGCGGAGCGTGTTGCGCCGCTCTGGGCTTCTTTTTCGAGGTTGATGCGGTTGTGGAGGTAGGCCAGTGCGGCGGAGTAGGAGTCGATGGCGTCGGCGGTGGCGGGGGCATCGATGACGGCGTTGTGCGGATCGGCGGCGCGGGAGGCGCGTCGCTCGGGGCGTTTTCCGCCGCCGTGTCTGGATGAGCCGCCGGAGAGTCCCACGATGCGTCGACTCCGAGAGGTGAGCGTTGAGGGTGGCGTGGTGCGGAGGTCAAGGACGCGTGAAGGCTAGACCGGGCCGGGCGCGGTCGGCATGGAGCGGCGGGTAAAGCCGATGAGGTCGGTGCTCTGGCGTTTGCCGCCGGCGTGCGTGACGAGCATGGCGATCTGGCCGCGGTGGTAGGAGCCGTGGAGGAGGACGTGCACGATGATGTCGCGAGTGAGGCGGCGGTAGGGGCGGTTGTTGAAGGACTGTTCGCGGACGCCGGCCAGGTCGGCGTCGGAGATTCGCGCGAGGAATGCGGCCCAGCGGGTGTCGAGTTCGGCGGCGCGTGCGGCCGAGTCGGGGATGGGGCGTTCGGCGAAGCCGAGTTGGCAGGGCAGCGGGTCGATGGCGCCGAGGATGGCCAGCCAGTGGTGGCGAGTTTCCTGGATGTGGGCGAGGATGCCGCGGGCGCGGGACATTTCGGGGCAGGACTCGTGGGCCTCGGGGACCGAACGCAGGGAATCGATGGCGAGGTTGGTGGCCCAGGTTTCTGCGCGCTGGGCCTGTTCCAGGACGGTCGCCAGAGCGCGCGGCGCGTGTCCGGGAGGATGGTCGAGGGCGGCGGTGCGCCAGGCCGGGAGCGGGGCGGCGGGGTCGATTTCGCGATCGGTGATGAAGTCTGTGCGGGCGGGGGAGCCGCCGGCGAGTTTGGTCAGGCGGGCGACCTGGCCGCGGTGGTAGGCGCCGTGGTTGTGGACGTGCGCGGCGATTTCCTCGGCGGAGGACTCGAAGTGTTTGCCGTCGAGGCTGGAGTATCTGACGGCGCGGTCGAGGGGGTTTGCGTTGCGTGCGGCGGTGTCGGCGGATTGCTGGAGCCAGGCGAGCCATGCGTCATCGAGGGATGCGGCGTCCTGGGCGATCTGGCCGGCGGACCATGCGGGGAACATGTCGAAGGGGCGCGGGGCGATGCCGCCGAGTCGGCTGAGCCAGAGGTGGCGTGCCTGGCAGATGTGGCCGAGGATGCCGCGGGCGCGGGTCGCGTGCGGGTCATCGGGGAGAGAGGAGGTGTCGTGTGCGGCGATGCCGCGGGGGATGGAGCGGAGCGCGCCCAGCGCGCGGGCGGTGGCCCAGCGTTCGTGCTCGATGAGATCGTGGACGAGCATGATGCGCGCATCGGGGGTGTTCATGGGGGATTGTTTGCGCGCGGTTGTTCAGCGGCTGGAGGAGAGGCCGTCGATGTGCTGGGCGGTGATCTGGCGTGCGGACCAGGAGTTGGTGCTGTCGCGTGTCCAGGTGATGAGCCACCAGGACTCGAGCGGGAAGCCGGTGGTTTCGGGGACGACGGTGAGCTGGACCTGCGAGCGGGCGGTGTCGGGGCCGTCGAGTGTCGCGGCGAGTGTGCCGATGGTGTGCGAGCGGAGGCGGTAGGGGCCGGACATGTCGGTGGGGAGGCGGTCGAGCAGGGCCTGACGCGAGAGGCTGGGGCCAGAGGGCGGGATGGTCAGGAGCAGGTCGGAGCGAAGGAGCGGGGCGAGGGTGGCGGTGTCGGCGGCGGTGGCGGCGGAGATGAGCGATCGCGTGAGGTTGGCGACGGTTTCGCGCGGGGTGGTGATGGCGCGGGAGGTCAGGTGTGCCGCGAGGCCGAGCGCGGGGGCGATGATCAGTGCGGCGAGCGCCGCGCGCGGATGATCGAGGCGGCGCAGGGCCATGAAGAGGACGATGCCGAGGATGACGAGGATGATCGGCAGGAGGAACGGCCGCTCGAAGAGGAGGGACTCGAGCAGCGGAGGCTCCGGGAGCGGGGCGGGGCGCGGGGCGATGAGTTGGAACTGTGCGAGGATGATCGTCACGCCGGAGGGTACGAGAGCCAGGCGCGTGGAGGGGTGGTGGAGCGGGCGTTGTGGGTCGGGCGGTGAGAGGGGGTTTGGGGTACGATCGACGCAGATTCATGGAGACGCTCAAGGGCATTGCGGTTTCGCCGGGTGTGGCGATCGGCGAGGTGTTCGTGCTGGATGACCAGCGGCGACGCATCGCGCGCCGGACGGTCGCGGCGGGGCAGGTTCAGGGTGAGCTGGATCGGCTGGACCATGCGCTGAAGAAGAGCATCGAGGAACTCAGCGCGGTGCGGGAGCGGACGAACCGGGAACTCGGCGAAGAAGCCGGCAAGATCTTCGCATTTCACCTCGGGATGTTGAGTGATCGCACCCTGACGGGGCCGATTCGGGAGTTGATCAACAAGGAACTGGTGACGGCCGAGTACGCGGTCTTTGCGACGTTTACGTCGCTGGCGGATCGGTTCAGCGCGCTGGGTGATGCCGCGTTCAAGACCAAGGTGGACGATGTCCACGATCTGTCGATCCGGGTGCTCAAGCACCTGATCGGGGCGCACACATCGCGCTTGGCGGCGCTCAAGCACCGGGCGATCGTGCTGGCCCGGGATCTGACGCCGAGCCAGGCGGCGGCGTTCAACAAGAGCCAGGTGCTGGCGTTTGTGACCGAACTGGGCGGAAGAACGGGGCACACGGGGATTTTCGCGCGGGCGATGCAGATCCCGGCGGTGGTGGGGTGCCCGCGCGTGACGGCGGGGGTGGCCGATGGCACGCCGATCATCGTCGATGGTGATACCGGGACGGTGATCATCGACCCGGACAGCGAGACGCTGGAGCGCTTCACGCGGAAGCAGGAGCGGGCGGCGCTGTTCTCGATCAGCCAGGCGGAACTGCGGCAGTTGCCGTGCGTGACGCTGGATGGGACGCCGATCGATCTGCAGGGGAACATCGAGTTTCCCGAAGAGGTGCCGAGCGTTCTGGGCTCGGGCGGGAACGGGATCGGTCTGTACCGCACGGAGTTCCTGTACCTGGCCGGGGATGAGGAGCCGACGGAGGAGGTTCACTACGCGGCGTATGCGCAGTGCGTGGAGTTGCTCGGCGGGCGGTCGCTGACGATCCGGACGGTGGACCTTGGGGCGGACAAGTACACGCAGGATCGGGCGGACAACCCGGAGCGGAACCCGATGCTGGGGCTGCGGAGCATCCGGTACTGCCTGAAGAACCAGGCGATGTTCAAGCGGCAGTTGCGGGCGATCCTGCGGGCCAGCGCGATCGCGCCGGGGTGCATCCGGATCATGTTCCCGCTGGTGAGCAAGGTGGAGGAGTACCGGTCGGCGAAGTTCTTCCTGAATGATGTGATGGAGGACCTGCAGGAGGAGGGGGTGGCGTTCGATCGGAATGTGAAGGTCGGGATGATGGTGGAGGTGCCGACGGCGGCGATTCTGGCGGATAAGTTCGCCTCGCAGGCTGATTTCTTCAGCATCGGGACGAACGATCTGGTGCAGTACACGCTGGCGGTGGATCGGACGAACGAGCAGGTGGCTGATTTGTACCATCCGGCGAATCCTGCGGTGATCGAGTTGATCCGGCGGACGGTAAAGGCGGCCAAAGAGGCTCGGATTCCGGTTTCCTGCTGCGGGGAGAGTGCCGGGGAGCTCGAATACACGATGTTGCTGCTGGGGCTGGGGTTGCGTACGCTGTCGGCGTCGCCGACGTATTTGCCCGCACTCAAGCGGCTGATCCGGAGCGTGACGATTGCGCAGTGCGAGGCTGTCGCCGAGAAGGTGGCGGACTTCGATTCCGACGTTGCGGTCTCGAGTTATTTGCGGGACGTGACAAGGAAGATCATCCCCGAGGCCTTCGACGGTCGTCCCGGCGAAGATTGAGGCGTGGAGCCTCCCTCGGGATCAGGAACATCGGCGTCGGCCTGAGGTCGGCGTCGGAGGAACGAACCAAGGTTCGGGCCGGTCCGGCGAAGAGTCGGACAGAGCACACCGTGCGAGCGCAGGCACGCGAAGGGCAAGCCCCCTCGCTGAGCCGCCCTCCATGGCCCGGACCGACAAGTCGGCGCGACTCGCCCCCGGCGTGAGCACCTTGAAGGTGATCAGGCGCGGGGCGGGGTCAGGACAGGGCCACGTGCTCGCGCCGGAGAGGTTCGCACTTCGATGACCCGCCAAGGACCGGCGCCTTTCCGCGAGTGGTTGCTCATGGGCCATGTTGGCTCGGGCGGCGCTCAGGTAGACACGGGCGGGCCGGCGAAGTGCCGAGCCTTTGCGCGTGGGCCCGATGGGCCGGGAACGGTGTATGAACGAGAACGGGTATTCGATGGATGAGCAGGGTTCGGGGCAGGGTCAGGGCTTCGGGCAGGAGGGGTTCGGCGCGGGCGGGTTTGAGTCGCACGAGCCGCCGCGTGGACGGTCGACCGGCGATGGTCCCGATGACGCGGGCCAGGGCGGCGGCGATGGTGCGGGGGACATGACCGATGGGTCGGACTCGCCGGTCGAGTCCGGCTCGCTGGCGGCCTTTGACAGCGCGCCCGCGGAGGAGCCGCCGAGCGTTCTGCGGCCGGTTTCCGGAGACGAGGACGAGGACGGCGACGCCGGCGAAGGCGATGGGACCGACGCGGGCGGGCAGGGCGAAGCGGGCGATGGCGGCGCATCGGGCGCCGGAGGTTCGGCGGGTGGTGCCGCCGGAGAGAAGGGCGGCAAGGGTCGCGGCAAGAAGCCGCGTGCGGGGGCGCGCGGGCGGACGCGTGAGATCCGGATTGATCGGAACGTCAAGCAGTCTCGCCCCGCGGGCAAGCGCAAACTGGTGATCAACTACACGCCGGGCGAAGAGTGCCGCGTGGCGGTGGTGGTCGATGGAAAGCTCGATGAGTTCCACAGCGAGCGGTTCGATCAGGTCAGCCACGTGGGCAACATTTATGTTGGCCGCGTGACGAACGTTGAGCCGTCGATCCAGGCGGCGTTCGTGGACTTTGGGCTGGGCAACAACGGGTTCCTGCACACCAGCGACCTGCACCCGCGGTACTTCCCCGGTGGCGATGGCGACACGACCGAGCGGGTGGGCAAGAAGATCCCCCGTCGCGAGCGGCCTCCGATTCAGGAGTGTCTGCGGCGCGGGCAGGAGATCATCGTTCAGGTGCTCAAGGAGGGCGTGGGGAGCAAGGGGCCGACGGTCACGAGTTACCTGAGCATTCCCGGGCGGTACCTGGTGATGATGCCGGGAATGGACCGCGTCGGCGTGTCGCGCAAGGTTGAGGATGACGGTCTGCGCGCGAAGATGAAGGAGATTCTCGACGCGCTGGAGCTGCCCGAGGGCTTCGGGTTTATCGTGCGCACGGCGGGCCTGGACAAGACCAAGACGGAACTCAAGCGCGACCTTGCATACCTGATGCGGCTGCAGAAGGACATGGAGCGTCGTCGCAAGGGCGGGAGCAAGCCGCGGCTGCTGTACAGCGAGAGCGATCTGCTGGTGCGTGCCCTGCGCGACATGCTGACGACGGAGACGGAGGAGGTGATCGTCGACAGCGAGGTGGCGCTCAAGCGAGCGGCGCGGTTCATGAAGATCGTTTCGCCGCGGACCGAGACGCGGCTGGTGCGGTACGCGGGGCGTTCGCCGGTGTTCCATGCGGTGGGGCTGGAGGAGCAGATCCGGACGATGTACGCGCGCGAGGTTCCGCTGCCCAGCGGCGGCCGGCTCGTGATCGACGAGACCGAGGCGCTGGTGGCGATCGATGTCAACAGCGGCAAGAGCCGCCGCGCGGGCGACAGCGAGGAGAACGCGTACCGGACGAACCTGGAGGCGATCGAGGAGATCTCGCGTCAGTTGCGGCTGCGCGATCTGGGCGGGATCGTGATCAACGACCTGATCGACATGCGATCGCCCAAGCATCGCAAGGATGTCGAGCAGCGGTTCGCGGAGTTGCTCTCGAGCGATCGCGCACGGGCGACGCTGCTGCCGATCAGCGAGTTCGGCATTCTCGAGATGACGCGCCAGCGCATGCGCGGGAGCCACGAGCAGCAGCACTTTGGCGTGTGCACGCACTGCCACGGGCGCGGGCTCCTGCAGAAGGCCGATTCGGTCGCGGCCGATGCGCTTCGGGAACTGGCCGGGCTGCTGGATCACCAGCGCGTGGCCAAGGCGGAGATGGTGGTGCACCCGCGGATCGCCGGTGAGTTGCTCAGCGGTCGGCGCAAGGCGCTGGCGCGGCTGGAGCGCTCGTTCTCCAAGCCGGTGCACATCCGGTTGAGCGAGGCGATCGCGGCCGATCGCGTGCAGTTCTACGCGTACGACGAGCAGGGCAACGACATCGAGATCGAGCGGCTGCCGCGCAAGCGCGCGACGGGCGAGGAACTGCTGCAGTGGATCGACCCGAATCCGGATACGGACGAGGGCGAACTGGAGCAGGAGTTGCTGGAGTTGGAACGGCAGGCGGATCAGGAAGAGCCGGATGCGGGCGACGAGCCCGAGCCGCATCTGATCGAGCAGCCCGCGGAAGCCGGCGCAGCGGGCGACGGCGGGAACTTCACGCTGGATGCACCGGCGGGCGGTCGGCGTCGGCGTCGCGGGCGCGGACGCGGGCGGGGCGATGGGCCGCAGGGCGGTCCGGGTGGTGGCCAAGGTGGTGGCCAAGGTGGTGGCCAAGGCGGCGGGCAGAATGGTCAGGGCGGAGGCGGACGGCCCGCGGCTGGTCCGCAGGCTGCGTCGCCGGCGCGTCCGGCGGATGTTGCGGGCGGCGGTGCCGCGGTGGGCGCATCCGGTGCGGGCGATTCGGATGACGGGCCGGAGGATGGACGCGGGCCGGTGCAACTCGGGCCGGATGGACAGCCGATCGCGGGCGAGGGCGGGCGTCGTCGCCGTCGTCGTCGTCGCGGTCGTCGTGGCCGCGGCGGGTCGGGTGGCGGTGAGGGCGGCGCGCCGGGAGCGCCGGGTGCGGCCGGGTCACCGGGCGGTGCGGGTGCGCCGGTGAACGGTGGCGGGAACGGCGGCGGCGGTCGGCCGCCGATCGCGCCGGGCCAAGGCCAGAACGCGGGCCAAGGTGCGGGCCAAGGTGGTGGACAGGGACGTGGTCCCGGACAGGCTCCGCGGCCGGGCGGTGGCGGCGGCGGCGGACCTCGCGGGCAAAGGCCGGCAGCACCGTCGAGTCTCGCGGCGATGTTCGCGGCCGAGGCGCCGACGGTTCACGCGGCGTCGATGGGCGACCATGGTGATGATGTCGCCGCGCCGACGTTGCAGACCGGCGCCGAGTCGTTCGCTCCGGCGGGCGGGTCGGACGCGGACTCGGGCGGCGGCACCGATGGGCCGGATGGGCCGGACGACTTTGACGGCCCGGATGGTGGCGAAGGTGGTGATGGCGCGCCGGGTGGCGGAGGTGGTGAGGGTGGCGAGGGCGGTGGGCGGAAGCGTCGTCGTCGCCGTCGTCGTCGCGGCCGCGGCGGGTCGGGCGGTGGCGAGGGCGGCGGCCCGGCCGGCGCGCCCGGTGCGGGTGGTGCGGGCGATGGGCAGGCACCACCGACGGCCGGTGAGCAGAATGTGAATCCGCGATCGGCCGGTCAGGCCCAAGGGCCGCAGGGCCCGGCAGCGCAGGGTCAGGGCCAACGTCCGCCGCAGGGCGGCGGTGGTCAGGGCCGGGGCGACGGGCGGCGTGATGGCGGTCGTGATGGTGGACGTGAGCCGAGCCGGGATCGGGCGCGGGATCAGTCGCGAGATCAGGGCCGCGGCGGCGGCGGGCCGGCGGGCGGTGGGGCCGGTGGCGGTTCGCCGGCGGGCGGTGGCGCCGCTGGCGCCGGGGCGAGCGGTGGAGCCGCGGCGGGTGGTGCGGGCGTATCACCGACGGGCGACGGCAAGCCCAAGCCGCGGACGCTGTACAGCGCGTTCCGCCGACTCAAGCCGGGGCAGGTTCCCAAGAAGCGCGACGAGTAATCGCGGCGAGATTGTTTGGTCATTCCATGAAGCCGCGTTCGGGTGAACGCGGCTTCATTTCATTTTGTCTCCGGCAGCGGGGCGACCGGGACCTGAGCGGCGGCGCGATGAGCCGCGTTATGACCGGCATCCGCTGAAGAACGCGGCGAAGAAGGCGGAGAAGTCGCCGTTGTCGACCTGGCCGTCGGGCCCGCCGCCGTCGGCGATGGTCTGGCCGTCGGTGTTGGCGATGTCGGCGGCGGTGCGGAGAGGATTGGTAGCGGGGAGGAAGAAAGCGCTGAAGAAGGCCGTGAAGTCGCCGTTGTCCAGTGCGCCGTCGGGCGTCGAGGGAAGGTCGCCGTCGGTGTTGGCGATGTCGGCGGCGTTGCAGGGGCACGGCGCGGGGGCGAGGTCGACGATGGACATGGCGTGATCGCTGACGTCGCTGTCGGAGGCCTGCAGGGCCAGGGTCTGCAGTTCGCTGGTGGTCAGTTCGCTCGAGTCCAGCGAGAAGGCCGCGACGACGATGGAGCGGGTCGTGTCGACGGCGGAGGCGTCGAGCGCGCCGGGCCAGAAGCCAAGGCCCGAGGCGCTCTTCCATGTCCAGGCATCGTCGCTGGCGATACGGCGGAGCGGCAGGTTTGTCAGGCCCGGGCCGGCGGGGGCGCTGGCGGTCCATCGGTCCATCGGGGTGGTGCTTCCGACGAGATTCATGTCGCCGATGAGGATGGCCGGGATGCCGGCCTTGGCGGCGAAGGTTGTGCTGAGCGTCGCGTTGCGGAAGGCGACGAAGTCGGCCGCGGCGAGGGTGGACTGGCTGATGCGTGTGTTGTCGTCGCTGTTGCCGATGAAGCCGCAGCACTTGAGGTGCGTGGTGATGACCAGGGTCTCGGGCTTGCCGGAGGCGGCGGGGGGCGAGACGATGACGGCCAAGTGAGCCGCGGCGAAGGGTGTGACGCGGGTCATGGGGAATGGCGAGGCGACGACCAGTTCGCCGGACTTGATGACGTTGAAGGTCGTCGCGTTGTCCAGCGGGTCGGCGGAGTTGATGAGCGTGCGGACCTGCGCGGCGGTGCTGGAGTACTCCTCGCTGAAGCAGTAGACGTCGGCGTTCACGGCGTCGATCAGTCGGCGGAAGGCGGGCTGGCGCGCTAGATCATTCAGGCCCGTGACGTTTGTTGTGAAGTTGTTGCTTGTGTTGAGGCTCGCGACACGGAGCACATTGCATGTCGGCCGCGCGACGGATCGGCGGGTGTTCGCGGCGGGCGGGGCCGCGAGCGCGAAGTCCGCGGGGGTCGCCAGCGAGTCGGCGCCGTCGAAGGCCACGCGAACGGTCGAGCCCTGCGTCGCGCCGATGGCGGCGGTATCGATGCGCAGCTCGAAGCGCGTGCTGGCGGTCGTGGGCATGGCGACAAAGTCGATCGCGGGCCAAGTGACGACCTGCGACGGATCGTTGTCCAGGAATGCGCGGCGGCCCCGGAAGTCGATGGTCAGCGATCGCCCGGCGAGCGAGATGATCATTCGGAGCGTCGGGTCGGTCGAGGGGCCGGAGGAGAGGTTCAGCGGCGTGACCAGGTCCAGTTGGGCGAACAGCCGCGTGCCGGCGGATGTCAGCCGAACGGCGGTCAGGTCGATGGGGCCGTTGGCGTCGCCGGCGGGGTCGGTGGCGATGGTGGGGATGGAGGCCCAGTCGGAGAGCAAGCCGTCGATGGCGGGGGCCTGCGCGCGTGCCGCGGCGGGGGTGAGGGCGGTGGCCAGGAGGGCCAGGGCCGCGAGGAGGGCCGGGGTGGGGGCTGGTGCAAGGTTTCGGCGAGTGGCCATGGGGGGTGCTCGATCGGGGTATGGGGGCGATGGGGGCCGTCGCGGTGATGGAGAAGGTAGCGGCACTGGCCGCGCGGGTTTCGCGCGGTTGGGGCTGCTGGGCGGGTGAACGTGCGATCGTGGAGGTGGGAGTCGGGTGATTCGTGGCCTAGCAGGCGGATTGTTGATCTGGCACGGCCTTCGCGTATGGCGGTGGGGCAAAGACGTGGAGGATGCCATGGTTGATCGTGCGACATTGCTGGAGACTGCCGACGCGGAGCGTGGGCGAGTGCTGCTGGGCTCGGCGATTCTGCGGCTTGCGCGGCTGGCGCTGGCGGAGCACGAGGCGCAGTTGGCGTCGGGATATGCGCAGGTGGCCGGGGGCGGAGCGCAGGAACGGCGCGATCAGGCTTCGGTGTTGCGGATGCGGGTGCATGAAGCGAGCGTGGGTGGCGGGGCGGGCGGTGCCGCGGCTGGCGCGGCGTCGGGTCGTCGGCTTCGCTTGGTGGGCGAAGGGGGTGAGGCATGAGTTATGGCATGTACCTCGCGGGGTCGAGCCTTGCGGCGTCGATGTACCGGATGGATGTCGCGGCGAACAACCTCGCGAACATTCAGACGGTTGGGTTCAAGCCGGACATGACGGCCACGCGGTTCCGCCCGGCGGCGCGCGAGGAAGATGGGCTGGCTTTCCTGCCGAGCAACGCGATGCTGGAGAAGCTCGGCGGCGGAGTGCGGGTCGGGCCGACGCGCATGAACCTGGCGCAAGGGTCGCTGGAGACCACGGGCCAGAGTCTGGATGTCGCGATTCAGGGATCGGGGTTCTTTGTGGTCAAGGATGGCGCGGGGTCGGGGCCGGAGACGTTCCGGTTCACGCGTGACGGCAGGCTGACGCTGGATCGCCAGTCGCGGCTGGTGCAGACAGGCACGGGCAAGCCGGTGCTTGATGAGAACGACCGCCCGATCACGCTGGACCCCACGGCGAAGATCACGATCGAGCCGAACGGGCTGGTCCGGCAGAATGGGCAGATCGCCGGGCAACTGGCGCTGATGAACATCTCGCGGCCGGACCAATTGCGCAAGGCCGGGCACAACATGTTCGTGGCCAGCCCGGAACTGATGGCGCGGCGGACGCGGGCGGATGGGAACCTTGTGCAGGGGGCGGTGGAGCGGGCGGCGGTGGACCCGGTGCGTGCGACGCTGGATGTGATGGGGGCCGAGCGCTCGGCCAGCAGTGCCAGCCGGCTGATCGCGATGTACGACGAACTGATGCAGAAGGCGGCGACGCAGTTCGCACGCATGGGCTGATGACGCTGGCGGGAGTGTCGAGGGCGACGTGTCGGGCGGGGCGGGTGGTCTGAACGGAAGTTGAGAAACGAACCATGGCGATTACCGCATTGCAATCGGCGTCCTCCGGTCTGTCGGCGTTGAACACGTCGCTGGAGGTGATCTCGAACAACCTGGCGAACGTGAACACGCCGGGATTCAAGGCGGCGCGGACGAACTTCCAGGATCTGCTGTACGTCGAGCGTGCGCAGCCGGGGGTGGAGAACGCGCAGGGTGATCAGCGGCCGATCGGTCTGTACGTGGGCCTTGGCACGCGCGTGACAGGAACGCAGATCGACTTCCGCTCGGGCTCGCCGATCGACACCGGCCGCGAGCTGGACGTGACGATCAACGGGAACGGTTTTTTCCGTGTGCGGATTCAGGATCAGCTCGGCGACGGGTTCGCGTACACGCGGACGGGCTCATTCGCGATCAACAGCCAGGGCGAGATCGTCATGGCCAACGATCAGGGAAGGCGGCTGGAGCCGAACATCGTCATTCCCGAGAACGCGACGCAGTTGACGATCGACGCGAGCGGGCGGGTGTTCGTGAAGCTGCCGGCGCAGGTGCAGCCGGAGCAGGTCGGGCAGATCGAGATCGCGACGTTCATCAACCCGGCGGGCATGCGGCCCATCGGCGAGAACCTGTTCGTTGAGTCTCCCGCCAGCGGCGCGCCGGTGATCGGCAACCCGGGCACGGACCAACGCGGTACGCTGGTGCAGAAGTTCCTGGAGTCGTCGAACGTCGACCCGACGAACGAACTGATCGATCTGATCAAGACCCAGCGGGCCTTTGAGATGAACTCGAACGTGATCCGTGCGGCGGACGAGACGCTGCGGACGATCTCCACGAATCTCCGCCGCTGATCGCTGATTGAGCGGACCAACAGGAGCGGGCATGAAGCGCACGGCGGGCAACGCGGGGATGAGGCTGGTCGCGGGCGTGATCGCGCTGGCGGTCGCGCACGGGCTTTGCGTGGGCGTCGGGTCCGCCGCGGCGGGCGGACGCGACGATGCGGGCGCGGCGCTCGCCGACGGCCAGACGAGCATCACGGTGCGCGATTCGCACGTGATCAGCGACGCGGCGGGCCCGTTGACGCTCGGGCAGATCGCCGACATTCGCGGGGCCAATCGCGAGCGGTTGGCGGGCGTGGTGGTGCTCGAGCGGTCGGCACTTCGGTCCGGCGACGGCGTGACGATCACGCTGGAAGATGTGCGGCGCGCGATCGACGAGTGGGATGCGAGCGGGCGCGAGGGCGGGGCGGCGCGCGTGAACTGGGGACGCGTGATGCTCGCCGGCTCGGCGTGCAGCGTGCGCATGATGGAAACGCAGGTACGCCAGGACGAGCGAAAGCCCAGGCCGGCGCTTCGCGATGAGCGGCCGGTGGGGATCGATGTCGCGGGCGCGGACACGCTGCGTCGGCGGATCGGGCTGCGGCTGGCGGCAATGTACGAGGTGGACCCGAGCGATGTGCGCGTGCGGTTGATGGCGGCCGCGCCGGACCAGAGCGCCGCGCTGGATCAGGCGTGCCGCCCGGATGTGCGTGTTGAGGTTCAGCCCGAGGGCGGGGCCAGCGCGGGCCGGGTTCCGCTGCGCGTGGATGTGTACCGCGATGATCGGCTGCTGTCGACGCACCGGTACACGGCGGACATTGAGATCCGGCGTGCGGTGGCGGTGCTGAACATGGCGGTCGAGCGCGACGCGGGGATCGATGCGTCGATGGTGAGCACGCAGGAGCGGTGGGTGTCGCCGATGAGCGCCGAGGCGCTGCGGCCGGAGGAGATGCGGGGCTTGATCGCGCGTCGCCGGCTGGATGCCGGGAGCATGATCACGCGGGGCGATGTGCAGACGCCGATCGTTGTTCGGCGCGGAGACTTTGTGACGGTGCACACGGTCTCCGGCCCGTTTGTGATCAAGGCGCGTGCGCGGGCGTTGAGCTCGGCGCGCGATGGGGAAGTGGTGACGCTGCAGGTCGAGGGATCGAAGAAGACG
Source organism: Phycisphaeraceae bacterium (assembly GCA_021297895.1). Classification (GTDB taxonomy): domain Bacteria; phylum Planctomycetota; class Phycisphaerae; order Phycisphaerales; family UBA1924; genus JAJTHN01. Next base: position 43,225 of record JAJTHN010000035.1, on the reverse strand, counting down.
TTCAACGCGCGGATGAGCGGCCGCGGCGTCGCGGTGATGATCGTCAACGACGCGACGCCGAGCGCGGGCACGGATGCGCGTGATGGCGGGGGCGATGCGGGGGCGGCGGAGGAAGCGGCGAGGCCGGATCGGACCGTGCGCGTCGGCGGTGTGACGGCGACGGGTACGACGGTGCGCGAGCGCAGCAGGCAGGGGCCGACATCGCGGATCAACCCGTGATGGCCGCGAGGTGATCGAGCGTGACGGCCGATGGTGTGCGGATGGCTGGTTGAACGAGCCGCGGAGTGTGCGCGGCATGGAGCGTGGGCGATGGCACGAACGAACAAGCGGCGGAACGGTGCGGGGATGTTGCTCGTGGTCGCGTGCGCGGCATGCGGGCCGGTAAGCGGGGCGATGGGGCAGAGTCTGTTCCGAGCGCCGCTGCCGCCGCCGGCGGTGGTGACGCCGACGACTTCGCCGGGCAACGCGACGCCGCCGGTTGCCCCCGCCGCGACACCTTCGGCGCCCCCGGCGGCGCCCTCAGCCACACCCGCTTCGGCACCTGCTCCGAGCGCACCGGCGAACGGGCCGGGCGATGGCTCGGGCGGTGCGCCCGCTGCGCCGACCGAGCCCGCGTTGCCCGTGGTGATGACCACGGGGTCGATGATGGGCATGGCTCCGGGGCTGAACCAGGTGTCGCTGTTTGCGGTGGTTCCGCCGCCGCCGAGAACATACGCCAAGCACGACAAGGTCGAGATCATCATCAACGAGAGCAGCCTCTCGCAGATGAACCAGAAGCTCGACACGAAGAAGAGCTACGACCTCCGCGCGGAACTGCAGCAGTTCCCGTCGTTCGCGGCGCTGCTGAATCAGCTCGAGCTGCGCAACGGGATCGACGGGAGCAACACGCCCGAGATCGGGATCACGAACAGTTCGGACTTCAAGAGCGAGGGCAAGTACACGCGGTCGGACACGCTCAGCGCCCGGGTGTCGGCGCTGGTGCTGGAGGTCAAGCCCAACGGACTGCTGCTCGTGGAGGCCAAGGAAGTCACGCAGAACGATGACGAGATCAAGACGCTCGTGCTGACGGGGCTGGCTGATCCGAAGGACATCACCAGAAGCAACACGATCCAGAGCAGCCAACTGGCGAATCTGGCCGTGCGGATCCGCAACGAGGGTGACGTGAAGAACGCCGGGAGCAAAGGCCTGATCCCGCGGGTGCTGGAGCAGGTCTTCAACTTCTGATCAGGATCGCGGCGTGAAGTCTCTGGCGCGCTGCGTGCCTCACGGCTGCATGGGACTGTTCGGTGCGCCCCGCGTGGCGATCTGGCCGTGGCGCAGCGCCAGCAGGGCCATCGCGGTGCCATACGCCCCGGAGCGCGCGAACACGCGGTCGTTCCACGTGCCATCGGGCGCGCGGACGCTCATGAGCAGGCGGGTGATCCGGTCGCGACGGCTCGCACGCTCCGGCTCGGGGAGCAGTTCAACCGCCGCGGCGGCGTAGTAGTGGGCGAACATGAAGTAGTACGGCGCGACGCCGTACGGCGGTACGTGCGTGCCGGTGCCCTGGCGGCGCTTGTCCAGTTCATCCCAGTGCGTGATGAACGAGTCCACGGCGTGGCGCAGGTCATCATCGTGCCCGGCCTTCCAGAGTTTCTGAGCAACGGCGACGACGCACATGCGCCCGGTCGCGCCCGGAAGCCCGTCGCTGCGCCCGCCGTCCAGCGGCGTGTTGGGACGGGCGACGCCGCTGTAGACGACGGTGCGCGGCGGACGCGGCGTTTCGGGTCCGATGTCCGCCGGAAGAGCGGGGCTGGTGCGCTCGAGGAACGACAGCGCCCGATCGATCATGCCCTGATCGACGTTGTGGCCAGCGGCGCGCGCCTCGTGCAACGCGATGAGCGTCGCGGCGGTCATGAAGCTCGAGGGCGCGCCCGGGGTATCGCGTCCGGCGGGGCGGGCGTAGTTCCAGCCGGCACGTTGAGCCGGGGTGGTGGCGGGCTGCGCGTTGGGCGCGCTGTTGGGTGCGGTGCGTGGACGACCCGGCGTGCCCATGGGCACCTGGGTCTGCGTGATGCCGCGGAGGCAGAAGGCGGTGGCCTCGCGAACGGCGTCGGCCTGATCTGCGGGGATGGCTTTGGCGCGGTCGAGCGCGACGAGGAACCACAGCCCGTACGTGTAGCCCCAGCCGCGGACGTCGTAGCCCGCGTCGTAGTTGTCGATGCTCATCAGCGGGTCGTTCATCGCGGCGCAGATGAACCGTGTGGCGCGTGCGACGGCGGCCTTGCGGGCCTCATCGGTGTCGTAGCCGGGCGCCTCCAGCAGCGCGCGGGCGGTGATGGCGGTGCCGCCGATGCGGTAGCCGACGGGGATCTTGCCCGCGACGCGGTAGACGCCTTCGTAGGGCCACTCGCTCTGCTCGTACGCGCCCTGGCCGACCTGCAACTTGAGGATCTCGGCCAGGCCCCGATCGATCGCGTCATCGAGGGCCTTTGGAGAAAGATCCTCATCGGCGACCGCGCGGGCGGGCGAGCGCGGGACCTGCTGCCCCGGCCCCGGGCTGGGCGCGATCTTCGGGAGTTTCGCGAGGGCGCCGGGCTTGGCGGGCGCGGTCCCGGTGGCAGGATCGGCCGGCGAGGGCTGGGCGATCGCCGCGGTACCTGCAAGGGCCGAGATGACGACGATCGCGGCGATGCTCGCGAGACGGCGATGGGGCCAGGTGCGCATGCTCGCCAGCGTACCCGAAGCGCGGCCGATGCGGGCCCGAACGCGCCAAAGTCCGGGAATGTCGCGGGTGATTCAAACCGGGGGGTGATCGCCCAGTCGTTCCAGCCCGCAAGGGCGACCGAGTGTGAAGGACCGCTACCGGTTGCCGGGCGCTGGGGATTCAAAGGGGGCGTGCCCGGAAAGGAGATTCCATTGTTGGGACATGAACAGCCACCGCGCCCATCGAATCAATCCACGCCGGGCGGCACTGCGCGCCGCGATTCTCGGCCTGGCCACGCTTGCGGGCGTGCCCGCGATGGCGCTGGCCCAGGGCACGCTGAGCATGCCCGCCCGGTCGGCGACGACCGCGGACAACTTCGAGGTGGAGTTCAACACGGGGTTGCTGAGCTTTCGCGACAAGAACGGCTCGGCGCGGGAGCTGATCGTGCCGGACTACTCGGCCGTCACGCACCGCGGCCCGGTGAACTCGATCGTGACCATCGAGCCCGCGGATGCGGGCTTTGACATGCGCGTGACGTTCACGAACACCACGGGCGCGGCGCAGGAGTTTCCGCGGCTGATTCTCGCACGGTTTGACATGGGCATGATCACCTGGTGGGACTTCCGCAACGGATCGACACCCCGGACCTTCTCGCCGACCGGCCGCGAGGAGACGATTCACGTCAGCGACTACCCGGCGGACAACTACAGCCCCGTGCTGGTCTTCGGCGATACGCAGCACACCATCGGCATCAGCGCGATCTACGACGTGATCGGGTATGACCAGTCGGTCCGCATGATGCTCGGCGCCGTGCCGCAAAAGCCCGGGCAGCACGGTGCGGGCCTTCGTGTTTACATCAACGCCGATGGGCTGATCCCCGCGGGCGCGACGCGCTCGTATCGCTACGCGATCCGTGTGGCCCGCGCGGGCGAGGCGTGGCTGAGCACGCTCGAGCCGTACCGCGAGCACTTCCGCGCGACCTTCGGCGGCGTGCGCTACAGCCTGGACCGTCGACCCGTGACCGGCCGGACGATGGCCGAGGCCAGCAGGTTCACGCCCGACAATCCGCGAGCCTTCGTCAACGACACGCTCCGGCCCGACCGCTTCGGCTACGGCCCGTGGGTCGAGACGCTGCGTCGCGATGCGCCGAACCGCAACTACAAGCGGCTGATGATCTGGGCACCCGCCGGCATGTTCATGAACAACCGGCATCTGAACTTCCCTTCGCGGCTGTTCTCGGGTGTCCGCGGCATCCCGATGATGGAGAACACCGTCGGCGAACTGGCGCGGATCCCCGGACCCAACCTGGAGGTCGGCTACTACTGGGGCTATCCGACGCTGGTGATGCCGTCGTGGGATCAGGACATCGCGATCCCCTTTGACGTGAGCAACTCGGACCATGTCGCGTGGGGGTACTACGAGCTGGATCAGGCCGTGCGACTCGGCGCGACGATGGTCGGGCTCGACGCGTTCGTGATCGCCTCGCCCGCGACGCAGTACCGCTGGCTCAGCGCGCTGTCCGCCCGCGCACCGGGCGTGAAGTTCCTGGTTGAGCTCTCCGGCGCCGACTTCCTGCACACGATGGCGGCGAACTTCTACACGAGCAACCTCGTCACCGGGCCGGACATTCTGGCGCACTACCTGCTTCCGGGGCATGAGTCGTGGGCATCGATCCGGTTCGATGTCATCGAGCGCGAGACGGGTCGGCGCGCGACCGAGCAGGAAAAGGCCGCGGAGTTTGCGCGCGTCGCCGACGCCGGATTTGTGCCGCTGGACTTCGCCGGCGCGACCGTGCCCGAGGGGATGCTCGCGGCCAATGTGTACACGAGCGTGATCCCGTCGTCGCTGCGCCTCTCGCCCGCACCGCCCAGGATGGGCTTCAACCCGCAGGTCGCGCAGCCGACGCCCAACTGGTCACCCTCGTCGTTCTCCGGCGGCGGGCTTGCGGGTGGTGGTGGTGGCGGTGGGGGTTCTGGTAGTTCTGGCGGCGGTGCCAGTGCCGGCGGCGGCGCGGGTGGCGGATCTGCCCCGACCTCTGGCGTCGGCACCGTGACCAACAGCACTTCGTCCGGCAAGGCCGTGGCCGGCGGCGGCGGCGGCGGCGGAGGTGGAGGTGGTGGCGGCGGTGGCGGCGGCGGTGGGGGCGGTGGAGGCGGTGGTGGTGGCGTTGATGCGGTGGCCTCAGGTGGTGGAGGTGGCGGCGGTGGCGGCGTGGCGACGTACACCAACGGTGGCGCGTCCTCGGGTCTGGCCGCGGCTCCGCCGCCGACGATCCTGCCATCGACGGTGATCTCCGGCAACAACGGTGGGCAGTCTCTGGCGGCCATCAGCGTTCCGACGAACACCAACGCCGCGAAGGGTCCCGGGCGGGTCAGTCGGCCGAGCGGGTCCGGACCGACACGCACGGCGACGACCTCTCGGCCCGGCACGCGCGGGCCGGGGCGTGCGGTCAACACGCCAGCGCCGATCGTGATCGTGCGGACGCCGGGCGATTCCGGCGAGCCGAGTGTCGCGAGTGTTCCGACGCCGTGAGTTTCTTTGGGCGGCGTGCTCATCGCGCGGCGATCGCGCTCGGGTCGTCTCGTTTCCCGATGCGGTCATCGCTGAGTGAGTGGCTTGAGGTGGTCGGCGTGACGCGAGAGCTCTTTGGCCCAGGCATCCGCGAATGACCCCTGCACTGAAGGTGCGAGCACCGTGTGCATCGCGTGTGCGGGGCGAGCGTTGTGCTCGTTTGCCGCTGTTCCGCGCAGGTCCGTCTGCGCGGAACAGGAAGTCGAGTCGAGCCCGGAAGATCCGTCCGGGCGGTTGCCAAGCGGTGAGGCGGGGGCAAGAGCCCGGGAAAATCAGCTCTGCAGGTTCAGGTCGCGCAGCAGGCCGTTGACGATCTTGTCGAGCTTGTCATCGGAGAGGTACGAGTCATCGCTGATGCGGGCCTTGAGGCTGGCGAGCTTCTCGGCGCGCTCGGGGGAGATCGCGGCGTCGGCCAGGCCGGCGTTCTGTGCGCCGGTGGAGAACTCGTACGAGTCCAGGCGATCGACCTTGGGAAGCGGGGCGGGAGCGGCGACGGCGTTGTCGCCGCGTCGCGGGGAGGCGCCCTGGGCGTAACTGCGGGCGACTTGCGAACCAACCTGAGAGATCGACATAACTGGCTCCTTATGAGATTGAATCGGCGATGAGTGCGAAACTCGGTGATGTTTCAACTGGCAAAACGACGAACGGCCTCGGAAGTGTCGGATGGGGTGCCACCGTTCAGGGAACGGCGATCCATGCCGAGCGACCTTCGAGTCCGTTCAGGGTGTCTGGTAAAAAAGGGTGCGAGTCGAACAACGCGGGACGCGATCCAATCGGCCCGTGAAAGAGAGATCGACCCAGAACACCCCATGACTTGAGCCAATGCGGAAAAATGGCGGAATTTTCTAAGTTGCTGGTATTCATGGTCTTGCGCTCGTTTCGGCGAGTCTTGCGCGGGGTGTTTCTGCTCGCGGACAAACTTCTCGGACGTTCAACGGTGCGGACTGTGCCGGCCAAAGATTCCTCCATGACATACGCGGCAACGCTTCGAGTCGTGTCAGCGATTGTGGTGCTGGTTGTGTGCGCGGGTGGGTCTGGCGCGTTTATGCAGTCTGGAGGGGCCAAGCAGGCCTCTGGCGCGGCCCAACGCGCACAACCTGCCGACGCGGATCGAGCGTGGGTGATCGCACTGGCGGCATTCCGCGGCGACAAGCAGGTGGAAGAGGCCAATGCCGAACTCTCGCGCCTGCGGGCCGCGGGCCTTGCCAGCGATGCGTATGTGATCACGCGCGGGCGGGCGACGCTGGTGGCGATCGGGCGGTTCGATGATCCGGCGTCAAAGGCCGCGGGGGATGAACTGGCGCGGGTGCGCGCGGTGAAGGTCGGTGAGGTGCTGCCGTTCGCTTCCGCGGTGCTCGCGCCGCCGATGGACGATGGCGGCGTTGCGGGCTCGCGGCCGGAGTTCGACCTTCGCACCGCGGCCAAGGAGGCCGACGGTCGCGAGCGCTACACGCTGCAGGTCGCGGCCTATGGCGCCGCGAACCCGCTGGCGACCCCGACGCCGGCGGAGCTCGCCGAGGCGCGCAAAGCATCGGAACAGGCCGCGGCGATCCTGCGGGCCGAGGGTGAGCCGGCGTACTACTACCACGGTCCGCAACTGAGCATGGTGACGGTCGGGATCTTCGGCGATGAGGCGCTGCGCTCGCCCGAGCCGATGTCGCTGTCGATGCTCAAGAGCAAGTTCCCGCACAATCTGTACAACGGCGCGGGGATGCGCTCGCGGATCCGGGGTCAGAACGAGAAGGAAATGGCGCGCAGTTTCCTGGTCAAGGTTCCCGAGGCGCCGGGGTCGGAGCGGCGGCGCGGGGAGAAGTAGCGAACCTCCGCGATCGCGCCGCGGGGCTCACGGGACGCGGTGATGGCGCGACGACAGCGGAGAATCGTGCCGGAGTGATTCCGGACAGCGCTTCAAGGTCAACTTGATGGTGTGGTGGTCTCGCCGGGGTTGACGGCCAGGTGACCGGGGGCACCGGACGACGGCCGCTTATGGCTGCTGCGGTCAAGCCCTGACCAGGTTCACGGGCCATCCGTGCACCGGGCCCGGCCGTCAACCTCGGCGAGAGAAGCAGGATAGGCCCCGCGAACACGCCGAGCGTTGCGGGCGTACCTCACCGATGCCATACGTCCATATCCGATTGACGCCCGAAGGTCTGACACGCAAGGCCCGCAAGATGATCGTCAGCGAGGTGACGCAGACGCTCGTTCGCGTGCTCGGAAAGAAGCCCGAGCAGACGCACATCGTCATCGAGAGCGTCAAGCCCGAGAACTGGGGCTTCGCGGGGATGCTGACCGATGAGTACCGGGCGCAGCAGAAGCGCCGCGCCCGCGGCAACTCCCCACGCTGATGCGGCCGGGCACGCAACTTCGTGCCGCGCGCTGGAGCAAGCAAGCCATGCAGAGCGATGCCGACGGCTACCTCGTGACGACCGATCCGGCGAGCATCGATGTCGCGCAGGTTCATGCTCTTCTTCGCCAGACGTACTGGTCGCCGAACATCCGGCGTGAGGTTGTCGGTGTCGCGCTGCGGAACAGCCTCGTCGTCGTGGCGATCGAGCGAGCCACCGGCGCAACGGTCGGCGTGGTGCGCGTCGTGACGGACTATGCGACGTTCGCGTGGCTGTGCGATGTGTACGTCGCGCAGCCGCACCGCGGCCGCGGTTTGTCCAAGCGGATGATCAGCGCGGCCGAGGCCGATCCGAGACTCGGCACGCTGCGTCGATGGTGCCTTGCGACGCGAGATGCGCACGGGCTCTACGAGCAGTTCGGCTACGGCCCGGTTCGCCCGGGCGTGTGGATGGAGAAGAAACTGCCGGACTCGAACTGGCAGGAGCCCGGCCCGGATCAATCGCCCGAGCGCTAGGCCTTGCCCTTGCCATCCCCCGCGCTGATGGTCAGGCTCACGCTCTTGCCCTTCTTGCGCGGGCGGAGGATCCGCGGCAGCATCCTCGACGGAATGAACTTGCGCACCAGGTACCACGCCGCCGCCAGCGCGATGAGCGTCACGACCCAGAACTGCCAGTCGTGGATGGGGAAACTCATGGGCGTGTCGCGCGGCGCGCGGAAGGAGTCATGATGCGATGCGGGCGTGTCGGGTGATGGGGCGATTCGAGTGGTTCAGGTCATCGCGCTGGCGATGGTGTACGCGATGAACGCGGCAACATAGGCCACGCCCGACATCCACGCCAGTTGGACAAACGCCCACTTGCTCGCTCCGGCCTCCCGCGCCGTGACGACCAGCGTCGGCAGGCACTGCATCGCCAGCACGAAGAAGACCAGCAGGCTCCATGCCGTGGGCGTCGAGAAGACCGCGGTACCGTCGGCACGCTGCGCGCTGGCCAGTTGCTCGCGAACGCCCTGGTCCGCCGCGGCCTCGCCCGCGTCGAGTTCATCGCCGACGATCAGCACCGCCATGGTGCCGACGAACACCTCGCGAGCCGCGAAGCTCGCCAGCACGCCGATGCTCACCTGCCAGTCAAAGCCCAGCGGCGCGAAGATCGGCTGGGCGATGCGCCCGGCGTGACCCAGGAACGAGTTGGCCGCCTGGTGCTGATGCTCCATGCGATCGGCCTTGAGCGTGAGTTCTTCGGCCTGCTCCGGCTGGGCGGTCTGCACCGCGGCGGCCTGCTCGCGCAGAGCCGTGACTTCCGCCGGGGGCTGCACATGCGGATACGCGCCGAGCCACCAGAGCACGATGCAGATCGCCAGAATGACGGTGCCGGCCTTCTTGAGGAACATCAGCCCGCGGTCGTACATGGTGATGAACGCGGTGCGGATGCTCGGGAACTTGTAACTGGGCAATTCCAGGGCCATCGGGCGCGTCGGCCCGCGGAGGATCGTTCGGCGCGCGATCAGCGCGCTGAACACGCCCGCGAGGATCCCCAGCGCATAGCAGCCGATGAACGCCAGCGCCGCACCCAGCGGGCTGTGCGGGAAGATCAGGCCCGTCAGCAGCACGTAGACCGGGAGTCGCGCCGAGCAGGTCATGAACGGCGCGACCAGAATCGTCGCCAGACGCTCGCGCCGATCGGGAATGCCCCGCGCGGCCATGATGCCCGGCAGCGCGCACGCATGGCTGGACAGCAGCGGCACGAACGAGTGACCGGGAAGACCGAACGGCCGCAGCACGCGGTCCATCACAAACGCCGCACGCGCCAGATAGCCCGTGTCCTCCAGCAGCGAGATGAGGAAGAACAGCAGGCAGATCTGCGGCAGGAAGATCACCGTCGCGCCGACACCCGCGACCACGCCGTTGACGATCAGATCGTGCAGGATCCCCTCCGGCAGCACGCGCCCGACCAGATCACCCGCGTGCGCGAACAGCCCGTCGATCAGATCCATCGGGACCGTTGCCAGCGAGAAGATCGCCATGAACAGCCCGGCCATGATCGTGACGAACGCGACGAGCCCCAGCACCGGGTGCGTCAGGATCCGGTCCGCCTTGTCCGTCGCGCTCGAGCCCGGCGCGGGCATCGGCCGCGTCGTGCTCGCCGACGCTTCGTGCAGCTCCTCGGCCCAGGTGTGCAGCGCGCGATCATCGACCGAGCGCCCGCCCGGCGGCGTGCGCGAGGGCGGCGCGCTGTCGCTGAGCGTCTGACCGAGCGCCGAGAGCAGCGCATCGACACCCTCGCCGGAGCGAGCATTGATCGCGACCACGCGGCAGCCGAGACGCTCGCGAAGGATGTCCAAGTTGATCGACAGGCCCTGGTTCCGCGCCAGGTCCATCATGTTCAGCGCCACCACCGTCGGCAGGCGACGACGCAGCACCTCGCCGGCGAGCACAAGGTTGCGGCTGAGGTTCGTGGCATCCAGCACGACCACCACCGCGTCGGGCGCGCTGGCCGCGCCGCCGCCCTCGGTCAGCCGACCGTCGAGCACGCGGCGGCACGTGTCGGCCTCGAGCTGGTCGATCTCCAGAGAGTACGTCCCGGGAAGGTCAACAAGCGACGCGTTGGCGTGCGTCCCGCCGCCGATGTTGATCCGCCCGACCCGGGCCTCGAGCGTCGTTCCGGGGAAGTTGCCGGTGCGATGGCGCAGGCCGGTCAGGCGGTTGAAGAGCGTGGTCTTGCCGGTGTTGGGGATGCCCAGCAACGCGACCCGGGCCGGAAGGGCCGAAGACCCTTGAGTCGGGGGGGTGAGGGTGGGCGTCGAGACGGTGGGGGCGTCGCTGGTACTCATGTGGCAGCGCTCAGGCGGGATATGGGCTGGACGGGATGGGCAGTCGCGCAACCTATGCGCGGTCGCCGCGGCGGAGGATTACGGATGCGAGACGAAGATCTTCTCAGCCAGCGGACGGGCGATGCCCAGGCGGCAACTGCAGTTCACTGCTGAGCCGGGGCGGCCGGTGGAAACGGCGATGATGCACGGCTCGCCCGGGCGGCACATGGTCACGCGCGTCTCACGCATCAGCCCCATGGCCGCGAGCAGCTCGGCCTCGGCGGGTTCAAGAGTCGCCGAACAGACGACCCCGGACTCGCCCGGTCGCAACTGAGCCAGGGAAATCTGGGCGGGACAGGTCCTGTCGCACGATTTGGCGGTGTCTTCGCTCACGAGCGAAGGTTAGTCCACCCACGAGCGGGTGTCGTTGCCAACCGGCGAACTTGAGCCTCAGGGTACCCTCGGTTCCCAAAATGCGGGGAAGCCCGACATGCGCTGAGACACAGTTGCAGATCCGCCAGCGATCGAGCGAGCAGCGCGAAAGAGGGCTACTCAGGCTGGTTTCTCTTCCTTCTTCTTGCTCGGTGCAAGGACAAAGGCATCGAGCGACACCGGGCCGGGGCCGCTGGTGACCAGCGCCATGCAGCACAAGACCAGCCCGAACTGCCACCACATCGGCCCCCACGCGGCGGGGTTCCACCACGCGTCGGCCTCCGCACCCCCGAAAATGGCGGCCTCACGGATCAGGGCGGGGCCGATGCGATCGAGCCAGAGTGCGCCGACCATCACGCCGGCCAGCGCGAGTGCGGACAGGCGCGTGAGCAACCCGGCAAGCACCGCCGCGCCGCAGAAGAGCTCGGTGATCGCGACCAACCAGGCCCAGCGGATTGGCCAGGAGCCGGTCGCGAGGCTCGGCGGGAAGAGGGCCATAGGGTTTTTCGCGTTCGCGGGCACGCGAGCGTCATCATCGATGGCCAGTGCCAGGCCGTAGACGCGGCGGAGTGTCACCGGCGTCGGGAAGTCTCGGGCGAGATAGATTGCTGAAGGCGATGCTGTGGGCTGAGCCGCGGGGCTTGATGATGGTGCGGGCTTGGTCGTCGGGCGTGCCGCGGGGATCGGGCCATCGGGCAGGAGATTCTCAGTCTCGGCGCTGGCGGTGGGGAGGTTGCGGCGTGGCGGGGCCTTTGACGGGGCTTTGGCGGGGGATTTGGTTGAGTGGGGCCCGGTGCGATCGGCACTGGGTTCTGGGAGGGGCTGGCTCGGCGGGGAGATTGTGGGGGCAGGTGGCGTGGCCGCGGGTGCGGTGTCCGTCGCGGGCGCGGCGGGGCTTGCGGTGGGGGTGATCGCGACGCCCATGTTGGCCAGACGCGCGGCGGGCTCGCCCTGAAACGGGACGTGAACGAGCAACTTGCCCGCGCCGGCCCACAGGAACGTCAGCCCGATGGCCACGCGGAGCCACATGGGGGTCATCGAGAGCGCGATGTGTTGCTTGAAGGACATGGGCCAGATGGGATATCGGCCCGCGGGGCGTGCGCTCGCCAATCCGGCACGCAGGTATGGGGCGCGACGGATCGCGCGGCACCGGCTTGGGCCGCGCGATCGGGGTCACTTGCTCGTCGGCGGCGGGGTGTACCAGGCTGGCAGCGGCAGCCGCGCGATGCGCACGAACAGCAGCAGCGACCCGAGAGCGATGACCAGGATGGGCAGCTCGACTTCCAGCGAAAGCAGCGACATCTGGCGGAGCGTTGAGAGGACCGCGCCGAGCAGGAGCATGGGGCCGAGGACGGCGCTGAAGCGGTTCCACCCGGAGATCAGCACCCCGACACCCGAGAGCGCCAGCACGCCGACCCAGAGCCAGTTGACACCGTCGGGGAGATAGCCCAGAGAGGCCATGAGCCAGCCGGAACCAACGACGATGAGCAGGAGCGGGACGAACAGGGCCTTGAGCATCGGTGGTGAACCTCTGAACGCAACGCGGCACGAGCGGCTTGCGGAATGGAGTAAACTCAAGTCTATGGCCAACGAACAGATGAATCCGCGCGAGAAGGTGATGGCGGATCGGCAGGTGCTGGTGCGGATCGTGCGGATGGTGTTCCTTATTCTGTTCTTTGTCGTCACACTGGTGTATGTGCTCGAGCCGCTGCAGCGATGGGCGCAGGGCGAGCGGAACACGATCTCGGCCATCGAGCGACCGATCGAGCGGCCTTCGGGCTCCATCACCCCGGGCCCATCCGGCGGTGCGGGCGGTGCGAGCGGTGCGAGTGGTGCGAGTGGTGCGAGTGGTGCGGGCGGCGGCGGCGGCGAAGATCCGCGACCCCGCGGGCTCTCCGGCTCGACGCAGTCCGCGGCGGAGTTCCAGTTTCAGGTCGACTTTGGCTGGTGGATCACGCTGCTGGTCGCCTTTCTCTTCGCGGGCACCATCGTGCTGGTGGATCTGCTGACGCCGCGGAAGAAGCTCTCGTTGATCTTCGGCGTGTTCTTCGGGCTTGTGGCGGGGATGCTGGGCACGTTCCTGCTGAGCTTCGTGCTCGAACTTCTCGTGACGGCCTATCAGGTCGATCAGCCGCAACTGATCAACGCCATCAAGGTTCTCATGGGTATTGCGTTGTGTTACTTCGGCATCAGCGTGGTGCTGCAGACGCAGGATGACTTCCGTCTGGCGATCCCGTACATCGAGTTTGCCAAGCAGCTCCGCGGGCCGAAGCCCATGGTCGTGGACACCAGCGTGCTCATCGATGGCCGCATCGTGGAGGTTGCCCAGACGGGATTCGTGCAGGTGCCGCTGGTGGTGCCCCGCTTTGTCATCGAGGAACTCCAGCGCCTGGGCGACAGCGCCGACCGCCTCAAGCGGGCCAAGGGCCGCCGCGGGATGGAGACCATCGGAACGCTCCAGCGCCTGGGCACGCTGGACCTGAGCATCGACGAGACGCCCGTTCCGGGCAAGGGCGTGGATCAGCAACTGATCGAACTGGCCAAGGCCCTCCCCGCCGGGCTGCTGACCGCCGACGGCGGGCTGGTGAAGATGGCTGGCATCCGCGGCGTGAGCGTGGTCAGCCTGCCGGCCTTGGCCGCGAGCCTCAAGCCCGCGCTGCTGCCGGGCGAGACCTTGCGCCTGCGAGTGCTCCGCCGCGGCGAACAGCCCGGGCAGGGCGTGGGCTTTCTCGATGACGGCACGATGATCGTCGTCGAGAACGGCGCGTCGAGCGTGGGGCAAGAGGTGGGGATCGAAGTGACCAGCAGCGTGCAGACCAGCGCGGGACGGTTGATCTTCGCGCGGGTCTCCGGCGGTGCTGCGGGAGGCGTGGGCAACTCGGGCAACGATCAGCCTTCGGCCGATAGCCTCACGGCGGGCGGCGATGATGACGCGACCGATGGTGAATCCGCGTCGGTCGGCGAGCAGGGCCTCGGCGAATCGTCATCATCCGGCGATGAGCAGGGCGACGCGGCGGCCGGCCCCGCGGGCGAGCCCGGTCCGGATCAGCCCGACGCGAATCGAGCCGAGCCACTGGGCCAGCCGCGGCGCGTTCCGCCGCCGACTGACGGCGGTGGCGGCGGCGGTGGTCCGCGAGGAGGCGGCCCGATCGGCCCCGGCGGGCGCGGCAAGACACCCAACCGCAATCCGCGGCGGTAGTCGTCGAATGCCGGGGTGATTACTCCGGCGCCACGGTTGCCGCGTGGTTCGGGGCGGGGTCGTCGGCGCTGCGCACGCGCAGTTGCACGCGGACGATGCGGTTGGGCTTGGCCTCGAGAATGGTCAGGGCCATGTTCTCGTGCTCGAGATTCTCGCCCGAGGCCGGCACGCGGCCGAGGGTGGTCATGATGAAGCCGCCGACGGTGTCGTAGTCCTCGCTGGCCGGCAGTTGCACGCCCAGGGGTTCGAGCGCATCGTTCACGTCGAGTATGCGTGCCGCGGCGTCGAGTTGGGCGGAGCGTTCGGGGAGATTGAGCACGACGTCGGGGGTCTCGGGCGTGGTGGGCTCGTACTCGTCGCGGATCTCGCCGAAGACCTCTTCGACGATGTCCTCGATGGTGACCAGGCCCGCGGTGCCGCCGTACTCGTCGGCGACCATGGCGATGTGGACCTTCTTGTCCATCAGTTCGCGCAGCAGCTCGCGGACGGTCTTGGTTTCGGGAACGAAGAAGGCCGGACGCAGGATGGACTTGAGGTCGAACGGCTTGCCGGCGTTGCCCGATCCGCCCAGCCAGTGCATGAGATCCTTGACATAGAAGATGCCGAGGATCTGGTCGAGGTTCTCGTCGTAGACGGGGATGCGCGAGTGGCCAAGGCGCTTGACGGTGCGGGTGATCTCGCCGAGGTTGTTCGTGGCCTCCATCGCCTCGATGTCGGTGCGCGGGGTCATGATCTGCGCGACCGAAAGGTCGCGGAAGCGCACGACGGCCTCGAGCATCTCGCGCTCTTCTTCCTTCAGAGCGCCGGTTGCCTGGCCCTCTTCGATCACGCTGAGCAGATCGGCCTCGACCTGCTGCTCGGCGTCGATCGCCTGCACGCCCGCGAGGCGGCGGACGACCTCATCGAAGAACCGCCACACGCCGCGGAGAGGCCAGAGCAGGGCGTCGATCGATCGCAGCAGCAGCGACCGGGCAAAGATCACGCGGGCGCCGGCGTGACGGGCGATCGCGCCGGGAATGACGATGACAAACAGCCACTGGACGATGACCGCGATGATCACACCGAGGGTCACATCCAGAAAGCCCACAAGATCCGACGGGTTCATCCCGTCGCGCAGGATCGCGACGTAGCGCACCGTCGCGACGACGCTGACGGCGGAGAACGCGACCTGGAACAGCCCAAGAGAGAGGGCGTGCCCCGTCGTGTCATCGAAGATCCGCTGGACCCGGCGCAGGGCCTTGGGGCGGTTGAGCGATGCGGCCAGTTCCTCCGCCGCGGCGCGCGGGGCCTGCGCCAGCGACTGTGCGAGCGTCGCGATGACCGCCGCCAGCAGCGTGGCGATGACGGCGAGCCAGAAGAAGATCGCGGCGTCGTTCATGCTCGCGGCTCCCGTGCGTACACCGGGCCAAGGCCCAGCGCCGACAGGGTCCGATCCTCGCGGGCGTGCATGCGCGCGGCGTCGTGCTCGTCGTGGTCGTTCTCGCCCAGACAGTGCAGCAGCGCGTGCACCGCGTACAGCAGCAGTTCATCGCGCACCGCGTGCCCCCTTGCCGCGGCCTGGCGCGAGGCCTCATCGATGCACAAAAGAATGTCCACATCGAACGGCTCGCCCTGTGCCGCCATCCCCTCGGCCAGGTCGAACGTCAGCACGTCCGTCGTGCCGGGCACGCCGGAGTACCGCTCGTGGGCCTCGGCCATCGCGGCGTCGGCGATGATCCGGATCCGGACCTCCCCACCTGATCGGGGCGCGAGATACGCCCCGGCTTCGGCGGTCCGCTCGGCCAGCCAGAGCCGATCGGCCGCCGGCAACGCCGCGGGCGCGATGATGTCGACCGCGGGCCGGAGCGCCGGTGCTCCGGGCGTACCCCGGGCCGCGGGGTCCGCGGCGTGACTGGCGGTGGGTTGGGCGGGGTCCTGTGCCATGCGTACCAGCGTCGATGGTAGGGACAACAGGCCGCAGTGGGGGCTCGGACGGGCGCTCGGGACTGAGTTCGAGAGGCCCAAAGGGGATAAGGGGTCCAAAAACCGACAGATAGTCGGTTTTTGTCAGGATGACCGAGCCGTCTGTATGGTGTGTGTATGGATACTGAGCCGTCGGACTCGCGGCGGCGTGGCTCAGCCCCGTGCCGCGGCCAGGCCCGCGGAGCCGATGACCTGCTCGGCGTACTCGCTCATGGCGTCGCGGAGCTGCTCGAAACTGTCGAGCACGTAGTAGATTGGCTGGTAGTGGTCGATCTCAAAGGGGGTGTTGCAGACCTGTTCGAGGTCAAAGGGGCGCCAGACCGGCTGGGGCCGCTCCTTGATCGGTTCGATGTGTTCGCCCTTGGCTTCCCACCGGCCGCTCAGGGCGTAGGCGCTCTCGGCGTGGCTGCTGACCAGGCCCGAGCCATAGACCTTGACCTGCCCATCTTCGCGGATGAGGCCGAACTCGACGGTGAACCAGAACAGGCGGCCCAGACGCTCGATGTGCTCGGGGCTGTCGCAGATCATGGCGGCGCGGCCGTAGGTCTGCAGGAAATCGGCAAAGACCTTGAGCGTGTGGAGCGGGACGTGGCCGAAAACGTCGTGGAAGATGTCCGGCTCGGGGAGATAGTCCATGACCTCCCGCGGGCGGATGAGGACGGTGGTGGGGAACTCGCGTGCGGCCAAGCAGGCGAAAAACGCCTTGGCGGGCAGATATCCCGGCACGCCGTACGAGGCCCAGTTGCTGACCGCGCCGAGGAACTTGTTGACGCCGTCGACTCGGGTGCCCTTGGGCAGGATCTTGCCGCCGGCGATGGTGATGTCCTTGGTCAGGACGACATCATCTAGCAGGGGCAGGCGATCGCGGGTGAGTTTGAGGACCTTCATGCCCTCGATGAACTGGCGGCTGACCTGCTGCTCGAGCATGGCCCATCGCCGGTCAAAGAGGTCGCGCCAGACATCGTGATCGTCGGCGGTGTATCGCTCGTAGTGCTGGGTGATGTAGAACTTGTCGGCGTCGATCTGCTCGTGCGGGGTCTCGGGGGCTTTGTCGGCCCAGGCTTGGGCGATCTTGGCCTCATCGTTGGCGATGATGTTGTTGTACGAGATGCCGGGCTTCATGGGCGCGACTCCGCGGGCCGAGGGTTCCCCTCAGAATGAGAATCAATCCAGTATACACGGCGGGCCGGGTCGAGTGGCGTCGTGAGCGCAGCATCCGGGTGTGATCCGCTGCAGGGCTTGGGTACCATGGGGGCATGATCGCCACCCTTTCGAGTCGGGCAGTCCTGGGATTGGGCATCGCGGCGCTGAGCGCGGCGTTGGTGATCGGCGGCTGTGGCGGCAACAAGAGCGAAGCCGCATCGGCATCCGCGGCCACGACGCTGGCGGCGAACCCGGGCTTTGCGCAGGCGGCCACGGTGCAGGGGATCGCCCCCGAGAAGTTCGAGACCATCGCGATCAAGGCCGCCAACGACATCAGCACCGGCCGCCGGCAACTCAAGGACCTCTCGACGCAGGAGCGGGCGGCGCTGAGCGCCGTCTACCTCTATATGAAAGATCGCGATCGCGACCGGGATCGTGACTGATCGCGCTGAGCGCTGGTCAGCGGGCTGGCTGGGGGTGATCGACGATGATGGGCACGCCATCGGGCAGGGCCTGGAGGAAACGCCGGCCGTAGGCGGTGGTGTGGACGCGCGGGTCGAGGATGACGACCTGGCCGGTGTCGGTGGCCGAGCGGATGAGCCGGCCGAAGCCCTGCTTGAAGCGGAGGATGGCGCGGGGGAGGGCGTCTTCGCTGAAGGGGTCGCCACCGGCGGCGCGGATGTGCTCGGCGCGGGCCTCGACGATGGGCCGGTCGGGCGGGTCGAAGGGGAGCTTGGTGATGATGACGTTGCGGAGGCTCCGCCCGCGGACATCGACACCCTGCCAGAAACTCGCCGCGCCAAGCAGCACGGCATCCTGTGATTGGCGGAAGCGCTCCAGGACCGCGCCGGGTGAGCCGTCGCGGCCCTGCGCAAGGACGGGGCAGCCCATAGCGACCAGTTCGCGGTCGATGGCCGCGGCGACGCCATCGAGGGTGCGGAAACTGGTGAACAGGACGAACGCCCCGCCGCGGGTCGAGCGGATGTGACGGACGATGGCGCGGGAGAGGTCGGCGATGTAGTTCTGGCTGGAGAGTTTGGCCTCGATGACGTTCGTGCTCGCGCCGGGCTTGGTGCGACCAAGGGGCTGAACGCTCAGGTCGACGATGACCTTGGTCTGCGTGGCGTAGTCGAACGGCGAGCCGAGTTGGAGCGTGTCGCAGGTCTGGTCCAAGCCGAGCCTGCGGATGGCGTGCGCGAACGGAGCGCGCGTGCCGTCGTCGCCCTTGGCGGCGCTGGCGCCGGCGGCGGAGCCGATCGTGCGCGTCCGCGAGCCGCGTATGGCCATGGTGGCGCTGGTGAGGATGACGGACTTCTTGCCGTCGAAGAGATGCTGGCGAAGGAGCGGCGCGACATCGACGGGCGAGCAGGCGACCTTCACGCGGACGCGGGTGCCCGGGGCGCCGGCGGGGGTGTCATCGGAGAGGCCGGGGCCGGAAACCTCGATCCAGTACGCCGCGCCCTCGATGGATTGATCGACGAGCGTTCGCGCGGCCTCGGCGATGTCCTGAGCGCGCGAGGCGTAGGCGTTGAGTTCGAGCTGGTCCTCCTCGGCGGGGGCGGCGTCCTTGAGTGCGCGCAGGCGCGAGGCGAGCGTGGCCATCGCCGCGGCGAGCGGGGCGGTGATCATTCCCGCTTGCGTGAGGCGGCCCGATGGCAGCCGGCCCGAGCGGACCAGGGTCAGGGCCTCATCGAAGAACGCGCGGGAGCAGGCCTGCGCCTCGATCACCGCGAGGATCGCGCCGTCGACGGCCGCATGCTTGCCCGCGGCATCGAAGGTCGAGGCCAGTTGCGACAGGAAGCCCTTGTCCGTGCGGGCGTGATGCAGCACGCCGAGAAGATGCTCGACGCGGCCCTCGCCCAGCGAGACGCCGAAGTGGTCGCAGGCGACATCTTCGACCGCGTGCGCTTCATCCAGAACAACGTGCTGATAGTCGGGCAGGAAGCCGGCATCCTGCGTGCGCATCGCCAGGTCGGCGAAGAACAGCGCGTGGTTGCAGATCAGCAGGTTGGCGCTCTCCATGAGCCGGCGCGACCGCTGGTAGAAGCAGATGTCGTAGGTGGGGCACTTGCGGCCCATGCAGTTGTCGGTGTCGCTCTGCACACGGTCCCACACGCCGGGGCGCTCGACGGTGGGCAGGGTGCTCAGCGTGCCGTCGGGTGTCGAGTAGGCCCAGTCCTCGATGATGTGCAGCGAGCGACGCTGCGCGGGGTCGGAGAAGAGCCGGTCCTGACGCTGGCTTGCGAGCTTGAGCCGGCGGATCGACAGGTAGTTGCCGCGACCCTTGCACAGGGCCGGGATGATCGCCCGGCGAGAGGCGGGGTCGGTGCCCCATCCGGCGGCGGGGTCCGCGGCGGGGGCGGGGCCGGCGTCATCATCGGGCGTGCCCGTCGCGCCGAGGGTTTCAAGCAGGAGCGGGATATCGCGCTTGACCAGTTGTTCCTGCAGCGCGATGGTGTTGGTGGCGATGACAACGCGATCGTCGCTGGTCAGGCACCGAAGAATGGCGGGCACGAGGTAGGCGAAACTCTTGCCCGTGCCGGTGCCGGCTTCGACGAGCAGGTTCGACCGTGCGGCCATGGTGCGCGCGACAGCGCGGGCCATGTCGAGTTGCTGGGGCCTTGGTTCGAAGCCGCCGGCGAGGGCTCGCGCGATGGGCCCGCCGGGACCGAGGACATCGCTGGCGGGATCTTTCACGCGGAAGTATTGGAGGGGCGGGGCGCTCGTGCGCGTCGCTACCATCGGCGTGATGAGCACGATCGAGCGTGTTGAACTGGTGGTGGGGATGGAGGTCCACGTGGAGTTGTCCACGCGGACAAAGGTGTTCAGCGCCGCGCCGAGCCCGGCGTGCGCGGAGTTCGACTCCAGCGCGCCGAACACCTGCATCGACGCGACGGTGCTCGGTCTGCCGGGGGCTCTGCCGGTGCTCAACGAGCGAGCGGTGGAGATGTCGATCATGGTGGGGCTGGCGCTGGGGTGCCAGATCGCGGGTGTGAGCCGATGGGACCGCAAGGGGTACTTCTACCCCGACCTGCCCAAGGGCTATCAGATCAGCCAGTACGACCTGCCGCTGTGCTTCGACGGCGCGCTGGATGTCCGCCCGGCGGGGCGCGAGGGCTTCCGCGTCGGGATCATCCGGGCTCACCTCGAAGAGGACGCGGGGAAACTGCTGCACGAGGCGCCGGGCGGCGGCGCGATCGACTTCTCGATCGCCGACTACAACCGCGCGGGCACCGCGCTGCTGGAGATCGTCAGCCAGCCGGACATCCGCAGCGCCGAGGACGCGGTCGAATACTGCCGGGCGCTGCGGAACGTCTGCCGATTCCTCGGCGTGAGCCGCGGCGTGCTGCAGAAGGGCCACATGCGGTTCGAGCCGAACATCAACACGGTGCTGACCTTCAGCGACGGGCGCGTGGTGCGGACACCGATCGTGGAGGTGAAGAACCTCAACTCCTTCGCCGCGGTTCGCGACTCGATCTTGTACGAACTCCGCGAGCAGCCGGGTCGCTACCTGCGCGAGGGCCGCGAGATGGGCCCCGGCACCAAGCAGACGCGCGGCTGGGACGCGGCGGGACAGCAGACGGTGCTCCAGCGCGAAAAGGAAGATGCGCACGACTACCGGTACTTCCCGGACCCGGACCTGCTGCCCGTGGTGATCGAGCGGCCGTGGGTTGAGCGTGTTCGCGCTTCGCTGCCGGAAATGCCCATGGCGCGGGTGGAGCGGACGATGCTCCAGTTCGGGCTCGGGGCCAAGGAGTCGCTGGCGCTGGCCGATGAGCGGGCGGTGGCGGAGTTCTTCGATGCCAGCGTTGAGGGCGCGGTGGCCCGGGGTGTCGAGCGTGCGACCGCGGGCAAGCAGGTGGCCAACGTGCTGCTGCAATCGGGCGCCAAGCGTGCCAACGAGCGGACCGATGCGCTCCGACGCGCCAGGGCGGACGCGGAGATGTCGGGGGATCTGGCGGCGGAGCGCGACGAAGCCGCCGGCGATGCGGCGGGCAGCGAGGGCGTGCTGATCAGCGATCTGGGCATCACGCCGGCGCAGGTGGGGGAGATCGTGGCGCTGCGCGTCGCGGGGCTGATCGGCAGCAACAGCGTCGATGAACTGTTCGGGCTGCTGTGCGGGGGCGAGGACGGTCGGACCGGTGTTGCGGCCTCGGAGAGTGTCGAGGCGATCGCGCGAGACCGCGGCATGATCGTCGAGCGCGATGACAAGGCGATCGATGCCTGGGTGCGAGCGGCGATCGACGAGCAGCCCAAGGCCGCCGAGGATGTCCGCGCGGGCAAGGACGCGGCGATCGGACGGCTCGTCGGCGCGGCCATGAAGCACGCCGGCGGAAAGGGCGACGCCAAGGTGCTGCGCGAGCGCCTGCTGGCGGCGCTGCGAGGCGGAGGAGCAAACGCGTGAGTGAGCCGCGGCCGAACCATGATGCGGGTGGTGCAGCGGGTGCCGGCGCGAACGCCGATGCGCGGCCCGTGCGCATCGGGTACGTCCGTTACTTCAACACGCTGCCGCTGGTCCAGGGGCTTGAGCACTGGCGCGATGTGAGCCTCCATCCGGCGGCCCCGAGCGCGCTGGGCGACTCGCTGTTGCGTGGTGATGTGGACCTTGCGCTCTGTTCGCTGGTGGATGCGGCCCGAGCGGGCGGCGCGCTGACGCTCGTTCCCGCGGGCATGATCGGGTGCGACGGGCACACGCTGACGGTGCGGCTGCTGAGCAGGGTGCCCATGGCGAGCGTGTCGGAGATCCACGCCGACATCGAGAGCCATACCAGCGTGGTGCTCGCCCGCGTGCTGCTGGCGGGGATGCACGGTGTTCGACCCGCGATCATCGATGACGATGTGCACGCGCGGGCTGTGAACCTGCTGGCTCGCGGCGATTCGGCCGCGTGGCCCGAAACGATGCTGATGATCGGCGACAAGGTCGTCACCGATGCGCCGGGCGAAGCGGTGTACCCGCATCAGTTGGATCTCGGCCAGGCGTGGAAGGAACTGACCGGCCTGCCGTTCGTCTACGCGATGTGGATGTGCCGAACGGCCCAGTCCGGTGATGCCCGGATCCTCGGCGCAGCGCGCGTGCTGGCGCGGCAGCGGCTGCGTAACGCGTCGCGGCTGGAGTGGATCGTCGAGCGATTCGCCCACGAGCGCAAGTGGCCCGATGAACTCGCCAGGCGTTATGTGCGAGATCTGCTGCGATACGCCCCCGATGTGCGGGCGATGAGCGGGGCGCGGGAGTTCGTGCGCCAGGCCGGCGCGCTGGGCTTGCTCGGAGAGTCTTCGGCGTTCCCGCCGGTGATGGTCCTGCAGCGCGATGCGGCGGAGCCGATGACTCGGGCGCTCGAAGCCGGGACCAACGCATGATCGCGCCGGGCACGCTGCTGCTGGCGATCGAGACGAGCAACCCCTCGGCGATTGCCGACAGGGGCGCGGCCTTCGGTCCGGGCGTGGCGATCGGCAGGATCGGCTCGACCGGCCTTGAGATTCTACACGCCGAGGCCTTGCGTCCTGTCGGGCGGCACGAGGATGACCTTGCCACGTGCATCGACCGTTGCGTGAGCGCCGGCGTGGGGAGTGCATCCGCCAACGCACGTGCGGCCATCGGGCTGGTCGTTGTGAGCGTCGGGCCGGGCGGATACACCGCGCTGCGGATGGCCTGTGCATCGGGGCAGATGATCGCGCTGGCCAACGGGGCCAGATGCGTCGCGGTGCCGACGGCCGGGGCGCTGGCGATGTCGCACGTGATGCACGCTGCGCAGACGGGCGGCGACGCCCGGTCGCTGTTCCCGATGGCCGTCGCGCTGGCCGGCAAGGGCGACACGGCCCATGTCACGGTGTTCTCGGATGCGGCGAAGGTCCGAGATCCTGCCGCGTGTGCCGCGGGTCGGGTCGTCGGCCCGAGTGAGGTCGGCGCGATGCGGCTGGCGACACTGATCGCCGACGGTCACGTGCCTGCGGCACTGACCGCCGCGGCGGGGCAGGCGGGGGCAAAGGTGCTTCCGCCGGCATTCGATCCGCGGGCGCTGCTGGAGTTGGTGGCAGGGGCGAACGCCTGGCCCGATGCGGATCCTGCTTCGCTTGTGCCCCTGTACGCCCGCGAGCCGGAAGCCGTGACGCTGTGGCGCGCGCGTGGCGGCGGGAACGCAGCGTCCGCGTAACGCCGAATGCGTGGCGCGAGAACGCGCGGGGCGTCCAATATCGAGGCGATGCAACCGGCACAGCCGGATTACGTCGCGTGCGCGCCGTCAAGCGGGGCAGGCCTGTCAAGCGGGGCAATCTGGGCGTCGATGCACACGTGGTCGGTCCTCACGGGTCACGCAGCGCTGGCCCTTCGGGATGGACACTTCCGCCCATGCTCACGGGGTACGGGCGGAGGTGATTGCTTCACGGTGCGCTGTCAGGCAGGAACGCGAGGCATGTTCATGGCCAACAACGTTGCGGGGAGTTCGGGCGCGGGCGGGGCGACGAGCGCCGGATCGGCGGCGGCCGCGGCATCGAAGTGGGCCGATAAGCGGATCTTCACGACCGGCGAGGCCGCGGAGATCTGCAAGGTTTCGCAGCAGACCATCATCCGGTGCTTCGACGCCGGTCGCCTGGGCGGGTTCCGCGTGCCCGGGAGCAAGTTCCGGCGCATCCCGCGTGCGGACCTGCTGCGCTTCATGCAGGACAACGAGATCCCGACCGAGATCCTCCACCCGACGACCGGGCCCAAGCGCGTGCTGGTTGTCGATGATGATCCGGCGATCGTGGAACTGTTCCAGGACATGCTCGGGCGCGACCAGCGCTTCCTGGTGAAGGTCGCGCGGAACGGGTACGACGCGGGGCTCCTGACCGAGGGCTTCCGGCCGCACGTGATCGTTCTGGATTACATGCTGCCCGACATCAACGGGCACATCGTGTGCAAGCGCATCCGCGACAATCCGGATCTCTCGGGAACCAAAATCCTCATCGTTTCCGGCGTGGTCAACGCGGCGGAAGTCGAGAATCTCCTGCGCAGCGGCGCGGATGACTTTGTCAAGAAGCCCTTCACGCTGCAGCACATCGTCGACCGGATCTCGAACATGGCCGGCGTGGCCTGAGCGGGATTGAGGTGCCGACCTCGCGGAGCGACGATCGATGAGCAGTGAGGGCGACAACACGACGCGCGAGCCCGCGGCCGACGGCGGTGGTGCGGGCGGCGGTGGTGCGGGCGGCGCGGGGGCCGACGGCGCGGGGCTCATGGCCCGACGCGTCGAACTGATTCTCGCGCAGCTCGAGAGCCTGCCGACCCTCTCGCCCGTGGCGACGCGTCTGCTACGCCTCAGCAGCAACGACGGGATCGAAGAGGCGGACTTTGAGGAAGTCATCCGGCTCATCGAGGCGGACCCGGCGCTCTCGGCGCGGATGCTCTCGCTCAGCCGCCGCGCATCGCTGGGTGTGAGCAAGCAGGTCACGACCGTCCGAAGAGCCGTGGTGCTGCTGGGGCTCGAGGCGGTGCAGAGTTCGCTACTGGGGATTCAGGTCTACGAACTGCTCGGGCAGGACAGCAGAGCCGGCGAGACGCGCTCGCGCGTCGCCCGCGGCGATGCGTCGAGCCTCGACAGCGCGCTGTGGGGGACAGGCCCGGCGGATACCGATGCGCCGGGGTTCGATCGTGTGGGCTTCTGGGAGCACAGCGTCGCGGTGGCCAGTTGCGCGGAGTTGCTCGCCGAGGGTCACCGCGAGCTCCGAGTCCACCCGGGCGAGGCGTTCACGGCGGGACTCATGCACGACCTGGGCAAACTCGTGCTCGACTGGCTGCTGCCCAAGTCCTACGAGAAGGTCATCGCGCTGGCGCGTGCCCGCGGCTGGGGCATCGCGCCCGCCGAGCGCGCCGTGCTGGGGCTGGATCATCACATCGTCGGCAAGCGGCTCGGCGAGCACTGGGGCCTGCCCCATGTCTATCAGGACGCGATGTGGCTGCACGGTCAGCCGCTGGGCGCACTGCCCGAGGTTCGCCATCGCGCGCTGATCGGCCTGGTGACGCTGGCGGATGCGATGTGCAGGAGCCTGCACCTTGGCTGGTCGGGCTCGTGCGAGCAGCCTGGCGTGCTGGGCGGCTCATCGGGCGAGGGCGGCGGCGATCCGAACGCCTCGGCGCTCTCCGAACTGGCCGCGGAACTCGGCCTGCGACCGGAGCGCGTGCGCGATGTCGTGCCCCGGCTGCACGAGGCCGTGGCGCGCCGCGGGCGGGACCTCGGGCTCAACGAGCAGGCAGCGCCGCAATTGGTCGTTCGGTCCATCGCGCAGGCCAACGAGCGGCTGGCGCGCCTCGCGGTCGATGCGCGTGCCAAGACCGACCTTGCCCGCCGCCAGCAGCGCGTCATGGATGCGACGGTCGAGTTCATGTCGCGCTCTCGCGCCGGCGCATCGCTGACGGATGTGCTCACGCAGGTTGCTCAGAGTTTCAACACGCTCAGCGGCGGCGAGAGCGGCGGCTTCTGCGCGCTGCTCTCCCAGACGCGCGAGGCCGGCCCGTGGCGGCTCTGCCGGTTCGAGCGCGCGCGGGCGCTGTGGTGCACCGACGAACTGCCCGCGCCGAAGGATTCCTCCGGCGAGGCCCTCGATCTGGCGACGCTCGTGCCCGCCGCCGATGGTGATGGCGGCGGTAGCGGCGATGGCGGCGTGACGCTCGGGCCGACGATCGCGCTGATCACCTGGCTGAGCGAGCACATGGACCGGCTGGAGGCCGGCGGGGCCAACCCCGGCGGCTCGGGCTCGCCCGATGTGCGATCGCTCCAGATCCTGCCGCTGCGCAGCGGCGTCGGGCCGGTGGCCCTGCTCGTTCACGATCAGCCCGCGCTTGCGACGATGATCGGCCGACGCGGGATCGAGACCATCGGCGCGGTCTGGGGCGGGGCCATCGCCTCCGCGGCGCAGCACGACGGTGCTCGGCGCATGAGCGAGCAGTTCGCCGAGACCTCGCGCCGGCTCGTGGCGCTTCAGGATGAACTCACGCGCACACGCTCCATGGCCCGGCTGGGCGAACTGACCGCCGGCGCTGCGCACGAACTGAACAACCCGCTGACGGTGATCTCCGGGCGCGCACAGTTGCTCCAGCAGCGCCTTCGCGAGCCGCGGGACAAGGAAGATGCCGCGCAGATCGCCCAGGCGGCGAGTCGCCTGAGCGATCTGATCACGCGGCTGCATCTTGTTTCGCGAACGCCGGAACTCAAGCTCGAGCCGATGGACCCGGGCGAGGTTCTGCGCGAGGGGATTCGCCAGGGGCTGGCGATGGCGGATCTTGCGCCCGGGACGGTGTGCCCGAAGCCGCGGGTCGTCGTCGGTGCGGGTGCCGGGCCGGTGATGCTGGATCGAGCGCTCATGTCGCGGGTGATCGCCGAGCTGGTCGCCAACGCGTGCCAGGCCGGTCCGCGCAAGTTCATCGAGGTCGGCGCTCGTGTCGAGGATGTGGATGACCAGTTGATACTCTGGGTGCGCGACGATGGCCCCGGCCTCTCTGAGCATGCGCTCGAGCACGCGTTCGACCCGTTTTTCTCTGAGAAAAAGGCCGGTCGGCGCCAGGGGCTCGGCCTGTCGATGGCCCAGAAGATTGCCCAGGCGCACAAGGGCCGGGTGAATCTGCGGAGCGAGCCGGGCAAAGGCGCAACGGCGGAAGTTGCGCTCCGCGCGTGGCGCGCCGGGGCTCAGGTCGCCACGCCGCAGCCCGGCGGCACCAGCGCCGGGGGGAACCCCCGCGCGTCGGCATCATCCCCGAGGGATCGTTCCTCAACTTCACGTGCCGCTTAAGCCGGGCCCTCATCGGGCCGACAAACTCTTTGTCGGGGCCGATTGCCGACCCCGCGGCTCAAGGACAGGGCCAAAGAACGATCGACGGAGCGACGCATGCACCCCGGCCAGCACGGCGAAGAGACACCACGTCAGACGACCCCCAAGGCTCAGCCCCCGCGCTCGCTGCGCGCCGCCGAGTCCGACAAGACCGACGCCCGCGGCCAGAGCGGCAAGACCGCCCAGAGCGACAAGGCGCCGCGCGTGCTCATCGTCTCGGCCTCCCCCGGCAGGCTCGATGAACTCACGCGGGCGATGCGCCAGGACGAGGTCGTCTGCGGCCTCTGCCAGTCGATGGACGAGGCGCTCTTGATGCTGCCCGCGACCGAACGCCGCGCGACGCGAACGTCATACGAGGTCGTCGTGTGCGATCTGGTGCGCTGCTCGCCCGCGGCGCTGCGCTTTGTTCGCGAACTCGGCGAGCGCGATGTCGCGACGATCATCCTCTGCCCAGATGTGACCTTCGACGAGGCCGTGCAGGCCATGCGCGCCGGCGCGAGCGACATCGTCTCCGGCACGATCCGCCCGCGAGACCTCCAGCGCCGCGTCCGCACACTCATCGATCAGCGCCGAGCCCAGGATCGTCTGGCAACGGCCAAGAGCTCCCGCGAGCAGACCGCCGGCCGCATCGGCCCCCGAATGCAGCGCGGCAACATGATCGCGGCCAAGCTCTCGGGCGACTCCACGCCGCGCCCGGCACGGCCCGCCACCGGCGCACAGCCCGACATGCGCGATACCTGCGACGACGCGGTCGAAACCTTCGAGCGCACCGTGCGCAGCGAGCTGGACATCGAGACTCTGCTGCGTCAGGCGCTTGAGTTCGTGCTGGCGCAGGTCGGCGCGACCAACGCCGCGGTCTTCCTGCCCGGCTCCACCGGCGACTACTCGCTCGGGGCCTATGTGAACTACTCCTGCCCGCGCGAGACGGCGGAGATTCTGCTGGACCATCTGGCTAACGTCGCCGCGCCGAGCCTCGACCGCCACTTCGCCGATTTGTCGGCAACCAGGCCCCGCGCGCTGCACCTGCGCAGCGAGCAGGCGATCGATGCCCACCTGGGCGCGTGCGCCGAGTGGCTCCGCGGGAGCGAGGTGCTCGCCAGCGCCTGCCGCGAGGGCGGCGAGTGCCTGGCGGTGATCATGCTCTTCCGCGAGCCGGGCAACGCGAATCCCGGCGCCCCCGCGTTCAACGCCGAGGCCCTGCGGCTGCTTGATCTGCTCAGCGCGGCCTTCGCCCGCCAGCTTGCCCGCGTCGTGCGCATCCACCACCGCCACCTGCCCAAGGATCAGTGGGGCAAGTCCGGCGGCATCGGCGGGTTCATGGAAGAAGGCGACGATGAGGGCGGCATGGCCGCCTGATCGGCCCGCGCGGCCCAGCGATCAATCTCGTCAAGCCGCCGACGCTGCTTTCGCAGGGTCGGCGTGCGAACGTGAGTGTGTCGGTGCGTTTCAGCGGCGGATGATGCGGCCCTCGCCGCCGGCGGGATACGCCTCGCCAGTGACGCGTCCGCCCAGCCACTGCGTGATGTACTGCTCAAGGGCGATCTGGTAGTTGGTCGTCGTGCGGACGAACGGGGCGCCGCGGAGGGGGTACTGGTCGCCGCCGTTGGCCGAGAAGTCGATCGTCGCGATGGTGATCGCCGGGCCGGGCACGACCGCGCCGTTGCGGACCAGCACCGTGCCGTCGTTCAGTACGACGTCACGCACGCGCGTGCCCGGCGTGGTGACGGCGTTCGCGGAGTTGAGCACCTGCGCCGTCCGTCCGGCCGTCTCGTAGACCATCTGGAACCCGGAGATCTGCGCGAAGCGGCCGTTGGCGCTGGGGATGGCGCTGACGCTGTTCTCGAGAATCTCCTTGAACTGAGCGCGGGAGATGTTGGGAACGATCGCGACGAAGTTGCTGAAGGCGTTGATCTGGAACGTGTTCAGCTCGGTGATGTTCGCGGGCGCGGAGGGAGAGCTGCCCGCGCCGATCACGCTCTCGTTGCGGATGCCGCCGGAGTTCTGCAGCGCCACATCGGGCAGCGGCAGGCTGTTGTTCATCGCAAAGACCGAGGCGGTGTACAGCAGCGCATCGGCGCCGAGGTTGCCCTGGTTGGTCTCGCGCGTGCGGATGTTGTTGCGGATTCCGTCCAGCGGGACCGTCGTCGTCGCGATCACGTTGCTCGCCAGGCCCGCGACGTGGTTGGCGACGGGCAGCACGGCGTTGTTGAACACATCGGCGTTCGGGGCGACGCTGTCGGCATCGGCCGGGTTGCCGGAGACGCGGACCGGCCCGGAGACCGGGTTGACGGCGATGATCTCGCCCGCCGCGTCGAAGCCGACGATCAGCCGGCCGACGTACTTGTAGTTGCCGTTGGTCGTCACGACGTACACGGTGCGGCCGTCGGCATCAACCGCGGTGCGCGGGTAGCCGGTGCCGCCACCGCCCGACGTGAAGATCGTGTCGCCGGGGACCAGAGGCGTGCCGGGGTTGGCCAGCAGTTCGGAGCCGCCGCCGGCGATGACGACATCCACGCCGCGGAGCTGCGGAATGAGCGAGAACTCGCTGGAGAGGCTCTGCAGGTGCGAGGAGAGGATGATCTTGGACACACCCTCGACGGTGCGGAGACGATCGACCTCGCTCTGAATCGACTGCAGCAGCGGGTTGATGATCGTCGCGCCCGGGCTGGAGACGAACGGCAGGTCCGTCGTGGTCGCGCCGACGATACCGACGCGCACCGGGCCGCCGCTGGTGGGGATGGTGACGATCGTGCTCTTGCGGATGCGGTTGGCGTTGACCAGCGCGAGCATCTCCGGCACGTTGACAAAGTCGAGGTTGGATGTGATAAACGGCACGCCCGAGGCAAAGCCGCCGATGAAACGTGCGGCGACCGACGTGCCGAAGTCGAACTCGTGGTTGCCGATGGTCATCGCGTCAAAGCCCATCGCGTCCAGCGCGACCGAGTCGTAGTACGGCAGGCTGATGGGCAGGCGCGACAGCGACGCGTCCCACTCGGCGCCGGCGAGGAAGTTGTCGCCCGAGGAGATCATGACCACGCCGCGGGGCTCGCCGCTGGCCGGGAGCGTCGCGCTGGCGGTGCGCAGGTTGTCGACAAGCGTCTTCATGCGAGCGGCGCCGCCGTAGTTGGGCTGGCCCGGCGCGCTGATGAGCTTGGTCTCGCCGTCGTTGACGTGCAGAACGTGCAGCCAGAACGCGACGGGGCTGCCATCGCCCTCATTGTCGCGCGTCACGATCGGCGCGGCCTTCGTCGGCAGCGTCTCGTCGGCGAGCTTCAGTTGATCGACGCGGGTGTTCGACAGCGTGCTCTTGGCGATACGGGTGCCCGCATCGCGGCTCGGCGCGGTCTGGGCAAAGGCCATCGGGGCGACGGGGGCCAGGCCCGCCAGCGCGAGCGTGGTCAGGATGATGGTGGCTGAGCGGAAAGTGGACATTGATTGACTCCGGAGCGGCAGAGCCGCGGTGTGGTGTGATCGCAACAGGTGCTGCGCAACAGATCAGCGACGACGACGCGATGCGACGACAAGGCCCATGCCCGCAACGACCGCCGCGGCGGGAGTGGGGATGAACGCGATGCCGCTGAAGCCGGCAACGCCCAGCGAGCCGACCAGCGAGGTGCCGAACGTCGGGTCGACGGTGTACAGGTTGGCCGAGTCGGTCAGGTAGGTGCGGCCGTTGAAGGGGTTGAACGCCAGACCGCCGACACCCGAGGTGCTCGCCGTGTTCAGGCTCGTCAGCGCGGTGGCCAGCCCCGTGGCCAGATCGATGCTCACCAGCGAGTCCGCCGCGGCCCCGTTCTTGGCGTAGCCCAGCAGCGTGCCCGAAGCGGTGAAGGTCAGGCCCGAGAGATCGAGCGTGTCGTTGCCGAGCGAGCCGATGGCGGTGGTCTCGCCGGTCAGCGTGCTCACGCTCAGCAGCGAGGACGATGATGCCGAGATCAGCCCGCTGGCAGCCGAGAACGCCAGGCCGCCCTCGGGCAGCGTCGCGGCGCGGAAAGCGACCGGCGTGGCCTGACCCGTGCTGAGGTTGATGGTGTACAGGTCCGCGCCGGTGGTCAGCGCGTACATGCGGTTGCTGATCGCGTCATAGGCGATGTCGTTGATCTGCGTCAGGCCGGTGCTGCCGATGGCGGTGGTCGCGCCGGTGGTGGGGTTGATGGCGTAGAGCGTCTGCGTGCTGAAGGAACCGAAGGACGCGACGCCGAACATCGTCGGCGACAGTCCGGCCAGCGCGGGCGCGCTCACGGCGCACGCGGCCAGCGCGGCAACGCTCAGGGTCGGGAACATACGGCACATGGATCTCTCCTTCTCTCTCCGCGGCAAAACGCCGGGACAAACTCTGCCGCTGAGACATTCGCCGACGCGACGACGCGTGCGGAGCTCCGCGGACCATGCAACAATGGACCGTCGCCGCGCCGCATTCCATTCGCACCGCGTTCAGATTGTGTGCAGGAACTGTGAAGTTGCTCGTGCGCAGCGCACGACTCACCCGCTTTGCGAAGTTCCCGCGAGCGCGGCGCGAAGATCGCGAGAATCCGGATGGCCGAGGGCGCGAAATCGGACCAATTCCGGGCCGTCGCGCCCCGAGTCAACGGACGGCGAACAATGTCAGCATGGTTAAGAAACTCTTTATCGGTGTCTTCGGTCTGGTCATCCTCCTGGTCGTCGGCGTGATCATCGCGCTGCTGAGCATCAACACCATCGCCCGCAAGGGCATCGAGTCCGGGGCGACATATGCCCTGGGCGTCAAGACCACGCTCGGCTCGGCGAGCATCGGTCTCTTCTCCGGCAGCATGGGCCTGAGCAATCTCGATGTGGCCAACCCCGAGGGCTTCAAGCAGCCGCGCTTCTTCGGCCTCGGCGACGGGCGCGTCGCCGTGAGCCTCGCAAGCCTGCGCGAGCAGGTCATCACCGTGCCGACGCTGCGACTGGACACGATGGAGCTGAACCTCGAGAAGTCCGGCGGCAAGAGCAACTACGGCGTGATCCTCGACAACCTCGCCAAACTCTCCGGGCCGAAGGACGGCAAGCCCGCCGAGCCCGCCGGCGAGGGCAAGCGCTTCGTCATCAATGACCTTGTGCTGAGCAACATCACCATCCGCGTGGACATGCTCGATGCCGGCGCGCTCGGCGCCGTGGGCCAGGGCCTGAACAAGGCCGCGAGCGTCACCATCCCGCTCAAGGAGATCCGGCTTCAGAACGTCGGCAAGACCGGTACCGGCGTCGCCGGCTCTGGCGTGACCATGTCGCAGCTCACGTCGATCATCATGCAGGCCATCATGGCCGCCGCGGCGGAGAAGGGCGGCGGGCTCATTCCCGCCGACATGCTCGGCGATCTGCAGGGCAAACTCGCCGCGCTGCCCAACCTCAAGGATCTCGGCATCACCGCGACCAGCGAACTTGGCAAGGTCGCCGATCAGGTCGGCAAGGCCGCCGAAGACGCGGCCAAGAAGGCCGGCGAAATCGGCAAGGGCGCTGTCGATGAGGGCAAGAAGGCCATCGATGACGCCGCCAAGGGCCTCAAGGGCCTGATCCCCGGGAGCAAGTGATCCGCGACCCGCGGCCGCACCATCGCCGAGTCAGACAGGGCCTCGTCAGGCCTCCGGCTGAGCCGGCGTTCCCGGTGCCGCCTCCGCCGGATCGGCACGTTGGAACAGCGCATCGCCCTTGACAATCGCCTGCCCCGGCTTGAGCGCGTGCTCGCCGGCGTACTCGCACAGGTGGTGCAGCGTCTGCGTTGCGTGGGCAACAGGGATCTGGCAGTTCCACGACTGCCACAACCTCGCGCACGCCTCGGGAATCGCCGGGCTCATGATCAGGCTGGCGGCCCGTACCGCCTCGGCGCAGTGATACAGGATCGCGGCAAGCCGGTCGCGAGCGCCCGGCTCCGTGTCGATCTTCTTGGCCAGCTTGAACGGCTCGGTCGCGTTGATGTACGCGTCGACCTTGCTGATCAGCGCGCGTCCCTCGCCCAGCGCCGCGTGAATGTCCAGCCGGTCCGCCGCGGCGATCGCCGCCGAAACGCTCTGGCCGATGATCGACGGCCAGTCATACCCCGCAAGTTCGCTCACGCCCTTAGAGTCGGGGATCTTCGAGTCAAAGTACTTGACGATCATGTTCCCGACGCGCGATGAACAGTTGCCGATGCCGTTGGCCAGATCCGCGTTGAAGACCTCGATGAACTTCGCATGGCTGAAGTCCGCATCGGTCGCGAACAGCGGGCCCTGCGTGGCGTAGTACCACCGCAGCGCATCGCGCGAGTACCGCTCGCAGTACGCGTCGAGCGTGTCGATATCCACGAAGTTGCCAAGGCTCTTGCTCATCTTCCGCCCGTCGCGCACGAAGTACGCGTGCGCGTAGATCGTCCGCGGCAGCGGCTTGTCCAGCGCCATCAGCAGCGCGGGCCAGATCACCGCGTGGAACCACAGAATGTCCTTGGCCAGCAGGTGCGCGCCGGCGGGCCAGAACTTCGCACGCTCCGGCGTGTCGATCGCGCTGAGGTAATTGAACAGCGCATCGATCCACACATAGATCCGGTGCCCCGGATCATCGGGCATGAGAATGCCCCACCGCGACGGATCATCCGCCGGCGCATCGGCGGGGATCGCGCGGCTGATCGGGATGTCGCTCAGCCCCTCGCGCAGCCGACCCAGAACCTCGTTCCGCCGCGCTTCGGGACGGATGAAGTCCTCGTTGCGGTCGATGTGCTCCTTCAGCCGCGTTTCGAACGCGCTGAGTCGGAAGAAGTAGTTCTTCTCGCTCCGCTTGACCAGCGGCTTGCCGCTGACCGGCGAGACATAGCCCGCTTCCTTGGCGACGGTCTCGGTGAGATACTCCTCCTGGCTCGCGTCCCACCAGCCGCTGTACTCGCCCATGTACACATGGCCCTTGGCCAGCAACTCGCGGATGTACGCCTCGACCTTGCTCGTGTGCCGCGGCTCGCTGGTGCGGATGAAGTCGTCGAACGACACGTTCAGCCGCGTAAACGCATCGCGAAACGCCTGCGCGTTGGTGTCGGCCCACTGGCGCGTGCTCACACCCTTCTCGCGCGCCGTGAGCACCACCTTCTCGGCGTGCTCATCCGTGCCGGTCAGGAAGAAGACCTCCCGCCCGAAAAGTCGGTGAAACCTCGCCGCGACATCCGCCAGAACGGTTGTGTAGCACGAGCCGATGTGCGGACGGTCGTTGACGTAGTAAATCGGCGTGGTGATGTAGTACGTGGACATGGGGAAGAAGGGTAGGTGGGTGTTGGGGCGCGGCATCGAGCCCCGTCCGCTCGCGTGAATGTGGGCAATCCCCAATACGCCCGATACGCCCGATACGCCCAATACGTTCCGTACGCCTTCGCGGCGAAATGTTCCGTGCGCTCGCTTGCTCCGCGGCCCGAAGCGGGTGAAGATTGTCCCGACGGTCGACCTTCGCCCCGCGCCAGCGCGGCGAGTGCGACGACCGATCCTCGTGTGCGGGCAGGTGCGGTGAATCGAGCGGCGCAGCACGCCGCTCCGGAGGTCGTCTCATGAACGCTGATCGCGTGATCGTCTCGGGTCTGGTCCTCGCACTCTTCGCTGGCGCCTCGGTCACCGCCGGGCCCCTGAGCCCGCCCGCCGGGCCGGTCGCCAGCACCGGTAAGAGCCTCAGCGAGATCGAGCCGCGCACCGTCATCCCCGTGCCGACCTCGTACCCCGTGGTCATCAGCGCCCCGGGCAGCTATGTCCTGGCCGGCCCGCTCACGCCGCCCTCGGGCACCAGCGCGATCCAGTTCACCCAGGCCAGCGGCCGCGCGAGCCTCGACCTCAACGGCTTCACCGTCACCGGCGGCGGAAGCGCAACGGTCATCGACGCGACGGGTAAGAACCTCTCGATTCGAAACGGCACCGTCGTCGGCGGGGCCATCGGCATCAAGGGCGGCTCCGTGATCGCGACCGATCTGATCCTCGAGCTCCAGACCCTCCACGGCCTGGATGTTGATCGCCAGTCCAGCGTGCGCAACGTCACCATCATCAGCTCCGGCACAACGGGCATCCGCGGCACGCGCGACGTCGTGGTCGAGAACTGCACCGTCAACAACGCCGGCACCCTCACCGCCGGCGGCGGCATCGTCCTTGGCGACAACGCTATTGTCCGCGATTCCCGCGTTGACAACTGCAAGAACGTCGGCATCGATGTCGGCGCGGGGTCCACGATCGTCGCCTGCTCCGTCGCCAACACCACCGGAACCGATGCCAACGGCTCCACCGCCTCGGGCATCGGCATCCGCGTCGGCGCTCGCTCGACCATCACCAACTCCGCCGCCACCGTCAACACCCTCTGGGGCTTCGCCCTCGGCACCGGCTCGACGATCACCAACTCCGCCGCGG
This sequence comes from Phycisphaeraceae bacterium, assembly GCA_021297895.1. Lineage (GTDB taxonomy): Bacteria > Planctomycetota > Phycisphaerae > Phycisphaerales > UBA1924 > JAJTHN01. The sequence goes on along the minus strand of JAJTHN010000035.1, from coordinate 7,923 downwards.
GCCAGAACAACCTCAGCAACGACCTGAGCACCGGACGAAACAACCCCGGCGGCGGCTTCCTCATCGGCACCGCGTGCATCGTTCAGAACTGCACCGCCGACACCAACGGCGGCTTCGGCTTCCGGGCCGATGCCGGCGCGATCATCACCGCCAGCACCGCGAGCAACACTCGCGCCGTCGCAGGATCGCTCGGGGTCGGATACGAGTTCTCCACCGGCGGCAGCCTCATCTCCTCCTCCTCCCGTGCCAACGCCTCCCACGGCGTCCTTCTCAACGGCTCGAACAACACCGTCTCCGGCGGCACCTTCACCGGCCACTCCGGCGCCAGCATCGCCGGCGTCGCGGTCAACGGCTCCTTCAACCGCGTGACCGGTGTCCAGAGCGTCAACAACAACGTCGGCATCATCATCTTCACCACCAGCGCCACGCTCCCCTCCGGCCTGCAGATCACCGGCAACATGGTCGGCAACACCAACACCGGTATCGGCGTCTCCGGTTCGTTCGCACTCAGCGCCAGCAACTTCGTCCCCGGCCCGGTTTCACCCGGAACCCTGACCAGCGGCTCCGGACCCTGGATCAATATCGGCAACTAAGCCGCGGACCGGGCCACGACTCACCGCGAACACACCCCAAATCCCGCTTCCGGGCCGGGTGAACATTCACCCGGCACCCATGTCCTGCGTTGCCGATCCACAGCCGTGATGTAGGCTGGAACCGATCGCACGCGCATCTGGAGCCGGCGGGTTCGCCGCCAATTCACCCCATGGCACACGGGCACGGAGACTTTGTCATGGGCCACACCGCACACAACACCAGATTCACGAGCGCCCGCCGCGCTGGCCCGTCCGGCCCGCGCTTCATTCTCGCCATGCTCGCGTGCGTCGGCCTCGCCACCGCCGCGGCGAGCGCCGCTCCCGTTGAGGTCTCGCTCCGATGGGAGCCCAACGTGATCGCCTTCAGCGGTCCTGACGTCTACGTCCTCTTCCAAGTCGTCCAGGCCACCGGCTTCACCGACGAGTCACACCCGGACAACGAGGTCCGCATCACCAGCGGCACCGGAGCCTTCACCGGTCGCTACATCACCAACGGTGGCGGCTCGAGCTCTTCGGGCTGGGCCACTCTTGGCGAGCTCCAGTCCAACATCGTGGGCGAGGGCGTCTGGACCATGCGAATCACCGATGGCGCCACCGGCGACATCAGCGAGTACGCGTTCACCGTCTCGTCCTCAGGACTCGACCCCGCCTTCTTCCGCTCCGTGACCGTTGATGTCGCCCCGGGTTCGACCATCTCCGCCTCGCCGACGTTCACCATCTCCCAGGCCCCCGCGCCAACTCCCGCCGCGGCCAACACCGACGCCAACGCCGGCCTCTTCGCGACCAACCCGTCGAACACGGTCTTCAGCGTCATCCCACCCGCCGCAACGACCTGGTCCCCGGCCTCCCCGCTCAACGACGATCTCTACCTCCTGGCGATCACCCGCATCATCGACGTCGCGCCACCGTCCTTCGTCGTCGCGTCCACGCCGACGCTCGTCAGCGGTCCGGCTCAACTGACCTCCCTCACGCAGTCCGTCCGAATCTCCGCCTCCGTGCAGGCCAACAACCTGCTGGTCGGCCTCGGCCCGCCCGCCGCCGGCTTCTCCTTCGCAGACTTCACGGACATCACCGACCTGTCTTTCGTCGGCACCGCCGCGCAGAACGGCGCCGAACTCCGCGTCGAAACCGCCGATGAACTCGACGGCAGCGCCGGCGGCGTCTGGCACAACACCAAGCAACTGGTCCGAGACGGCTTCCGCTCCGAGTTCTCCTTCCGCGTGACCACCGACTTCCTCTCCGGCGACGGCATCGCTCTGGTCATTCACGATGATGCAAACACCACCGCCGCCCTCGGCGGCACAGGCTCCGGTATCGGCTACGACGGCATCGACCGCGCCGTCGCCTTCGAGTACGACACATTCTCCTTCTCCGACGAGTTCCCCCCGAACCACCTGAGCATCCAGACGGATGACGGCACCGGTCTCTTCTCGGGCGACTTCGCCTCGGCCGCGGCAAACTGGGAGTACCCGTTCCTCTCCGATGGCGCCCCGCACTCCATGCGCGTGACCAACATCGACGGCAACGCCTTCATCTTCCTCGACGGCTCATCCGTCCCGGAACTCCACGCGCCGCTGAGCATGTCCAGTGTCGGCGGACGCGACATCACCGACCCCGATGGCAAGGCATACATCGGCATCACCGCCGGCAACGGCGCGGCACGCGCCGATTGGGATGTTCTCTCCTGGTCCTTCACGCCGGGCACCTCCGGCTGCGACTCGCCCAACATCTCCGACCAGCCCCAGAGCATCCGCATCTACCCGGGCCAGACTCGAAACCTCTCCGCCTCCGCCTTCGCCACCGGCAGCCGCCCGCTCGACTACCGCTGGTTCCGCTCCGGCCGCGGCCTGAGCGACAACGCAAACTACCTCGGCACCCAGAGCGACACCCTCTCGATCACCTACAACCTCGGCGACAGCATCGCCGGCACGTACACCCTCGGCGCGTTCGAGAACGGCGGCTGCGGCGCACGCGTCAGCGAGACGGCGATCATCTCCGTCGCCTGCAACCCCGCCGACGTCGCCAACACCGACGGCGACCCCTTCCCCGACCTGGTCATCGACAACGGCGACTTCGCCCTGTTCTTCACCGCCTTCTTCACCGACCCCGGCGACCCCCTGCACCTCAACGCGGACATCGCCAACACCGACGGCGAAACCGCGCTCGACGGCGCCGGCCCGGACGGCACGGTCGACAACGGCGACTTCGCCGCGTTCTTCACCTACTTCTTCACCGGCTGCTGATCGCCATCATCGAGTCTCGCCGGCTCCGGGTCACTCGGCATGCTGCGCCGAGTCGCCATCGCCCGCGCGCCCGCACTCCGGACACACACCGCCCCGCAGCCCACGCAGGTCATATCCGCACGTCCGACACATCCACTTCATCCGCTGCGCCGCGGCGTGAAACAGCGCGCCTCCGCGCACCATGCACGCCAGCACATACACCCCCGCCGACACGCCCACGCTCAACTCGGGCCCCATCGTCGTCGGCGTCATCCGCCCGGCCATGAACGCCGCGAACACCGTCACCGGCGCGATCCACGCCAGCCCCATCACGATCCGCCCGTGCCAGAGCGCAAAGATCATCGCCGGGCTGCACAGCACCCCGATCCCGCCGCCCACGAGCGCCGCAACACCGTACATCTCACCACGCCCAAGCCCCATCTGCGCCGCAACGCCGAACCCAACGCCACAAACACACGACACCCCCGCACCCGCCGCGGCACGCCGCCACTGACTCGACATCGCACCGCGCTCATCCTCCATCGCAGCCTCCACTCGCGCGCCCGCTCGCTCGTTGCGTTCGCCGCTACTTGCTCCCTGAGCCCGCTCGAATGGTCAACTCCGCCAGCACCGGGGCATGATCCGAACTGTTCCCGCGTACCGCACGCGCACCTCAACGCCCCAGCGCCGCTCCCGCTCGACGCACCGCGGCCAGCGTCTCGGTCATGATCGGCCCGGCATCGCCCACCGCATCGCTGGACGCCCGCGAAAACGTCTCGTCGATCGCCGCGAACGCTTGCTGCGCATCGGTCTTCCACGCCGCCGATGCCAGCGACGGGTTGTCATCCACGAAGTTCGCCGCGAGCGCCGCCAGGGCGCACGCGACTTTCCACTCGATGCTCCACCGCGCCGGACGGGCCACGTGCACAGCCATGCGGCCGATCGCCGCGACTCGCCTGGCCGCGCCGTCGCGATCCCCACGCTCAAGCAGCCGCTCCGCATCCGCGACCAGCACCCGAGCAAGCCCCCGTGCCATCACCAGATGCGGCAGCAACGTGTCCGCCCCGCGCGTGTAGTCCGTTCCAAAGTCGCTCGCCGCAACACCCGTCGCCAGCACGAGCCGCTCGATCTCCGCGGTCTGTTCCTCCAGCAGATCCGCGATCGGCCGCCCCGGCGGTGACGAGCCGCCCGCTCGCCGCGACGCCACCTCAACCTCGCCCACCGCCGCAAGCAGCGCAGGGCTCAATGCCTCGTACACGCTCTGGTACGTCGATGCCGCGTTGGCCTGATCCACCACCTGCGCCGAGCCGCCCCGACGAATGCACCCCGGCACCGCGCACACCACCGCGGCACTCAACACCAGCACGAAAACAAAGAGCAACTTCACCATGCCGCGAGCATATCAAGACGCACAGCCCGATTCCGCACGCTTCGCGCTCGGCTCATCACGCCGATGACCGCTTGGACAAGACCGACCGATCGTGCAGCTGCCGAACGCATATTCCCGCGACCAGCGCCGTCGCAACATACGCCGCCACCGCGAGAAGCACCCACATGAACGGATCATCGCTCGCGCCGCCGATCATCGCCAACACGATCGACGGCCCGAGAATCACCGTCGAAGTCACCACCCGACGGCCGCGCCGAAACGCGTACACGATCGCCGGGCTGCACCAGAACCCAACCATGCCCCCGATCGCCGCCGCGGCGGGCAGCGCCCCGGCGTTCCACATCCCCACGACAAAGGCCGTCGCCACGATTACTCCGAACACCACCGAGCACACCAGCGCCAGCAGTGCCTGCGCCACCCGCCTCTGCTGACGCGCCAACAGCACCACGCGCCCCGCTCGCGCCGCATCCGCCAGCCCGCACTCCGGACACTTCGCCCCCGCATCCAGCCCCGCAAGGTCATACCCGCACGCGCTGCACAGACCAACACCATCGTCCCCGCCCTCGCCGCCTCGGCCCCGCGCATCCGACTCCGAAGGATCCCAACTCACCACACTGCGAATCAGCACCGCGTGAAGGTACACCAGCACCGTCACGGTAAAGTCGCCGCTCAGCGCCGCCGCCATCGTCGGCAGCACCACGCTCAGAATCCCCATCCGCACGCGGCCCCATCGCAGCGCGAGATACATCGTCGGGCAGAACAAGATCCCCACGAGCATCCCCAGAATCACCACCCCCGACCCCGCCCGCCCATCGGCGATCCGCGGCAGCGTGATCAACACCACAAGCCACAGCAACATCGACACACCCACCGCAATCACAAGCCGCCGCTGCCCCGCCCACACCCTGTCCCACCGCTTCCCACGCATACGGCCACTCTATCCGTCCCCACCCCCGCCCCCGCTCCTACCTCTGACCCTGCGTCCGCTCCCGCGCCACCACCGCCTCAACACATCGCAACGCCCACTGTCCACGACAACCCCCATCTCCTCTCGATGCCTCGTTGCCTCCTGCCCTGATGCCCCTCTTCCAAGTCCTCCAGGAACGTGGCGCCGTTTCGCACTCCTTGCCGTGCTACCGGCTCGAAGGGCTTGAGGGGGGTGGCGACGAACCGGCGCGTTCTCGGTTGAGCGCTCGCCTCGCACGGAATCGGCTCCTCGATCGGATGTCCCGTTCCACGCTCCATTTGGTCATGTACAATAACACGCTCGCGACCCTTCACTCGCGCACGAAAAGGATGCTAAGCGCACATTCGTCGGTGTGAGCCTCGTCGCGGCGCGGAGTCGAGTCCATGAGCAGCGCGATTCATACTGATACCCCCGCGGCCCCGGAGTATGTCTCGGACGCGACGGTTTGCGTCAGTTGTGGGTACAGCATCGCCGGGCTTCGTGTCGACGCGAAGTGCCCCGAGTGCGGCACTCGGCTGGAGCGGTCGATTCCTCGACTGCACTACTTGTCGCTCTCGCCGCGGGCTCGCGCGTGGATGATCACGGGACTGAACACCATGCTCGTTGTGCTCATCGCGACGATCGTGCTGAGAGTCTTTGAAATCCTTACGGTGTTCGAGCCGAGCGATTATGTCTGGCGCTGGGCGGGTCGGGAGTACTGGGCTTTGAGCATACTCAGTCCCGCCCTGATGGCCATTCACCTTTTGGGGGCGTTCCTCTTCGCGACAACGCCCATTGGTATCGGCGCTCACGCGGTCGCCGACAGCGGTCGGCGCTCCTTCAGGCTCATCACCGTTGCCATGGCCACTGTCCTCGGTATCGCCGTCTACCTCCACATCCTCAGGAGCCTTGGTGCCAGCTCTCCGAGGTTTCCGAATGACCGCGACGGCCAGGTGATCGCGATATCGGTGATCGTGTTCATTCTTCAGGTTCTCTTGATGGCGCACATCTGGGCTACGTGCCGCTACTCGGTCTGGGTGTTCCGTTGCGTCGCCGATGTGGCGGGTGCGCGATGGGCCGGACGTCTCCGCTGGTTGTTGCCGGCCATTCTCCTGGGCGGTCTGGTCGGGGGCATGCTCATTGTGATGAACAAGGCCTTGATCACATCGCTCGGGATCATGGCACCGCCGCCGGTGGGCGTGCCGAATCCCAACGACGAGCTGATTCCGATCTTGTATCGCACGGTCGCGCTGGTGTCGCAGCTGCTCGCGGCGGTGCTGCTTTGGCTGCTGCTCAATCGTCTCCGCCTGCGAATGGCCACGGTCGAAGGCGCGAGTCTGCAGCGCTCGGCGGTTGCATGACGCTCGCACCGGGGGCGTGACACCGTTTGTACTCTTTGACCTGCCACCGGTTCGGCGGGCTTGAGGGGGCCGGCGACGAGCCGGTGCGTTCTCGCTCAAGCGCTCGTTCGACACTGACTCGGCCCCTCTATCCAATGTCCAGCATCACCGACCCCCCGCCAAAGCTCGTGGAGTCGGTGGCACGGAACCGGTGCCGCGCTTCCGGCCGGACTTCGACGAGCTGACCCAGCAGGTCGTACTTGTGCAGCCAACGGTCGCCGTCGTTAAGCACGCTCCGATCAACCGGAGCTGCGCCCGCCGTCGGAGATCGACCGACGCAATCACCTGCCCGTCGCGGCTACGACGAAAACTCTCAAAGGCCAAAGGGACTGTTCGACGATGCCGCTCGGGCTGAAGCCAATTCAGCGATACGGATTGCCGTCCGCATAAGGCTTTAGATCGCCCACAAACACATCATTCGCTCTCACAACAGCCTCCACACCACCTATAACATGAACATCCACACAGTCATCATGCTCCAGAAAGCGAATGTCTGACGGGATATCATACATGCCTACCCGCCTAACATCAACGCTACGCAACGTCTGAATTGAGATTGTAAATGCTAGCTGATTGAAGTTCGCCCAATGCCTCGGAGGATTTTGAGGAAACTCCTTCATGACGCACTTGACGTTGATAAACACAAAATTACGACACTGGAAATCCATCGAGATCACTCGAACAGCGTCGAATGACGGAACTTTGTTGTATATTTGTAACAGAAACGGATCGTAGTACACTTTGTCTGACACTACTCGCTCCTGCTGCATGAACCGAAGAAGTAATGCGGCGGCGTTGCGGGGACAGTTCCATGCTTCGTATTGTCAGATGGTCGCACGTTAAAGTGAGGCCCGACGGTTCCGCCGTCGTTAAATTGGTGTCCTGCTCCATGGTCCTGAATCACGATCTTGTGCCGATCAAACTCGTACTCGCGGGCCATGATCGGTCGCCCGTCGGGGCCGATGCGTTTGTTGCCATTTTGATCTTTGAGCGGAGTCCTTGTCACTCTGTCCGGATGCTGGTTCATCGGAATACCCGCGTCTCTCTTCGCCTGCCGGAAGGCACCGTTTCGGCCGCACTCCGCGTTATGCCCCTCAACCCCGATCGACCCGACGAAGTACCGATGCTCGGCATCGACTTCGAGGTTGTACACCTCCTGCTGGCCCCGGCAGCGGGCCAGGCTCTCGACGATTGCCCAGCCGTCCGCCGTGCGGACACGCTCGCCGGGTATCATACGGATCGCCGTCGAATCTCGTGCGCGTACGGCGCATGATCGGGTTGCGCCGGGGTGAATCGGTGGCATAGTTGTCTCGGTACGGAGGCCGAGCATGGACATCCGCGAGCGTTCACCCGGAGATCTTGAACATCTTCG
>JAJTHN010000060.1 GCA_021297895.1 Phycisphaeraceae bacterium | reverse complement strand
GGCACGGCACGTTCGTCGGCCACTCCGCTCCGGGCTCGCTGCGCTCGCCCTCCGCTCCATGGCCGACGAACGTGTCCCTACCGTCAAAGTGTTACCCATGTGGTCGGAACGATCTGTTACCCATGTGCCCGGTCCAACACCGTGAGGGCACGATCGTGTGGATCGGCAACCCGCTGTCGGGGCTCGAGAAGGTTGTCGATCAGGTCGTCGCGGGTACGTTCGACGCCAAGGCTCTGGCCGAGCAAGCTGAGAAGCTCAAGAAGGTTCAGACGGACCTGCGCCGCGCGATGGGTGCACAGGACTTCGACAAAGTCCTGCCGCTGCTCGATGAGATGGCCAGGCTCGAGCCGGACAGCGCCTCGCAGATGGCCGCGACAAAGTTCATGATTCTGGCCAAGGCCAAGAACGACATGAAGGCCGCGTACGCCGAAATCGAGAAGGACATGGCCGGCCCGCTGAAGGAAGACGCCGAAGCGTTGAACCAGATCTCGTGGACCATCCTCGACGACGAGGAGATCGCCGAGCGCAACATCGATCTGGCGATGCGCATGGCGGTCCGAGCGGTGGAGGTGAGCAAGGGCGAGCGTGCGGACATTCTCGACACGCTCGCGCGTGCGCACTACGAGAAGGGCGATATCGCCAAGGCAATCGAGTGGCAGAAGAAGGCGATCGCCAAGTCGCCGGAGGAGATGAAGGAGGATCTCGAGGCGACGCTGAAGAAGTACGAAGGCCAGGCGGGCAAGCCCAAGGGCGAGTGAGCATTCGGCGGCACGCTGGCACACACAAACGGTGCCGGTTTCCCGCCGCCAACGTCCCCCCCGAAAATCCACAGAGAAACAACCCGCGGGGCCGTGCGAAAGCGTGGCCCCGCGTTTCTTTATCCGCCGGCTGAATGCCGCCGCCCGGCTCCCCGATCTCCAACTCAGCCGCCCGACCGCTCCCGGGCCTTGGCCAGCAACTCGCGGCTGCGGGCCTCATCGCCGATCGTGCCCACGCGAATCGACAGGCTCGTCGCCGCGCCGCGCTCATCGCCGATCAGGTCCACTCGCACACGCTCGCCATCGGCCGTGCGTGCCGAGAGCCTGCCGCGGGCCGCGTCGTTGCCGCCTTCGATATCCAGCAGCCCCATCGCCTCCATGGCCGCACGCGTCGCCACAAAGGCCCGCGCCACCGGAAGATCCAGCGTGCCCGTCAACGTGCCGCGAACGAAGTCGGCATCGGTCCAGCCCGTCGCGCCATCCGGCGGCAGTTCCTTCCGCCCATCGCCAGCCGCGCAGCCGCACAGCCCGCACGCCGCGGCGAGCACCAGCCCCGACAACGCCGCCCGCTTCCCCGCCGACACGCCATCGCGCCCGCCCCGCTTGTTCGGTCCGTTCCTGCTCATCGTTCCTCCGCGTTCTGATCGGTCCGATCCATCATCACCTCGCCCCCGCCGATCTCACTCGTCATCCGTCCGCAGCTTCGCCACCACGCTGAAGTCCTCAAGAGTCGTTGTGTCCTGCGTAATTTTCTCAACTCCCGCCGCGACATCGCGCAGCAGCCGCCGCATGATCTTGCCCGAGCGTGTCTTGGGCAGACCCTCGGCAAATCGCACCTGCTCCGGCCGCGCCAGAGCCCCCACCTCGCGCACCACATGCTCGCCGAGTTCCTTCCTCAGCGCATCATCCGGCGCGCGTCCGTTGCGGCTGAGCCACGCGGGCTTGAGCGTCACGAACGCGCAGATCGCACTGCCCTTGATCTCGTGCGGCACGCCCACCACCGCCGCCTCCGCCACCGCCGGGTGGCTCACCAGCGCGCTCTCGACCTCCATCGTGCCCAGCAGGTGGCCGCTGACCTTGATGACATCGTCGATCCGCCCCTGGATCCAGAAGTACCCATCCTCATCGCGCCGCGCCCCATCGGCGGAGAAGTACCACGGCTCGCCGGTGTGCGGATCCTTCAGCCTTCCCCAGTAGTTGCTGATGAACCGCTCGCGATTGCCGTACACCCCGCGCAGCATCCCCGGCCACGGCTTGCGGATGCAGAAGAGCCCGCCCTGATTCGGCCCGAGTTCCTGCCCCTGCTCGTTGACGATCGCCGCGTCGATCCCCAGCATCGGCACCGTGCACGAGCCCGGCTTGGTGGCGATCGCCCCCGGCAGCGGCGTGCACACGTGCCCGCCAGTCTCGGTCTGCCAGTACGTGTCCACGATCGGGCACTTGGCCCGGCCGATGTGCTCATGGAACCACATCCACGCCTCGGGGTTGATCGGCTCGCCGACCGACCCGAGAATCCGCAGACTGCTCATGTCGTGCCGCGCGGGCAGGTCGTCGCCCCACTTCATGAATGTCCTGATCGCCGTCGGCGCGGTGTAGAAGTGCGTGACCCGGTGCCTGGCGATGATGCTCCAGAAGCGGTCGCCCCGTCCGTTCTCCATCGTCGGGAAGTTCGGCGCACCCTCGTACATCAGCGTCGGCACGCGGTTCATCAGCGGGCCGTACAGCACATAACTGTGCCCCGTCACCCAGCCGATGTCGGCGCTGCACCAGAACAGTTGCCCGCTGTCGGGCATCAGGTTGAACGTCAGCCGCGCGGTCATGTTCACGTACGTCAGGTACCCGCCCGTCGTGTGCAGAATGCCCTTGGGCTTGCCCGTGCTGCCGGACGTGTACAGCAGAAAGAGCATGTCCTCGCTGTCCATCTCCACGCACGGACACGCATCGCTGGCCGAATCCACCACATCGTGCCACCAGTGCATCACCGTCGCGCCGAGGTGGTCGCCGGTGCTGAACCGCTGGCTCGGCGCCTGGTGCGCCGTCCGCTTGAGGCACAGCACATGGTTGACGATGTGCCCGTGATTGGCCGTCTGCTCCAGCGCCTCCTGCACGTTCTTGAGCAGCGGCACAATGTCCCCGCGCCGGTACCCGCCATCGGCCGTGATGATCACGCGCGAGTGCGCATCCATCACGCGCTCGCTGATCGCGTGCGGAGCAAAGCCGCCGAAGATCACGCTGTGCGCCGCGCCGATCCGCACGCACGCCAGGATCGCCACCGCCAGTTCCGGCACCATCGGCATGTAGATCGTCACCACATCGCCCTTCTTCACGCCCATCGCCCGCAGCGCGTTCGCCGCCCTGCTGGTCTGCTGCTGAAGATCGCGATACGTCAGCGTCCGAAGTTCCGGCTCGTGCGCGTACCTGCTGTCCGGCGCGGGGTGGTGCGTCCGCGGCGAGAGCGGCTCGCCCTCCCACACGATCGCCACCTGCTCACCGTGCCCATCCTGCACGTGCCGATCCACGCAGTTGTAACACGCATTGAGCGTCCCCCCGACGAACCACCGCGCATCGGGCGCCTGCCAGTCCAGCACCCGGTCCCACCGCTTGAACCACGAGAGTTTCGCGGCCTCCTCCCCCCAGAAACCCGCCGGATCCGCGATCGACCGCGCGTGCAGCCGGTGATAGTCCGCCAAGGACTCGACATGAAACCGCCCCACGCCGAGCTTCGCGGCCGACGGGGCAGGAAACGTCCGACGTTCAACGAGCGACGACGAGATGGATTGACCGGTCATTGTGGCTCCAGACTTCGTTCCGCAGCCTACCGCGATCACGCCGGATCGGTCAACGCACATCCGCGCCACTCGTGGCCAAAGACCGATCGCACACCGGCCCCCCCTCTCTTTCCCCCGCCCCCCGCCCGCCATCGCCCTCCCCCGGCTTGTTCACGACCCCTCATCGACCGGGTACCATCGCCCAACCTCAACCGGGAGTCCCACATGTCCAGCCTCAGCGTGTTTGTCGAGCAGAAGGGTCAAGCCGTCGTCGCCTCCGTCTCCGGCTCGGCCGATCTCGGATCCAACGACCTGCTCCAGAAGGAAATCGACAAGGTCATCGCCCTGCACCCGAAGGTCGTCGTGCTGGACCTGGCCAAACTCACCTTCATCAACTCCCTGGGCATCGGCGGCTTCCTCCGACTCCAGAAGTCCGTCAAGGCCGCGGGCGGCGCGGTCCGCGTCGCGGGCGCAACCCCCTACGTCACCGGCGTCTTTGCCGCCAGCAAGCTGACCAACGCCTTCCCGATGTTCCCCACCGTCGACGCCGCCGCCTCGGCCTGAGCCCGCCGTCAATCCGGCTATGCTCCGCTCGTGACGCAGGATCACGCAAACTCCGCAGAGGCCGCGCCACGCGCCGCCGCCCCAGCCACGACCTCGGGCTCCGGTGGCCCCGCGCGCTCGGGCATCCTCTTCACGGCCTTCGAGCCCTCGGGCGATGACCACGCCAGCATCGTCATCGCCGAACTCAAACGCCTCTATCCCACCCTGCCCATCTACGCCTGGGGCGGCCGGAAGATGGAGGCAGCCGGCGCAACCATCGTCGAACGCACCGGCCAGAGCGCCGTCATGGGCGTCCCCGGCCTTGGCAAGATCCTCGAGCACGTCCGGATCAACCACCGAATCGAGGACTGGCTCGAGACCCACCGCGTCGCGATGCACATCCCAGTCGATTCGCCCGATGCGAACTTCCCCATCTGCGCCATGGCCAAGGACCGCGGCATGCGCGTGGTCCATCTCGTCGCCCCGCAACTCTGGGCTTGGCGCGAAGGCCGCATCAAGAAGCTCCGCCGCCTGACGGACCTGGTCCTCTGCCTGCTCCCCTTCGAGGAACAGTGGTTCATGTCCCGCGGCGTGCCCGCACGCTTCGTCGGCCATCCGCTGTTCAGCGAAAGCGTCGACCACGCCGAGATCGCCCCGCGCGTCGCCCAACTCGCAACCCAACTCGGCCCTGGCACGCCCCGCATCGCACTCATGCCCGGCTCGCGCCCCGTCGAGATCCGCCGCTCACTCCCGCCGCTGATCGACGCCTTCGTCCGCCTCCGCGCAGACTTCCCGAACCTCCGCGCAGTCTTCCCCGTCACCACCGAGGCTGTCCGGGAGCAACTGCTCGAACGCATCCCCAAACTGCTCGCTGCCAACGGCTCCCCCGCCGCGACCATCGGTGCCTCCGGCCTGCCCAAGGGCCTGAGCATCGTCGTCGGCGACACGGATACCGCCGTCGCCTGGTGCGACCTGGCCATCGTCGCCAGCGGCACCGTCACGCTCCAAGTCGCGCGACAGAACAAGCCGATGGTCACCTTCTACTGCTTCTCACGCTTCTGGAAGCTGCCCTACTCGCTCTTCGGCCGCCTTCTGTTCAAGACCCGCTACTTCACGCTGCCCAACCTCATCGCCGGCGCGCCGATCGTCCCGGAACTCGTCCCCCACTTCGGCACGGGTCAGGAACTGGCCGTCGGCGTCTACCGCCTCATGCGACAGCCCAACTTCGCCGACGACCAACGCGCCGCCCTCGCCGCCGTGTGCGCCAAGTTCGCCAACCACCACGCCGGCACCGAAAGCGCCATCGCCATCGGCTCCATGCTCGGGCTGAACGCCGCCGCGACGCCTTCGCCGATCTCAAGCCCGACGCCCGCCTCAACCCCCGCGTAAATCCATCACCGGTTGAAACTTCGACCACACGATCTCCCGGCCACACTCCTCCCGCGCTTCCACCGTGACCTCCGAACCCTGGACTTCCCGTCGTCTCCTCGCGTGGATCGCCGACGCTTTCTCGCGTCAGCACATCGACAGCCCGCGTCGCTGCGCCGAGGAACTTCTCGCCCATGTCCTCGGCTGCGAGCGCCTCCGCCTCTACATGGAGGCCGACCGCCCCGCCACCGCCGATGAACTCACGCGACTGCGCGAACTCGTCGCCCGCGCCCTCAAGCACGAGCCCCTTCAGTACCTCCTCGGCGAGTGGTCGTTCTTCGGCATGCGCATCCTGACCGACCGCCGAGCCCTCATCCCGCGCCCGTGCACCGAGTCGATCGTCGAACACGTCCTCCAGGCCGAGCGCCGACGCGCCGCCGCAACCGCCGACCCCGCGGCCACGCGTCCCGAATCGGCCGCAGTCCTTGCGACGGCCGACCAGACCGAACTCCCCGCCGCGACCTCTTCAGCATCGGCCCCGGCCTCCGCCTCCGACACCCCGGTCACGTCCACCGCACCCGCACCGCTGCTCATCGCCGATGTCTGCACCGGCAGCGGCTGCATCGCCGTCGCGCTGGCCAAGCACCTGCCCCTCGCCCGCGTGCTGGCGACCGACATCTCCGCCGATGCCCTGAACCTCGCCGCGGCGAACGCCCGCCTGCACGCGCTTGCCGAAGATCGCCTCGCGTTCCTCCAGGGTCATCTCCTTCAACCGCTCGCCGCGCTCCCCGGCATCGGCGGCTCGCTCGACTACCTCGTCGCCAACCCGCCGTACATCCCCGATGCCGAGTTCGACGCGGTTCCCGAGAACGTCCGCCTTCACGAGCCAGCCCTCGCGCTCCGCGGCGGACCGACCGGCCTCGACCTCATCCGCCCCATCATCGCCGGCGCGCCCGCCCTGCTCGGCCCCGCCGGAACGCTCATGATCGAACTGGCCTCGAGCACCGCCGACGCCGTCCTGGCCATTGCCCGCGCCACGCCCGGCCTGATCGGCGCCAAGATTATGCCAGATCTTGAATCTCTGCCGCGCTTCCTGCTCGCTCGCCGCGCCGACGCCTGACCGCGCGAATACGCTCGACCACGCATGATGCCGCAACTCTGGGCAGGGCTGCTTCTCCTTCTGGCCGCGATGATCCTCATCGAGCTGGGCCTGTTCTCGCGCCGCCCGCGCCTCATCACGCCGACCGAGGCGCTGGCCAGCAGCCTCATCTGGGTCGTCACCGCCGCGGGCGTCGCCCTGGTCATCGCCCGTGTCTACGACTCCAATCTCCTGGGCCTGAACCTCGAAGCGGCCCTGAGCAACCCGATCAACAACCTCCCGCTGACCGGGGCCGAGGCCGTCGTCCAGTTCGTGACCGTTTACGTCACCGAACTGGCTCTGACGCTCGACAACATCCTCGTCATCGCGGCGCTCATCGCGTTCTTCAAGGTCCCGCCGCTGCTGGTCTCCCGCGTCCTTTTCTGGGGCATCGTCGTCTCGCTGGTCCTGCGCCTCGGGCTGATCCTCGGCGCCGGCGCGCTCATCGAGCGTTACGCCTGGATGGTCTTCGTTTTCGCGTCGCTGCTCCTGCTGAGCATGCTCCGCACGCTCCTGCTCCCCGACAAACGCACCGATTTCTCGCGCCGGTGGACCGTCCGCCTGATCCGCAAACTCGTCCCCGTCGGCCCCATGCCCGACGGCCCGAAGCTCTTCACCCGCATCAACGGCAGACTCACCGTCACGCCCCTGCTCCTGATCGTCGCCGTCATGGGCGTCGCCGACCTGACCTATGCCGCGGACTCCATCCCCGCGGCGTTCAGCATCACCACCGATCCGTTCCTGGCCTTCGCCGGCAACGCGCTGGCCATCCTCAGCCTCCGCGCTCTGTACTTCGCGATCGTCAACCTCGTCGACCGCTTCCGCTTCCTCAAACTCACCCTCGTGGCCATCATGGCCTTCATCGCCGTCACCACCATCATCTTCCACCAGCAGAAACTCGCCGCCGAAATCACCCTCGCCGTCGTCGTGTCGCTCCTGGCCGTCGGCGTCGGCGCCTCGGTCCTGGCCAGCATCCGCGCCCGCACCTCGGCCACCCCCGCTCCAAGCACCACGCCCGAGGCCGCCGCTCCGACGCCTTACGAGGACATCGTCGACGCCGCCGTCGTCGCTCGCCGCAACTTCCGAAAGGTCCTCATCCTCATCGCCGGAACCGCCGTCGTTATCTTCGGCATCGCCATCACCCCGCTCCCCGGCCCGGGCCCGACCGTCCTGGTCCCCATCGGCGTCGCCATCCTTGCCACCGAGTTCGTCTGGGCCCGTGCGCTCTTCGAGCGCGGCAAGGTTCTCGCCGAGAACATCACCGCCCGCTCGGATCGCGTCAGCCGCCGCATTCCCCGATGGATCGCCTTCCCCGCCCTCATTCTCTTCTACGGCTTCTGGACCGCCGTCTACTTCGGCTTCTGGACAGACTTCTACTTCGGCCTCAAGCCCGGATTCATGCGCGGCTTCGCCATCGCCACCGCCTTCGGCCTCTCATTCCCCGTTCTGGCCTGGGCGTACCGCCTCCTCACCCGCCGCGGCCAGTCCTGACCGCAGCGGACATCAACCACGCCCGTCGAACTCCGCGAGCACGGGCCGGCCTCACCGCTCGACCGAATCCCTCCCCTGAAGCACGACCTCTACCGTCTGCTTCGCGCCCGCGCGCACAAACTCCACCTTCACCTTGTCCCCCGGGGCGTGCGTCGCCAGCAGCGGCATCCAATCCTCCACGCTCGCCACCGCCTTGCCGTTCCACGACGTGATCACGTCCCCGGACTTCAGCCCCGCGTTGGCCGCGCTGGTCCCCGGGAACACATCCCCCACCGCCACACCCGCCACATCGCCCGAGTAGTCCCCCGGCGCGATGCCGAACCGCACACGCACCCCGCCCATCGGACCCGCGGGCTGATCGCCGCTGCCCACGGGCGTGCCCGCTGGCGCCGCACCAGGCCCAGCACCGGGACCAGCACCGGGACCAGCACCGGGCGCCGCGCCAGACGGCCCCCCAGGCCCGCCCTGCCGATCCGGCGCAACATCCGCCGGCATCTCGATCCGCGTCCGCGCACGCGTGTTCACAAACACCAGCGGCTCCGTCCGTGCCGCCAGCATCTTGGCCGTCTGCACCGTCAGGTCCGCCACACGCACCGCGCCGACAAAGTTCAGCGTCTCCAGCGTGTCGACCGGCATGTGATAGTCCGCGTGCAGCCCGGTAAAGAAGTGCAGCACCGGAATCCCTGCACCAAAGAACACCGAGTGGTCGCTCGGCCCACGCCCGCCCTGCCCCTTGCGGACCGTCAACCCGGACGCGGCGAACACCGGGTCCAGCAGATCCTCAAACCCCTCCGCTGTCCCCACACCCTCGACCTGCACACCGATGTTGGGCCGATACCGCCCGATCATGTCCATGTTCAGCATCGCGTACACGTTCTTCGCCTCGACGGGCATGTTGCGGATCATGTACCTCGCGCCGTTGAGCCCGCTCTCCTCCGCCGTGAAACCAACAAACATGATCGACCGCACGTTCGCATCCGGCGGCAGGTCGGCGTACATCTTCGCCATCCCCTTGGCCGCCAGCAGCACACCCGCCGTGCCCGACGCATTATCATCCGCCCCGGGATGCAACTTCCCCCGCGGCGAAGGATCCCTGCTTCCGAAGAACCCGTATCCGAGGTGGTCATAGTGACCACCGACAACGATGTACTCATCCTTCAGCGCCCCGCGCCCCTCCAGCACCGCGCCGACATTGTCCGTGATCACCGGCTCGCGCTTGATCTCGATATCGATCGCCAGCGCCGCCCCATCCAGCAGCGTCACCCCGCCCGCCTCATCGGCCTTCTGCCGCAGCCCCATCAGCCCGCCCGCCTCCTGACCGATCAGCCTCGCCGCCGCCGTCTCGCTCATCATGATCACCGGCACGCCCAGGTCCGCGTTCGCACCCGGGAGCCGCAGCGACCGCCAATCCTCGAGTTTCCCCGCACGCTCGTCGTCCACACCCGGCGGGTTCACCAGCACGATCGCCGCGGGCTTCCGCCGCGCAAGCTCACGCAGCTTGGGCGTGATGCCCGACGCCGACGAGAATCCTCCCGTTGTCGACCACCTGCTCCTGCCCTTCTCGTTGAGCGGCTCGAACCGCATCACCATCGCGATCTTCCCCTCGACGCTCTGGCCCTCTCCGTACGAGTTGTAAACCGTCGCGTTCTCCCCCTCGCCGCTCCGCCGCCCCTGAATGCCGTACCCGACAAATGCAATCTTCCCGATCACGCTCCCGCTCGCGCTCATCCCCAGAACATTGTAATCCTCCCCCGCCTCCAGCCGCTGCCCGTTGGCGAGCACATCCTTCCGCGGAAAGGTCATCCTGCTGCCGAACTCGAACGGCTGGCGATAGCTCGCAAACGGCGTGCTCGTCTCACCCGACTTGACCGGGAACGCCGGCCGCAGCCCCGCCTGCCGGAACCAGAACTCGATGTACTCCGCCGCCAACTCGTTGCCGCGATCACCGGGGTTGCGACCCTCAAAGAACGGGCTCGTCAGCGTCGCCACATGATGGAAGTACGTCCGCTCCGCCTCGCTCATCGACGTCAGCAGCCCCGGGAGCGCCCCATCCCGGCTCACATCCACCGTCCCCTGAATCACCGCCGGTCGCGGCGGAACGGCGGGAACCGCCCCGCTCTCCCCCGCAGGACCACCACCCTGCCCGCCCGCCTGCCCCCACGCCAACCCCGCCATCAGACCCGCGACCATCCACACCGCCAACGCCGCACGAGCCTTCACATTCCGCTTCATATCCGCTCCTGACTGCTTCAAGCCACCT
>JAJTHN010000013.1 GCA_021297895.1 Phycisphaeraceae bacterium | reverse complement strand
GAGCAACAGGGTCTTCGACGACTACCAACACCTGCTGGACGCCGGCGCCGAGGCTTGGCAGCAGCTCACCCCCGAACTGCTCCGCTCCGTCTGTGCCTGCGACTACATCACGCACGACTTGGAGAGGTGATCCGTATAATCTGGGCGATATGCCACGACCACTGGTGATCCTGCACGGCTACAGCGACACATCGCGGACGTTCAAGGTTCTTGCGGATCGGCTGGCCGAGCGACTCGGGACGGCGGTCGCGCCGATCGCGCTGGGCGACTACATCACGCTGAATGACTACGTGACGTTCGAGGACCTCCGCTCGGCGATGGATCGGGCATGGAGCGAGTTCGGCCTGCCCAGGCGGGACCGGAGCGTGGGCATGGTTGTTCACTCGACCGGCGCGCTGGTGGCAAGGCTCTGGCTCGCGGGACTGAACGCCGGGCCGGGGCCGGTGCACCATCTGGTGATGCTCGCGCCGGCGAACTTCGGTTCGCCGCTTGCGCACAAGGGGCAGAGTTTCATCGGGCGTGTGCTCAAGGGGTTTCAGGAAAACGGCGATGCGCCGATGCACTCTGGCCTGCGCGTGCTCAAGGGTCTGGAACTTGCCAGCCCGATGCAGTGGGACCTGGCCCACCGAGATCGCTTCGGCGATGCCAACCGCTTTGACACCGGCGGGTGCCTGTGCACGGTGCTGGTCGGCAATCACGGCTACGACGGGATCGCGGCGATCGCCAACGAGGCCGGGAGCGACGGCACGGTCCGGCTCAGCACGGCGAACATGAACTGCGCAAAGCTGTCGATCGACTTCGTCGAGAACGCGCTGCGGCCGGTCGCGACGATGACGCCCAGCGCGGGGCGATGCGGGTACCTGGTGCTGGATGATCTGGATCACTCCACCATCACGCTGACAGGGCTCAAGGCCGATCGGCAGCGCGCGGTCGTCGATGAGATCGAGCGGGCACTGCGCATCGGTGATGGGGAATTCGCGGCGTACTGCGACGATCTGGCTGAACGCACGAACACGCTCGTGCGCGCGATGGAGCAGCGCGGTGACGAGGACTTCGAGGGGTTCCAGAACACGGTCGTGCGGGTGAGCGACGACCTCGGCCGGCCGGTGCGCGACTACCTGGTGGAGTTCTACGAGGACGATGACGACAGGAACTTCATCGCCAAACTGTTCCACACGACGGCGCTGGCCAATGTGCACGTCCATAGCGACGACCCGAGCCTGCGCAGCCTGTACGTCAACTGCACGGCGCTGGGCAGGATGCTCGACAAACTCAGCGAGGCGCTGAGCGTGTCCATCAGCGCCAGCCCGACGCTGGAGCAGTCCTTCGGACGCGTGGGGTTCAAGACGTTCAACGATGGCGATGTCGGCGGGCTGCGCATTCCCGCGTCACAGGTCCGGAAGTACTTTTCGCCCAACCGGACGCTGCTGGTGGAGATGCGGCTGAAGTGGCATCAGGGCGACCTGTTCCGGCTGCGGGAGCGGGGAGAGGGGTATCGGCGGCTGTGAGGTGTGTGGAGCGCGGGGTGGGCGCGGGCCGCCGGGTGGGGGGTGGTCGGGGGCGGCGGGCGGGGCCCGCGGCGTGCATTGTTTGGGCCCTGATTGGGTTTGATTGACGGGGGGGCGGGGTCTAGTATTGGGCCAAGAAAGTTGGATCGACCTTGGGGCCGGAGCCTTGGGGAGACGAGTCTTGGGCGGCGAGGCTGTGACGAGCCGAGCCGCGAGCACCCCTGACAGATTTCAGCGAAGATTGACCATGACCACGACCGCCGAGCATCGTACGAATCTTGTCAAGAAGTTCCAGACGCACGCGAAGGACTCGGGCTCGCCCGAGGTGCAGGTGGCGTTGCTGACCGAGAGGATCAACGACCTGACCGAGCACCTGAGGCTGCACATGAAGGACAACGCGTCGCGTCGCGGTCTGGTGCTGATGGCGGCCAAGCGCAACCGGCTTCTGAAGTATCTGGCCCGCGCCGACCGACCGCGGTACATTGATCTGATCGGCCGACTGGGCCTGCGCAAGTAATCGACCCTCAACAGGCCCGCGGGAGAAACTCCGCGGGCCTGATTGTTTTTGACAACTCGGGTGACGGACGTACACGGAGGCAGTCGGCCTCGTGCAGTTCCGCGACGCCAAGGGCGATGAGCCCGCGATCGTCGGAACTGCCCGGCGCCTTCTGCCCCCTGCGGTGCGTCCGAAAGCCCCGCGTGTCCCAGGCATCGGCCGGAAACGTTGCGGCTGATTGGTCGGGCTCGCGTAGCAACCGGGATTCTCCCGGCAAGGATGTGCCTCATGAGTAGCGTGACCCCCATTGTGATCGAGAAGGAAATCGGCGGCCGGGTGCTCCGGCTGGAGACCGGCAAGGTCGCCAAGCTGTGTTCCGCCGCCGTCATCGCCACCTACGGCGGGACGACGGTGCTGGCGACGGTGACCCGCGGCAAGCCCCGCGGCGACTTCCCCGACTTCCTCGGGCTGACGGTCGACTATCGCGAGAAGACCGCCGCGGCGGGCAAGTTCCCCGGCGGCTTCAAGAAGCGCGAAGGCCCGCCCAGCGAGAAGGAAATCCTCACGATGCGGATGATCGATCGCCCGATCCGTCCGCTGTTCCCCGATGGCTACTTCGACGAGGTTCTTCTCCAGTGCTTCGTGCTCAGCCACGATCAGGAGAACGACGCCGACGTGATCGCCGGCACCGCGGCCAGTGCGGCGCTGACGATCAGCGATGTGCCCTTCGAGGGGCCGATCGCCACGATCCGCGTCGGCCGCGTGCACACCGATGACGGCGCCAAGTTCGTCCTGAACCCCACTGTTTCCCAGTTGGAGTTCAGCGATCTGGACCTGGTGCTGTCCGGTCACGCCGACGGGATCAACATGATCGAGGTCGGCGCGGCGGAGATCAGCGAGCAGGACATGATGGCCGCGCTGAACTTCGGCTACGGCCAGATCCACGAAGTTCTGGCGATGATCAACGAACTCAAGGCCAAGGCGGGTCGTGAGAAGATTGTCGGCGACCTGTTCCTGCCCGCGCCGGAGGTCACGCAGGCCATCGCGAGCCTCGCGGAGACCCGGCTCGTCGCCGCCCGTCAGCTCAAGGGCAAGCAGGAGCGCAACAAGGCCGTCGATGCGCTCCGCAGCGAAATCCTCGATCAGCACTTCGCCCTCAAGAGCGACGGCACGATGGGGCAGTACAACGAGTCCTTCAAGCGTCGCATGCAGGCCAAGGAGGCCTTCAAGCGCCTTGAGGAGAAGGTGACGCGTCGCCTGATCGCCGAGAGCGGCATCCGCGCCGACGGCCGCTCGGCTCTGCAGATCCGGCCGATCGAGGGCGAGGTTTCGATCCTCCAGCGCACGCACGGCTCGGCGTTCTTCCAGCGCGGCGAGACGCAGTCGATCGTCAGCGTGACGCTGGGCACGGGCAAGGACGAGCAGATCGTCGACGGCCTGCTGCCGGAGTACAGCAAGAAGTTCATGCTGCACTACAACTTCCCGCCGTTCTCCACCGGCGAGGTCAAGCGCATCATGGCGCCGGGTCGCCGCGAAATCGGCCACGGCGCGCTGGCGGAGCGTTCGCTGCTGGGCGTGATCCCCTCGCCCGACGAGTTCCCGTACACGATCCGCGTGGTCAGCGACATCACCGAGTCCAACGGCTCATCGTCGATGGCGTCGGTCTGCGGCGGCTGCCTGGCGCTCATGGATGCAGGCGTCCCCCTGCGTGCGCCCGTCGCGGGCATCAGCGTCGGCCGGTTCACCGATGATCACGGCAACAAGGAGGTCTTCGTCACCGACATCATCGGCGAAGAGGACTTCTTCGGCGATATGGACTTCAAGGTCGCCGGCACGCGCGAGGGCATCACGGGCATTCAGCTGGATCTGAAGATTCGCGGCCTGACCCTGGCCCAGTGCGAGAAGATCTTCGTGCAGGCCCGCAAGGGTCGGCTGGAGATCCTGGACATCATGGAGCGCATCATCGCCAAGCCGCGGCCGGAGATCTCGCCGTACGCGCCGCGACTGGTCACGATCATGATCAACCCCGAGAAGATCGGCAAGCTCATCGGCCCGGGCGGCAAGACGATCCGCGGCATGCAGGAGAAGTGGGGCGTGACGATCGAGGTCGAGGACGACGGCTCCGTGCAGATCGCCGCCAACGACGGCGACGCGATGGCCGGCGCCCGGGGCGAGATCGAGGCCCTGTGCGAGGACATCAAGGTCGGGACGGTCTACACCGGCAAGGTTGTCAGTACCAAGGACTTCGGCGCGTTCATCGAGCTGGCTCCCGGCACCGACGGCATGTGCCACATCTCCGAACTGGCCGACGGCTACGTCAAGAGCGTGGGCGATGTTGTCAAGATCGGCGACATGGTCAAGGTCAAGGTCATCCTCGTCGATGAGCAGGGCCGCATCAAGCTCAGCCGCAAGCAGGCGATGCGCGACGACGCGATGGCCGCGGGCGGCGCTTCCAACGCACCGAAGATGTGAGCCCGACGGCCCGCGGCTCGCATCCCCAGACGGTCGATGCATAAACCCCAAGCCCGCCGGCATCCGCCGGCGGGCTTTTTTATCGACCATCCCTGAATGGGCGGATTGAATAGGTCGACCATTTGGTTGGTGTTTGGATCAGCTTGGGAGGATGGGATGCTGATCGGGAGTTTTCCTTAAAATGAACGTTTCGTACGACGGATTGCCCCGGCTGGGGTACCCTAGACGTGCACGAGATTGCCTCTCAGGAAGGGATCGCATGGGCGTCCCCACGAGGGCTATGCGAGGGTTTTGACGGAGAGCTGAAACCCTCGACAGACGGCGATTCGTGTATGCAAGGGTGACTTATGGATATGTCTGTCGATCGGCTGGTGAATGTCGAGGGAACGGTCAAGTGGTTCGACCCGAAGAAGGGCTTCGGCTTCATCATCGGGCCGCAGGGCCAGGACATCTTCGTTCACTTCAGCAAGATTGAGGGAGAGGGCTTCCGCGTGCTCAAGGACGGGTCGTCGGTCTTCTACGACGCCGAGCGCGGCGACAAGGGCTGGAACGCCTCGCGCGTCGTTCGGGCTCCGGGCGTCGAGGACGCTGCGACGGCGCGACGGACGTACGCCAGGACGCCGCGGCGGTGAGAGGCCGGCGCGCGGATAATCGGGCGTGCTGATGAACGAGGTGATGTGGTTCGGGGCGGGGCTCTCGCTGGGCCTGGTGCTGGCGTCGGGGGTGCTGTACGCGCTGTTTCGCCGGCGGCTGGCGCGCGTGCGGTCGGCGGAGCGCCGGGCGCGGACGGCCGAGCGGCTGGCGGAAGTCGGATCGATGACCAGCGGCTTGGCGCACGAGATCAAGAACCCGCTGTCGACCATCGGGCTCAACGCCCAACTGCTCAGCGAGGCGATCGAGGACGGCGTGAGCGACGGCGAGCTGCGCACGCGACTGACCAATCGCGTGCGGACGCTTCGGCGTGAGACCGAGCGGCTCAAGGGCATTCTCAGCGACTTTCTCGATTATGCGGGCGAACTGCGGCTGCATCCCGAGCGGGTCGACGTCAACGCGCTGGTCGGCGAATTGATCGACTTCTACGCGCCCGAGGCCGAGCGCGCGGGCGTGCGACTGCGGGCGGATCTGGCGCCCGGTGCGATCCACGCGCGGCTCGACACGAGGCTGATCAAGCAGGCGCTGCTCAACCTGATGCTCAACGCGGTGCAGGCCATGAGCGGGGTTCGTGCCGCGTCGGGCGGACCGACGGTCGGCGCGACCGCCGGAGAGCTCATTCTGCGAACGCAGACGCTGGTCGAAGAGGGGCGCGAGGTGGTGAAGATCCACGTGATCGACACGGGGCCGGGCATCACGCCGGAGAACCGTTCCCGCATCTTTGAGCCGTACTTCACGACCAAGTCCGGCGGGACGGGGCTCGGCCTGCCGACGGCTCGGCGCGCGATCGAGGGGCACGCCGGGCGGCTCGACCTGTACTCCGAGCCCGGTCGCGGAACGGACTTTACCATCGTGCTGCCCGTCGCCGGGCCGACGCTGCCGCACGACGGCGGAACGCCGGACCGGGGACCGGCGGGGCGCGGCGGACGCTGACGCGACACCGTGGGCAGGCCGCGCCGGGCGCGGAGATGGGCGCGGAGGCGGGAGTGGGGTCGCTCGCGTACACTCCGGGCGATGATCAAAGTCGCTATGAGCACGGTGGCGTGTCCGGAATGGACGCTTGAAACGATCGCCCAGGCTGCGCAGAGCTGGGGCTATCACGCGGTCGAGCTGCGGACCTTCGGCGATGCATCGCGGTCCTTCGCGTGCGACCCGGCGCTGACGAACCCGGAGAAGATCCGGCGGTGGTTCGGCGATCGCGGCCTGACCGTCGCGTCGCTGGCGACGGGGCTTGGCTTCGGCGAGGCGATCACGCCGCCGGTGATCGGCAACGTGATCACCGACAGCGAGGTCAGCGTGCGGGCGGCCAAGCGGGCGATCGACCTGGCGATCAGCCTTGAGTGTCCGCTTGTGCGGGTGTTCGGCTTTGAGTTGCCGACGCGGGAAAAGCGTTCGCTGGGCGTGGCCCGCGTGGCGGACCGTCTCGGCCGGGTGATCGATCATGCGCACCGCACGGGCGTGAGCGTGATGATCGAGAACGCCGGATCGTTCATGAGCGTGCAGAGCCTGATGGATGTCGTGCGCGAGGTGAACAGCCCCCTGCTGGGCGTGTGCGCGAACATCGCCAATTCGTTTGTGGCGGATGAGGGCGGCGAGTCGGCGATCGCGGCCGCGGGCACGAGCCTGATGGCTTTGCGTGTCAAGGACCTTGCGCGCGGCAGCGACGGCGTGATGAAGCCGGCGGCACTGGGGGCGGGCGTCGTGCCGTTCGCGCCGAGCGTGGCGATGGCCGCGGCCCGGGTCAGCGGCGGGGGCGTCAGCGGCGGGGCGATGCCGGTGATCTTCGAGTACGACCGTGCCTGGCTCCCCGGGCTGGCCTCTGCCGAGAGCGTGCTGCCCGCGGCGTGCGAGGCGATCGTGCGAGCAGCCGGTGCTCAGGCCGCGGCGGGCGCACCGTCGCGAACGCCGATGGCGCGGGCCTGAGAGCGATCGGCGCGGGTGAGCGCTGAGGAATGCGAGTAGCGCGTGGGCGAGAGCGCTGAGAACGCCGGGCAGCGGGAGCGGATGGAAGTGCTCTCGCGGGCCGTGATCGCGCGTTGCCGCGCGATGGGCTTTGCGCTGGCGGGGGTGTGCGAGTGTTCGCCGAGCGAGCACGCCGAGCATGTGCGAGCGTGGTTCGCGCAGGGGCGTCACGGCAGCATGGCGTATCTTGCCCGCCTGGGCGAGGAGCGGCTGGACCCGCGGCGGGTGCTGCCCGAGGCGAGGGCGATCATCGTTGTTGCTGATCAGTACGCCCCACGGGGTGATGCATCTCCGGTCAAACGCGATGGTGTGGGCCGCGTTGCCCGGTACGCGCACGGCGAGGACTATCACGTGCTGATCAAGGACCGGCTGCACGCGCTGCGCGATGAACTCATCGCCGAGCATCCCGGTGAGCACTTCCGTGCGTTCTGCGATACCGCGCCGATCCTCGAGCGAGAGCACGCGCAGCGTGCGGGGCTGGGGTGGATCGGAAAGAACACGCTGCTGATTCACCCGCGGCTGGGCTCGTACACGCTGCTGGGCGGGCTGCTGACGAGCCTGCCGCTGGTGCCGCCGCGGGAGCAGGAGCGGCACGAGGATCACTGCGGCTCGTGCACGCGGTGCATCGATGCGTGCCCGACGGGGGCGATCTCGGCGTACAGCGTGGATGCGTCCCGGTGCATCAGTTACCTGACGATCGAGCGGCGCGAGCCGACGCCTCCGGACCTGCGCGAGAAGGTGAGCGATTGGATCTTCGGGTGCGATGTGTGCCAGGAGGTCTGCCCGCACAACGCGCCGGTGCGGGCCGCGGCCGATGACGAGCGTTACGCCCCGCGGGTGAACGACGCGTATCGCGGACCTCGTCGCGGGCTGGATTTGCTGGCGGTGCTGGGTTGGACGGCGGAGGATCGAGCGCGCGAACTGCGCGGCTCGGCGATGAAGCGGGCGACGCTGGAAATGATCAGACGCAACGCGGCGACGGCGATGGAGAATCAGCGGCGAGCCGCGGGCGAGGCGTGAACTCCGCGGATCGCGGCAAAATGGGCGGGAGCAAAAAGACAGCGCCCCGGCACGGGGCCGGGGCGCTGCGGAGTTGCGTGCATCTCATGCCCGCGTTGCGGGCGCGAGTTCGTCGAGCCGATTACGGGCAGCCGACGAAGAAGGTGGCGAAGAAGAGGGTGAAGTCGCCGTTGTCGACGGTGCCGTCGGCACCCGGATCGCCGTCGGTGTTGGCGATGTCGGCAACGAGGCGGTTCGGGTCGCCCTCTGCGAGGAAGAACGACGCGAAGAAGAGGCCGAAGTCACCGTTGTCGACGGTGTTGTCCGGCGTCGGATCGCCGTCGGTGTTGGCGATGTCGGCGGGCGAGCAGCCGGCGATGGTGGTGAGGTTGAGGGTGACGAACTGGTCACCGGCGATGGTGCTGAAGTTGATGTTGCGGGGATCGGCGAGGTTCGCGGCCTGGCCGTTGGTGCCGACCGGCAGGCCACCGAGGACCTGGTTGGACATGAAGTCGTAGTTCGAGCCGTTGATGCCGCCCGCGACGCGGATCGGCGTGACGCCGTCCCAGCCGAGCTCGGTCAGGGAGATGGCGATCTCGATGCCCGAGTTCACGGCGCGGGCATCGTTCGGATCCGCGGCGGTGCCGGTGACGCCCAGAACGTTGCTGTTGTCGATCGCGACGACGATGCGGTCGTTCAGCGATGCGGGCGGGCTGGAGAAGAAGTAGAGCTCGGTGTTCAGGTCGAGCTGGAGCAGATCCGCCAGGCCGCGGGGCGGGTGGTTGGCGGTGATGTGCCCGTCGGCCGTGGGGGGCAGCGGCGCAGCGGGGCCGTTGAAGCGCATCGGGTTGTTGACGGGCGGCAGAGACTTGGCGCCGCCGGTGAACGCACCGTAATCGAGGCTGCGGAACTGGAAGTCCTCGCGGCGGCCGCTGGCGCGGAGGACCGCGGCGTTGGTGAAGGCCGAGACGGGGTTGCCGCCGTTGGTCACCGCAACGACGTAATCAGCGGTGAAGCCCTCGTCGAACGTCCAGCCGCCCGAAGCGACCGGGTCGGTCGGGTCGATCGGCAGCGGAGGCGTGGTGCCCGACTGCACGCGGGCGCCCATGCGCCAGAGACCGTCGGAGTCCATGCGGGGGTTGCCGCGATAGCCCGGCCAGAGGGCGCTATCGGTGCGGCCGCGGAGACGGTTCTGACCGTCGTTGGGATCAACGTCAAAGAACAGAACGAGCTTGTTGAAGTTCGTCTCGAGGTTGCCGGTGACGAGCAGGTAGAGCATGTCGCCGTCACGCGCGGCGTAGAGGGCGTTGAGCTCCGAGCCGTAGGCGCGGTTCTGGTTGGGGGCGGCGTTGGTGGAGCCGACTTCCTGACCGACCACGCCGGCGATGTTGGAGTTGTCGACCGTCACGCGGATGGCGGGCGCGCCGGCGTCACCACCGGCCAGCGTGCCGGCGGGGGCCAGGGGGTCGAGAGCGGAGGGGTCGAGGGCGCCGGCGAAGCCGGTGACGCCCGCGTAGAGCTTCGAGCCGCCGCCAGCCGGCAGCGGGTAGAAGTCGACGTAGATCTGGCCGCGGTCGGGGCCCGGGGTCGGGAAGACGACCGGCTGGGTCTCGCCGTTGCGATTCGCGCCGAGGACCAGGAGATAGTCGGCATCGAAGTTCGTCGGGAAGCGCAGGCCGTTGCCCGAGCCGTCGTCGCTCATGGTGGCCAGTTCCTGCGGGTTGGCCTGGACCAGACGGTTCTGGCCCTGACCGGCGACGGTGTCGATGAAGAGGTTCAGCTTGTTGTTGTTGGCCTCGAGGTTGCCTGCGAGGAAGAAGTAGAGGTTCGTCGCGTCCTGAACGACGTACAGGGCGTCGAGCTCGGAGCCGTTGGTGCCATCGGGCCCGGCGATGATGTTGCCGTGGGAGGCCTTGCCGAAGCCGGTGTAATTGGTCTGCAGCGCGAAGCGGTTGCCGTAGATCGTCAGCGGGGCGGTGGGGTTGTCGCGCTGGCCGTCGATGACCGGTGCGGTGGTGACGGTGGCGGGGGTGATGTTGGAGACGACGACGCCGGGGATGTCGGCGAGGTTCACATCACGCGGGAAGCCGAGGTTCGGGGTGTTCAGACCGAGGCCGCCGGCGGAGGAGTTGCTGCCGCGGGAGAAGAGGAACTGGTTGGAGAAGAAGTCATTGCCCTGGCCGTTGATGGCGGCAATGACGCGGATGGGACCGCTGGTGTAGCCGACGGAGGCCTTGGGGACGACCAGTTCGATGCCGCGGACGACGGTGGCGGGGGTACCGACGTCACCGGCGCCGGCGCCTGCACCCTGGACGTTGTCGCCGAAGCCGGTGGGAACGTTGTTGAGCCACTGGGCCGGGCCGTAGCCGTCGGAGGCGCCCTTGAGACCGTCAACGACGGGGGCGGCGATGGCGGCGCCGGCAACAGCCAGCAGCAGCAGAGCGGGATACATCTGATTCTTCTTCATCTCGAACTCCCTGGAAGTGAGCCGGGCACGAACGCGCTCGGAGAACCCGAGGACGCGACGGACCGGCGGCGTGGTGAATGCGCCCGTATGCGCACTGAGATAAAGAGTACCGCGTGCTCCGGCGAAGGCCAAAAAACACCGCGTCGGCGTGTACGGATGCCCAAAATCACCGGAAATTTGACCCGGCGGTCCACCGTCCCGGGGTACCCCTAATTTGTCTCGGTATGCGGGCTCAGGATGGGGGATTGGGCGGACTGTGGCCGGGAATGGCGTTCCATGCCACGGAGGGAATCGAGTCGGCAAAGCCCGACACGATCGATCGGGCAGGCGTTGGCACGAGGGGCTGTATACAGGCGTCAACGATTCGGCGGAAAATGGGCAGAAGGAGTTTGCATACCGCCGGCGACGTTCGATAATCTCAGAGGTGTCGGGGGTGTGTGTGCATGCCTCGCGGGGCGGGAGCGGCGGAAAGTCGCCGGGAAACAATCGGAGGTCCCAATGACAAACTGTGCTCAGATGAACATTCGTGGGCTGTTCGGCCGACGCGGCTTCACGCTCATTGAGTTGCTGGTGGTGATCGCGATCATCGCGCTGCTGGTCGGCATCCTCCTGCCCGCTCTGGCCAATGCCCGCGTGCAGGCGCGGCGTACGGCGTGCCTGAGCAACGTGCGCCAGATGGGCGTGGCGTTCAGCGTCTACGCCAACGACTTCAAGGGCTGGTATCCGCTGCTGCCGTTCGACCCGAGCAACGCGGGCCGCGCGAACTTCACCCGTCCGAACAACGCGGACCGCTTCCTCGACTTTCAGTACCAGTACGGCGGCGTGGCCGGCATGTTCAGCCTGTTCCAGGATCCGGGCAACGGCCGCCCCGGCTTTATCGGCACGGGTCTGGGCAACCCGGACAATGCTCAGTACTACCCTGGTTCGGGTCTGCGCAACCCGATCATGCGCGGGTACATCGAGAACTTCGGCGTGCTGACGAGCCCGGCTCATCGCGAGGATCGGTACTGGGGCGCGGGCGCGAATCCGTCGCCGAGCGCGCCGGATCTGTCGACGACGCAGCCGATCCGCCCGACGATTGCCGCGAGCGAGAAGGACGTCGTTCACTACAACATCAGCTACCTGTACATCGCGGGCCTGAAGTCTGATGAGCCGACGATCCTCAAGGCCGCGCCGATCTGGGGTACCGAGACCCTCGGCCCGGACGTCGGCACGCGGGCGTGGTACGGTCGCGCGAGCGATGCGACGTTCGCGCAGACGCGCAACGGGTTCTACGGCCCGCTGGACATGTACGGCAAGGACGGCGGCAACTTCGTGTTCTCCGATGGTCACGCCGAGTTCCTCAAGGACGATGTGGCGTTCCAGTTCTTCTCCGCGCCGTCGGCCAACAACCCGCAGTCGATCAACGCGATCGACAGCTTCCGGTCGCGTCGTACGCAGGTGATCGAGTAAAAATCGGGGTTGATCTCACCGGCATTGGCATCGTGGAACCGGTATCATCCGCCCCGTGAAGTCGGACTCTTCTCCAAGCCGTTCAGACCAGCCCGCCCCCAGCGCCGGACCAGCACCCACGCGCACACCCGCGGCCAAGCCGCTGTGGGTGCGATTGGCCACGCTGCAGGAATTCGGCCTTTGCATCGTCATCGCGGTGATGATGCTCGGCCTGACGCTGGCCAGCCCGCTCATCCCCGAGCAGCGCAGCAGCCGCGAGTTTGAGGCTCCCGCCGGCGCGACGGTCACGACCGAGGGCGGCGTGATCCGTGTGGCGTTCACCGCCGATGGCGCGGCCCAGGAGCGAACGTTCAGCACGGGCTCCGGCTGGCGTCTGACCGAGCGAGCGGGCAGGCAGATCATCGAACGCATCGAGCGGCGGGAGTTCGCCGACGCGACGGTCTCGGTCATTCGGCCGGGGTGGAGGTTCGCGCTGCCCGGGCAGGAGGCACGCGAGTACATCCGTGGCGACGGGTGGGACTTGGTCGAGAGTGCGACCGGCCGCGCGATGGAGCGCGAGGACACCGACGCTCAGGGCAACGTCAAGAAGGAACGCATCGAGATCCCTTCGGGCGTGCGGGTGAACGACATCCCATCGGGCGTGCGCGTGACGCGGGGTTCGACGGTTGAGGAGTACTACGCCCGCGACGGTTGGCGCATGTCGCGCGATGCGACCAACGCCATCGAGCGCGAGCCGCGGGTCAATCGGTTCCTGCGGCTTGAGAATCTCGTGCTCGTCGCGACGCAGGCGTCGTTCATCGCGATCATGGCTGTTGGTATGACGGCGATCATCGTGCTCGGCGGAATCGATCTGTCGGTCGGGTCGATCTACGCGTTGTCGGCGGTCATCGGGGCGATTGTGCTCAACAGTTTCGCGTCTTCGCCGATTTTTGCCGGCGACGGCGGCGTGCTGGCGGCGGTGGGGGTGGCGCTGCTGGTCTGTTGCGGCGTGGGCGCGGTGTGCGGGTTCATCAATGGTGCCGCGAGTGTCGGGCTGAATGTTCACCCGTTCATCATCACCCTCGGCGGCATGGCGGTGTACCGCGGCGTGGCGTTCGTGGGCAGCAAGGGGCTGTCCATCGGCGACTTCCCGCCGGGGCTTCAGAGCGTGATCAAGTGGTCGGCGCTGGGCGTTTCGCCGGTGCCGATGCTGCTGATGTTCGTCATCGGCATCATCGGCGCACTCGTCTTCTCGCTGACGGTCTTCGGCCGGCGGATCTTCGCCATCGGCGGCAACGAGACCGCGGCCAAGTACGCCGGTGTGCCGGTCGGGGCGACGAAGATCTGGTCGTTCACGATCTGCGGCATGCTCGCCGGGCTGTCGGCGGTGCTGATGCTCGGCTACTTCGGGGCCGCCAGTTCCGACGCGGGCAACGGGTACGAACTGAACGTGATCGCCGCGGCGGTGGTGGGTGGGGCGTCGCTGTCCGGTGGGCGCGGCTCGGCGCTGGGCGCGGTGCTCGGGGCGCTGATCATCCAGTTGATCAACAACGGCTTCGACGTGCTCGGTCTGGATCAGAACTACCGGCAGATCGTCATCGGTCTGGCGATCGTGCTGGCCGTGGTGGTTGATCAGGCCAAGTACCGACTGACGACGAACAAGAAGTAGACTGTTAGTCTGTTTGTGGCGGTGGGGGCTTCTGGCGGCACGTTCTTGGGGGTGTGCTGGTGGGTGGAGGGTGAATCGGGGATGGGTTGCGTCCGCTCTGCGTGGGGCGGCGAAAGCAGGAGGCCGGGGTCGGAACCCTGGCGGGAATTCAACTCTGGAGCACAGCATGCGCAACTGGATCAAGGGGCTTCTGACGGTCGGTGCGGTCGCCGGCCTGGCGATGGCGGCGATGGCCGCGGCGCCCGACGCGAAGAAGACCGAGGCGGCAAAGCCGAAGAAGTCTCAGTACGTCATCGGGATGGTGGCCAAGAGCAACAGCAATCCGGTGTTCCTCGCGGCCCGGACGGGCGCGGAGGACGCGGCCAAGGCGTGGGGGAAGAAGCTGGGCGTGGATATCCGCATCGACTGGCGTACGCCGGTGGCGGAGGACGGCCAGAAGCAGGCCGAGGCGATCGAGCAGTTGGTCGCGGGCGGTGCCGACGGCATCGCGGTTTCGGCCAGCGATGCGAAGCTGCTCAAGGCCGCGATCGACTCGGCCGTGGAGCGCGGCACGGTTGTGGTGACGTTCGACTCGGACGTGCCCGACTCGCAGCGACTGGCGTACTTCGGCACCAACGACTTTGAGTGCGGCAAGCAGTTGGCCGGCGAACTGGCCAAGAGCATGGGCAACAAGGGCGTGGTGGCGATCCTGGCGGGCAACCAGAACGCGCCGAACCTGCAGGCCCGCGTTCGCGGCGTGCGGGAGGGGATGAAGGCGTTCAAGGACATTCAGATCCTGGACACGTACTACCACGCCGAGACGCCGCAGGACGCGGTGCTGAAGGTTGAGCAGGTGATGGCGGCCAATCCGCAGATCACGGGCTGGGCGATGGTGGGCGGCTGGCCGCTGTTCACGCAGAACGCTCTCAAGAGCGTGGCCGGGCGTGCGAAGGTGGTGGCGGTCGACGCTCTGCCGGCGCAGCTGGATTATGTCCGCTCGGGCGAGGTTGACACGCTGCTGGCTCAGCAGGTTTACGAGTGGGGCACCACGAGCGTGCAGTTGATCATGGAGAAGCTGGTCGAGAACAAGCAGCCGGCCAGCCCGATCGTCAACGCGCCGCTGGTGGTCGTGAACAAGGCCAACGTCGACGAGTACGGCAAGAACTGGGACCGCTGGCTGGGCAAGAGCAAGTAATCGCCCGGCGCGGCAGGATGAACAAGACCCTCGGCCCGTGGCGATGAGCCCGGGCCGATCAAGGACATGTCGGTGAACAACGCCAGGCCCGCCGCGAAGAACTCGCGGCGGGCCTGTTCGCATTTTCGGGCATCGGGGTACCCCGGGGAGTTCGAGGGGGCGTGTTCGGCGTGCCGCGATTGGGGAGGCTGATGTTGGCGATGGGCCGGGGGTCGTGTACGCTTGGGGCCTCATGAGCACAGCGACTGCGGAACCATCGGCCGGGGCGCGCACGCGGATCGGGAGCGACCTGTTGGTCGTGACGAACGTGAGCAAGCGGTTCGGGATCACGCAGGCGCTGGACGGTGTGAGCGTGACGTTCCGGGCGGGCGAGGTTCACGCGTTGATGGGGGAGAACGGGGCGGGAAAGAGCACGCTGGGCAAGGCGATCGCCGGGCTGCACAAGCCGGACACGGGCTCGATCGTGCTCGATGGCCGCGAGCTGAGGCTGGGTGACATCGATGACGCGTTCGGGGCGGGTGTGAGGATCGTGCACCAGGAACTGGCGCAGTGCCCGAACCTGTCGGTGGCGGAGAACCTGTGCCTGCACGACCTGCCGACGCGTGGCGGTGTGCTGAGCCGGCGGATGATGGAGGAGCGGGCGTCGCGGCTGCTTTCGGCACTGGCGCCGGAGATCGATGTGCGTTCGCCGCTGGGATCGCTCGCGCCGGGTCGGCGGCAGATTGTGCAGATCGCCGCGTCGCTGGAGGAGCGTGTCGGTCCTGACGGCAGGCCGGAGCCGGCGGCGCGGGTGATCATTTTCGACGAGCCGACCAGTTCGCTTTCGGTGGCGGAGGCGGACCGGCTCGGGGCGATTGTGCGGGACCTTGCGAGCAAGGGGCTGCTGTGCATTTACGTGTCGCACCGGATGGGAGAGATTTTCTCCGTGTGCGATCGCGTGACAGTGCTGCGCGACGGCAAGTACGTCGCCACCAGCGAGGTCAGGGCGATCGGTGAGGCGGACCTGGTTGCGCAGATGATTGGTCGGAGGATCGACTCATCCAAGTCGTACCGATCGGGCCGGTCGCAGATGGTCGAGGGCGATCGGCGACCGCACGCCTTTGATGGCGAGCCGGTGCTGCTGGAGGTCTCGGGGCTGAGTTCGCCGGGGCGGCTCAAGAACGTGTCGCTGAAGGTGCACAAGGGCGAGGTGCTTGGGGTGGGGGGGCTGGTCGGTTCGGGTCGGTCGGAGTTGCTGGACGCGATTTTCGGGCTCGACGGCTCGGCGTCTGGGGGTGTTTCGATCCCCGGGCGGACGTTCACGCCGGGGCGGCCGCGGGAGCGGATCGTGGCGGGCGTGGGCTATGTGCCCGAGGATCGGCGCTTGCAGGGGTTGTTTTTCCTGCTGGGTGTGGATGAGAACATCATCGCGCCGAAGATGCCGCTGCTTGCGAAGCTGGGGATCCGCCTGCGGAGCGCCGAGCGGAACGAGGTGGCCGAGCGCGTGAAGAAGTTCCAGGTCAAGACGGCGCGGTACACCTCGCTGCCGGGCGAACTGTCGGGCGGGAACCAGCAGAAGCTGCTGCTGGCGCGGTGGCTGGCGAAGGAGACGTGCGTGCTGCTGCTGGATGAGCCGACGCGCGGGATCGATGTCGGGACCAAGACGGAGATTTATCGGCTTGTGCGAGCGGCGGCCGATGAGGGGCTGGCGGTGTTGCTGGTCAGCAGCGAAATGCCGGAGTTGCTGGCGCTGTCGGATCGGATCGTGGTCATGTGCGACGGCGAGATCACCGGCGAACTCATCGGCGAGAAGATGACGCAGGAGAACATCCTGCGTCTGGCGACGGTGAGGCACTGATGGAGCGGCGCGGAGAAACGGAGATCGGCCGATGAAGCAGCGGAAGCGGAAGAAGCGTTCGGGCGAGGGCGGCGTGCCGACGATTCATGATGGGATGATCAGGCCCAAGGCCCGGCTGGCGAACGCGCTGGTGGTGATCATCGCGATCGTGATCGTGCTGATTTTCGCGGCGCTGCTGCTGGCGATTTTCGGGGGGTAGGCCGTGCCCGCCGCGGTGCGGTTGCACCGGGAGGCGGCGGGGTCGACTCAGATGATGTGCGATCGCTTCGCGGCGTAGAGGCATGCCGTTGCGTTCCGACGAAAGCAGGAGGTGATTGCCATGGGCATCGACATTTGTCTCACCGCAAAGCTCCCCAGAAATGCACCACCGGAAGAGGTCCTTTCGCGAGCCAAGGCGTGGATCGATCAGGCCGCGAGGTTTGTGTTGGTTGCGCCGACGACGATGTTGCCGACCGATGACGGCAGCATGATCGCGGCATCGCTCTTTCCGCAAGCCCAGGACGTTTTCGTTACGGCCTCGGCGGGTCGGCTGGGCCTTGAGGCTCGGACAAACTTTCCCGGTCCCGGCTACCACGACTATGTCTGCACGTTGGCCAAAGGGCTCGCCGCGCACCTCGGTGTGGTTTGGGAGGCCGATGATGACACGGAGTACTTCGACACAGGCGACTGGAGCGCTCTGCGGGGCAGCATGCTGTCATGGCTTCGGCGCCTCGCCGAGGTTCTGCTGGGGGACACCGAGAACGCGAGCGGGATCGCGCTTTGCATGGACATGAGGCATGGGTTCAAAGTCGACGCTGCGGTGGCAACACCGACGGGCCCGCGGTCGAGGGCTTGGATCGAGCAAGTTGCCGCGGATCCGATGAGCGGGACGGACTTTTTTGCGTGGTGGGACAAAGGCTTGACGGCACGCACCCTTCGCGATCGCGCCGTCGTTCGTATGTGGTGCGACGTCCACTGGACGCGTCCGCTCACGCCGGAATCGACCGGAGTGCTGAAGGATGTCAACAGTTGCCTTGAGCAAGCGAATGCTCTGGACTCGGAACTCGACCTCCCTTGGCCTGAATGGCGAGAGATTCTTGGCCAGATCGAATCTGGTACCGGAGAGCGCCCAGCGTCACGAGCCATCGTTGACGCCAACGTTCGCTCGGGAGCGATGCCTCGGATCGGCTACCGGCGAGCTCCCGTCGTTCACCGCCTGCCCGGATGGGAACTGACGCTCCCGGGGTCCCTTGAGCTTCAGTACGGCGATGAGTGGGTCGCCTTCGATGAGACCCGTTCGGTACGATTGACGCTCATGAGAGCATCTGAAGATTCTGCGGAGGAGCGGGATCCCGAAGAGATGATCCGTGAGCAGAATCCTCGGGCGAAGTTGAAGATCTGGACGAACGGTCAGGCAAAGTTCGCGGCGCACCTGGAGAAGATCGTGGAGGAGGCGGACTCCTACCACTCGCTGTTCGTCATCGGCTCGAGTGGACCCTGCCTCTGCCTTGCGACAATCACGTTCGTCGAGGATTCTGATCGCGAATGGGCGATGGGTGTTGCGCAGAGCATCAAGCGATACAGCGATCCGAGTTGATCCCCGTCGATGTCGCCCGATTGCCAGCGTCGCGGGCACAAGCGGCTGTTGGATGAAGTTGCGAACTCCATGCCGCGAGCGCGGTCGTGGGCGTGGCCCGACGGCCTGGTGTGATCACGAACGCCCGGTCGACGGCAGGTGCTTCGTCCAATCACGGCGATCGGCAAAGCGGTCTGTGCCACGCCGCCTCATCGCGTTGGCTCGGGAGTGGGCGTGCGGCGGGTCAGGCGGTTGATGGTGGCGGCGAGCCACGCGTCGCCGGGCATGGCGTACGGGCGGAACTTCTCGACGGAGCCCTGTTCCTCGCTGTACAGCAGCGCGCGGTTGTTGCCGATGGTGCCGGCGAACGGGGTGTCCATGAGTGCCGAGGAGTCGGCGCCAGACATCTGGAACAGCACGCGCTGGTCGAACTCGCGGAGGGCGTTGCGCTCGAGCGTGCGCGTGAGGTTGGCCACGGTGTCGCACCAGCAGAGGGTGTGGATGCCCATGGCCGCGCCCTCGCGCATGATGTTCGCGAAGGCCTTCTCGGGCGCGACCTGCGCGTCCGGCTCGTCGCCGGTGCTGGCGGAGAAGTCGAACTCGTTCTCGCTGCGCCGCAGGGCGCGGTAGCGCTGCAGCGCGTGGACGAAGAGGTACCAACTCGGAGGCTGCGCGCTGCCAGACTCGCTCTCGGCGGCCAGGGCCGTGCGGCGCGAGAGTTCCGCGTTGAGTTCGTTCATCGCGCCGGGCACATCGCGCAGGGCGATGACGCGGATGTCCAGCACGTCGGACAATGAGGCGGCGAGCTTCGGCAGCACGCCGAAGCCGGGCTGGTCGGCGGGGGTGCCATCGAGCAGGTAGATGCGCGGCGCGGGCGACGCGGCGTCGGTGCCGGCGCGCTGGGCGTGCTGCGCGGCAAGCGAGAGAATGGATGCGACCATCATGGCCAGCGCCGAGTCGTCCTTCTGGCCCACGATGAGCAGGTTCGCGCCGGCCTGGCGGCGGAAGATGCCGGCGGACGGGTCCTTGATCGCGATCGCGTCGCCCAGCCAGGCGTTTGTGGGCTTGCCGTGCTCAACGGGCGCCGCGGCGGCGAGCGCGAGCGAGAGCGGATGGTTGGCCTCGATGTTGGCCGGCACGTTGCCCTCGAAGACGATGGGCGGAACAAGGCGTGCGCGGGTGGACTCGGGGAGTGTCGGGATCCGCGAGCGGACCTGCGAGAGGAAGTGCTCGCGCTGCTCATCGGGGAGCCAGGCGACCTGGAAGGGGCTGTTGCCCTCGATTGCGCCGCTGGCGTCGTTGTAGATCGCCTCGCCCGGGCGGTTGAGCAGGCGCGGGGCGGAGTTGTCGTCGCTCATGATGAGCATGGCGTCGGCCTCGGAACACTGAAGGGCGATGCGGACGGCCATCTGCCCGATGGTGGCGCGGGCGAGGGAGTACGCGCCGCCGAGGGTCTGGCTGCCGAGGATGACGTGCATGCCGAAGGCGCGGCCCTGGCGCACGAGGCGGTCGAGCAGGAGCGATGCTTCCTGCGCGAGCTTGTCGTCTTCGACGAAGAGTTCCTGGAACTCGTCGACGATGAGCATGATGCGGGGCATGGGCACATCGGCGCGGGCTGAGCGGAAGGACTTGAGGTCCTGAACCTCCTGATCGCGGAAGAGGTTGCCGCGGCGCTTGAGCTCGGCGTCGAGTTTGCGGAGGACGCTGAGGCCGAACTCGCGTTCGCTCTCGATGGCGATGACGCGGGCGTGCGGGAGGCCGAGGGAGGCGTAGGCCTTGAACTCGACACCCTTTTTGAAGTCGATGAGGTAGAGTTCGACCTCATCGGGGGTGTACCACATGGCGAGGTTGGTGATGATCGCGTGGAGGAGCGTGGACTTGCCCGAGCCGGTGCGGCCGGCGATGAGGGCGTGCTGGCTGGTGCCGCGGCCGAGGGAGAGGTGCTGGAGTTTGGTTGCGCCGGCGCGTCCGAGCGCGACGCGGACCTCCGAGGCGGAGCTCATGGTCCAGAGTTGCTCGCGCTGCGGAGCGATCATGGCGAAGGGGACCTGCACGCGGTTGGCGTCCTTGCTGGCGACGCCGACGCGGTGAACCAGGGCGTTGAATCGCTCATCATCGGGCGGCTGCTCGACGGCGACGGGGAGCGAGCCGAAGTCCGGGTCGTCCCAGACCAGGCCGGGGGCGGTGGGGGGAGTGGCGGCGGGATCGCCCTTGCGGTACGTGAAGCGAAGGGCGTTGCGCTTCAGGTCGGCGGCGGTCAGACCTGCGGGGAGTTGCTGGCGGGTGTCCATTGCGATGAGCGTGTACACGCCGCAGCGGGGGCCGCTGGCGAGGATGGAGGCGAGGCGCTTGGCGGAGACTTCGGAGAAGTTCGCGGGGAAGTCCGCGATGACCAGGAAGCGATAGGGCTCGGCGATTTCGCCGGCCTGCTCGTTGTACTCCTCGATGCTCTTGAACTGGTTGCGGAGGTACTTCTGGATCACGTTCTCCATGTGCTCGGTCAGGTCGGTCAGGCGGGCCTCGATGTGGCGGGGCTCGGTCCAGATTCTGTCGGTGACCAGCGCATCCTCGTAGTCGGCAAGGTGCATGAAGCCGGCGAAGCTCTGGCCGAGGCCGACCGGGTCGAGGATGGTGAAGCGGAGTTTGCCGGGCGGGAAACTCGTCAGCAGCCGGAGCATGGTCGAGCGGAGGACGTTGATGGCCTCTGTGCGGGCGGTGCCGCCGGACTTGTCTCCGGCGAACTGCAGCAGGAGCGAGGCGTGATCGGGCAGTTCGAGGAACGCGGCGGGGTGGAGCGTGTCGGGGCCCGGCGCGCCGGCGGGCGAGAGCGAGAGCTCTGCATCGGCCGAAACGCCGCCGGGCAGCGACGCGAGCGAGAGCGTGGCGTGCGCAACGGGAATGGCTCGCGGGCTGGTGGCGGCGGGTGTCCAGGCGTTCGGGCCGGAGTCGGGCGCATCGGGGGCCCAGCGGTCGGCGGACCATGGGAGGAAGGGCGCGCGGGTGTCGGAGACCAGGGCATCGACGGCGCGGGCGTCGCGAAGGCCCTGAGTCCAGTCGCGGATGAGGTCGGCGCGGGCCTGGTCGTGGTCGCGTTGTGCCTGTGAGAGCGTTGAGTCGAGGGTCTCGGCCAGCGCGGCGGTGCCTTCGCGGAGGTCGAGTTCCGCAGCGGCCGCCGCGGCGGCGCAGCGTTCCTGGAGTTCGCGGAGCGCATCGGCGCAGGCGCGGTCGATGGCCTCGAGTTTGGACTTAAGGCGGTTGTCGATGTCCGAGAGTTTGCGTTCGCGGATCTGGGCGAGTTCCTGGCGTGTTTCCTCGTACTGCTCCTTGGCGAACGTGACCTCGCGTTCGCGCTTGGCCTGGGCCTTGGCCTCGGCCTCGGCGCGCTCGTGCGTGGCGACGGTGCGTGCGTGGGCGATCGCGGCGCGGGCGGTGGCGAGGCTCGTGTGCAGGGGGCGGGCGATCCTGATCACGCTGCGCCGGACGGCGCCCAGGGCCAGGAATGCGAACACGCAGAAGACCACCAGCGACGCGACCGCTACGGCGATGGTGATGTTGTCGACTTGCCATGCCCGCAGCCACGCGACGCCCGCGCCGACGCCGCCGGCGGCGAGCAGTGCGTAGACCCACGGCAGCGGCTGCATCATCATGGGGGGCAGCGGCATGCTCGCGAGGCGA
This sequence comes from Phycisphaeraceae bacterium, assembly GCA_021297895.1. Taxonomy (GTDB): domain Bacteria; phylum Planctomycetota; class Phycisphaerae; order Phycisphaerales; family UBA1924; genus JAJTHN01. The sequence goes on along the minus strand of JAJTHN010000013.1, from coordinate 43,707 downwards.
TCGAGCTGGACATTGGCCGCGGCGGTCTGGTCCTTGATGGTGTCGGCCGGGCTGGGGAACTGGGTCTCGCTCGGCGAGATTCCGTCGAGCCACGCGGGGGTTGTGCCTGCGCGCGTGGGGACGTAGCGTGAGAGCAGCACGGCGGCGGCATCGATCTTGGTCAGCGCGGCGTCGTTCTCGGTCAGTTGCTTGTCGAGTTTGTTGAACTTCTCGCGCTCTTTGCTCATCGCGCCGTCGAGGATGGTGTCGCCCATCCAGACGGCCTCCTGCAGGCGTTTCTTGGCGGCGGTGCGGTCGACCTCGGCGCGTTCGACGATGCTGCCGCGTTCGCCCTGGAGTTGCAGCGTGATGCGGGAGCGCTGGCTCTGGGCATCGGCGGTGATGCGCTCGGTGCCCTCGCGAAGTTCGGTATCGGCGGCGTCGCGCGCGGCGGAGGTGCGATCGGTCAGGGCGGCGAGATTCGTGTCGTGCTCGGCGCGTGCGCGGCGCTGTCGTGTATCCAGCGTTGTGCGGATCTCCTCCTCGCGCTTGGCGCGGTCGCCGGAGAGCGCGGTGAGCGAGCGGAGCATCTGACGCTGGCTGAGGTTCAGGGGGCCTTCGGACATTCGTGGGCTCGCGAGGTCGGCGGGGCGGAGGGGGGAGAGGGGAGTGAGCGATCGGCGTGTGCAACGGTACGGGCGGGCTAGTCCTGCTCGCGCGAGCACTCGCGGCGCGCGGTGGCGAAGAGTTCTGCGAGTTTGCCGATGCCGCTGTGGGCGGCGAAGACCTTGGAGTCCATCGGGCGGACCAGTTCGTCATCGAGGCTCTTGCGGGCGGGGTCGTCCCAGTGATCGCGTGTGCGCTCCCAGCGGGCACGGAAGTCGCGCAGCGCATCGCGGAGTTTGGTCTGTGCCACGGCCATGCTCATCGGTTCGTTCCTTCGCGAGTGGGTGTGCGTGCGGTCACGGGTTCATGGGCTCCAGACCACTTCGTCGGTCGAGTCCAGCAGCAGTTCGACGCCCGACGGGCTCAGAACCGCGAGTGTGCCCTCGGGCAGAGCCAGAAGGTCTCGCCAGTCCGGACGCGCAGCGAGAATCTGCTCGATGCTCAACGCCGCGATCGTCGCGGGGACCGGCGCGGCACCCGCGCCCTCGTCGGATCCGCCGATGTACCAGCCCGAGTCGCTCGGCGAGGCGGGAGACAGGCGGACGAGAAATGGATCGGCACCGTCGAAGACGCCCTGAGCGATGACGACGCGACGATCGGGAGCGGGCAGCGCGGCGCTCAGGCCGGCGCGATCGAGCAGCGAGAGCTCCGCGGCGGGTTCTTCGGCTGCTTCGGTTGACACGGCCGGCGTGGCATCGGGCGAGGTGTCGTGCTGCGGGGCGGATGCGTCGGCGGACGAGTCGCTCGTCGCGACCGGGGCCGCGGGCTTGGGCTCGGCGCGTCGCGGTGAGAAGGCGCCCCACGGGCGATCGACGGCGGGGGCGGCGGCGCGTTGCTCGGGCGTAGGGACGCGCGGTCGGAGACGCTTGGCGTGCTCGATGATCGCCGAGAGCAGTGCCGCGGCGGCGTCGGCGTCTCCGGGGGCTTCTGTGCTCGCGGCGGCCTTGGCGTTTTCGGCGTTCGGGTCGAGCGAGACCGCCGCGTACGCGTACAGCGTGCGGATGAGTTTCTCGATGCGGGCGAGGCCCTTTGGCGCGTCGCGCTGCGTCAGATCCTGGAGCGCGGTGATCGAGCCGCGGTATAGCGTCCACTCGCGGTCGAGTTCGGTGATCCAGAACTTCGTACGCTTGAGGCGAACCTCGGCATCGGCCAGCGCGGCCTTGGCCTTTTCGACCGCTTTGCGTTCGTCGACGCAGGACGGATTTTCCTGCATGCTCGAGAGTTGTTTGCGAAGAAGTTCCGAGCGGGCGCGGGCGAGCAGTTCGCTGCGGCGGATGATCTGGTTCTTCCAGAACGGGACCTGCTCCATGCGGAGCCATTGGATCGTGCGTCCGGCTTCGACATCGACCTCGCCCAGCGCGGTGCTGACCTCGTGCACGAACTTCGCCAGTGCGGTCTTGGCGTCGCGCAGGGCTTCAACGGATGTCACGCGTGCGGCGGGCATGTCGTGGGCTGCTCATCCCGTGCCGATCGAGCTTGCCGCCGAGGATGCGGCGGAGCAGGGCTCGCTTCAGCGCTGGTTGAGATACTCCTCGATCTTTTCGGCCTTCTTGATCAGGAACGGGATGTGCTGGGTCGAGAGGTCGTTGAAGCGGTTGAGCACCTTCATCGTCTGCTCGAACTCCTCGACGAACTTGACCTGCTCCTGATCCCGCCAGGACTGGCCCAGCGTAACGAGCCGACCGGAAAGGACCGCCATCTGGCCCTGCAGGTTGGCCGTGAAGCGCTTGAGGTCCATCGCGAAGCGACGGAGTTCGGCCGGATCGACGACTGCTTTGCCCATGTGTGTCCCGGTTCCTGCGAGGGTGCGAGGTTCGGGCGCGATCGCCCGGGAATCCGTACGAGCATACAGGCACGGGGGATCCCTCGCGGCGGGGTTCGGGCGATCATCGGGCGGAGCGGCGAAGTCGCAGGCGAATCGGGCCGCGGGCGGTGCTGGGGTCAACGACTCGACCGCCCTGGGTGATGTCGATCTGGCCCTTATCGACGAGCCTTCGAGCCGCGGCTCGAGCCGGCTCCATGAGCGGTCGCCACGCTTCCGGCACGTTCCCGGCGACGGCGATCGCGGCCTGACTGGGGCAGATGGTCGCGTCGGCGGCGCGGAGCTCCCTGAGCAGCCGGAGGATCGCCAGTTCCAGTGCGGCATCGGTGTCGGTAACGCCCGCGCGGCGGCAGGCGTCTGAGCAGTAGCGAATGTTCTCCCAGTCGCGTTCCCACTTCTTGCGCCAGGTGATCGAGCGGCCGCAGACGGCGCAGGGCTTGGTGGGCAGGTGCGCGTTCGGCGTGGACTTGTGTCGGCGGTCGGGCACGGTGAACTCTGGAACTGATCGGCGTTTTGGAAGAGGCGAATGCTCGGAGCCTGTTCGGGTGCCTATCTTCGGGGCGATGTCCGCACTGCTGGACACGAGCGAGGTCGGGCTGTTCTGTGCCGACGGCGGGTTCGCGGTGGACCCGTGGCGGCCGCGGGCGGGTGTGCGCGCGATCATCACGCATGCGCACTCGGACCACGCGCGCGCTGGTGCCGATGAATATCTTACCTCGCCATCGGGCGAGCACGTGCTGCGAGCGCGGCTCGGGCCGGGCGCGAAGATCACCGCGATTCCGTGGGGCCTGGCCGGGGCGGTCAGGCTGGGCGATGTGCGTGTCTCGCTGCACCCGGCGGGGCACGTGCTCGGATCGGCGCAGGTGCGCGTCGAGCGGATCGGCGGGAGCGCGGGGCCGAAGGGCGAAACGTGGGTGGTATCGGGCGACTACAAGGTCGCCGATGACGGCGTGAGTGAGGCGTTCGAGCCTGTGCGATGCGACACGTTCATCACCGAGAGCACATTCGGGCTACCGATCTATCGCTGGCGGAGCAACGAAGAACTCATGCGAGAGGTCTCGGCGTGGTGGCACCACAACGCGGCGAACGGATGCCTGAGCGTTCTGCTGGCGTACTCACTCGGCAAGACGCAGCGGCTGATGGCCGGTCTGGCCCGTGCGGGGCTGGCCGGGCCGATTCTGCTGCACGGCGCGGCGGTTGAACTCACGGCGGCGTACGCGCGAGCGGGCGCGGTGCTGCCTGCATTCGAGCATGCGACCAAGGCGAGCGCCAAGGCCGCGGGGAGCAAGGCGCTGGTGATCGGCCCGGCATCGATCGCGGGGTCGGCGTGGCTGCGCGGCATCGAGCGTGCGAGCGGGGCGGATGACCTCGCGATCGCGTCGGCTTCGGGATGGATGCAACTCCGCGGCGTGCGCCGCAGGGCGGGTCTGGCCCGCGGGTTTGTGATCTCCGACCACGCCGACTGGCCCGGCCTGATGGGAACGATCCGCCAGACCGGCGCGGAGCGTGTGGGCGTGACGCACGGGTTTGTCAGCCCGATGGTTCGGCACCTGCGCGAAACGGGTGTCGACGCGTTCGCGGTCGCGACGCGGTACGTGGGCGAAGCGCCGGGAGCAGCGGCCGAGGATGGTGAAGCGGACGGCGAGCCGGTTGGTGACGCGAGCGGCGGTACCGGCGCGGAGCGCGACGCATGATGCGCTTCACGAAGATGTACGACGAGCTGGACGCGACGACGCGCACGAGCGAGAAGCTCGCCGCGATCGAGCGGTACTTCCGCGATGCGCCACCAGGCGACGCGGCGTGGGCCCTTTGGCTGCTGGTGGGCAACAGGCTGAAGCGCGTGGTCACGAGCACGGAACTTCGGCAGTGGGCCTGCCAGAGCGCGGGGGTCGCTTCATGGATGCTCGATGAGTGCTACGCGAGCGTGGGCGATCTTGGTGAGACCATTGCGCTGCTGCTGCCCAGGCGCGAGGCTGGCACCGCCGGTGGTGATCGACTGGCCCCGACGCTGGCGGAGGTCATCGAGCGGCACCTCATCCCGATGCGGCGGATGGGCGCGGCGGAACGCCGCGAGCGGATGATCGGGCTCTGGAGCGTGCTCGAGCCGCGGGAGCGGTTCGTGCTGCACAAGCTCGTCAGCGGTACGTATCGCGTGGGCGTGTCGCGCGCGATGGCGGTCCGCGGCCTCGCGGCGGCGGTGGGTGTCGACCCGGCGGTGATCGAGCATCGGGTGATGGGACAGTGGAACGCGACGCCCGAAGCGCTGGCGAGAATCTGCGCGCCGGCGCGCAGCGCGACGGCGAGAGGTGAGGCGGGACCGTCCTCGAGCGGCGGTGGCGGCGGGGAGCATGCGCCGGTCAATGAGCCCGGCGCAGCGCACGCGATGGATGAGTCCCAGCCGTATCCGTTCTACCTGGCCCTGCAGTTGCCGACGAATGCCGATGAGCCCGCACGCACGCTGGGCGAGCCGGGGCCGTGGATGGCGGAGTGGAAGTTCGATGGCGTGCGATGTCAGTTGATTCGGCGCGGCGATGACGCGTCGCTGCCGATGCTCTGGTCACGCGGCGAGGAGGTCACGACCGATCGGTTTCCGGAGGTTGCGCGTGCCGCGCAATCGCTCGGTCCGGGCACGGTGCTCGATGGCGAGGTGCTCGCGTGGGATTCGGCTGGTTCTGGGGGCCCGGTGCAGGGTCCGCTGGCGATGCCCGGGCGGCCCGCCCCGTTCGCCATGCTTCAGACGCGCATGCAGCGAAAGGGGCAGAGCGATCGGCTGTTTCATGATGTGCCGGTGGTCTTCGTCGCGTACGACGTGCTGGAGCATGGAGGACGCGATGTTCGCGGGCTGCCTCAGTTTGAGCGTCGTGCGCTGCTGGAGTCGATCGTCGAGGGGCTTGACGGCGATGCGCGGCGGACCATGCTGCTTTCGCCGCAAGTGGCCGGTGGCGGAGAATCGAGCGGCACGGGCGTGGCGACGTGGGCCGAACTGGCGGCGCTGCGGGCGCGTTCGCGCGAGATTAGTGTCGAGGGGCTCATGCTCAAGCACCGGCTCTCGCCGTACGGGCAGGGACGGCGTGTGGACGCGAGCGCCTCGGCGGATGCGGGCGAGGGGGCACGCGGCTGGTGGAAGTGGAAGATCGATCCGTACACGCTCGACGCGGTGCTCGTGTACGCCCAGCGCGGCAGCGGTCGGCGCGCATCGCTGTACTCGGACTACACCTTTGCGCTTTGGTCCGGGCCTGAACGCGGCGAGGGCGAGTTGGTGCCGTTCGCCAAGGCGTATTCGGGGCTGAGCGATGAGGAGATGGCGCGGGTCGATGCGTTTGTCCGAGAGGCGGCGATCGACCGGGCCGGTGCGGATCGCGCGGGCTCGGGCTTTCGCGTCGTTCGCCCTGAACTTGTGTTCGAGATCGCCTTTGAGGGTGTGGCGATCAGCACGCGGCACAGGTCCGGCCTGAGCGTCCGATTCCCGCGGATGAGCCGCTGGCGCACGGACAAGAAGCCTGCGGAGGCCGATACGCTCGCCGCGCTGCGCGCGATGCTGCCGACATCGGCGATGGATGCGGTGCCCGCTTCCTTGCGTGGGCGCTCACGTGCCCGAGGGGGGCCGCGATGAGCGATCGCTCATGTCAGACCCCTGCGCACACGATGTTCGCGCAGCGCGGCTGGGTGCCGGCGCCGTTTCAGGAGCGCGTGTGGGACGCCTATGCGTGCGGCCGGTCGGGGCTGCTCAACGCGCCGACGGGTGCGGGCAAGACGCTCGCGGTGTGGATGGGCCTGCTCAATGAGGCGGCGGGCGACGCGGCGGTTGCGCGTGGGCCGGGGCTCAAGGCGCTGTGGATCACGCCGCTGCGGGCGCTGGCGAGCGACACGCGGGCCTCGCTGCAGGCCGCGGCGGATGCGATGGGGCTCGATTGGACGGTCGAACTGCGCACCGGCGATACGGCCGCGGCGATCAAGAAGCGCCAGCGCGAGCGCATGCCCGATGCGCTGGTGACCACGCCCGAGAGCCTGAGTCTGCTGATGTCGTACGCGGGTTGTGACCGGATGTTCGCGGGGACGCGGCTGAGCGTTGTCGATGAGTGGCACGAACTGCTGGGAACCAAACGCGGCGTGCAGGTGGAACTGGCGCTGGCTCGCCTTCGCGCCTTGGTACCGGCGCTGCGAGTCTGGGGCGTATCGGCCACGCTGGCGAACTTGCCGGGCGCGATGGCCGCGCTGCTCGGACGGGGCGGTGCGAGCGCGCCGGCGGGTGAACTCGTGCGTGCGGAGGACACCAAGCGCATCGAGGTGCAGACGCTGCTGCCAAAGGACATCGAGCGGTTCCCGTGGGCGGGGCACCTGGGCCTGCGGCTCCTGCCGGCGGTGCTGGAGAAGATCGAGAGCGCCGGAACGACTCTGTTGTTCACCAACACGCGCGGGCAGGCGGAGATCTGGTTCCAGGCGCTGGCGCGGGCGCGGCCCGACTGGATCGAGCCGATCGTGAACACCGATACGGGTGAGCAGATGCCAACGGGCAGGCTCGCGATTCATCATGGCTCGCTCGATCGCGACCTGCGCGGCGTGGTCGAGGGCGAGTTGAAGGCGGGGCGGGTGCGCGTGGTCGTGTGCACGTCGAGCCTGGACCTGGGCGTGGACTTCCCGCCGGTTGATCAGGTGATCCAGATCGGATCGCCCAAGGGCGTCGCGCGGCTGCTGCAGCGTGCGGGCCGGTCGGGGCATCAGCCCGGGCGTGTCTCGTCGATCGTCTGCGTGCCGACGCACGCGCTGGAACTCATCGAGTTCGATGCGGCGCGCGGCGCGATGATGGACCGTGATGTTGAGGGACGCGAGCCGCTGACGATGTGTCTCGATGTGCTCTGCCAGCATCTGCTGACCGTCGCGTGCGGGGACGGATTCGTCGAGTCGGAACTGCGCGACGAGGTGCGCGGGACCCACGCGTTCGCCGCGCTGAGCGATGAGCAGTGGGGCTGGTGCATGGACTTTGCGGCCCGCGGCGGCGCGGCGCTGCGAACGTACGACCGGTTTCAGCGCCTGGTGCAGGTCGATGGCCGATGGCGCGTCGCGGGCGAGCCGCTGGCCAAGGTGCATCGGCTGGGCATCGGCACCATCGACAGCGCCAGCGCGATGATCGTGCGTTCCATGAGCGGCGCATCGCTCGGAACGATCGAGGAGTCGTTCGTCGCGAGGATGAAGCCGGGCGACGTGTTCGTCTACGCGGGCCGCAGGCTGGAACTGGTGCGCGTCCGCGAGATGAGCGCGTACACCAGGCCCGCGCGGAAGCGATCGGGCAGCGTCGTGTCGTGGCAGGGATCGCGGATGCCGCTGAGCAACGAGCTGGCACGGCGCGTCCGGCGGACGCTGGCCGTGGCGCGTTCGGGCCGGCTCGAGTCGCCCGAGTTGCGCTGCGCCGAGGGTGTGCTGGCGGTGCAGATGCGTTGGTCGCGACTGCCGGTGAGCGATGAGTTGCTTATCGAGCATTGCCGCACGCGCGAGGGCTGGCACGCGTTCGTGTACCCGCTGGAGGGACGGCTTGTGCACGAGGGGCTCGCCGCGCTGTGCGCCGCAAGGCTGGCGCGCGCCGAGCCGCGCACGTTCAGTCTGGCGTACAACGACTACGGCTTCGAGCTGCTGAGCACAACGGCGTTCTGGCCTGATCCGGAGCGGTGGCGTGAACTGCTGAGCACCGAGGGGCTGACGGAGGACCTCATCGCATGCGTGAACGCGGGGGCGCTTGCGCGGAGGCAGTTCCGCGAGGTGGCCCGCGTCGCCGGGCTGCTGGTTCCGAGCTTCCCCGGTGCGCAGCGCGGCAGCCGTCAGACGCAGGCGTCGAGCGAGCTGTTCTTTGATGTCTTCAGCGAGTTTGATCCGCGGAACCTGCTGCTGGATCAGGCGCGGCGCGAGGTGATGGATCGGCAACTGGAGCTCGCCCGGCTGCGGGGGTGCCTTGAACGACTCGAGGCCGGGAGCGTCCGGATCATCGAGACGCCGCGGCTTACGCCGTTCGCGTTTCCGCTCTGGGCCGATCGTTTGCGCGAGAGCCTGACCAGCGAGCAATGGGCCGACAGGGTGCAACGCATGGTCGCGAGCCTTGAGCAATACGCCGACGGCTCGGCGACTGCGGATGAGCCGCTGCCCGGCGACGGGTTGCCGCTGCAGGTGCCGCGGCGTGTCGGTGCGGAGTTGCGGCCGAATCCGGATGCGCCCGACGCGCGCGGGAGCCTTGCCGACGTCGATGCGCAGTTGGCGGAGGAGCGACGCGTTGAGCGCAGCGCGCGGCTGCGCGGACGCGGTGGTGGGCGGGGCGGTCGGCGCGGGCGCGGCAGCGGCGGAGGCTCGCGATGAGCCGCGAATCGATCCACGAGGTCGTCGGGGCGACATCGATCGATGTCGATGGACACTCGCTCGTGCTCGTGCCGCCGCCCGCGGGCCCGGCGGTGCTCATCTCCGATGGGTCGCGGCGGGTTGTGCTCGTTGCGGACCTGCATCTTGGCAAGGCCGCGAGTTTCGGCGCTCTCGGTCGGCCGATCGCGGGTGACCTGGCGATGCGCATCGCCCGGGCCGACCTCGATCGCCTCTCGACGCTTGTTCGCCAGACGCGTGCGACCGAGCTTGGTGTCCTCGGCGACCTGATTCACAACCGTGCCGCAAGAGATCCGGGCGTGATGAGCGAGGTTGCATCGTGGCGGGCCGAGCCGCTGATCGCGCCGCTGACGTTCACGCTTGTCCGCGGCAATCACGACCGACACGCGGGCGACCCGCCGAGTTCGTGGGGCATGCGCGTGGTGTCCGGTCCGTGGGGCCTGCTCGCGAGCACGCCGGGGCCCGGCGGGGAGCCGCGGCCCGCCGTCGTGGGGTTGCACGAGCCCGCGCTCGTGCCCGGCTCGCTGGCGATCGCGGGGCACATTCACCCGATGGTCACGCTGGGCGGCCGGGAGCGGTCGGCGTGCTTTGCCATCCGGAGCGGGCTGATGATCGTGCCGGCGTTCGGCAGTTTCACCGGCGGAGCGAGCATCGCGACGCTGCCGCCGGATATCGCGCCGACGCGCGTGCTGGCCGTCGGGCCGGGTCGGGTGATCGAGGCGCCCCGTGCGCTGTGGGCCCGCTGAGCGAGCGCCGATCAGGCCCGCGGCTTGAGGCCCTGGAACGCGGCCATGACGCGATCGCGAACCTTCGCGCGATCGACGATCGGACGCGGGTAGTCGAGCTTCATCCTCGCGATCGGCGGCAGGCCATCGTCCTCATCGTGCGGCGCGTGAATCGCCGCGCCCTCGATCCCCGACAACTCCGGCACCCATCGGCGGATGTACGCGCCATCGGGGTCGAAGTTCCGGCTCTGGCTGATCGGGTTGAAGATGCGGAAGTACGGCGCGGCGTCGGTGCCCGTGCTGGCCGACCACTGCCAGCCGCCGTTGTTGCTGGCCAGGTCGCCGTCGATGAGGTTGAGCATGAAGTGCTTCTCACCGTGTCGCCAGTTCAGGAACAGATCCTTCGACAGGAACATCGCCACGATCATGCGAGCGCGGTTGTGCATCCAGCCTGTGGCGGAGAGTTGACGCATCGCCGCGTCGACGATCGGCACGCCCGTGCGGCCATCCTTCCAGGCTTGAAGGTGGGCAGGGTTGTCTTCCCAACGAATGGCGTCGGTCTCGGGCTTGAAGGCCCGGCCCATGCACACCCGCGGGAAGTGATGCACGATCGACTTATAAAACTCGCGCCAGATGATCTCGCTGACCCATGTCGCAGCGCCCTCGCCGCCCGGGCCCTTGTCGTCGAGGCGACCGGCGTTCGCCTCCATCGCCAGAGCCAGACAGGTTCGCGACGAGACCGCCCCGCAGGCCAGGTACGGCGAAATCGCGCTGGTGCCGTCGGCGGATGGAAAGTCGCGGCGGGCCTTGTAGCTGCGCAGCGAGCGATCCGAGAACGTGCGAAGTCGGGCCATCGCCGCGTGCTCACCCGCGGGCCAGAGGTCCGCGGCAACCGCGCTCGAGAATCCCTCGACCCGATCCGGCACCTTGTCGCCGGAGATGCCCGTGTCCGCCTGCCGCCGCGGCGCGGGCAGCACGGGCGCGCCGCCGCGTTCGTCGAACCGCTTGATCCACGCGCGCTTAAATGGCGTGAAGACGGTGTACGGCCCGCCGGCGCCGGTGCGGAGCTCGGTCGGACAGATCGCGACGGTATCGGTGAATGTGGTGAACTTGGTGCCCTGGCGGACCAGCACTGCGCTGACCGCTTCATCGCGCCGGGATTCGTTGACCTCGTACTCCCGATTGGCCAGCACCCGATCGGCCTTCACCTCGCGGACCACCTGAGCGACGATCTGCGGCACATCACGGTGTGTCGGCGCGACACGGATAAGCAGCGGAATGTTGAGCTTCTTCAGGTCGGCGCTCAGCACCGCGAGGGTCCGCAGGATGAACTCAACGCGGTACGGTGCGGTGTCATGCCGTACGTAGTCGCCCGGACAGATTACGTGCAGCGCCACGCACGAGGCCCCCGCGTGGTCGAAGGCGTTGTGCATCGCGGTGTTGTCGCTGACACGAAGGTCGTTTCTGAACCACACAAGGCTGCGCATCGATGGGAGCTCCACGAGAGTCGCGGATCATTGCCTCGCAAAAGTGAGCGAGGCCGGCTGGCTTTCGCCGACCGGCCCGCCCGAATGCGGCTCGTGGGGTTGCCCACCTCGAACAAACCGGTTCCCGATGGTCCCGCGCCACCAGGTCCGCGAGCCGCAAGTCCGCAGAGCGCCTTCCGTCAGGCGCGTTGCATCATCAGGCTGATCACTTCCGCCCTCATCGCCGCGTCTTCAACAAAGCAGCCACGTGCGGCGGTGGTGACCATGTCGGCGTGCTGCTTGTTCACGCCACGCATCTTCATGCACAGATGCTCGGACTCGATCACCACCAGCACGCCCTTGGGCTGCAGGAACGTCGCGATCGCGTCGGCAACCTCATTGGTCAGTCGTTCCTGCACCTGCGGTCGACGCGCGTACACCTCGACCGTGCGGGCGAGTTTGCTCAGCCCGACCACTTCCTGACCGTCCGGGCGATAGGCCACGTGCGCCTTGCCGAAGAACGGGAGAAGGTGATGCTCGCACATCGAGTAAAACTCGATGTTTCGGCAGATCACCACATCGTCGGTCCGCTCGTGGAACACGCGGCCCAGATGCTTCTCGGGGGACTGGCTCAGGCCGGCGAAGATCGTCGCATAGGCCTTCGCGGCCCGGGCCGGGGTCTCGACAAGACCCTCACGATCAGGATCCTCGCCGACAGCCAGAAGAATCTCGCGGACCGCCCGCTCGATGCGAGCTAGGTCCACGGTTCCTTCCGTCGCACCCCTCGAGGAGGTGCGCTTTGTGCGGTTCTCAACTCCGCCGCAGCATGAAGAAGACGGGCTTCCGAGAATCATGGCGGGCTCCGGAAAACGTTCAAAACGTTCAGAAGGAGAATAGTGGATGATCGTCAGTCTGTCAAGCAGAGTTTTCAAGAATCTCTGAAGAGAATGATTCTCTCCTGAATTTTCTGGAATTCGTGCGTTATGTCGATTTCGACTGGGCCAAGCCACAAAGAGAATGTACAATCGGTCAAATCGGTCGTATCGTTCACGGTCGTTTCACCCCCAAGGAACCCCATGGAAGTCCTGCTCACACCCAAGAAGGTCGCCGAGGCCATCGGCGTCAGCGAGTCGTCGCTCAAGCGGTGGAGCGACGATGGGCTGCTTCAGGCGGCGCGGACGGTCGGGGGGCATCGGCGGATCGCGTTGTCCGAGGCGGTTCGGTTCATTCGGCAAACCGGCGCACAAGTGGTTCGGCCCGACTTGCTGGGTCTGCACGAGGCCTCGGCGATCGATGCCGATTGGCTCAAGGCGCAGAACCCTGGCGAGGGGCTCTACGCGGCGTTGGAAGCGGGAAATGCGTCGACGGTTCGCGGGATGCTGCAGGCGCTGTATCTTTCGGGCAAGTCGATGGCTTGGATCTTCGATGAGCCGTTGCGCGATGCGATGGCGCGGATCGGGCAGTTGTGGCTGCACGCCGAGTGGGGGCTGGTCGTGGAGCACCGGGCGACGAACATCGCGATCCAGGCGATCAGCCAGATGCGGTCGCTGATCCCGCCCAGGACCGAGGTCGGTCCGGTGGCCGTCGGTGCCGCGGCGGAGGCAGACGCGTACATCCTGCCGTCTCTCATGGCGTCGATGGTGCTGGCGGACGCCGGCTTTGCGGATGTGAACCTCGGCCCGCTCACGCCGATGCGCGTGCTTCGCAACGCATCGATGCACTACCACGCGCGGGTGGTGTGGCTGACCGTGAGCGTCGCGCCGGACATGGACAAACTCATCATCGAGATCCTGAAGCTGGCCGATGAACTCGAGCCGATCAAGGCCAACCTCGTTGTCGGCGGGCGAGGGCTCGCGGGCGTTCCCGCGGCGAAGCTCCCCGGCGTGATGGTCGGCAACTCGATGGCCGAACTGGCCGCTTTCGCGACCGGTATGCTGACCGCAAGCCCAGCCGGGCAGCTCGGCGGGATTTCCCAGCTCAAGGGCCCGTTCGGTTGAGCGCTCGGCGGCGGGCCGCCCGCTAGAATGCCGCCGCGTCCGGTGCTCGGACGCTCCGAGGGCTCCGCGTGCGAATCGCTCCTGAAGGTTGGATCGTGATTGTTCCGTTCGTGGCGGCGCTCGCGCTGCTCGCGGGTGGTGCGTACTGGCTGATCGGGCTCTTCTCGCTCCCGCTGCTGACTGTCGCCGCGCTGCTGATTTTCTGGGCGTTCTGGTTCTTTCGGGATCCGGTCCGGACCACGCCGCAGACGGTGGGCATGATCTTCAGCCCGGCCGACGGCAAGGTGATCAAGGTCGATCGTGCGCCCCTTCCGCCGGAGGTTGCACAGGAGTATCGCCGCCACGCCGGACTGCCGACCAGCGGTCCGGGCAGCGACCAGCCTGTCATCCTGCCGCGCATCGTGATCTTTCTGAACCTGCTGAACGTTCACGTCAACCGCGTTCCGACCAGCGGCAAGGTTCTCTCGCTGCTGTATCGCCCGGGGATGTTCCTCAACGCGGGCGTTGACAAGGCCAGCACGGACAACGAGCGTTCCAGCGCGATCATGCGCGACTCGAGCAATCGTCTGATCGTGTTCATCCAGATCTCCGGGCTCATCGCGCGGCGGATCGTCAACCACTTGCGCGAAGGCCAGAGCGTCGTCGCGGGTGAGCGGTTCGGGCTCATTCGTTTCGGTTCCCGCGCCGAGGTATTCCTGCCCCAGGGCAGCGAGATGCTGGTACGCGTCGGCGAGCATGTTGTCGCTGGACAGAGCCAGATGGCGCGTCTGCCCGCGGCCCCGGCCGGCGTGGTCACGGCCGCGACGGCGCGGACGACGGTACAGGCGGGTGCGAACGGATGAGCGGAGGCTCGACCGGCATCGGCGGGGGAGAGCAGGGCGCCCCCGGCCCGGCGCGCGAGCGAAACGTGCGTGTGCGCGACGCGACGATTCCGCTGCGCAAACTCATTCCGAATCTCATCACCGCCGCGTCCCTTTGCGCGGGCGTGGCGGGGGTGCACTTTGCCCAGCAGGGCGCTTTCGAGAAGGCGATCGGCGCGATCGTCGTCGCGTTCGTGCTCGATGGTCTGGATGGGCGGATGGCGCGGCTGCTAAAAGCCACGAGCAGATTCGGCGAGACGTTCGACTCCATTGCGGACTTCACTGCCTTCGGCGCGGCCCCGGCGTTCATCATGTACCAGTGGATCGTGCAGACCCACGCGGTCAAGAGTTCGCAGCCGTGGGAGGCGCTGGTTGCGCTGGTGGTCGTGATCTACGCGCTGTGCGCCGCGATCCGCCTGGCGCGATTCACCATGCAGGCCCGGCGCAAGAAACTCGGCGCGCCGACCACGCCGTTCTTCCAGGGCCTGCCGGCACCGGCATCAGGCGGCGCGGCGCTGGTCCCGGCGATGCTCTCGCTCAGCAGCGCTTCGTTCGTCACGCCGTACTGGGCGGCGGTGGCGTGGCTGCTGCTGCTGAGCGTGTTCATGGTCAGCACGATACCGATGCTCTCGATCAAGGGCGTGCGGATCAGCCGCCGGCTGATCCTGCCGTTGATGGCGGGCGTCGGCATTCTCGCGCTGGGCGTGATGAAAGACGCGTGGCTGACGGGATCGGTGTTCTTCCTCCTGTATCTGGCGACGTTTCCGATCGCGGTGGTGCTGCACCGTCGCCACGAGCGGGCATCGGCGGGCGCGGGCCTCAGCAGCCAAGGAAGAAGAAGCTGAAGAAGACGTTGAAGTTGCCGTTGTCAACCTGACCGTCGCTGCCGGGATCACCATCGGTGTTGGCGATGTCGGCGTTGAGCAGGACACCGGCCCGGTGACGGCGCGATTGCGGAGCGGGCGGCCAAGGCTCATCGGCCCGCGGCCACCAGGGGGCGTGCCTCCGGACTCGCTGATGGTGACCACTGATGGTGACAAGATCCTGCTTGCCGCCGACCTGCAGGTCGTTTGGCGTGTTGAAGAACGCTTCACCGCCGCGGATCGGGCTGCGGCGTCGGCGTTCGGCGTGGACTTATCCATCCTCGGAGTGGGGTGCCTTGAAGTCCGCCGCCTCATTGATCGCGCCGCCCCTGGTCGCGCCCGGGGCGTCCGCGTTCCCGCCGCGGATGGTCACGCCATCGATCACCGCCTGCACGGCGAAGTCGACGGTGACAACGTGCAGGGAGTTGTCGGCGCGATTGGCGATGATCAACGGATCGACCGGATCATCGCCGCAGAGATCGCCGGAGAGAATCGTCTCGAACTGAGCGCTGTTGCGCTCGCTCAGCCCCGGCTCGCCCGTCGCGGGGAAGCCGCCCAGGATCGTCAGGCGCGAGAACATCTCAAAGCTCGCCGAGCGCTCGGCGAGCGTCACGCTGCCGCAGCCTCCGACAATGCTCGCGGGCTTGTAGGTTCCCGCGGCCAGCCAGATCTGCACCCCCGTCGGTGAGTTGAGAGCACGCCCCGCAGTGAGTGCGTCTGACAGGTTCGAGAAGGCCGAGTTCCACGTCGTGCCATCCCCGCCAGTTTGGGCACCGGGACGAACCCTGAGCACAACTTGCGCGAAGCACGGAGCGGCAAGAGTCACAATGCCGACACTCGCCAGAACGATGAATCGTGAGCCAAACATGGGCATTTCTCGGCGAATCGGAGTGGATGGCGCATTGATCAGATTACCCGAGGACTCGCTTGGATCTGTGATACCGTGTAGGTGAAATTGCGATAGGGTTTGGCGATCGCAGCCTCCAGTTTCGAGCGGCGAGCGCGATCGCGAATGTCGCGCGACATCTCGCGAGCGCCTTTTCCGCTTATTCAAGAGGCGAATGTGCTGGCGAAGTCGTCGTCCCGCGGCGAGAGTTTGGTCAAGGTCCGGTTTTGCGGACAAGCCGATTTCGCCCAGGTTCCCCGCATCGCCCAGTTTGACTGTCTTCAAAGATCCGGATGAGCCACAAAGGAGAATTGGAATGTCAGACAACCTGCCGACCGTGCCGCCCGGCGCCTCGGATCAGTCCGCGCCGACCATCGCTCCCGGTGCCCACGATCCCATCATGCGTGCGTCCTCGGCGGATCGTCACTGGAGCGATCGCCACCCTCAGGCGCATCCCGAGCGGATCGGGCCGTATCGCATCGAGGGCGAAATCGGCGGCGGCGGCATGGGCAACGTCTACGCCGGAATCCGCGATGACGGGCAGGTCGCCCAGCGCGTGGCGATCAAGGTCATTCGGCGCGGCATGGACAGCGACGAGATCGTGCGGCGCTTCCGGCGTGAGCAGCGGGTCCAGGGGCTGATGAAGCACCCCAACATCGCGCAGATGCTCGACGCGGGCACCATGCCCGACGGCAGGCCGTACATCGTCATGGAGCACGTCGAGGGCCAGCCCATCGATGTGTACTGCGACAAGAACGAACTGACCATCCGCCAGCGGCTGGAACTGTTCCGGCGGGTCTGCGACGCCGTCGCCCACGCCCACGGCAGGCTCGTGGTCCACCGCGATCTCAAGCCCAGCAACATTCTCGTGACTCCCGCCGGCGTGCCCAAGCTGCTGGACTTCGGCATCGCCAAACTCATGGACTCCAACGAGGACCAGGCCCTCATCACGCGGCCCGAGTCCCGGGTGATGACCCCCGAGTACGCCAGCCCCGAGCAGCTCTTCGGCGATCCGGTCACGATCGCGAGCGATGTCTATTCGCTGGGCGTGCTGCTGTACGAACTCATGACCGGCGTGCGACCGTACGCCTTCGAGAAGTACAGCCACGACGAGTACGAGCGCAAACTCAAGACCGAGCCCGAGCGCCCGAGCACGCGCGTGGCCAAGACGATCACCGTCGGCACCGCCGGCCTGACGCGCGACCCCGACACCATCGCGCGGGCCCGCGACACCGAGCCACGCTCGCTCCGACGGCAGCTCGACGGCGATATCGACAACATCGTCGTCAAGGCCATGGAGAAGGTCGCCGGCCGTCGCTATCGCAGCGTCGAGGCGCTGAGCGAGGACATCCGCCGCCACCTGAACAACGAGCCCGTCGAGGCCCGGCCCAAAACCTTCGTGTACGTCGCGACCCGATTCATGCTCCGCAACCGCGGCGGCGTCGCCGCGGCGGGCCTGATCGTTGCGCTGCTGGTCGGTTGGGGTATCACCACGACGGTGATGTGGAACCGCACGATCGCCGAGCGCAACCGTGCCGTTGCGGCCGAACAGGTCGCGACCGCCATCGAGGCGAGCGCTGGCGAACTGGTCCGTGACTTCCTTGAAGGTGTGCTCCTGACCATGAGCAAGCAGGCGGGGGCGGAGGCGGTTCAGAAGGCCGCGGGTGAGAGTGTTCAGGCGTATGTCAAGTCGCTTGAAGGCACCGCGCTGAGGGATAAGCCATCAACGCGCCGAGCTGCCGCGGCCGCGAGTGAGGCGATCGCCGTTTCGCTCGCGGGCATCCGAGGCTCATCGCTCGGATTCGTGAGCGAAGGCGCGAGGGTGATCGAACAGGCGCTCGCGGAGCGGCGAGCGCTCGCCGCAGACGCTCCGAATGATCCGGCTGCGCAGCACGACTTGGCCGTGGCGCTGATCTTCGCCGGCGACATCATCGATCGCGTCGAGGGTCGCGGCCGACCCGAGTCCTTGAAGCTCTACGAAGAAGCTATGAACGTCGCGCAGCGTGCGGTGACCGATCGGCCGCAGGAAAGCCGCTTCAATCGAACGCTCGCAACGGCCCTTCAGAACTCGGCGGATCGTCTCGATCCGTCGCAGACTCAGGAGCGTGTGCGACGATATCAGCGTTCGTACGAGATCCGCGCCGGGCAATTGGCGCGAGTTCCGGATGACTCGACACTCGTCCGTGACCTTGCCATCGGTGCGGGCAGGTTGGGTGATGCGCAGTTGGCCGCGGGCGACAGCACTCGCGCACTGGCATCCTGGGATGACTCGATTCGCATGCGCGAGCGCATACTCGCACAGGAGTCCACTCTGCGTGCTCGACGGGATGTTCAGGTCGCCCGCGAGGCACGCGGCCGCGTGCTCCTTGCCATGAAGCGAGCCACCGACGCCGCGACAACCTTCGAGCAGGTGGCACAGGAGTACCTTTCGATCCGCGATGAGAACCCGAACGACATCCGCAACGCCTGGGACATTCTCAGGGCGAGCGCCGCGCAGGCCAACGCCTTGCTCGAGTCGGGGGATAACGCGGCAGCGCTGGCCGCCGCGACCAAGGCCCATCAGCGCTCGACGGACTTGGCCGCGATCTTCCGTGGCAAGCTCGCGCCCAACGCCAAACTCGATCCTCGCATCCGCTCCGGCATGGGCGACTGTTCACTTGTTTTCGCCAGGGCTCTTCTGGCCACCGGCGACAAGGCACGCGCCGCCGACCGAGCGGCCGAAGCACGCGATCTCTTCGCGGAAATCGCCGCCGACACCCGCGACGAGTCGTTCGCGGCCCTGGCCAGGCAAGCCGAAGAACTCCTGACCAAGGCTCGAACGCCCTGATCCGTGAACCAAGGCTCGCGGGCCGATCTGGCGCCCGCGAGCCCCTACGCCGGCGGTGCGCTCTACCATCCCGCCTCATGTCCGCGCGTCGCCAAAAAGTGCTCTTGGCCATGTCCGGCGGGGTCGATAGCTCCGTCGCCGCGGCGTTGCTGCTCGAGCGCGGGTACGACGTCGTCGGGGTCTTCATGCGGCTCGGCTCGCCGGGCGAGTCGCTCGATGAACTCATCGCCGACGCCACGCCCGCGGCGTGCGCCAAGCCGCTGAAGGTCGGGCATCAGGGCTGCTGCTCGATCAACGACGCGGCGGATGCGCGACTCGTCGCCGCGGGCCTTGGCATCCCGTTCTACGTCGTGAATTTCAAGAAGGACTTCGGGCGGATCATGGAGTACTTCGCGCAGGAGTACACCTCGGGCCGCACGCCGAACCCCTGCGTCCGCTGCAACGACTGGCTCAAGTTCGGCAAACTCCACGATTACGCCCGCCAGATCGACGCCGATCTTGTCGCCACCGGTCACTACGCGCGCGTGCAGCCCGGGCCGGATGGCCAACCCGCGCTGATGCGAGGGCTCGACCTCGATAAGGACCAGTCGTACGTGCTTTTCGGCGTGCCGCGTGATCGACTCGGGCAAATGCTCCTGCCGATCGGCGCGATGCGCAAGCCCGATGTCCGCGAGCATGCCAGACGCCTCGGCCTGCCGGTGTTCAACAAGCCCGATAGTCAGGAAATCTGCTTCATTCCCGACAACGACTACGCAGGATTCGTCGAGCGTCAGCGGCCCGACGCCGCCACCCCGGGCAACATCATCGATGCCGACGGAAGGGTTCTGGGCCGGCACGCCGGCCAGCACCGATTCACCATCGGCCAGCGCCGCGGCATCGGCGTAGCGTTGGGGCACCCGATCTTCGTCATCGATCGCGATCCCGGAGCAAACACCGTCACGGTGGGCCAGCGCGAGCACCTTCTGGCTCAGTCGTGCATCGCCGGTGAGGCAAACTGGCTCGTGAGTGATGACCAGGTGCCGCGGGACTGGACGCCCTGTCTGGCGCAGTTCCGCTCCAACGCAGACCCCGTTCCCGCGAGCGTGCGGGCGCTGGCAACGGCCCCGGCCGAGATCCCGTCGGATGCGCCGAACTACTCAGGGCGGGACTCGTGGCTGGAGGTGCGGTTCGACGAGCCGCAGGAGGCGGTCGCGCCGGGTCAGGCGATCGTGATCTTCGATCGAACGGACCGGCTGGTGGGCGGCGGCTGGATCGCCCGGGCACGCCGAATCGGGTGAGTATGCGCCAAGATTGGCGCATTGCGCTGAAGGTACTTCAAGTCGTGCCGTCAACGCGCTAGCATTCCCCCCATGGCATCCGCCGCGATCAAGGCATTGATGAAGGAACTGGTCGACTACGCGGGTCTCTTTCCGCCCGCGAAACTCGACATGCCGCGTGCTGTCGAGGCGTTCGCGCGGCATCTCGAGAGCGACCACGCCTATGGGCTGGCCCGCTTCGTGGTGCCCGTTTCGCGATTGGGCGAGTTCTCCTCCGCCGCGGACCGCTACCTCAAGCAGATCCCCGAGCGCGACGAGCAGGCCCCGCCGATGCCGTGGCGACTGACGGTGCTGATCGACGGCAAGATCGAGGAGAATCTCGACGCCATCGACCGGTTCAATCAGGCCCACCAGAACGGCACCAGCAGCCACAAGCACGCCCACACCGCGGTGGTCGATACCGTCGAGATCAAGGCCCAGACGCCCGACATCGTCGACGCGGCGGTCGAGATGCTCCCGGAGGATCTCTTCCCCTTCATCGAGTTCCCGCTCGACGGCGACATCCGCGGTTTCGCCGCGGCCCTTGCGGGCACCGGCTTCGGTGCCAAGATCCGCACCGGCGGCGTGACCCCCGAGATGTTCCCGCCGGCGGAGAAGATCGCCGAGTTCATCACGGTCATGCACGCCGGCGAGGTCCCGTTCAAGGCCACCGCCGGGCTGCACCACCCGATCCGCAGTGTTCAGGCGCTCACGTACGAGCCCAACTCGCCGACGGGCATGATGCACGGCTTCCTGAACGTGTTCGTCGCCGCGAGCCTGCTGTGCGCGGATCGAATCCCGGCCGAAAAGGTCGTCGAGGTCATCCGCGAGCAATCGCCCGACGCGTTCAGGTTCGACGATTCCGGTCTTTCCTGGCGAGGCAGCGCCATGAGCGTCAAGGATGTCGAACACGCCAGAGAGAACTTCGCCATCTGCTTCGGCTCGTGCAGTTACGACGATCCGACCAACGACCTGAAGAAACTCGGCTGGCTCTGACCCCCGACGCGCCGTTCGGGCACACTTCTCGGCGCACGAGAGGTGACCATGAAGGCGCGTGAACTCGACAATCTCGGTGTCCCCAAGGCGCTGCTCAAGCTCGCCGCCGCGACCTGTGCGGACCTCGCCAAGGCGGGGCGATCGCGGCATGATGTCCGCGAAACCATCACCAATCTGCTGGCCCGGCCGGGTCAGTTCGTGAGCGATGAGGTGCTCGGTCCGTTCGCCCGCGCACTCGTCGGTACGCCCGAGTCTCAGCGGACCCCCGAGCCGAAGCGCGATCAGCCCGCGCCGCTGAACGTCTGGGGGCTCGATGATCCGCGTCTGGCCATCGACGCCGCGGCGATGGACCAGGCCCGCGACGCGTGCCGACTGCCGATCTCTGCCGCGTGCGCGCTCATGCCCGATGCGCACGTCGGCTACGGCCTGCCCATCGGCGGCGTGCTGGCGACGGTCAACAGCGTCATTCCGTACGCAGTGGGTGTCGACATCGCGTGCCGAATGAAGCTCAGCGTGCTCGACATCCCCGCGCAGGCCCTCGCCGATGCCGCCCGCCGACGAGCGCTCGTGCGCGCGATCGAATCGTGCACGCGCTTCGGTGTCGGCGCGGAGTTCCAAAAGCCCCACGAGCACGACGTCCTTGATGCCGACTGGACCGTTTCGCCCGTCACCCGCAGGCTGAAAGACAAGGCCCGCGCACAACTGGGGACTTCCGGCAGCGGCAACCACTTCGTCGAGTGGGGCGTTCTGACGATCACCGATGAGCACGCGAAGACCGCCGCCGACCCCGCGCTGCTCAACGGCCTTGCGCCGGGCCAGTATCTCGCGCTCCTTTCGCACTCCGGCTCCCGCGGCACGGGCGCTGCGGTCTGCGATCACTACTCCAGGATCGCGATGGACCTGCATCCGCACCTGGACCCTGCGCTCCGCAGGCTCGCGTGGCTGGATCTGGACTCCGAGCCCGGACGCGAGTATTGGATGGCGATGAACCTCATGGGCCAGTACGCCGCGGCGAACCACGCGTGCATCCACGACTCGATCGCGCGTGAACTCGGCGCAACGCGGCTGCTGGACATCGAGAACCACCACAACTTCGCGTGGCTGGAGACGCACGACATCGCCGGTCTGGGCCGTCGCGAGGTCGTCGTACACCGAAAGGGCGCAACCCCCGCGGGCGAAGGCGTTCTTGGCGTGATCCCCGGCTCGATGAACGCCCCGGGGTTCGTCGTCCGCGGCAAGGGCGAGACGGCATCGCTCGCCTCGGCCAGCCACGGTGCGGGCCGGGTCATGTCGCGCACGCGCGCCCGCGAGGCGTTCGTCTGGGGCAATGTTCGGCGTGAGCTCGAGGCCGGCGGCGTCGAACTGCTTTCCGCAGGGATCGACGAGGCCCCGGGCGTCTACAAGGACATCCACGCCGTGATCGCCGCGCAGAGCGATCTGATCGACGTGGTCGCCCGCTTCGACCCCCGGATCGTCAAGATGGCTCCCGAGGGTGAGCGAGCGGAGGACTAGGACAACGCAACACGCGGAAGGTCCGCTGCCGGCTGCCCCCGGCCGCGCCGGACGCACCCGCTCCTATCCTTCTCTCCTATGCCCCGCGTGTACCTCGAGACCTTCGGCTGTCAGATGAACGAACTGGATTCGCAACTGGTTTCCAGCCAGTTGCGGACACTCGGGTACACCTTCACACCCGAGAGCGATCAGGCCGACGTGGTGCTGTACAACACGTGCTCCGTGCGCGAGCACGCCGAGCAGAAGGTCTGGTCGCGCCTGGGCGAACTTGCCCTGCGCAAGGCCCGCCAGCCCGCGCTGGTCGTCGGCGTGCTGGGCTGCATGGCCGAGCGAGAGGGCGAGGCCCTGATCAAGCGCATGCCCGTTGTCGATGTGCTCATCGGCCCGGCGGAACTCGACAAACTCCCCGGGTTGCTCGATAACGCCCTGCGCACGCGGGCGAGCCTGCTCAGCGATGAGAGCGTTCAGGAACTCGCCGCGACGCCCGAGGATGAGAAGCCCGATGTGAGCCGATTGCGCTCGGCGCGCCAGGTCGCGCTGCACGGCGCGGGATCACACGGTACCACCAACCGGCGAAGCAGCACCCTGGCCGCCGCGGCGGATTCCCTTGAATTGCTGGACCTTTCCCGCGCCACCTCGCCCGACGATCATCAGGGCTCCGCGTACGTCCGCATCACCCGCGGCTGCAATAAGTTCTGCACGTACTGCGTCGTGCCGTTCACGCGCGGCGCGGAGGTCCACCGCCCGCCCGAGCACATCATCGATGAGTGCAAGCGACTGGCCGATGCCGGCGTCATCGAGGTCACCCTGCTTGGTCAGACCGTCAATCACTACCGATTTGAGCATGACCACGCCGTGACCATCGACGGCGTGATTCAGCCCCAGAAGGGCCGGGCATACACACACAAGCACGGCATCCACCACGACCCCTACAAGCTCGAAAAGGGCGAGCACGTCACCAGTTTCGCCGACCTTTTGCACCGCATTCACGAGCAGGTTCCCGCCATCAAGCGGCTCCGATTTGTGACCAGTTTCCCGAGATCGTTCGGCGATGACATCCTCCAGGTCATGCGGGACTGCCCCCGGATCTGCCGGTATCTGCACGTCCCGGCGCAGAGTGGTTCGGACACCATGCTCCGCGCCATGAACCGCGGCTACACCGTCGGCGAGTATCTCGAGTTCATCGATCGCGCCCGCTCATTCCTGCATCAGCCGGAAATCGGGCGACCGCTCACGCTCGCCGGAGACATCATCGTGGGCTTTCCGGGTGAGACCGACGCCGACCATCAGGCCACCGCCGATCTGCTCCGGCGTGTGCGGTACAAGAACTGCTTCATCTTCAAGTACTCGCCGCGGCCCGGCACGATCGCCGAGAAGAACCTGGTCGATGATGTGCCCGACGAGGTCAAACGCCGCCGAAACAACGAACTGCTGGCGATCCAGAACACGATTTCCGACGAGGTTTCCCGCTCGTTCGTCGGCCAGACGCTCGACGTGTTCGTGCAGGGCCTCTCGCGCAAAGAGCAAAAGGCCGCCCGCAAGGTCGATGCAAGCGGTGCGTGCAGCACCAGTCCCGGCGGGGTCGCGCTGACAGTGGGGGGCGTCGCGCTCTCGGCCCGCGGCAAGGCCGAGACCAGCACGGACGCGGCGGCGATGCCGAGCGTGGGTGCTGATGCCGGCGGCGCGGCCGAGCGGCGAGGCGCAGTCCAGCTCCAGGGCCGAACCGAAGGGGACCTCATCGTGCTCTTCGAGCCGCCCACCGGTGTCGCGCCCGATTCCATGCTTGGCCAAATCGTCCGAACGAGAATCGATCACGCATCCGCTCTGTCTTTGTTTGGTATTGTTGTGTGAGTCTGGATAACTCTGGCTGGGCGAGGGCTTGTTCGGTTCGGAAAGCCCTTATGCCGTTCGTGTGAACGTCCGTATCTGTGAGATTTCTCGTCCCGTATCTTTGAGTTTTCAGAAACTCGTGATATGTTTTCTCACCGCGGTATGTGGAAACCGCAAAATGTCTCGCGAAAGCAAGTCCGAGAAGAGATGATGCGATCACTTGCTGTTTCGGCTTTGGCCCTGCTCTCTTCGGCAGGTGCGGCGTCTGCTGATTTGTCCTTCACGTTTTCCGACGCCACTCCCGGCGAGATCACCAACACGACGAATGGCACCTCCCCCGGTGTCGGCCGGCTGACGTACAACTCGTCGGCGGTGCTGAACTTCATCGTCAACGGTGCCACCGAGCCCACCCCGTTCCTGACCGCGTTCCCCAACGCGCGTATGGAGCTGGACATGGCCATCGGCACTGCGTCGTCGTTCATGGGCGTCGTTTCCGCCCCGCTGAGCGGCTTTTTCCGGATCTATAACGCCGACACCGGCAACGACATCCTCCGTGGCGACGCGGGTTCGGGTGCGTTCGTCCGTTTCGGCTCGTCGAACGCTCTGCTGTTCTCGGACCCCGTCGGCCTGGTCTACACCTTCGGGGCCGATTTAATCGCCCTGCTGGCCCCGGGCCGCGTTCCGACCTCCCCGGTCCAGGACGGCGTGTTCACCCTGACCAACGTCCGCGCTCCGAGCGGTGCGCCGCTGAACATCGGTGCGGGCATGGTCCCGTCGTTTACGGCTGATACGGCCTTCACCGGCTCGGTGACGATCATCCCGACCCCCGGTGCCGCGGCCCTCATGGCCATTGGTGGCCTGGTTGCGACTCGTCGCCGCCGCTGATTGCCTCCGCCTTAACGTGGCTTTTTTTCGCTAGTCAAGCCGCGATCGGTCTATCCGATCGCGGCTTTTTGCATTCATCGCCGGTCGGATACCCCCAAAAAGGGGTATCTGTGACTTCTGCGCAAGATTGTGTTCCGAAGTAGCTGGCCTTGTGCCACTTTGGTACTAAACTCTGGTGTCGTGTCGGCCGTCATGGCGGGTCTCTCCCCGTCGGCGGCGGGCAGTTTGTGGATCTTTCGGGCGGAAGCTCGACGGAAAGGGAGTGTCTTATGTCGATTCTTCGCGCGGTTTCCGCCACCCTGTTGGTGGCCTCAATTGCCGGGGCGGCTCACGCCGACCTGTCCTTCTCGTTCGCTGACCCGATCAATGGCCGTCAGGTCACGCACACGGCGAACAACATCGCCGGTCCGGGCACTGGGCAGCTCACGTACGATAAGTCCGCAGTCCTGCGGTTCCTGGTCGACGGCAGCTCCGAGCCCAACAGCTTCTCCGCTCTGTTCACCAACGCCCGGATGGAGATGAATCTCATCCTGGGCCAGGCGACCCCGATCGGCGGCGGCAACTTTGTCGCTCCCCTCCGCGGCTTCTTCCGCATCTACGACGCCAACAACGAGAACGTGGACATTCTCCGCGCTGACGCCAGCGGCGGCTCCTTCGTCCGGTTCTCCGGTACGAACTCGTTCCTGTTCTCGGATCTGGACGGCCTGGGCTACACGCTCGGCTCCCCGCTCCAGGCCCTCCTCCTGCCCGGCCGCACGATCGCCAGCCCCGACCTGGTCAACGGCGTTGCGGCTCAGGAAGGCTCGTTCTCGCTGACCGACATCCTCACCGGCGGCCAGCCTCCCGCCGCGCTGGTGAACGGTCAGGGCATCTTCGCCAACTTCCAGGCCAACGCCTCGTTCTCCGGCAACGTCAAGCTCGTCCCGACCCCCGGGGCCGCGGCTCTGATGGGCCTGGGTGGCCTGGTCGCGATGCGTCGTCGTCGCGCCTGATTCGGATTCGTCTCGGCCTTTCCGAGCGATCTGCGGGAGTCCTTCCCGCAGCCAGTTGAGATTCTCTCCGACGGACCCGCACCAGCCCGCGGGTCCGTCGGCTTTTTGCTGCCAGCGGTTTTGGATGCGTCTGTTCGATGACCCAGGAGCCGCGCATCGCCGCAGCGCCGTCCCCCGGCTCCGCCACGCGCCACCGCCCACGCTAAAGCCGCGCCCCGCCGACCACCAATGACCCCACCCGGATTCGAACCGGGAACCAAGCGATTATGAGTCGCCTGCTCTAACCGTTGAGCTATGGGGTCAAAGGCCCGTTTGGGCCGATTCCTCATCGAGCATAGCGGCGGTCCGGCCGTTCTGGCCAACCTGTCGACTGCGTCACGGACATGTTCTTCTCGCTGGCGTCTCCGTCTCTTGAGCGTAAACTGCCGCCATGACCCATCAGGCCTCCGGTATCGACGGCGATCGGCACTCGACAAGCCCCGGCGCGGTTCCCGTGCCGGGCCGGCCGATCGAGGTTCCCGTCCCCGGTGTCCCCGCGGGCGCGGCCGCATCGCGCATCGTCAGCACGGCCGCCGAGGTTCCGTTCCGCGATGTGATGAATGGCAGCCAGCGTCAGGAAATCCGGCTCTACGACCACGGCTTCGTGGCGCTGATGGACGCGATGCCCAGGCTGGTGCCCGCGGGCCAGACCGCCGACAGCGCGATCGTGCAGGCCGCGCGCGTGTCCTACGGCGCGGGGACCAAGAAGGTCAGCGAGGACCGCGGGCTCATCCGCTACCTGCTGCGACACCGCCACACCACGCCATTCGAGATGGTTGAGTTCAAGTTCCACGTGTGCATGCCGATCTTCATCGCGCGCCAGTGGATCCGCCATCGCACCGCGAACGTCAACGAGTACAGCGGGCGATACAGCGTCATGCCCGACGAGTTCTACCGCCCGACACTCGAGGCCGTGCGCAAGCAGAGCGCCAGCAACCGTCAGGGCTCCGGCGACCTGTTCCGCACCGATGCCGACGCCCCCGAAGAGCTGGCCACCGCCAAGGACTTTCTCGCGTATCTCGATCGCGCCCAGGCGCTTCACGCCGAGTACCTCAGCCTCGCCGAGCGCGGCGTGTCGCGTGAACTCGCCCGAATCGGCCTGCCCGTCTCGCAGTACACCCAGTGGTACTGGAAGTGCGACCTGCACAACATTCTGCACTTCCTCTCGCTGCGCATGGACGCTCATGCTCAGGAGGAGATCCGGGCGTACGCCACCGCGATGCACGACCTGATCGCGCCCATCGTGCCGCTGACGATGGAAGCGTGGCGAGACTATCACCAGCAGGCGATGCACCTGACCAGACTGGAGCTCGACGCGATCCGCGATGCGCTTTCCGGCGGCTCCGGACGAATCGCCAGCGACAACAAGCGCGAGCAGACGGAGTGGGAGGAGAAGAAGGTCCGATTGGGTCTGGACAGGATCGATCCCCGCCGATCGTGATCGCGTGGCGCGATCGCCGCGGCGCGGAACTCGTGCGACTTCACGCCCGAGAACGTCGAGCCCCCTCGGTTTGTGCGGGGCACTGCTCCGCCCTTGCTGGGGTGATTGCGCGGGGGTTGCCCCGGGTTGCGTTCTGCCGCGCTCGCCGCTCGCCGATGACTCCATCGTGGAGCCTCACGATCGATCGGGCGCGCGTTGCGACCTCTCGGCTCGGTTTGGCTCCGGCATGCTGCGCACGCCCGTGCGCACGTCTTGGGAGTTGACCGATGAATCATCCGCACCGTCGGCGTTCTTCGCGTGTCTGCCGCTCACTTGTTGGTATCGTGGCGTGCGCGGGATTGATGGTCGCGCCGACCTCGCTGGCCGCTCCGGATCATGATGATCACCCCGCCGGTCACTCTCCTGCCTCGGCCCCCGCCCCGGCCCCCGCTGCACCGGCCACGCCCGCGGCACCCGGCGCCAAGCCCGCGACAAAGTCACCCGCGGCCGGCGAGCGAGCCAGGCCGCGTACGCCATCGGGCACGCCGTCTGGCACACCCGCGGCCGCCGGGCCCGCCTCTTCTCGCACCGCGACTGCGCCGGGCGGCACGAGTGAGCCCGCCGAGCCGGCTGCCGCTCCCAAGTCACGGACAGAGCGATCTGGCGCGAGCAAACCAGCCGAAGTCGCGGCCGAGCCGGTCGACGCGGATCGAGCGCTGACACTGCTGAGCGAGGGCAACGCGCGATGGGTCGCCGGAGAGGCTCAGAACCCGTCGACCGACGCCGCCCGCCGCTCGAACACCGCCGAGAAGGGACAGAAGCCGTTCGTCACGGTGCTGACGTGCGCGGACTCCCGCATTCCCATCGAGCGGGTGTTCGATCGCGGCGTCGGCGAGGCGTTCGTTGTTCGCGTCGCCGGAAACATCGCCGGTCCCAGCGAATCGGGAACGATCGAGTACGGCGTCGGCCACCTCAACACGCCGCTGCTTGTGGTCATGGGTCACACCCGCTGCGGCGCCGTCGCGGTCGCGGCGAGCGGCGCGGAGTTGCATGGCGCACTGGGCGGACTGGTTGATCGGATCCGCCCCGCGGTTGAACGCGCCCGCCGCGCGAACCCGGGACTCGAACAGGACGAGCTTGCTCGCGTGGTGATCACCGAGAACATTTGGCAGAGCATGTTTGATCTGCTCCGCACCAGCGATGAGCTGCGATCGGCCGTCACGTCGGGCCGCGTCCGGCTTGTCGGCGCGATCTACGACATCTCGAGCGGAAAGGTCGACTGGCTCGGTCAGCATCCCTGGCAGACCGAGCTGCTCACGGCGCTGAACACGGGCCAGCCCGCTCCGGCGCACGCGGCGGGGAACACGCCCCCGGGCAAGCAATCGCCCGCCGCGCCGAATCAGCCGGCAGGCGTACCCGCGCACGCCGGGGTCTCCGACGATCACGGCCAGTAACGCCGGCGGTGCTCAGTGCCCCTCGGCCGGCCCGAGGAACCTCTCGACCTTGCGGTTGAGGTACCAGCCGTGGTGCTCGATGTGCCAGACGCTGTAGACCAGAATGTCGCGGAGCACCATTGGCCCGAGTTCGGTGTGCATCGCCGGGCGTTGCATGAGACCCTCACCCTCGAGCGCGAACGCGTGGCGGAGCCACTCGCCGGTCCACTGGCGGAGCGTGTGGATCGTCGCGACCGCGCCCGCGATCGGCAGGCCCTTGGGCGCCAGCGGCGTCGCTTGGCCGTACAGCCCGCGATCGATGAACGCGTTCTCATCCCACGCGCCGAGCACCGGTCCATCTTCGGCCGCGGTTCGGCGGAGGCGGTGCACGAACGACAGCTCCGCGTCGGCACAATGTCCGACCAGCACGCGAACCGGCCAGCGCCCGACCTTGGCGTCGGGAAGGAAGGCCATGTCGAGTTGCTCATCGTTGAGCGAGAAGACGCGGCGATCGAAGTTCTCAACGCCCACCGCGTACCGCTCGAGAAGTTTGGCCGATGACAGGCCCGCGACGAGCTGGCGATCGGGCTGTTCGCTCCGCTTTGCGGGCGGTGTGACACGCGGGCCGGGATGAACATGCTCAGGAGCGCTCATGCACGAGCGTACGCGCCGGCACGCGGCAGGGCGTCAGGCCACCTCGTTCGGCGAGCTCGATGGCGCGCTGGCGAACGGGATCGACCGCCCGTGTTCATCCACCGCGACCATCACCAGTGTCGCGCTGGTCACCGGAACACGCTGGGCCGAGGCGTACCGCTCCGCGAACACGTCCACCTCGACGGTCACGCTCGTGCGCCCGGTCCGCACCGTGCGTGCGTAGAAGTCGACAACATCTCCCAGTTGCACCGGCTGCTTGAACTCGACCCGGTCGATCGCGACGGTCACCCATCGCAGACACGCATGACGCCGCGCCTGAACGAACCCGGCCTGGTCGATGTACGACAGGATCACCCCGCCGAAGATCGTGCCGTACTGGTTCGTCTCCTTGGGCATCGTGACCACGCGGAGCGCCAGTCGATGCGTCGAAAGGTCGGCATCACCGGGCTCCGGGATGTGGGGGTCGGCGACCGTCGGAGAAGATGGCATTCCGGAGGATACGGCCGACATTCCGCGGCCGACTCGCCGCTGTATTCGCTGAGACCAGTGGCCGAACTCCGGATGATCCTCCGCATGAGTGGTTGAGCAGTCATCCGAGGCGTGGGAGCCCTTCCCCAGTTGAGTCGGAATAGTGATCTGTTGGGGTAATTGATGATGATCGTGCTATTTCACGGACTTTGACTAAAGTACGAAGCATGATCACGAGAGATGGCCGAAGAAGCTCGATCCATTCGGCCGGCAACTTGGAGAATTCCTCATGATCTGATCGCCTTGCATTCGGTATAAACAGGGTGTACTCTCTAGGAGTCGAGGATTGAAAGGGCCGATGTTCTTTTGGCCCTGGGGTGCAAAGTTCTGAGTTCTTCACGCGTTCGGACTCGTGGTAGAGCGCGGCCGGTTGGCTTGGTGGGTTCGCTCGAGCGCACAGGATGCGTAAGGGGTTCGCATGAGTCTGGTGAGTTCAACGCACGTTCAAGCCGAGATGCACAACGGCGTGCTCGTGGCGAAGCTGACGTGCGAGAAAATCGACCGGTACGAGGTCGACGCCATCCGTACCGACCTGCTCGAACTGGTCGGGAAACTCAACGGCAAGCTCGCGTTGAACTTCGGCGATGTGACCATGGTCGCCCCGATGGGTCTGGGCCTGCTGACGGACCTGTACAAGGCCTGTGCCGCCAAGAAGGGCCGGCTCGTGCTGTTCAACGTCAACAAGGATCTGGTCAAACTCCTGAAGATGACGCCCGTCTGGAGCAGCATCTACATCAAGAGCGACCAGGAGTCGGCCATTCGGGCCGCGAGCTGATCCCGCCGGCGCGGGCCAGTTCGCGATCGACAAGTCACCGGTCGGGCAGCCAACCGCCGCGCGTTCGCGGGGCGGGACGCTATCCTCTGTGCGGTTGAACTCAACGCGGGTGGGGGGGCGGAACGAGGATGACATGCTGCAGTCCACGCTGATCAAGGCGAAGATGATCGACGGGGTGCTCGTCGCGACGATCGTTTGCGAGAAGATCGGGCAGTATGAGACGGGGATCATCGAGGGCGAACTGCTCCCGGCGGTCCGCAACACGGGCCACCGCCTGGCACTGGACTTTTCCAGCGTTCAGCTCGTCTCGTCCGTCGGCCTGGGCATGCTCGTGACGCTCAACCGCAACTGCCGCGCGGGCAAGGGCAAGATGGCCATCTTCGGCCTCTCGGACAACCTGACGCACCTGCTCAAAGCGACTAAACTCGACAGCGGTCTGACGCTCGTGCGCGATGAGTCCTCGGCGGTGAAGGCGGCCAAGTGACGCACGCGGGCCGACAGCCCGGCGGCGAGTCGGCTCCGACCGGCCCTGACGATTGGACCGTGCCGATGCCCGCCGGTCCTGTCGCTCGTCTGTGCGTGATGATCAGCGGCGGCGGGCGGTCGCTCATGAACCTGCACGCGTGCTGCGCGGGCGGCGGGCCCGTCGGTTCCGAGCGCATCGGCGCACGCGTCGAACTGGTCATCGCCTCCGGACCCTGCGCCGGCGCCGAGCGTGCCCGCGTCGCCGGGATCGAGACGCTGACGATGCCCGGCGTGATCGCGCCCGAGTTGCTCGGCCGGGAACTCGCGGCACGCGCGATCGACTTTGTCGTGCTCGCGGGCTATCTCAAGCTCCTGCGAATCCCCGCGGGCTTCGAGCATCGCTGCGTCAACATCCACCCCGCGCTGCTGCCGGCCTTCGGCGGCAAGGGCATGTATGGCCACCACGCCCACGCGGCGGTGCTCGCATCGGGAGCGAAGGTCTCCGGCTGCACCGTGCACATGGTCGATGAGCGTTTCGACACGGGCCCGATCGTGCTGCAGCGCACCTGCCCCGTGCTCGATGACCCGGCCGACACGCCCGAATCGCTCGCCCGGCGGGTCTTTGATGAGGAACTCATCGCGCTGCCGATGGCCGTGCACGCATTGGCGACCGGTCGCGTGGCGATCCGCCGCGGCGTCGCCCGCGTCGCCGCCGATGGACCGTGGGGTTCGCGGAGGCCCGGGGCATGATCCGCACGCCGCAACGCGCTGCTTACCGCGTCATGCTGCTGGCGGGCGTGTTTGCGATTCCGCTCGCGGCCGGATCGCGGCTCGGCCCGGTCGCGGCGTATGCGCAGAGCGACGCCCGCCCGCCGATCTCCGTTCGCAGCGAGAGCGACGCTCGGCGCGAGGCCAGAGCGATCAACGAGCGGTTCGTCGAGGCCTTCTTCGCTCGCGACTACGCCAAGGCCGAGGGGCTCGTTCGCAGGATCATCGAGCTGACGCCCGATGAGTACATCGCGTGGTACAACCTCGCGTGCGTGCTGACGATGCGCGGGCGCATGGATGATGCCGAGGAGGCGTTCCAGCAGGCCGTTGTGCGCGGTTTCGTCGACTTTCACCCGCTCGTCCGCGATCCGGCGATGCGCCCGCTCCGCGAGCGCGACGGCGTGGCCCGTGTGCTCGATGCGTGGCGCGAGGTTCAGGACGCAACGATCGACGCCCGGCTCGAGCGCGCCCAGAATGGCTTCGGCAAGACCTATGTCGCGCAGCGCGATGAGCAGCGGCGGCTGGCGTTTCTCAGCGGCTATCCCGCCAGCAGCCTCCGCGGCGTGCGCGAGGAGATCGACCGTCTCACCGCGTGGTGGGAGCAGAGCGTGCTGCCCGAGGGCGAGAGCGCGATGAGCGCCGACCCGCGACGCCCGGATCCGTGGGTGCTCGTTGTTCTGCCGACGGTGCGGGACTTCAACCGCTGGGCCGCGCAGACCATGGGCGCCAAGGCCGGCAGCGTCGGCGGTGTGTACGACCACGATCGCAAGGAACTCATCACGCAGAACCTCGGCTCCTCGCTGCGCCATGAATACCTGCACGTTCTGCACTGGCGTGACATGGCCCGGCGCGGGCGCGTGCAGCCGACGTGGATCCAGGAGGGTCTCTGCTCGCTGGTCGAGGACATCCGCATCGAGACCGATCCGGACGGGCGCGAGAGGCTGGTGCCGATCAGCAGTTGGCGCACCAACCAGGTGCTGGGCATGGCGCGCGTGGGCAACCTGCCCGCGTGGGAGAAGTTCTTCGCCAAGGATGCCGATCGTTTCGTCTCGAGCAACCCGCTGGCCAACTACGCCGTGGCGCGGTCGATCTTCCTGTTCATGCACGAGCGCGGCGTGCTGCGCGCGTGGTACACCGCTTATGTCGCGGGCTTCGATGCCGATCCGACGGGCAAGGCCGCGATCGAGTCGGCCTTCGGAATGTCCGCGGCGGAGGTCGAGAAGCAGTGGCGCGCGTGGATCCGCACGCTCGAGCGCGTGCCCGACCAGAACGATGCGGCCAAGGTCGAACTGCCGCTGAGCATCCGCCCGGCCGGCGACGGGCTGGAGGTTTCGGATGTGACCACGGGCGAGGCGAATCTCGCGGGGGTGCGGATCCGCGATGTCGTGCTGTCGGTCGCGGGGCGGCGTGTTCACGACCTGAACGATCTGGCCCGGGTGCTGGCGCCGATGGCCGCGGGCGACCGTGTGGAGGTGGTCATCCGCCGCGGCGGGAACGAGCCGCGAACATTCACGCTGACGCTGCGTGCCCCGTGATGATCCTGCTCGGCGCGGTCGTGCGCGGTCAGCGCGGTCGGTCTACGCTGACCGCATGAGCGTTCGATATCGATTCAACGCGTTGCGTGCGGGTGCGTTCAAGCTCGATGCCGGCTGCATGATGGGCCTGATCCCCCGGGTCGTCTGGTCCCGCTCGGTTCCGACCGACGATCGCAACCGTGTGACGTTGTGCCACAACTGCCTGCTGCTTGAGCGGCTGGGGACCGGCCCCGGCCCACGGCTCGTGGTGATCGAGGCCGGCACCGGCGACAAGCTCGACGAGGCCTCGCGCAAGCTCTTCGACCTTGATGGGCGATGGGTCCAGACGGCGCTGGATGAACTGGGTGTCGCCAGCGAGCGCATCGACGCGGTCGTGATCAGCCACCTGCACTTTGATCACGCCGGCGGGCTGACGCGAAAGGTCCGTGCGGGCGAGGAGCCCGAGTGGGTCGGGCCGGCCGGGGCGTTCACGGGCAAGGAGGGCGCGATCACGCACGGCGTTCGACGCACGTTCCCGAACGCGCGCGTGCACGTGCAGCGTCGCGAGTGGGAGGATGCGCTGGCCGGCCGCGGCATGATGACGCGGACGTACTTCAGCGATCACATCCTGCCGCTGCGCGAGCACATCGAGCTCGCCGACACCCCGAGCCCGTTCACGCTCCCTGATGCGGGCCCCGCGCCGGGCGACCCGACGCGCCCCGAGCGACCCGATGCGGAACTCGAGACGATGATCATGCCGGGCATCTGGGTCATGCGTGTGCCGGGGCACACCTGGGGCCAGCAGGCGGTGCGGTTCGAGGACGAGATGGGCCGCATGATCGTCTTCACGCCCGATGTGATGCCGACCGCGTGGCACGCGGGTCGCGCGTACTCGCTCGCGTACGACGTCGAGCCCTACACGAGCATGCGCTCCCGCGGCTGGCTGCTCCGGCGCGCGTGCGAGAACGGCTGGCTGCTGTACCTTGACCACGAGCCGGGCGAGCCGCTCCGCCGCGTGGTCAGCGATGGTCAGGGCTGGTGGTCCCTGGCGCCGGTCTGAACAGGCGGGTTCCGCGGCCGCTCGAGCATCGAACCCGGGCTCCAGCCGGAGTAGCGTCGCAGCAGCTCCAGTTGCTCGCGGAGCGACGCCTCGTTTGGCGAGCCGACGACGCGCGGGTCGCCGGTGTCGAGCTTGTGCTGCAGCGCGCCGGCAATGTGCCGGTTGAAGTACCGCAGGTTCCAGAACTGCACCTCGCCGCGGGTGTTGTTGCTCGCATCGGGGTTGGCCCCGGCGATGGCCAGCATGGGCAGCTTCGCCGCGGCGGGGCAGAAGGCGATGCTGGAAATCTCCCCGCTGGTCGATGCGGGGATCGTCAGCAGCGCCGGCTCATCTTGGCCCTGAATGTCCCAGAGCTTCACGACGCCGTCGGTCGATGCGCTGGCGAAGATCGTCGGCTCGCCGGGTTGGAAGTCGATGTCGATGATCAGCGCTGAGTGCCCCGTCAACTCGCGTGCGATGCGACGCTCGCCGACGTCGTACACATAGATGCGGCGCGTCCAGTTCCCCCAGACCACCCGCTGCCCATCCGGGCTGAACCGCACGACCCATGGCGTAAGGTCTGTTCGGATCGTGTCGAGCACCTCGCCGCTGAGGGCATCGACGATCCGGATCACGCCCGAGCGGTCCGCCGTGGCGATGCGCCGCCCATCGGGCGCGAACGACACGGACATGGGCTCGGCCCCGTCGGTCGACCAGGAGCGGACCTCGGACCAGTCGCGCGTGTCGATGATCGAGAACCGCGGCCCCCTGCCGCCCCACGCCGCGGTGGCCATCAGCGAGCCATCGGGCGAGAAGTCCAGGCTCCGCGGCGTGCGCGAGTGCATCACCGCCGCGGGCCCGCGTCTGGCGCGAGCGCCATCGGTGCCGGCCTGCTTGGAGAGGTCCCACATCGCCACGCTGTGCGTCATGGTCGTGCGGATCAGCCAGCGTCCGGTGGGATCGAAGCGCAGCCCGCGCGGGCGGGCGTTCACCGGCGCGTCGCTTAGCGTCCGCTGGAGCTCGCCGGTGTGGGTGTCATAGAGCCGGACCGAGCCGCGTGCATCGGCGATGGCCGTCGTCGCGCCGTCCGGGCTGAAGGCGACGACCGCGAGCGTCTCGGCTTCGGTGTTGAGCGTACGACCCGGTCGTTCGGAGAGGTCGATGACGCGGACCGCGTCTTCGCACAGCGTGACAAAGTGGGTCGTGCCGCCGATGAACGCGCCGCCGCGAGTGCTCGTGGCGGTCGCCACGCGCTGCTCGCGCCGACCGGTGCGAGGATCATCCACCGATACGCCCCACCACGAGCCGGAGATCAGCCGCCGCGAGTCATCCGTGAACGCGAGCGTCTGCACGCTGGAGATGCCGATGGGGATGCGGGCGATCACCCTGCCCGTCGCGCTGTCCAGAACGCGGACGCCGTGCATCGACAGCCCGACCGCGAGCATGGTTCCATCGGGCGAGACGGCCACGCGGTGGATTTCCATCGCATCATCGGCATGCAAGCGGCCGAGCTCCCGGCCCTGCAGATCGCTGCGGATGATCAGTCCGCCCTGCAACGCCGCGACAACGCTGGCACCATCGGGGTGCATCGTGATATCGACAATCCTCCTGGCATCGCCGGTCTACGCGGCCAGCTCTCGTCCGTCCTGAAGATCGATCACCCGCAGTTCGTTCTCGTTGACCAGGCAGAGGACCGCCGATCGCGATGGGTCTTCGCTGCTGGGCATCGCGACGCTCAGGATCTCCCGGATCGGTGCGCCGCACAGCGAAAGGTCGCGCACGTGCGCTCCATCGCGTGATCGCCAGATGCGCAGCAGCCCCTCCGAATCGCCCGAGACCACCAGCGATGCGCCGCCCGCGAAGGCCGTCGCGGTCAGCGGGCGATCGTGCGCCCGCGTTGACCAGACCACGCGGGAGAAGTCGTCGGCGAACGCCCGCAGTTCTCCCGCGTCGTTGCCCGCGATGAACGCCGCATCGCCGGCCGCATCGGTCCGTTCCGGGCGTGTCGCGATCGCAAAGCCCCCCGTGCTCGCGTTGGCGAATGTCGCGAGCACCGGCTGGTTGAGGTACAGCTCCCAGAGCGCGTAGAACGTGTACCGGGACTCCGGGTTCCGCAGGTGCTCGGGCCAGATGAGCTGCTCGGCCGTCGTGGCGTTGCCCGCGATGGCCTGCAGCCGGCCCTGCTCGACCTGGCTGCGCGCAAGTTCGCGGTTTGCCCGGGCCGCGGCTTCGTCGGCGCGGGCCCGCTCGCGCCGGGCCTGCTCCAGCGAGCTCAGCGCCTCGGTCTTGGCCAGCCCCTCCGAACGCGCCAGCCTGCTGGCGGTGATCGCCTGCACCGCGCTGAAGACCCCGAGCCCCAGGATCACCGCCGCCACGCACGCGGCGGCGATCGACAGCCCGCGGTGCCGCTCGATCTGCTTGCGCAGCACGTACAGCGCCGAGTCCCGACGCACCGCGATCGCCTCTCCGGCGGTGAACCGCCGCAGGTCCGCGCCCAGATCCTGCGCGGTCTGGTACCGCCGGTCGCGGTCCTTGTTCAGCGCCTTGAGGGTGATGACCTCCAGATCGCCGCGGAACACGCGGTCGATCGTGCTCAGCCGCCGCGGCTCCTGATCGCGGATGATCCGCGCCGCTTCCGGCAGCGAGCAGTTGCGCACGTCGTACGGCAGGCAGTCGGCCAGCAGTTCGTACAGCAGCACGCCCAGCGCGTAGACATCGCTGCGGCTGTCGATGCTCTCGGTCCCCTGCACCTGCTCCGGGCTCATGTACGGCAGCGTGCCGATGAGCTGCCCGACGCCGGTGTGCACGCTGGTCATCTACGCCTGGGCGTTGTCGGCCCGCGCGACGCCGAAGTCCAGGATCTTCGGCTCGCCCTGCTCGTCAACGAGGATGTTCGCGGGCTTGAGGTCGCGGCGGATGATGCCGTTGCGGTGCGCGTGCGTCACCGCGTCGCAGACCTTGGCCAGCAGCAGGCAGCGCCCGCGCGTGGACAGCCGCTTGTCGCGCACGTGCTGCGTGAGCGAGACGCCCGGGACGAGTTCCATCGCGATGTACGGGTGCCGCAGACCGTCGAGCTCGAACGTGCCGGCCTCGTAGATCTGCGCGATGCCCGGGTGCTTCAGCCGCGCCAGCACATCGGCCTCGTGCTCGAACCGCCGCAGCAGCCGCGCATAGGCGGGGCTGGAGTGCGAGGCCCCGAGCGTCCGCCGCATGAGCTTCAGCGCCACCGGCCGCCGCGGCCGCTCCTGATCGGCCAGGTACACCGCGCCCATGCCGCCCGATCCGTGCTGCCGCGCGGGCGTGATCCCACGCTCGTTCTCCGCGCCGGGGTTCATGCGCCGCGTCCCGAGCCCTGCTCATCGGCCTGCGCGATCGCGCGCTTGAGCCACGCCCGCGCAAAGACCCAGTCGTTCTTGACCGTCGCCGGAGAAACGCCCACCGCCTGCGCCGTGTCCTCGATGCTCAGCCCCGCGAAGTACCGCAGCATCACGACCTCGTGCTTGCGCTGGTCCAGCGCCGCCAGTTGCTCCAGCGCGCTGTCCAGTGCCAGCAGCGACTCGGGCTCTGGCTCGCCCTCGACCTGCGCCAGATGCTCGACATCCACATCCGCCCGCGGCACGTTCCCGCCGTGCTTGATCCGCGACTTCTGACGCGCCCGCTCGACGAGGATCCGCCGCATCGCCAGCGCCGCCGCGCCGAAGAAGTGCGCCCTGCCATCCCAGCGAACATCCGCCGAGCCGACCAGGCGCATGTACGCCTCGTGCACCAGCGCCGTCGGCTGCAGCGTGAACCCCGCCCCGCCGCCCGGCTCGCGTGCCAGCCGCGCCGAGGCAAGCTGCCGCAGCTCCTCGTACACCATCGGCAGCAGCGCGCTGGCCGCGCGCGAGTCACCATCGCCCGCGGCGTGCAGCAACTGGGTCACCGGCATCGAGGCTGGATCGCTGATCTTCTTCCTCCTCAAGTCCGCATCCGCGGCACAATGACATCAATGGCCGCCGCCGGCCAAGACCATGCGTCATGTGTGCGCCGCAAATGCCCCAACGCACACCGATCGCAAAGGACAAGCCTCGTTTCGCCCGCCCGAGAACGTTCGGGGTACCTCAAATTCGCGCCGGACTGCTGTCGCCGCCCCGCCGCCGCCGCCGCCGCCGCCCCGCCGCCCGCCGCCGCCGCCGCCCTCGCCCTCGCCCCCGCCCAGGCTCCGTCCCGCCCGGTCGTCCCGATCGTCTACCCTTGCTCCAACTTCCCGGAGGCACTCACATGGCACAGCAGGG
This sequence comes from Phycisphaeraceae bacterium, assembly GCA_021297895.1. Classification (GTDB taxonomy): domain Bacteria; phylum Planctomycetota; class Phycisphaerae; order Phycisphaerales; family UBA1924; genus JAJTHN01. Next base: position 4,837 of record JAJTHN010000013.1, on the reverse strand, counting down.
CACGCTTCGATCCTTGGGCGGGGCATCGGTCATCCTGATCACCGGCATCGGCTTCGGGCTCACGCTCGGCGGCTTGATCTCCCCGGCCGCCTCCGGCCAAAGCAGCACGCCGCCAGCCCCCGCCACCGCAACACCCGCCCCCGCAACCCCCCCGGCCTCCCCGGCCCCCGGCGCTCCCTCCGCGCCCCCGGGCAACGCCGTGCCGGAAGAGGTGATGAAGGATCTGGAAAAGGCCGCACGCGAAGTCGGCCGCCCGCTGCCGAGCGCGACTCCCGGCACCACTCCCGGTGTTGGCCCTGGTGCTGGCCCCAATGCTGGGCCGAATGCCCCGGGGGTCGCGACCGTTTCGGGCAGCCTGCTGCGCGAGGGATCGTTCATCGCCTCCCGCGCCGGCCGCATGGCCCGCGGCGCTGCGGGCGAGTGGCTCCTGACCTTCGAGAACGACGCCAAGGGCACCGCCATCGCCCCCATGGTCCTCATGCCCTGCCTCAACCTCATGGCCATGGAAAAGCTCGCCGAACGCGGCGGCGAGTCCATCTCGTTCACCGTCTCCGGCCAGGTCTTCGTGTACAAGGGCCGGAACTACCTCCTCCCAACGCTCTACACCGTCAACAAGCCCACCGACCTGAAGTCCGGCGGGTGATCGGAGGGTGGGGGGAGTCGGGGAGAGGAGGAGTGGGGGAGTGGTGAGGATCCGGCGCTTCGGTGGTTCTGCGCTTCGGTGCGTCGGTGGGTGGGCGATCCGGCGTCCGATGGAGCCGGGGAGCGATCCCTCAGCGTCGGTCCGGCCGCCGGGCTCGCCGCCGAGTCTCTCGGAGTTGGTGGCACGGGTGCGCAGCCCTGCCGATCACGCAGGCCGACGGCGTGCCCATCCATAGCCGGGGCGCGTCGCGAGTCGTCGCGCGGAACCCCCGCATCGCGCACGCCATTGCGTTCGTGCCGCGCTTCGCCCCGCAGCCGCCGGTGCTGCTCTCAACCTCCGCATGTTCGACGACCTCTTCAGAATCGCATCACGCCGCGGCGTCATCCCGGGGGCCGCGCTCGCGGACTTGCTCGACCCCCGGCGACGAAGGGCGCAGCATTTCGGGCTCAACGGCGGCCCGGGCGGGTGTCCGCCAGACGTTGGCACGGTCAACCTCCGTGCGCCGAGCGGAGTCCATGCTTCTCGATCGCCGAAGCGAGAAAGCACCGGCTCGTCGCCACCCCAAAGCACGACGAACCGGTGCCACGCTCCCAGGTTTCCAGCGGACGAGCCGCTACACAACCGCTGCCCCGCCACCGCCCGCGCCGCCCGCGCTCCCGCCCCCGCCCCTGCCCCCGCCCCCGCCCCCCGTGCTCGCCGCGCCGCACTCGGGGCACACCCGCGGGCCCTCGGGCAGCTCCGCCAGCGAGTACCCGCAGGCCGGGCAGCACGACCAGCCCTCGCGGAGTTTCGCGGCGATGTGGCCGAACAAGCGCCGGCGTGCGGTCTCAACGCAGAACACGCCGATCACGCACACCGCGGCATTGACAACAAGCCCGGACCACCGCGCCGACTCCAGCGCCGTCTTGCCGGATCCCGCGTCCAGCCCGCTGGCCCTGACCACAACCCACGTCCGCATCGGCCAGCCGCTGCTGAGAATCTGGCCCCTGTACCGACCGCCGTGCGCGCGGTCCAGATCATCCACAAAGTGATTCCCGGCGAACGACGGCAGGTCCATGAAGATCTCGCGGCCCGAAGCGTCGGTGACCCTCGCCGACTGCCATCCCGAGTCGATCGAGTGCACCTCGGCCCACCAGCGCCGATCCGAGTACACGGCCCAGTTGCGGCCGAAACTCGCGACCAGCACAACGCCCGGATCCCCCGGACGGCGGGCACGGAGCGTTGCCGTCGCCTCCGCGGCAAGCCAGAAGTGCAGAGCGAGTGCGAGCACCAGACCGCCCACGGCGGAGATCACAAGGGGCATGGGTATCGGCTCCGGTGCGTTGGTTCGTCAGGCGAAGCAACTGGCCGATGTGCTTGCCGCTTGCTCCGATCACGGGCGGGTCAGAAAGGGCCAGCGCATCATGATATCTGGCCAACAACGTGGTCCAGCACAGCTCATCATGGATCATGTTGGGTCGGCACCCTGAGCCCGCACGGCTGACTATCAGGCGGGAGATGAGCCGGAGGCGGGTAGAGTGCGCACGCAGCCTCTGATGCGGCCACCACGTATCCATACTCATGGAATGCGCGTTCAGATTCTGATATCTCGCTGTACTCCTCAACCGTGCAATCGGGATGCACAATCTTGACCGTACGTGATGCAGCTCCGAAGCACCGACGCTCCCAGCCGCAGATACAAATGTTGACCACGGCGTTGACGCCGAACTCAAACTCGGCCAACGTCCCGAGCGGCGGCGGCCAAGGCAGTCGAAAACTCAGTTTTCCGCGGGCGTCCGCGGTGAATGTTCCGCAAACGATGGGAAATGGTCCGTAGGTCCTGCAAGCGCACGGCACCCCGATCGGTTTCCACTCACCAACGATGCGCTCCGCAAGGCACGGTTGCTCCCACGAGAAAGGCCGCGCGGGCCATGGCCCCAGGTCGCTCTTTCTGCGAACAGCGGCCGTAAACTCTTCCGCTGACAGTTTCTGACCGATCACGCTTTCGAAGAACATCGCGTTCTGCGAAAGCCATCGAGCGGAGTCCGGCGAGCTCGCCATCTCAAAGGGAATGTCGGCGACAGGATACCCGTTGACCTGCAGGAGCTCGAGGACATGGAGGCGGGGTTCATGATCGAATGCTGCAACCAGCTGTCCCAGTGAATCCTCGACTGCAAATCCATTCACATAAGGTTCAGGGCCGACCATCTGATCCATGCCGACAAGCGGCATCTCCCAGTCCTGATCCTGAAAGTCGGGAATGTTGAAGTGCTGCTTCAGCCAGCCCGCAGCCGTATGGGCGGTAGAAGCCGACCAGGCCCGCCCGGACCAGGGCGTTGTGTCGTCCTGAGCCGGACGCTCAAAGAACACCGCACCATAGTTCGAGCCGATCCGCGATCCCTGATCGGCCGTGACGAGGAATCCGATGACGCGGACTTGCGACTGAAGGGGGCGATAGATCGGCTTGACGCTCCAGTTTCCAACCTCGATCTTCATCGAGGATACGAAGGTGACCGCTTGCATCTCCTCGGGAGAAAGCGGTGCCGCGACCGGGGGAGTCCACGGGCCCTGAGCGTTGACAGCACCAGCGAGGAGCCCGCAAGCAAGACTCGCGACGACAGAGAATGAGCCAGTCATGACGATGTTCCTGTGGAAAGAGTCCGAACCGACTGCCACGATGTTCGAGAATACACTGAGCCTGCATCTGCAGTCAATACCTTCTCTTTTCACTTTTACAGGATCTTCGCCGCGGCTCAGATAGTCGAACCCAAGTATTCTAGAACATTGTCCGGACGGAAGCGTGGCACCCGGCTGCTCCATTGTCGTGGGCGCTTGGCTCCGGTTCGTCCCCGCGAAGTGCTACCGGTTCGTCGGGCTCGGGGGTGGCGATGAACCGGTGGGTTCTAGCTTGGGCGTTCGATCAACACGGGGAGTGTACTTTGATCGCTGGTCCCGTGCCACGCCCTCGTCATTCTTTACCGACGGCTCCATCGACGCCGACTTTCGCGGGCTCGGGGATTCGCACCGCGCTCACGGTGACTTCGACAACATCCCATTTCAGACTGAGCGGCTCCGCACTCACGACCAGAAGATACTGGTCATCCGGGGTACGGATCGATGCGAAGGTACCCCCGGCGTAAAGCACCGACACCCGCTGACAGCGGGTGAGACATCCGACCGTGCTCCTTGTGTCGTAGTCATAAAACTGGATGTAGATTCGCTTATCGTCGAACGTTTCGGGATCATCGTTGTTGTACGGCCGGATTACGCCTTTGCTCGGATCGAACCCGGCGCGGGGCTCCGCTTCGAGGTTGTCACCGAATGTGGCGACCGCGATCATGCGGCCTTCGTGGGCGAGCTGCAACGGACGAAAGGCCGGACCACCATAGCGTTGCATAAGTCGGTCAAGGTCACGGGGAGCATCGGCAGGGGGAGGAGGTGGACGGGGAGCAGGTGGCCGAGGATCATCCACATCGCTCCTCTGCCGATGATCATCATAAATGGTCGGCTCCGCTGCATCCCAGTCCGCGTTGGTGGCGCGACGGAGCTCACCGGTGGCGACATCAAACTCAATCACCGCGCCAGCGCGAAAGAACGCGGTCTCGTCTTGCGTCAGGAGCTTCGGAGCGATGTCGTCATCGGGTATAGAGCTTTCGTCACCAGTGGCCTGCGCAAGTTGCCGCCGCTGACGCATTCGAGCCGTCTCTTGCAGGCTTTGCGGCCCTACGAGCACACTCCGAATCAAGTACCGATCGCTTCCGACAGAACTCTTGCGCATGGCAAGGTCTGTTCTGGAGATGGCGATTCCAAGGTGACCCAACTGGCGAGATGCGTCATCATGAGTGAGCCTGATGCTCGCGGTATGCACCGGCAGACAGAACGGAACCGCCGGTGGTCTGCCGACGATTCGATCGCACGCCGGCATGAGGGCGAGCATCGACAGGACGAACAACAAAGCGAGTGTGGCGATCCTGTACATCAACGCTCCTCCGGTCATCGGGTGCGTGGCACCGGTTGGTTTCCGCGGCGTGCCACCGGCTCGTCGGGCTGGGGGGGCTTGGGGGGTCGCGACGAGGCGGTGCGTTTTTGCTTGGGCGTTTGGTCAACACGCTGACGGTTCCAGGTTCAGCGGTACGACCGCCCCGATTCGCCGACAACTCCCACACACTCGCGGCAGCGGCGGCACCATCCCGCGTCCGTGGTTGTGGGGAGTGT
>JAJTHN010000009.1 GCA_021297895.1 Phycisphaeraceae bacterium | reverse complement strand
TGAGGGTCGCGCCGGTCTCGCCGACGATGTTCGAACCGTCCTTCTGCCACTGGAACGAGAGCGGGCCCGTGCCCGAGGCGGTGAAGGTGAACGACGCGGGCTGACCGCTCAGGCGGCTGAGCGAGGCCGGCGGCGTGCCGACGCTCGGCGACGTGCACGGCGGGGCGAAGCTGAGCTTCCACAGTTCCGTACCCGTCACGCCGTCGTGACCGGTGAAGAACATCGCCGAGAGCTCGGGGACGTACTGCAGAACCGTGGCCCAACCGCTGATGCCCGAGAACGACGCCGGACCGGGGTTCAGGTCGGCGACGATCTGCGTGCCGGCGGGGGTGCCGTCGGTGCTCCACAGCTCAGCGCCCGTCTCGGGCGTGTAGCCGATGAAGTAGCCCTTGCCGTTGATCGACTGCGTCCAGCCGAAGCCCGTCGACGCCGTCGACGTCGCGATCCAGCCGAAGGACTGATACTGCGACGCCGGTGCCGGGTCGAGGCGGACGATGCCCGGGTTGACCGTGCCGACGTTCTGGTCGGGCGCGATCGTGCCGTCATAGGCAAAGAGCTTGTCGTTCTGGATCGTGCCGTCGGCGAAGCCCGAGGCCGGGTTGTTGGTCGTGTCGCCCAGGTCGGCGAAGAAGCACAGGCGATCGTTCGGCGCGGTGCCGGCGATGAACATGCTGTTCGGGAAGCCGCTGAGGTTGCCCGGGTTGATGTCCGCCACGCGGAACGTGCCCGAGCCGCCGGTGCCGACAACGTTGACGTCGGCCGGGTTGGTGATCGGCACGCCGTCGGTGCGCCAGAGCTCCTGGCCCGACACGCCGTCACTGGCCATGAAGTACAGGTGGCCGCGCCAGGCCTGACGGTAGAGGATGAAGCCGAAGCCCCCGGTCGGACCCGGATTGATGTCGGCGATCAGCGTCGCGCCCGAGCCGCCGTTGAGGTAGAACGCGTTGGCCGGGTCGTACTTGACGAGTTCGAAGCCGGTCACGCCGTCGTTGGCGATGAAGTAGAGCTCGTTGTTGAACGAGCCCAAGACCTGCGTAGCCGTGCCGGCCGGGGCATTCAGGTTCGTCTCCTGACGCGTGTTGTTGGTCGGGTCGGACGGGTCGAGGTTCGTCGACCACAACTGCGCGCCCGATGCGCCATCGCTGGCCACGAAGTACACGCGGCCGTTGAACGACACCGGCGGAACGGTGAACGTCGAACCCGCCGTCGGATTGATGTCGCGCAGCACGTTCGTGCCGATTTCCGTGCCATCGCTGCTCCAGGGCTCGAAACCCAGGGTGCCGATGATGTCATCGCTGGCCGTGAAGTACGCACGATTGCCGACCGAAGGAGCCTTCACCAGGGAGTCATTCGGAACCGGGAAACCCGCCGGGAGCGCGGCCGGGATCGAGCCACCCGCCGCGCTGATGTCGCGCGTGAGCGATGTGCCCGGGTTCACGCCCGGGTCGGTCGGGTCGGCCGGCAGCACGCCGTCGGAGGACCACATCTCGCCATTGGTTCCGGTGTCAATAGCGCGGAAGAAGATGCGGTTGGTCGTCGGAATGACGCCGCCAAAGGCCGAAAGTCCGTCCGTGAAGCCCGCCGTCGCGCCCGGGTTGATGTCCCGGACAATCCGCGTGCCCGCCGCCGTGCCGTCGGACAGGTACAACTCGCGGCCGCGGAAGCCCTCGGGCGGGGTGATGCCCGAAGAGCCGACCGCCGCGCCGTTGTCAGCGCTGAAGGCCAGTCGCCCGTTGAACGCCACGGCGTTACGCGGGAACGACGAGCCCGTCGTCCTGCTGATGTCCTTGACCAGCGTCGCGGCGGTGCCCGCGGCGTTGGACTTGTACAGCTCAAGACCCACGCCCGCGGTGCCTTCCGTACCCTGGAAGACCACCTCGCCCGAGGGCAGGCGGGCCAGCAGCGCCGTCGTCGGCGCGGTGCCGGTCGCAAAGCCCTGCAGCGTGCCGGGGTTCAGGTCGGCCACGCGGTTGGTGCCCGGCGTGGTGCCGTCGGACTTCCACAGCTCAACGCCGGTCGTGCCGTCGTTGGCGCCGAAGAACACCTCGCCCGCAGCGCCGGGGATGATGGCGATCTGGGCGTTGGCCGCGAAGGTGCCGGTCGCGCCCGGGGTGATGTCGCGCACCAGCGCCGTCGTCGTGCCGTCGGTCGAGTACAGCTCAACGCCGCTCGGGACCGCCGCGGTCGCGCCGCTCGTGGCGGTGAAGAACAGACGGCCGCCGGAGACCGTCAGGCTCGCGGGGTTCGAGGCGGACGATGCCGCGGGCGACGTCGTGTTGATATTTGCGAACAGAACCGTGCCGGCATCGGTGCCGTCGGTGCGCCAGAGTTCCACGCCGTCAACGCCGTTGTTCGCGGCGAAGTAGACGAGATTGCCGAACCGGGTCAGCCACGAGCTCGTGCCGCTCATGCTCGAGCCGGTGCCGACCTGGATGTCCTTGACCAGCGCGGTGGTGTTCGTGTTCGGATTGAAGCCGAACAGCTCCGTGCCGACGTTCGTCGGAGAGGTCTGTGTCGCGCGGAAGAGCACCGGCCCGTCGGTGCCGAGCTGCACAAAGTTGGTCGGGTTCGAAGAAGCCGCGCCGGGGTTCAGGTCCGTGACCTGGAACGCGCCGCCGCTGCTGGCGATCGCGGGCTCAACGCCGGCGGTGGTGCCGAAGTTGGCCGCGAAGATCATCTGCGGATTGCCCGTCACATCGACGAACGTGAACGGTGCCGAGGTCGAGCCGCCCGTTCCCGGGTTCAGATCGCCCAGCGCGAACGTGCCGTTGAAGGTGCCGTCGGAGATCCACGGCTCGTTGCCGTTGGACACCGTCGTCGCCCAGAAGATGGCGCGGGGACCGTTGATCGTGGGGAACGCGGTGATGAGCGTGGGGGTCGAAACGTTCAGCGTCGTGCCCGTCAGGCCCGGGTTGATGTCGCGGACCATGCGCGTGCCGCTCGGCGTGCCGTCGGTCGCCCACAGTTCCGCGCCGTTGAAGCCGTCGTTGGCCGAGAAGAAGATCTGCGTCCCGACAACCGTCAGGTTCGACAGCGCGCTGCTGCCGGAGCCCGCGAAGATGTCGCGCACCAGCGTCGTGCCCGCGGCGGTGCCGTCGGTGCGGAAGAGTTCGCCACCGGAGGCGTTGTCCGTGCCGATGAAGTACACGAAGCCGCCGAGCACGGCCTGGCCCTGCTCGACGCTGCGCTGCGTCGGCGCCGAGCTCGCGCCCGAGGCGCCGACCGTCGTGTTGATGTCACGAACCAGACTCGGGGTCTGGGCCATGACGCTGCTCAGGCTCATCAACGTGCCCGCCGACAGGGCAAGACCCAACGTAAATCGAGTACTGCGACGCTTCATGAATCGTGCTCCGTTTCTGCGGAAGCGCTCGCGCGCTCCCTCGACTGAAAAAATGGACGCCTCAGTTGATGAGGACCTTTTGGACCGGGACAACGTTCCTCGGCCCGTCAACGACGCTTGAACAAGGTCATTCGCTCCGACGAGTCAATCTACCACCATCGGGGGGATCTCGGTAAGAAATTCCGTCTGCAAGGCCCGAAAACGACATCGGGGTTTTCCGATATGTCGACACTTTCTGCGCTCGGACCGCAACCATCACGAGCCCGAGCCTGCCGACCCGCCGCGTGCAGCGCGAGGTCACCACCGCGCGGCCACTCTGGCCGCGGCTGTCGCCACAGTCGTCAAACCTTGCCCAGTTTCACACCGAGCAATCGCTCACGGGCACGGCGTGAAGAACGCCGCGAAGAACGCGTTGAAGTCGCCGTTGTTGACCAGGCCGTCACTGCCGATGTCGCCATCGGTATTGGCGATATCCGCCACCAACTGCGCCGGCGAACCTTCTGGCGAGAAGAACGCCTGGAAGAACAGCACAAAGTCGCCGTTGTTCACCGCGCCATCCGGCCCCGCATCGCCGTCGGTGTTGGCGATGTCCGCCGGGTTGCAAGCCGTCGGCGTCGGCGTCACCGGCTCGATGATCAGCCGCAGAATCAGCGTCCGCCCGCTCTGCGGATAGGCCTGCCAGCCCGGCGGAGTCGACCCCGGCGTGCCCGACGGCACGGCCTGAATCGGGCTCAGCGCGGCCACCCCGCCCACCGCGTAGCAGACACTCGATGCGAACGTGTTGCCCGCCGGCGCCCCGCCCGTCCCCGCCGAGTCGAACCGCAGGCCGACGGTGATGTACCCGTCGGCGGGCCGGTTGAGAATCGGGAACTGACCGAAATCATCCACCAGTTGCGTCACACTGAACGCGGCCTGCGCCGGCGGCTGCGCGTCGGCCAACTGCACCGGAAACGACGAATACAGAAGCGGCCCGGGCACCTGCCCGACGGGGTTGCTCGTCGTCGGCGCACGGAAGCGCCCCGCGTACACCTCGTACCCATCCTGAACCGTCGGCGTATTGGGAGACTCGAACAGCACCGCGCCGTAACTGGTCCACAGCAGACCGGCGCGCTTGAGCCTGAACGCCTGAACATCCGACGGAAGCAGGAACGAAATCGCCGCCATTTCCCCCGGATCAAAGCCCACGCTGATGGCCACCTGCGCGTTGAACGCGGGCGTGTTCTCCAGTTGCAGCAGCCGCTCGCCCGGGCCGGGATTGAACGCGATGTTCTGCGCTGACGCCGCACCCGTACACCCCGCCAGCGCGATCAACGCCGCCGCGATCGTCCGCGCCCCAACGCCCGCCTCACGCCGACCGCCCATCGCGCACGCATTCATGATCGAACCCTCTTTCTTGAAGTTCACACCGACATCACGCCCCGCGGCGATCGACCAAGCGACCGCACATTCACCAACGCATGCCCCGCCGCGGACGGCGTGCACGCTGCGGCCCCAGAACGAGACCGCTTCCTTTGGTATACCACCGATCCGCACGGCCCGCCACCCCGGTTCCACAATCCCCAGAGTTCTTGCCCCAGAGTTCTCGCCCCAGAGCTCTCGCCCCTGAGGGTCCCCCTAGGCCTTTCCGATCAGGCCGCTCGGTACCCCGCACTGCACTCAAGCGCGAAGATCATCCGCCTTGGGGTTGTGCCAGACTCTGGGCGTTGGCCCGCTGGACCCGACGGCGATCATCGCGTCGGCCTGCGCGGGGCCCCAGGTCCCCGGCGCGTACTCGGCGATCGCCGCACGCACGCGTTCATCGTGAATGTACGGGTCGCAGATCTTCCAGCCGCCCTCGACCTCATCGCGGTGCTTGTACAGCGTGCGGTCGCCGCGGATCGCGTCGAGGATCAGCGGGCCGTAGGCCTCGATGACCTCGCCGCCGAAGCGCTGGAGATAGTCGAGGTCCATCTTGGCCGAGCCGATGTTCAGGCCCGCGCCGGGGATCTTGCCCTCGATGCGCAGGCTGATGCCCTCGCGCGGCGCGATGTTGATGATCAGCCGGTTGGCGGGGCGCGTCTGCACGCCAAGTTCCCTGAACAGGTTCACCGGCGGGTGCTTGAACTGCACCACGACCTCGGTGAGTTTGCCGGCCATCTTCTTGCCCGAGCGGACAAAGAACGGCACGCCGGCCCATCGCCAGTTGTCGAACTGCACGCGCATCGAGGCGTAGGTCTCGGTCCGCCGCTCAGGCTTGACACCGTTCTCGCCGATGTACGCGACGTCGTCGGGCTTGCCGCCGGTGCCCGCTCCGTATCGTCCAAGAACGCAGTGTTTGGTCAGTTCATCCGTCGGCACGGGGTGGAACGTGTTGAGGAGCTTGACCTTCTCGAACATGATCGACCGCGCGTCGTACGTGCTGGGGGCCTCGATCGCCACCAGGCAAAGCACCTGCAGCAGGTGGCTCTGGATCATGTCGCGCATCGCGCCGGCGGTGTCATAGAAGTTCGCCGCACGCGAGCCCACGCCCACCGTCTCGGCCGCGGTTACCTGCACGTGGTCAACGTACTGGCTGTTCCAGAGCGGCTCGAAGATCGTGTTGGCGAACCGCATCACCAGCAGGTTCTGCACCAGTTCCTTGCCCAGGTAGTGATCGATCCTGTACGTCGCGTCCTCCTCGAAGACGCGGCCGAGGCACTGGTTCAGCGACACGGTCGACTTCAGGTCCGTGCCGAAGGGCTTCTCGATGATGATCCGCTGCCAGGGCGTCTGCTCGGCGTTGAGCGAGCACCAGCGGTGACCCTCGCTGACAAGGCCGCTGGCGCCGATGTTGTCGATGATCTTCTCGTACAACTCCGGCGCGACCGACAGATAGAACAGCACGTTGGGCATCCCGCCGAGACGGTTGATCCCCCGCGCCTGGCCCAGCTCTCCCAGCCGCGTGCTCAGCGGCCCGAGCGACCCCGCCGCGGCACCGTCGCCGGGGAAGTAGTGAATCCGCTGCGCAAAGCTCTTCCACTTGCCCTCATCGAACACCGCGGCGAACTGCTTGACCCCCGCCAGCATCTTGTCGCGGAACTGGTCATCGCTCATCGCCGTGCGCGACACACCCACCACGAACAGCCCCGCCGGCAGCCGCCCCTGTCGGTCCAGGTCGTACAGCGCCGGAATGAGCTTTCGCTGCGTCAGGTCGCCGCTGGCGCCGAAGATCACGATCGCGCACGGTTCGGGAGTCGCAGAGGGTGTCGTCGCGGGAGAGTTCATTCGGTAGGTATCGGTTCGCACGCGGGTGCATCGTGAGCGGTCGGGGCATGAACGCCGCGAACTTCATCCGCGCCGAACGCTCAGGCCACGAACACCTCCGGACCGACGCCAAACTTCGAGGCCAGCGTCCGCACATGATCGAGCGTGAGCGAGCGCTCGCCGAGGAGAATCTTGGAGCCCATGCTCGGGTGTAGCCCGAGGTTCCGCGCCAAGTCCGTCGCACTCCACTGGTGAGCCTCCATCAGGTGCTTGAGAACCTCAAGCCCGCCCGCCGGCTCCATCGGCACCGCCCGCGCCTCGTACGCCGACACCAATTGCACCAGCGTCTCAAGATAAATCCGCTGATCTCCCGTCAGCCGCGGCTGCGACATAAGCCGATCGATCATCCCGATCATCCGCTCGCAATCAGCCGCCGATGAGAGTGCCCGCGCCGGGACCTGCCGGTCCAGGGCGGCGAACGTCGTGGGGCTGTTCGAAGAATGCGACTTCCCGATGGTGATCGATCCGCCGTGTGCCTGACTTGGCCTCTTGATCATCCGCAAGGCCGGCGCCGTCGCACCTTTCCGCGTTCGCTGAACAACTCGTCCGGCCTTGTTCGGATGTGCCGCGCTCCGGCCTTGCTCGGTGCTCTTGTTCGCTCGCGGTCGGTGCGTCGTTGCCATGCCTGTCACTCCTTCCACTTCCCCGCGTCGTACTCCGCGTGCGTCAGCACGTACCGCACGTTCGCGAGCCGGTACTCGTAACGGATACGCACAACAAGGCGGTACTTGTTCCCGCAGATGTTGAACACGGTCAGCGTCTCCCCGCTCCGCGTACGCACGCCATCAGCATGCGGATACGTCCGCCGAACGTCGGCGAGGCTTCTCCAATCCGCCGCCTTGACCACACAGAACCATGCCGCAAGGGCGTCTTTCGCATCGGGATGACGCGTCCAGAACGCTTGCAGAGGCTTCCGGCTGATCACTCGCACATCCGAAGTATGCGGTTTGCTCCCGCCCGCGTCAATGGCAAATCGACAAATTGTCGATGCCCTGCGTCCGCCGTCTGTTGACCTCGAGCCCTACCTTGAATCGTGCTCCCCGACCTCCGCATAATCGACGCCAACGCCAACCGCGCCCGCGAGGGCCTGCGATTTCTCGAAGACCACGCCCGATTCGAGATCAACGACGCCGATCTGGCCCGCACCTTCAAGACGCTCCGTCACGATCTGACCAGCGCCGTCGCGGCCATGCTCTCGGCCGCCAACGCCGACACCACCGCGCTCCTGGCCTCCCGCGACACCCCCGGCGATGTCGGCACGACCACCAAGACCCGCGCCGAGCAGTCCCGCGAAACGCTCATCGACGCGATCAACGCCGCCGCCGGCCGCGCCGCCGAGGCCCTGCGCGTGCTGCAGGAACTGGCCAAAGTCCGCAGCGCCGCCGACGCCGCCGCCACCTTCGAGCGCTCGCGCTACACCCTTTACGATGCGCACAAGCGCCTCGTTCTGGCCCTCGCCCGACCCGCGCGCCAGTGGCGGCTCTGCCTGCTGCTGACCGAGTCGCTCTGCAAGCGTCCGTGGCTCGATGTCGCGCGTGCGGCCCTCGATGGCGGCGTCGACGCGATCCAGCTCCGCGAGAAGAGCCTGACCGACAGCGATCTGCTCGCCCGCGCGCTGACGCTCCGGGATGAGTGCTCCCGCCGCGGCGCGGCACTGATCATCAATGACCGTGTCGATATCGCGATCCTCGCCCGCGCCGACGCGGTGCACCTGGGCCAGACGGATCTCTCCATCGCCCATGCCCGCGCGCTCGCCGGCCCGCGCATGCTCATCGGCATCAGCACGCACGACCTGCACGAAGCCCGCGCCGCCCTCGACGCCCGCGCCGACTACCTCGGCGTCGGCGCGATGTTCGCCACCACGACCAAGCCCCGCGAGACCAGCGGGCCCGCGTACCTCCGCGACCTGCTCGCGATCGCTCCGGCAACACCGCACTTGGCCATCGGTGGCATCACCTTGGCGAACCTGCCGCAACTCATCGCCGTCGGCTGCAAGGGCATCGCCGTCAGCAGCACGATCTGCAGCGCCGAAAGTCCGGGTCAGGCCGCCGCGCACCTGCGCCAACTCCTCGCTTGATGCCCTGATGCCTCCCCGCCTCGATGCCATCTTCCACATCCCCCGCGATGGCCGTTGGCCGATGGCCCGTTGGCCGATGGACGCCCCCGCACTGACAACACCCTGTCAGTGACGCCGCACATTTCCCGCCCGGACCACTTGCTCCGGCCCGCGCTCGGCTCCACACTCCGTGAACCAAACAGGAGCCGACCCATGATCCTCGACGACCTGATGCTGCCGCGCGAGTTGCCTCCGTCCGCCGAGTCCGTCCACGCCGCCGGCGCGACCCCGCCGTGCCCGCCGGACCCCGCCGAAACTCCGGGCACGCCCGAGCACTTCAACCGCCGCCTGGCGCACCTGAAGCTCCGGGCCTTGGACTTTCTCGAGCACCTTCTCAACGCACCGGAGGAGATGATCACGTCCAAGGGCGCGGCGGTCCGTCGCCAGGCCGCGTCGGCGATTCTGCGTGTGCAGCCGCAGAAGGTCGCCCCGCCGCCGACCGCGGCTCCTCTGCCGCCGAGCGGCCGGTCTCAGCCCGCGCGCGATGTGTCGCCGAGCGAGGAACCGGCCCGCCGCGCTGGTGCGAACGTCGCGACGCACGCAGAGGCCCACGTGCATCAGTGCGACCCGACAGCGCCCGGTCAGGCATCTTCGGCAGCGCGTCCGCAGCGCCTCGGCTCATCGCGGCCGCGCCCTTCGGCACACGCTCCGATCGACCGTCCGGACCCCGGCGCCCCGCGAGCGCCGCGTCGCCGCCGGCGATCGCCGAACACCCCGGAGGATCTCAGCCCGTAATCGCCGACCACGTGGCATCGCCCTTCCGGGCGATGAAGCGCGGTCCCGCCGCGAGTAGGAGTCGCGGAGTCTGGGTCGCATGCCGAGGCTCTTTGCCCCCTTGGGCCTCAACTGCTAGACTCGACCCCGCCGCGATTCTGACCTTTCCCGGCGGCACGGGGACTCCTCTCGTTGGCCACGTTCTTCGACACCCTGATCGCCACCATCGCGCTGGGAAGTCTCTACGCGCTGGTTGCGCTGGGGTACACGCTGGTCTACGGCGTGCTCAAGTTCATCAACTTCGCCCACTCGGACATCTTCGTCCTGGGCGCGTGGACGAGTTTCACCTCGGCCGTTGCCGTCACCACGTTGCTCGACACGCAGGGCGTTCCGCCCTGGTGGGTCGGTGCGCTCGTGCTGATGCTCGCGGTGCTGGTCTGCGCGACCACGGGGTATCTCATCGAGCGGTTGGCCTATCGACCCCTCCGCAAGGCCCCGCGGCTGAATGTGCTGATCACCGCCATCGGCGTTTCGCTGCTGCTGCAGAACGTCGGCCAACTCCCCGGCTACCCCGTCGTGCGCGACAACGTTCCGCCCGCCGCGGCGACCGCCGACGCGAGCGCCCCCGCGGCGCAGGGCCAGACACTCGCGACGCTGCCCTTTGGTCCGACGCCTCGGAGCATGCCGCAACTGCTGCCCAACGCCGTGCTGAACGATTCGGCGGTCGCTTCGGGGACCATCACCGCCGGCAGCGGCCGCGGGCAGGTTCGTCTGGATCAGCCGATCGAGATTCTGCCGGATCGCCAGTACGCACTGGTGGTGACGCGCACGGTCGATGGCGAGCCGCGGACGACGACGTTCCGGCTCGTCGGGATCGAGGGCGGGCGGATCGAGGCGGGCACGGACATCGGCACGCAACCCCGCCGCGACCCGATCGACTTTGAGAATGCGACCTATCGCCTCGTGCTCTCGCCGGTCGTGGCGCTGCGGCTGATCGACGTGCTGATCGTTGTCAGCAGTATCGCGCTGATGATCGTCCTTCAGTATGTGGTGTTCCACACGCGGCTGGGCAGCGCGATGCGGGCGCTGTCGTTCAACACCGAGACCGCGGCCCTGATGGGCATCAACGTCAACCGCGTGATCAGCATCACGTTCGTCATGGGCACCGCGCTCGCCGCCGCCGCGGCGTTCCTGTACACGCAGAAGTACACGAGCCTGTCGCAGCCGGCCAGCGCTGTCTGGGTGCTGCTGGGGCTCAAGGCGTTCGTCGCCGCGGTGGTCGGGGGTATCGGCAACGTGCGCGGCGCGGTGCTCGGCGGGTTCCTCATCGCGGGGCTGGAGCTCTTCGGCTCGACCTATTCCGAGGTGCTCATCACGGCCGCGGGCGGCTCGTCGGGCATCGGCACGGCCCTGCGCGATATCTATGTCTTCGGGCTGCTCATCCTCGTCCTGCTGGTCCGGCCGGCGGGGATTCTGGGCACCGTCACGCGGGAGAAGGTCTGAGCCATGAAGAACCTGGCCCAGAACATCGCCGATGTCCCGCGCTCCGTCGCCTTTCGCCCGGCGACGATCCTCGTGCCGTGGCTGGCCTGTCTGGCGGTGGCGCTGGGCGTGCACCACTACCTGCCGATGATCGTCGATGAGTACTGGGTCAACGTCTTCCGGCGCATGGGCGTGTTCGTCATGGCGGCGGTGTCGCTGAACGTGGTCAACGGCTTCGCCGGCCAGTTCTCGATGGGTCACGCCGGGTTCATGGCGATCGGCGCGTATGTCGCCGCGGGCTTCTCGTACTACGGGTCGCTGTACTTCCGGGGCGAGGCCAATGTCGATGACTTCATGATTCAGGGCACGCTGCTCATGCTCGTGGGCATCGTCGCCGGGGCCTTCGCCGCGGCCGGCGCGGGGTACCTCGTCGGCCTGCCCAGCCTTCGGCTGCGCGGCGATTACCTGGCCATCGTCACGCTCGGCTTCGGCGAGATCATCCGCGTCACGCTCGAACTCACCGGCAAGCAGGTCTACGACGCAAAGGCATTCCAGGATGCGCCGCTGTCGACCCTCGCGACCCTTCCGTTCAACGGCTCGACCGGCTTCGAGCGTGTGCTGCCGTACGCGAACCTCTTCTGGGTGTGGCTGTTTGTCGGCGTGGTGTGCGTCGTGGCGTACCGGATCAAGAACTCCAGCGCGGGCCGCGCGTTCCTGAGCATCCGCGAGGATGAGATCGCCGCGCGGAGCATGGGCATCGACCTGACCAAGTACAAGGTTCGCGCGTTCGTGCTGGCGGCGTTCCTCGGCGGCGTGGCCGGGGCGATCTACGCCCACACGGGCGTGAACCCTTCGCCGACGGACGCGGGGTTCCAGCGCTCGTTCGACATCATCATCTTCGTCGTGCTGGGCGGCCTTGGGTCGCTTTCGGGTACGGCGATCGCCGCGACGCTGCTGACGGGTCTCTCGGAGGTTCTGCGCGGGCCGGAGTCGATCGTCAACAGCCCCGCCGGGGTTTGGTCGCTGGCGGGCATCGCGCTGGCGCTGGCCGTGGGCTCGGCGCTGCTCAAGGCCGTGGGCAACCGCGGCTGGCGGGTGCTGGCGGTGGCGAGCGTCGCGCCGGTGCTGCTGGTCTGCTTCGCGTACTTGGCGCAGTGGCTCGCGACGGCGTGGGGCGTCAAGCTCAGCGACTATCGCATGATCCTCTACGCGCTGCTGCTGATCCTGGTCATGCTTCTGCGGCCTAACGGGCTGCTGGGCGTGCGCGAAGTGTGGGAACTCTTCGGGCCCGAGAAGCCCGCGCGCAGGCCGGGCGCGGTCGGTCCGGGCAAGGAGCCCGCGCCATGAGCGAGTTCCTGCTGGATGCACGCAACATCTCGATCGCCTTCGGTGGGCTCAAGGCCTGCCAGAATCTCACGCTGCAGATTCCGGCGGGCGGCCTGTACGGGCTCATCGGTCCCAACGGCGCGGGCAAGACCACGGCGTTCAACCTGCTCACGGGCGTGTACACGCCGCAGAGCGGCTCGATCCATCTCGACGGGCGGCCGATCACCGGCCTGCCGCCGCATCAGATCGCCAAGGCCGGGCTGTCGCGCACGTTCCAGAACATCCGGCTCTTCGGCGAACTGAGCGTGCTGGACAACATCATGCTCGGCTGCCACCTGCGCGGTCGCCACGCGCTGGTGCGGACACTGCTTCGAACGCCCGCGTTTGTCGCGCAGGAAGCGGCGATGCGCACGCGCGCGATGGACCTGCTGGGCATGTTCAACCTGGCCCACCTGGCCGACGAGCAGGCCCGCAGCCTGCCCTACGGCGACCAGCGCCGGCTGGAGATCTGCCGCGCTCTGGCGACGGAGCCCAAGGTGCTGCTGCTCGATGAGCCCGCGGCGGGGATGAACCCGAGCGAGAAAAAGTCGCTGGCGCAGAGCATCCGGTTCATCCGCGATTGCTTCAAGCTCGCGGTGCTGCTGATCGAGCACGACATGGGCCTGGTCATGGACATCTGCGAGAAGATCACGGTCCTCGACCACGGGTGCCCGATCGCCTTCGACGTTCCGGCGAAGATCCAGTGCGACCCGCGCGTGTGCGAGGCGTACCTGGGTGAGCCGGCGGCCGACCAGCCCGCGCCCGCGGGCGGAGGTCCGGCCGCATGAGCGATCAGCCCCCGGTCATCCTGAGCGTGCGCGATGTCAGCGTGCGGTACGGCGCGATCCGCGCGATCAACAACGTCTCGTTCGATGTGCGGCAGGGCCAGATCCTCACGCTCATCGGCGCCAACGGCGCCGGCAAGACGACCACGCTCCGCGCGATCTCCGGGATGGTCCGCGCTTCGGGCCAGGTCCGCTTCAAGGACCAGCCCATCACCGGCGTGCGGCCCGATCTGCTTGTCAGGCGCGGCCTGTGCCACTGCCCGGAGGGCCGCGGCATCTTCGCGAACATGACGGTGCAGGAGAACCTGGACCTCGGCGCGTTCACACGCACCGATGCGGACGAGGTTGAGAAGGACAAGGCCCGCGTCTTCGAGCTCTTCCCGCGCATCAAGGAGCGGCTCAAGCAGAACGCCGGGACGCTCAGCGGCGGCGAGCAGCAGATGCTCGCCATCGGCCGCGCGTTGCTGGCCCGCCCGGTGCTGCTGCTGATGGATGAGCCGAGCCTCGGCCTGGCGCCGCAGTTGGTGCAGACCATCTTCCGCATCATCCGCGAGATCAACCAGGCGGGCGTGAGCATCCTGCTCGTCGAGCAGAACGCCCACATGGCCCTGCGCGTGGCCCATCACGCCGTGGTGCTGGAGACCGGCTCGGTCCGCATGTCCGGCCCCGCGGCGGACCTCGCGGCCAGCGATGAGGTCCGCAAGGCGTACCTGGGTCACGGGTGAGCGCACGCGCCGGGCGATTGCAATGAATGTCAATGTCGCGGCCGCGGGTCCGGCGGGCGCGGCTCGATAGCGGCACTTGAGCGGGGCGGGAAAGAAGCGTCGGCCTGTGAAGGCCGACGGCTCCTGGAGGGGGGTGTGGGTTCCGTGCGTCGCGTCAGCGGCCGATCGCGTCGATGGTCTTGCGGGGGTTGATGATCAGGCGGCCCGGGCGGTCGGGCACCGGGTCGGCGTGAGCCTTGAGCAGGTCGATGACCTCCGCCGGCGTGAGCTCCGGGCGCAGGGCGAGGATCTTGGCGACAAGGTTGGTCACCTGTGGCGCGGCCATGCTCGTGCCGGAGAACTCGATCTCCTGCCCGCCGGGCACAACGCTCTTGACGCGGTAGCCGTTGGCGTAGAGCACAACGTTGCTGCCGGTGGTTGTAAAGTCGGTGAAGCGGTCCTGATTGTCGACCGCGCCGACGGTCAGCAGGTTGGGCAGGCGGAGCCCGGCGGGGATGTACTCGGCGAAGTCCACATCGTTGTCCTCGTTGCCCGAGCCGGCGACGAAGAGGATCTCCGGCGCCGAGCGGATCGCGTCCTCCAGGCCCGAGCGCAGACCGGCGAAGATCTTGCGGGAGAGTTCGGCCCGCTCCTCCGGCGAGTTGCCGACACCCTTGGCCTCGAGCATGCCCTCGAACGCCGAGCGACCGACGCGCCAGGACATGTTCACGACGCGGACGTTGGCCTTGCGCAAGTACGCGACGGCGTCGCGGCTGTTCTGGCCCCAGAGCTGGCCCATCTCGACCGTCGGGGCCTCATCGGGGATCGACTTGTAAGGCCAGTTCTCGGTGATGTGCACCAGACGCGCGAAGGGGTTGCCGGCGATGGCGATGCCGGCGACGTGCGTGCCGTGGGTGTACGAGCCCATGAGGCCCAGGTCATCGGTGAAGGTGCGCATCTGCTCCTGCTTGAGGGAGCGGTAGTGATTCTGGAACTCTTCGACGCCCGCGTTGGTGATGCCGGCCTGCATGTCCATGCTCGCGGCGATGAAGCGGAGGAGTTGCTGCTTGTCGCCGCGAAGGCCGGAGAGGTCCGCGAGCGGGCCGGTGGTGGGCTTGCGATCGAGGGAGAAGGCGATGCCGTGGAGATCATCGACGAAGCCGTTGTTGTCGTCGTCCTTGCCGTTGGCGGTTTCGGCGCTATTGGTCCAGAGGTTGGCGGGGAACAGCGAGGTGTCGACGCCGGAGTCCCAGATGCCGACGGCGACGGGCTTGGCGGAGGCGGAGGCATCGAGCGTGACCAGCCGCGCGGTCCACTTGTCGGCGGCCTTGGCGGCTTTGGCGGCGTCGGCGGAGCGAGCATCGATGATGGTGCCGTAGACCTCGGCCATCGAGGGGATGAGGTCGAGCATGACGTTGAGCGTCACGCGGGCCTCGATGAGCGCGCCGACGACTTCGGCCGCGACGGAGCCCTTGCCCGCTTCGATGAGGGGATCCAGGCCCGAGCCGAGCGATGCCTCGATGAGGCCGGGCGAGATGATCTTGGCCTGATTGCGGACGCCGATGAGGCGGTCCTTGATCAGGTCGTACGGCAGGGGCTCGACGAGGGAGCGCAGTTCGCGCTTGAAGGCCTCGTTGAAGGCGGCGGCGTCGGCGGGCTTCTGGCCGGGCTGGAGGCCGAGCGATCGGCGTGCGGCGACGATGGCCCGGAGCGTCATGCCGCGCATGAGGCGGTCCTGGTCCTTGGTCTCAAGGGCGCGGGACTTGTCGGAGTACGAAAGGGCCGTGTCGAAGTCGCCCTTG
Organism: Phycisphaeraceae bacterium; assembly: GCA_021297895.1. Lineage (GTDB taxonomy): Bacteria > Planctomycetota > Phycisphaerae > Phycisphaerales > UBA1924 > JAJTHN01. The sequence continues at coordinate 19,409 of JAJTHN010000009.1, read as the reverse complement.
GCGACGTACGCGGCGGAGATCCCATCGTAATACCCCTTGAGTGTCGCGCTGTCATCGATGCGGTAACGCTCAAGATCGCGCTTGGCGTCGGCCAGTGCGGCGTCGAGGAGGCCGAAGAACTTCGCGTCGTCGCGGATGATCTCGATGGCTTTGCCGGTGAGCGGGTAAGTGTGGCGGGGCAGATCGTCGGCGGTGCGGACGGGGATCCGATCGTCCGCGGCGGTCCGTGTCGCCGGGGGCTCGGCGGTTGTGGGGGCTGTCGTGGGGGCGGTGGTGGGGGCCTGGGCCGCGGCGGCGGCGGCGAGCAGGGCGATGGCCATGCCGCCGGCGAGCAGGAGCGAGCCGGGTGTGATGGTCGGGCTGGTGCGAGCGGGGGCGCGAGTGGGGGTGGGAGCGTGCAGTGGCCGGGTGGACATCGAGAGTCTCCTTTGGGAATTCGACTGCGGGCGATGGTGGCGCCTTGTGCGGGCGCCGGGTGTGATGGAGGGGTCAGTCTGCGGCGGCGGAGCGCTTGGGCGGCTTGTCGCTGGTCGCGCGGCGGCGTGGCTTGCGGGGAGATTCGGCGTCGGACGATGGCGGGTCCTGTCTCGGGCGGGCGCCGCGGGAGCGGACGACGGGGACGGCCATGGCCAGGGTCATGTACAAGCGGCCGGTGCGGCGTGCTTTGCCTGCATCCATGACGGCCTTGAGGCGGGCGATGAGGTCGCGGACGAGCCGGAAGTCCTCGGGTGTGAGCCACGCGAGTTCGTAGTTCATCGAGATGTTGCGATGGTCGGGATGGAACTCCAGGACGCGGGCGTCGGCCGCGTCGCGGAGGGTTCGGGACATGGCGTTCATGAAGGACAGGCCGGTGGCGACGATGGCGTCGTTCTCGGCCGAGCCGGTGTTGTCGGCGAAGTCGATGACGAAGTCGTCGGCGACGACGTCGTAGAGCGTTTCGACGTGGCGGCCGAGCTTGCGAGAGCCGGCGGTGGTGACGAAGCCGGCGCTGACGAGGGCGCGGACGTGGGGGTAGAGCCCGTCGGCGGGGCGGTCGAGGATGTCGGCGATGTCGGCGATGCTGCTGGGGCCGAGGAGGCGGAGCGCCTCGGCGACCTCCGCCCGGACTGGAGAGAGCAGGAGCTTCCACTGCTCGGGCGAGACGACGAACTTTCGATGGGCTCTAGCCACGCGCGACGAGCGTACTCGACGATTGAGAAAGTGTCAACATTTCTCAATCGTCAAGTCGTGAATTGAGGCGATTCCCGGCGTCATTCGGGGTTCAACATGGCCCGGATAAGTCGGCGATGCGGGTGTTCGGAGGTTGGCGGGGGTGGCCGAGAGCGTGCGCGGAGCGAGCGCAGTGGGGGGCGCGGTGCGGGTGCGGCGAGGGAGCGCAGGTCAGGGCGTGAGCGAGTGGCTGTGTATCAGGACTGGGCCAGTTCGCAGAGGAACGCCGCGTGTGCGCGGGCGCCGGCGCGGTAGCAGTCGAGTTCGAACTTTTCGTTTGGCGAGTGGACGCGGTCGTCATCGAGACCGAAGCCTATAAAGATGGTGTCGATGCCGAGGCGCTTCTTGAGCATTCCGGCGACGGGGATGCTGCCGCCGGACTTGATGAGCGCGGGGGCCTTGCCGGTGGCCTTCTTGATCGCTCGCCCGGCGGAGGCGAGGTGGGGGCTGTCGATGGGGACGGTCACGCCGGGTCCGCCGTGATGGTCGATGAGTTCCCATCGGCAGCCGGGGGGCGTGCGGTCCTTGCACCACTTGAAGAAGGCCTTGGTGACCTTCTCGGGCGACTGGTCGGCGACGAGGCGGAAGGAGACTTTGGCGCTGGCTTTGGCGGGGATGACGGTCTTTGCGCCGGGGCCGGTGTAGCCGCCGACGATGCCGTTGACCTCGGCGGTGGGGCGGCCCCATTCGCGTTCCATGGCGGTGAAGCCCTTCTCGCCGATGTCCGCGGCGGGGGGAAGGCCGATCTTCTTGAGCGCGGCGGCGGAGGAGAACTTCAGGGCCTTCCAGGCGGCGCGTTCCTTGGCGCTGAGCGGGCGCACGTCGTTGTAGAACCCCGGGATGGTCACCTTGCGGTTCTTGTCGTGGAGCTGGGCCAGCACGCGGGCGAGTTCGGTGATGGGGTTGGGGCATCGGCCGCCCCAGAGGCCCGAGTGCAAGTCCTGATTGGCGGCGTGAAGGACGACTTCGGTGTACGCCAGGCCGCGGACGCCGTAGGTGATGGCGGGCTTACCCCGGCCGAGCATTCCGGTGTCGCTGATGAGGCAGACGTCGCACTTTGACAGTTCGGCCTTGCGGGCCATGACGAAGGGCTCGAGGTTTGCCGAGCCGGACTCTTCTTCGCCTTCGAGCATGACGGTCAGGCGTGCGCCGCCGGCGGGGATGGCGGTGGCCTCGAACGCGGCGCGGAGCGCGGCGAGGAACATCATGACCTGGCCCTTGTCGTCGACGGCGCCGCGGGCGATGATGCGCTCGCCGCCGTCTTCGCCTTTGGCGGGGGCTCGGCGGACGGGGTCGAAGGGCGGGCTGTGCCAGAGCTCAAGCGGGTCGGCGGGCTGGACATCATAATGACCGTAGAAGAGTACGTGGGGGCCGGGTGATGTTGCATCGCCGCAGGTGGCCATGACGATGGGGTGGCCGGGCTTGTCCTTGGTGCCGGTGGGCAGGACCTGGGCGTTCAGGCCCGAGGCCCGGAGGTGATCGGCGGCCCACTCGGCGGCGCGGCGGCAGTGTCCGGCGAAGGCCGGATCGGTGCTCACGCTGGGGATGCGGAGCCAGTCCATGAGTTCGGCGATGCGTGCGGGCTCATCGCGCTCGAGGTGTGCGAGAAGGTTGGGCAGGGAGAGGGTGGTGGCCATGCGCGAGGATAGGGCGGGGGAGAGTGCAGAACTCAGAGGCCCAGAGCTCAGAACTCGAAGTCGGAGACCTCACGCGGTCGGCGGCACCCGGTCGCCCGCCCGTACTCCCCTCCCCTCTTCATCTCTTCATCTCTCCGTCCGCCCTCCGTGTCTCCGCGTCTCCGTGGTGATCTCACGTCCCTCGCAGGTGGCCGAAGAGGTCGATGTGCAGGCGGGTGCAGTACCGCCAGTTGCGGGCGACGCACTCGCGGACGAGCCACTGGCGAACTTCGGCGGTCGGCGGGGCGGTGCCCTCGGGCATGAGCAGCACGCGCGTCGGCGACACGGCGGGCAGGCGCGAGAGCAGGGCTTCGATCTCGGCGAGGTCCGCCGTGGTGCTGACGACGAACTTGAGTTGGTGGTCGTACTCGGTGATGAGCGTGTTGAGGGCGGGGATGTTGAGTCTGCGGGACTCGTGGCGCTCGGCCCAGACGCCGGTGGGGTCGCGCGGGTCGTTCCTGGGCGTGCTGCTGGCGAGTTTGGGGCTGATGCTCATCAGGTCGCACGCGAGGCGTGTCGGCGGGCGGGCGATGGTGCCGGCGGTCTCGATGGTGATGTGGATGGCCGCGGCGCGGAGCGCGGCGCAGAGCGGCTCGACGGCGTCGAAGAGCATCGGCTCGCCGCCGGTGATCACGGCATGGCCGACGCGTGCGGCGCGGGCCTCGGCAACGAGGTCGGCGATCGAGCGGCGCGTGCCCTCCGGGGCCCAGCTTGCGTACGGCGTGTCGCACCAGGCGCAGCGGAGGTTGCATCCGCTCATGCGGATGAAGACGCTGGGAACGCCGGTGAGCAGGCCCTCGCCCTGAACGCTGACGAACGTTTCGCTGATCGGCAGGAGCGTGGAGTCGGGCGAGCCCGGCGAGCCCGGCGGGGTGGTGCTCGCGGGAATCGCGGTGTTTTCGGTGATGATCGGCAGGCTGGTCATGCCCCGGCGTACTCCGTCGGATCGGGAACACCGGCGGCGCGGAAGCCCTCGCGGCGGATGGCGCACGAGTCGCACCGGCCGCAGGCCAGGACGTGATCATTGCGAATGACCGGATCGTAACACGAGTGCGTGAGCGACAAGTCGGCGCGGCACTCGTGGCCGAGGCGGATGATGTCGGCCTTGGACAGGTCGATCAGCGGCGTGACGATGCGGATGGCGCGGCCCTCGGTGCCGGCCTGTGTGGCGAGGTTGGCGGTGCGCTGGAAGCTGTCGATGAACTCGCGTCGGCAGTCGGGGTAGCCGGAGTAGTCCACGGCGTTGACGCCGACGTGGACTTCCTGTGCGCCGAGAACTTCGGCCCATGCGGTGGCGAGGGAGAGGAAGATGAGGTTGCGAGCGGGGACGTAGGTGATGGGCACGCCGCGGGCGATATCGTGGGCGGGGCGGTCTTTGGGGACGTCGATATCGGCGGTGAGCGCCGAGCCGCCGAAGGCGCGGAGGTCGATGCGGACGGTGCGGTGCTCGCGTGCGCCGAGCTGTCGGGCGACGCGTTGTGCGGCGGTGAGTTCGTGGCGGTGTCGCTGGCCGTAGTCGATGCTCAGGGCGAAGGCCTCTCGCGGGGCGGAGCGGGCGTGGTCGCCGCGGAGTGCCGCGGCGAGGGTCACGGCGCTGTCGAGGCCGCCGGAAAGGAGGACGACGACGGGGCTCACGCGCGGGCCTCAGCGGGCTTGGGTTCGGAGCGGAAGGCGTGGAGCGTTTCGTCGAGGGCGATTTCGATGTCGGTCAGGGCGAGGCTCGGCACGAGCGAGCGGAGGCGCGAGCCGTCGAGCAGCACGGGGCTGGACCAGACGTGGCGCTCGCCGGCGAGCGGGCCGAGGCCCGAGCCGAAGATGCCGGCGGCGCGGGCGAGGAGCCAGGGCGTGCTGGTGACGTTGAGCAGGCTCTTGCCGGCGAGGTCGCAGACTTTCTTGATGAACTCGCGCTGGGTGTTGAAGGTGTGGCCCGAGAAGTGGACGGTTTCGATGGGGGAGAGTTTGGCGCGGAGTTCGAGCAGGTCGAGCACGGCGCGGGCCAGGTCGGGGGTGTAGGCCCACTGCACGGGGCGGTCGAGGTCGCCGACGAATGCAATGTCCTCGCCGCGGAGTGCGGAGCGGAAGATGCGGTCGCAGCCCGGGGAGCGGACGCCGGGCCCGAAGAGTGGCGGAGCGCGGACGATGACGGCGCGGACGGCGCCCTTGGTCTCCCGCACCATGGCGGCGATGGCTTTCTCTTCCGCGGCGGCGCGGCGGGCTTGTGGCGAAGCGCTGGAGAGGTCCGCGGCTTCCTTCAGCCGGGCGGGGCGGCCGTTCACTTCCGGCGAGGTGGGCGCGGCCAGGGCCCAGGAAGGTGTGAAGTGCACGAGCGTGACCGGGAGCGAGATGGATTGTGCCAGTCGGCGGGCGGCTTGCAGGATGTTGGCCGCGATTCGGTCGGCGTGCTGGGCCTGATCGGCGGCGACGCGGACGGCGTTGATGATGATCGGTCCGCCCTGATCGCGTGCGTGGTCAACCTGCGAGGCGGCGCGGGCGATGTCCTCCGCGCCCAGGGCCGAGCCGACGATGGCGCGGAGCAGGCCGCTGTTGGGCTGGGCCAGCGCGGGGAAGAAGCGAGCGAGGCGGGCGCGGGCGGCGTCTTCATCGCGGACCATGGCGACGATGGAGCGCGCGGGACGCTGCGGCGCGACGGTTGAGGTCGGGCGCAGGGTCTCGATGGTCAGGGCGACGCCCAGTGAGCCGGTGCAGCCGAGGATGAGCGAAGGTGCGGGCATGGGCGTGAGCCGGGCGAGGCGGGTGAAGGGTTCGGGCGCGCGCGACGCCCGACCCGGAGAGGGTATGGCATCGCGAGATGATCGAAGGTTGTGCCGGCGGCTCAGCGGCGGCGTGCGGGGGCGGAGCCGCCGCGCTTGGGAGAGGCGGGCTTGCTGGCGGGCCCGCTTGAGGACTTCGCGGCGGGCTTGGGCTTGCCGGCGCCGTTGGAGCCGTTCGCGACCGGGGCGTTGGGTGCCCAGGTGTTGGCGGCCTCGGGCTTGTGCTCGGCCATCGCGGCGAGCTGGATCGCGGGGGCCTGAGAGGCGGTGACGCCGTTGAGATGGATGTCGCCGGAGCGCAGGCGCGGGAAGTGCTCGCCCTGCCAACTGGCGGGGTACTTCTCATCCTCGATGCCCAGCGCGGCCTTGGTCGGGAAGAGCGGGCGGAAGGTGTCGCACATGACGGCCAGCTCGCCGGTGTAGGTCGCCGAGAGGGAGGCCTCGATGGTGCCGGGGTGCGGGCCGTGGGGGATGCCCTGCGGGTGGAGCGTGAGGCTGCCGACCTCGATGCCCTTGCGGCTGCCGAAGTTGCCCTCAACGTAATAGAGGACTTCGTCGCTGTCGATGTTCGAGTGGTTGTAAGGAACCTTGATGGCCTGGGGGTGCCAGTCGAGCATGCGGGGGCAGAAGGAGCAGATGACGAAGTTGTGGGCCTCGAAGGTCTGGTGGATGGGCGGGGGCATGTGCAGTTTGCCCGTGATGGGCGCGAAGTCGTCGATGTTGAAGATGTACGGGTAGTAGCAGCCGTCCCAGCCGACGATGTCGAGCGGATGGTAGTGGAAGGTGTAGCTGTGCATGCAGTCGCGAGCCTTGACGCGGACCTCGTATCCGCTGTCGTTGTGCTCGTTGAAGGTCATCGGCAGGCCGTTGTCGGGGTCGTTGACGGGCAGGCGCAGGTCGCGCTCGCAGTAGGGGGCGTGCTCGAGGAACTGGGCGGTGGACTTGCTGATGTAGCGCGGCGGCGGGCCGATGTGGCTGCCGTTCATGGTCTCGATCAGCAGGAACTTGCCCAGGGGCATGGACTGGCGGGTGTAGTTGGCGATGGCCTCTGCGCCGGCGGGGCGCCAGGAGTCGGCCAGGCGGCCGCCGGGGGCCTCATCCCAGACCAGGCGGTAGATGACGCCCTTGGGCAGGATGATGTAATCCTTCGGCCCGAAGCGCAGTGCGCCCATCATGGTGTAGACAATGCCGGAGCCGAAGTGAATGAACAGGCACTCGTCGCCCTGTCCGTTTTTGTAATGATAGTTCATCTGCTCGGTCGGATTGCAGACGGCCATCTCGCAGTCGGAGTTTCCGTAGAGCACCACGCGGCCGGTGATGGCGTCGCCCTTGGGCTTGAGCAGTGCGCTCTTGCTGTGGCGCATGCGCATGGTGTCCTCTTCGACGAACTGGGCCTTGGTGGAGTAGAGCGTCTTCCAGCCGTAGACCTGGGTCGGCGGGTTGATGTGGTACATCGTGCTGCTTGCGCCGACGAAGCCCTCGGTGCCGAAGAGCTCTTCGCTGTAGAGCACGCCATCGGGGCGGCGGAACTGGGTGTGGCGCTTCTTGGGCAGTTGGCCGAGCCGGTAGTAGAAGGGCATGGGTGGACTCCGGGCGATGGACATGATCGGATGCGGGCGCGTGCCCGCTGAGGGGAGTTTACGGCCAAAGGAGGCGGTGGGTGCGGATCGACGGGTGGTGCCGCGGGCCTGCGGCGGGCGGGGGCTTGGGGTTTGGCGGCGTCGCGGCGAGCGGAGAGGTTCCTCGAGCGCGAATCCGGAGTTGAGGCTGGCCGATATATGGTTGACCATGAAGACGTCAACTTGCGGAACACGGCGTGAGGGTGCGGCGTTTGGGTTGGGTTCGTGCTGGCGTGGCGGGTTCGGCGTGGGCGTGGCGGTCGCGGCGGGGGCCGTGCTGGCGTGTGCGGGATTGGCGATGGGGGTGGAGCCGGGTGCGGCGGGGGCGGGGGTCGCGGCGGGGGTCACGTCGGCGGCGGCGGCACCGGGTGATTTGCCGCGGGCGGTGTCGGCGGCGATCGGGATCTCGGGGGACATGACCAGCGCCCGGCTGCTGAGCAGCGGCGCGGTGGACCTGCCGGCGACGCTGGGGAAGATTCGGGACGAGTCGCCAGCGCGGATCGCGCCGGTGGTGCGTGCGACCGGAGCGGGGGGGCCTGGGGACGTGGTGCGGTTCGCGGCGGCCGAGCGGGTTGAGAGCGTGCGAGGCGGTGGCGCGCCGGTGTATCTGATTCGCCAGGTCGGCCCGGGGCTGACGCTGGAGACGACGGTGTTCGCCGATGGCTCGGCGACGCGGTGCGCGGCGATGATCCGGTACGAGGTGGTCAACACCGGCGAGTCGGCGTGGACGGGCACGCTCGATGCGGTGCTGGCGGGACGCGAGGATCGGATGATCGCGCTGACCGGCATGCTGCACGTGAACAAGGACGGCGTGGCCGCGGCGGCGGAGGGCGCGCGGGAGGTTCTGCCCGGGGAGAGGCTGCGGGTGGATGTGGCGGGGGTGATCAACAACGTGAGCGACCTGCCGGCGCTGCGAGCGGTGTCGGCGCGGGGCGGGGAGAACGCGCGGGCGTACTTTGAGGCGCGGGAGCGGGTGATCGCGACGCAGTGGAACAGGGCGCTGGATCAGGCGTTTCGTCCGACGTTGCCGCCGGCGGGGTCGGAGATGATGCTTGAAGTTCGGCGCGGTCTGAGTGTGCTCTCGGTTGCGCCGGCGATGGTGATGCCCGACTCGGGCAATCCGTTCGATGAGATCGCGGACGTTCGCCATCGCGGGTTGCTGGAGTGGGGGCTGACGGCTGAGGCGAGGGCGCTTGCCGAGGATGCTCTGCAGCGAGCGGTGTCGGCGGACCCGATGCGGCTTGCGCCTGCGATGCGTGCGCGGCTGGGGTTGGCGCTGATCCGGCAGTGGGCGGTGGAGCGTGATGATGCGTTTGCGCGCGAGCGCTGGCCGCGGATGCTGCACCTGGTCGGTCGGTTGCCTGATCCGAGCCCGGAACTGGAGCAGGACCGGGCGCTGGTGGCGCTGATGCACGAGACCTCGCGTGCGGCGGTGTTGCTGGGGACGGCGCTGAACGACCGTGACGCGTTGGTGACGTTGAACCGGCAGATGGATCTGTGGACGCTGGCGACGCGGCGAGTGGGTGTTGAGCAGGCCGGGGCGGCGGGCGCGGCGTCGGATGCGACCAAGCCGATCGCCGAGGACGGTGCCGCGGCGGCGGCGAAGGTCGCGGCGATGGAGGCCGCGGTGCGGCCCAAGCGGACGTTCGAGCAACGGCGAGATGAGGTGCTGTCGGCGATGCCGCGGGCGCTGGTGGAGCGTTCGCCGGAGCACGCGCTGGCGGGCGCATCGGTGCTGGCGGCGCGGCGGATGCTGGTGATCGAGCGTGGGGTGGGCGGGAAGATCGAGCTGATGCCGGATGTGCCGGATGCGTGGTTCGAGGCGGCGGGCGGCGTGGTGCTGCGGAACATGCCGACGACGGCGGGGATGCTGACGCTCGCGGCGTCTCAGAGCGGGACCGTGCTGACGCTCGAACTGCGTTCCGTGGCAGGGGACGGCGGATCGGATGCGGCGGCGATGGCGGCGATCGCGGCGCGGCTGCCGAAGGATGGGATCGAGATATGGACGCGGCGCGATCGCGCGATTCGCGGGACGATGGGGATGACCGAGGCGCCGTATCTGGATGCGATGCGCGGGATCCGGACGCTCGTTGTGCCGATCGAGATCAAGCTGGTGTACTGAGCGGGGAGGAAGGAGCGTGCCGACCGCCGGCCGCGGCGGCGCACGTGCGCAGCGAAGCGGAGAAGCGGGTGAGCGCGGAGGCGGACACGAAACGCGGGTGTTCAGCCGCGGGACGGTCGGATGCTGATGGCGAGTTCAGTGCGAGTTGGAGAGGCTCGTTGGCAAGGCCAGGCCTGTGCGGGCCAATGAGGCGTCGTCGTCGACGGGTCCGCCGAGCAGAGCGCGGATGAGCTGCGCACGTGTGCGGGCGCCGACGGTGGCGTAGATGGCCTTGGCGTGGTCGTGGACGGTGTGCTTGCTGCGGAAGATGCGCTTGCCGATTTCCTCTTCGCTGAGTCCTTCGACCAGCAGTGGGAAGACGGCCAGTTGAGCTTTGCTCAGGCGCTTTGCGACCGGGTGGTTCAGGACGTCTGCGCGAGAGAGGCCGGCGGGGGCGTTGGCGGAGGCCGCGGGTGTTCGGACGCGTGCGAGGACCTCGCCGATGCGTGCGATGAGGGCTTCGGCGTCGAAGGGCTTTTCGAAGAAGTCGAGGGAGCCGAGCTTCATGGCGCGGACGGCCATGGGGATGTCGGCGTGACCGGTCATGACGATGAAGCCGAGGCGGGTGTTGTCGACGCGGGCGCGAACGAGGACATCCAGGCCCGGCGTGCCGGGCATGCGGACATCCAGCAGCACGACGGCGGGGGCGTTCATCGCGGCGCGGAGGAGAAAGTCATCGCCGGAGGAGTACGTGGCGCATGAGAAGCCGGCGGCGGTGAGCATGAGCGAGAGTGATGCGAGCAGTCCGTGATCGTCGTCGACGATGTGCACGTCGATCGGGCGTGAGCCCGGGAGCGATCCCGATTGCGTGGCGGGATGACTGAGGCCCATCGCGGGTTCGGTGGTGAGGTTGTTCATGAGTGTCCTCGCTGTGTGGGTGTGTAGTCCGTGCGTGAGGAACTGCCCTTCATCGCCGCGGGGCGGGACGAGGGGGTGACGGTGTTCGCGGCTCGCTTGGTGCCGGGGCCGTGTGCCGCGGCGGCGCAGTTGTGAGCGTTGGATGCGGCGGCGTCGGCGGGTTGCGGAGCGACGGGCCATGTAAAGGCCATGGAGGTACCGGTCTGACCCGGTGTCTGGGCGGCCCAGAGTTTGCAGCCCTGCTGCTCGACGATGCCGCGGGAGATGGAGAGGCCAAGGCCGAGGCCCTTGGGCTTGGTGCTGGCAAAGGGTTCGAAGAGGCGTGCGCGGATGTCGTCGGGGATACCCGGACCGAAGTCGCGGACGAAGACCATGACGAGTTTGCCGTCGCTGGTGGCGTTGATGGTGACGATGCGATCGTCGGGTTTGGTGTTCTCCATGGCTTCGATGGAGTTGCGGACGAGGTTGAGCAGGACCTGCTGGAAGCCGATGGCGTCGGGGATGGACCAGCCGGTCTGGGCGTTGGCGGTGATGGTGACGGCGAACCGGAGGCTCCGGGTCTCGTTGGTGAGCATCTCGACGACGTTGTTGACCGCGTGGTCGAGCGGCATGGTCACGGAGGGCACGGACATGCCCGAGGCCAGGGCGCGCATGCGTGCGACGACGCCCGTGGCGCGCTGGGCGGCCTTGGCGATGGCGTCCATGGCGGCGCGGCGGACATTCGGGTCGCCGGACTCGCCGACGAGTTCGAGGGTCTTGCAGGAGGCCACGAGGGTCGAGAGCGGCTGGTTGAGTTCGTGTGCCAGGGAGGTGGAGAGTTCGCCCATGGTGCGCGTGCGTGCGGCGCGGACGAGTTCCCGCTCGGCGGCGCGCATGCGGTCGTTGGCGGCGCGGAGGTCGGTGACATCGCGGCTGATGGCGGTGGCGTAGCAGACGACGCCGTCGCGCTCGACCGGGCCGATGCGGTGGGACATGATGGCGCGTGAGCCGTCGGGCCGCAGGACCTCTCGCTCGGAGTCCATGATCTGAGCGCGGTCAAAGACGCGGGTTGCGACGGCCTGGCGGGTGTTGGCGCCGCAGACGGGGCACGAGCGGCCGTTGCTGGCGGTGCAGCCCTGCCCCTTGCAGCCGAGCCAGTCCCAGATCGGCTGGCCGACCTTGAGACTGGAGTCGGTGGTAAAGAGGATGGTGCCGTCGCGATCGAAGGTGGTCACGCTGTCGGGCATGCTCTCGACCAGGGAGCGGAATCGGTCTTCGCTCTCGGCGAGTTTGTCCAGGGCGATGGTCTCGGCGGTGACATCCGCGATCAGGCCGGCGACGGCCATGGTGCGGCCGGACTCATCGCGCACGCGCCAGAAGCGCTCGCGGTTGATGTACCGGCGCCCGTCGCGGTTGGTCAGTGAGAAGGTCACGCTCGCGGAGTCCTGGCTCTCGTTGGCGATGAACTCGCTCATGATGCGCATCTTCTCGGGGAGGTCCGCTGGGTTGATCAGCGCCATGCCGCGAGACGTGTCGCTGATGATCGCGTCGGTGTCGGCGCCGAACATCTCGCGGAAGGCGTGATTGACGAAGACCAGCCGCGTGAGGTCGGGCGTGGCGATCCAGAACTGGTCGCGGATGGAGTCGACGGCCATGCGGAATCGGGCGTCGGCCTGAGCCGCGGCCTGCTTGGCGACGATCTCGTCGGTCACGTCGCGCGTGACGCCGCCGAGGCCGATGAGGGTGTTGTGGCTGTCGACGATTCTCCAAGCGACGCCAGCGATGTGACGCACGGTGCCGTCGGGCCAGATGATGCGGTGGTCCTGCTGGATGTAGTCCGCGGCGGGGCCCTCGGTGCCAAGGAGTCGCTTGAATCGTGCCGCGACCAGCGGCGCTTCGTCGGGCGGGATCCGGCCAATGACGACCTCTTTGGCCTCGCGACCGATGAGGCCTTCGGGGATTCGAAACTGAGCGCGGAACTCGTCGTTGATATGGGTCAGGCTCTTGAGGTCGGGCGGGCCCATCCAGACGCCGATGCGGCCGAGTTCGCTGAATCGGCGGAACACGCGCTCGCTGGCGGCCAGCGCATCGCGGGCAACGTGGGCATCGGTGGTGTCGCGGCTGATCGCGCCGATCAGCACGCGGCCGTCGGGAGAGGGGACCTTTGCGCGGATGGCCTCGAACCAGCGCATCTCGTCTCCGATGCGGAGGTTGCTCTCGACCGCGTGCGGCTCGCTCGACGCGAGTGTGCGCTCGCCCATGATCCGTGAATGCTCGGCGAGGTGGGGTGGCAGCGCTTCTTCGTGGGTCCGGCCGACGTTCGAGGCCATGCCGAGCTGCGCGAGCCAGTTTTCGGTGTAGCGGTTGGCGTAGACCACGGTGCCATCGGGCCGCTCGAGCCACATGAACATCGGCAGCTGCTCGACGAACGCGCGGATGGCGGCGTTGAGTTCGGCCTCGGAGGTAATCGGGGGAGCTCCGGCGGCGTTGACGCGATCGCGTGAGATCGTCAGGACCCAGGCGTCGCGCGGGCCCATGCCGGCGCGGGAGGCCTTGATCGTGACCGGGTGACCGGCGATGGTCTGGGAAAACAGGCCCTCGGCCAGCGGCGTGGGAATGTCGAAGAGACCCGCCCAGCCCTTGTCGCGGAGGACAGGGAAACGGCTGTCGAGTGCATCGATCGCGGCGGCATTGGCCGAGAGGAACTCGCCGCTGTGCGAGACAAGGACCAAGCCGGTGGGCGCGAGTGGCTGGGACGAAGTAGTCGCCGGGACAAGGTCAGCAGGAGCGATCTCGATTGGCAACTGGCGTGGGGCGTCGGACGTGTGTTTCACGTAAGGGGCCCGATCTGTTCCGCAATCCGGACGGGCAATCCGCGCAATCCGCGACGAGTGGAACGAACAGGTCGCGGCGGGTGACCGGATCTCGTTGGCTGACGCACACAACGAGCAAGCCGATTCAACCGCTCAATCCAGCGAACCCCGGTGGCCCGACGGCTCGCCAGTTCTTGCCCCATTAAAGAAGAAACTCGGACACGGGGAGGTTTCCCACCCGCGTTTCGCGGAATACCTGCTGGATTGAACCCGGCAAGATGGGACAAAGTACCTAGCACGATCTTCTGATTCGACACTCATCTGGGGTGGAAATTGAAGCAAGGGAGGTTCTTGGTCCACCGGATGTTGGGAATGTGCAGGATCGGGGCCTGTCTCGCCGCGAGCGTCAGATCACGAGCGATTGAGGTGTGGTTCTAGAATTATCGCGGCATGATCGCGCATGATCATCGCGAGAAGGGGTGGTCCGCCGATGCCGATGAGGCGGGGATGGGTCTGGAGGTGGGGGGATGCGTGCGTGTCGGACCGTGGGGGAACCTCCGGAACAGGTGCTCCTCGCGGGATCAGGGCATACGGGGCCTGTGACGGGTGTGGGATCGATCGCACGGGCCGGAGGCGGGAGATGCTTGGGATGGCCCGGCGGCGGCGGTCGCGGGTGAGGGCCGCGGGGCTGGGCGAGGGTCGGGCCTGCGGGGTCGGGCCTGCGGGGTCGGGCCTGCGGGGTTGGGGCTGCGGGGTTGGGGCTGGGGCGCGGGTGGGGTTGGAGGGTGGGGTCGGAGGGTGGTGATCGGAAACGCGTTTGCATTTCCGTGCTCGCCGCCGGATACTGTGCAATCACCCGAGGGCGTCGGAGCGAGGCGTTGAGCCCGCTGCGGAACGTCCGCGAGTGAACCCGGAGAGTTTTCTGATGCGATTGTCAATGACCGCCGTGATTTCGACGCTGGTGCTGCTCGGGCTTGCGGGCGCGGAGTGCTCGGTGCTGAGCGGGGCGCGGGCCTATGCGAACCCGGCGAACCTGACGATGCGGGGGGTCGAGGATCGCTACTTCCCGAACTTGGAGACCCGGAGCGCCGGCGGTCAGTGGGAGTTCAGCGCGACGAGCCCTGACAACGCGGTGAGCATCGGCGGCGGTCGTCCCTGGCCGCAGAACTTCAAGTATGTGCTCAAGTCCCCATCGGCGGAGAAGCCGGCGTGGACGCGAGAGCAGACGGGCAACGAGGCGTCGCCGATGGCGATCTGGGTGCACGACAAGGGGCACGCGATCGTGTACCTGTCGGACGCGACGGTGGTCGCGCTGGACCCGGCCAAGGGCACGCCGACGATTTCGTTCAACATCCGCCGCACGCTGTCGAACACGGCGACGGAGCAGTACGCCGAGACGTTCCGCGATGGTCCGGCCTGGGGCGCCAGCGCGCTGTGGTACATGATGGACCACGAGTCGACGGCGTACTTCGTGGTGCGGACGTGGTGGGGCCAGCGGTACGCGATCAATCTGGACCAGGGGACGATGGCGGCGCTGACCTTTGCCGAGACCGCGGCGATGGATGCGCGTGAGAAGGAGATCATTCTCACGACGCTGAAGACCGCGGCGGACGCGGGACCCGGCTCCGGGCCGTTTGATTCGCGCGCGCGGACGTACGGCTCGCAGATGTCGCAGTTGCTGGCCGCGGCGCACCAGGCGGGTCGGCTGAAGATCACCGAGGCGGTGGGCGACCTGCAGAAGATCGAGAAGTGGGATGTTGGAACGCGGAAGTTCGAAGCGGTGAATTGTGCGTGCCCGAGCCCGAAGGACGGGCTGATCGATCCGAGTTCGGCGGAGGTTGATCCGCTGCGTCAGACGGTGCAGTTGTCGCTGCGTCGGCTGGGGACCGAGCCGGCGCGCGAGCAGGCCGTGTACTTCCACGAGGCCAAGGGCGGGGTCGCGCTGGGCGGCAAGCGGACGGCGATCGTTCCGGCCGATGGCAAGGGCGATGCGGGGGCGATCCGTCCGGGCATGACGCCGGAGGAAGTGCTCGCCGCGGCGGGGAACCCGGACATCATCAAGCGCTGGTGCTCGCGGAAGCTGCTGCGGTGGGAGTACGACGTGCTCGACGGCGCGGGCGGCAGCGGGCCGGCGACGATCCAGGTGCGCTGGAACGAGTGCGGCCGCAAGGTCGAGGATGTTCAGCGTGTGCAGCCGGCGATTTTCGACCACGAGCGCCTGCGCGATATGGATGTGATCCGCAGCCGGTTCGGCGGCTGATCGCTTTGCGCGGCTGTGAACCGAGCCAACGGCATGCTCGAACTGGTTGTCGCCACCGGGAACCCGCACAAGGTTGAGGAGTTCAATGCGCTGTTTGCGCACGCGGCCGATGCTGGCCCGAGCGCGGGGGGTGCGGCAGGTGCGGCAGGTACGGGGGATGCGGCGGGTGCGGGAAGTGGCGTCTCCGGCGGCCTGCGTGTGCGTGCGATCGGGCTGAAGGACTTGGCCGGCGGGCCGTTTGTCGAGCCCGAGGAAGTCGGGACGAGTTTCGAGCAGAACGCGTCGATCAAGGCGATGTCGTACGCGCGGCAGACCGGGCGGCTGTGTCTGGCGGATGATTCGGGGCTGGTGATCGATGCGCTCGATGGCCGGCCGGGGGTGATCAGTTCGCACTACTGCACCGACGGGCGCGAGGTGGGCATGAGCCGCGCCGAGCGCGATGCGGCGAACAATGGGCGTGTGCTGGCGGAGATGGTGGGCGTGCCTGAGGAGATGCGATCAGCGCGGTTTGTGTGCGTGATCGCGCTGGCCGAGCCGCGGGCGGGGCTGCTGGTGCGGGTGCGCGGGGTGTTCGAGGGGCGGATTGGCAGCGAGCCGCGGGTGCCGTCGGGGGAGAATGGGTTTGGGTATGACCCGTTGTTTCTGGTGGCGGATGCGACCGCCGCCGCGGGCGGTGGTGGTGGTGGGAGGGGTGGGGCGTTCAGTGTGACCAGCGCGGAGTTGGCCCCTGAGGTGAAGAACCGTGTATCGCATCGCGCGCGGGCGTGCGCGGAGTTGCTGGCGCGGCTGCCGGGGTTGTTTCCGGCGGAGCGGTGGGGGGGGCTGAGCGGGTAAGGCACGTGCGAGTGGGGGCATCCGGTGGCACGCTCCTCATCGGGACATGCTCCAAAGTCCCCCATTTCACGCCCACCCGCCGTTCCGGTGCAGATTTTCACGAAATCACCATTGACAATGAGAGGCCGGGTGCCTAGTGATCTACTGAAGGTGTTGGCCTGTGTGGTCGCGGGTGCCCGCAGTCGGGCCCACGCCCAAGGAGATACCGACATGTCTGTGAAGTCCTTCATCAGCGTGACCGCGATTGCGGCCGTCATCGGTATCGGTACATTTGTCGCCTCGGCCCAGATCACCATCCCGACCGTGCCCATCGGCAACCCCGGCAACGCCGCGGACCCGACGACGGGCTACGGCTCGGTAGCGTACACGTACAACATCGGGCAGACCGAGGTGACCAACGCGCAGTACGCGGCGTTCCTGAACGCCGTCGCCGCGACGGACACCTACAACCTGTACAACATCAACATGACCGGGTCGTTCGGCGGGATCACTCGCACCAACTTGCCGGGGTCGTACGCTTACGCCCCGGTCGCGGGCCGCGAGAACAACCCGGTGAACTTTGTGAACTTCTGGAATGCGACGCGATTCGCCAACTGGCTGCACAACGGCCAGCCCGCGACGGGTGTGCAGGACAGCAGCACCACCGAGGACGGCGCGTACACGCTGACGGAAGACGGTCGAAACAACAACACCGTCACCCGCAACGCGGTCGCCGCGTGGGCTGTGACAAGCGAGAACGAGTGGTACAAGGCCGCGTACCACCAGCCCGCCGGCGCGGGCGGCGACGTGGACAGTTACTGGCTGTATCCCACATCGGGCAACGTGATCACGACGGCGCAAGCGAATTATGCCGACTCGGTCGGCAACACCACGCCCGTCGGCTCGTACGCCGCGAACTTCTACGGCGTCTTCGACATGGGCGGCAACGTGATGGAATGGAACGAGGCGATCCTCAACGTTTCCAGTCGCGGCATACGAGGCGGGAACTTTGCCTGGAACTACGACGTCACCCTCCTGCGGGCGGACTTCCGCCTGGTCGACTTCGTCCCCGGGAGCGAGAACATCGTCATGGGCTTTCGTGTCTCCCAGGTGCCCGGGCCATCGTCCGTCGCGCTGCTGGCGATCGGCGGGCTGGCCGCCGCGCGGCGGCGGCGGTAAGCCGGGGAGCGTAGCACCGGTCCCGCGTCACCGACTCCACGGGCGTTGGCGGGTGGCCACACGCGCAGGGACCGCATGGCAAGCAGTTCGCCGTGATGGACTGCTGAAAGGCAGGATCAACTCCGCGACGTGGGCGAGGACGAGCTGAACACGCCACGCAATGATTCATCGTGAGGTGGCGGATGCGGGAGTCTCCGCAAAGTGCACGGTTTATGGCCTTTTTACAAGAAGGAGGACACTGTGAATGCTCTTGGCTTATTCGTTGCAAGTCACATCGGTACGGCATCGGCCGCGTTTGCGGCCTTGACGGCCTTGGCAGTGCCGGCGCATGGTGATGTGATCTTGTCGAACCTCTCCGGCCTTGCCGGGCCGAGCGTGCCGCACGTGGGAACAAGCATCGGGCCGACGGTTCCCCCTTCGGCCGTCGCGGACTTCACCAAGGCGGTGGGTATCACGACCGGCGTCAGCGCGTTTCGCTTCGACGCGATGCGCGTTCTGGTGACATCCTCCCCGGCCCAACTGGGCGGGGGGATCTACAGCGATGTCGGCGGCCACCCGGGCGAGCTGCGGGCCTCGTTCTCCACGCTGACCCTCGGGCAGATTCTCGAGCCGACACTGGTTGTGTTGACGACGACCACGGACTTCACGCTGGCCGCGGCAACGACCTATTGGTTCCGGCTGACATCGCCGACAGGCAACAGCGACCTGAACTGGAATCGCCTGGACCCAAACGTTGCGCCAAGCTCCGACGGCGGGGTGGGATTCGCCGGGTATCGCTTCAGCACCGACGGGGGGGCGTCGTGGAGTGTTTCAACGACTCCCAACGTCGTGGCGATCGAGGCCACTGTGATCCCCGCGCCCGGGGCTGCGGTGCTGCTGGGCCTGGGTGGACTGCTGGCGGCACGGCGGCGGCGAGCGCGAGCCTGACGCCGCGCACCTGAAGCTCGAAAGCTCTCATCCAGAACTAACACCCCGAACTCTCTTTCTCAAAGGATGAACCATGAATGCTCTTCGCATCTCCGCCATGGCGCAAGCCGCCTGCCTCGCGGTTGCGGCTGCTTCCGGCACGGCCTGGGCAAGCCCGTCCTTCCGGATCGTCAACCCGTCGGGACCAACGTATGACAGTCTGAGGATCAACGGCGTCTCGGGGGATGGCCGGTATCTCGTCGGGCAGTTGGAGAATGTTTCAACGTTCCGCGGCACGCGCTGGACGGCGGACGGGCTGAGCACGACGGACCTGGGCCTGCTCCCGGGCCGGCCGTACTCGGGCGGGAACGCGATCTCGTTCGACGGGTCGGTGGCGGCCGCCGACGGGTACACGGGCGGATTCCAGCCGCAGACGTTCCGGTGGACGGCCGCGGACGGGCCGGTGGCGCTGCCCTTGGCCCCCGGCGCGTCGCGTGGGAACAGCGTGAGCATCTCCTCCGACGGCTCCGTCATCACCGGGTGGACGAGCCTGAGCAACCCGTCGCGGAACGCGATATGGCGTTGGACGCAGGGGACGGGGACGACGCTGGTGCCCGGCCTGAACGGCTTTGACGTGCAGACCACGCGGATGCTCTCGGGCGATGGCCGCTACATCACCTCCGGGGCCAATCGCTTCGACGCGCAGATGAGCACCATCACGAATATCGGCCGCCTCACGGGCGTGGGCGGGCAGGTGCCGTCGTACGACCCGTCGATCACGTCGATCAGCTCCGACGGGCGCACAGTGATCGGGTATCAGGGCGACGTGCTGGCCCCCAACGGGGGCTTGGTCACCGGCGGGTTCATCTGGACCGAGGCCGGGGGGATGGAGAACCTCGGCGCGCTCTCGCCGTCGTACAACTGCTTCCCGCGGTTCATGTCCGCCGATGCCTCGACGGTGCTGGGGACCTACGACGGGTATGGCTTCATCTGGACACGCGCCACCGGGATGGTCGATTTCAACGCCTACCTGTCCTCGATCGGGGCCGACACGATGGGGATGACCGAGATGCAGTTCGCAGGCATCAGCGACGATGGGCAGACGATCGCCGGGATGGGCCGCACCGCGACCGAGCTGTACCGTGGCTGGGTGCTGACGGTCCCC
>JAJTHN010000067.1 GCA_021297895.1 Phycisphaeraceae bacterium | reverse complement strand
TTTTGGCGTTTCGGCGGCGCGGACCGAGGCTCCGCTCAAAAAGAAAACTCTTCAGGAGCGCTCCTGAAGAGTTTTCTTTTTGAGCGGAGCCTCGGTCCGCGCCGCCGAAACGCCAAAAATAACCGATTCTGACCCAAAATCGGCGGGTGAGGACCGGAACTCAAGAACGAAATACGAACCCGGAGAGGCCATGTTTGCACAAACAGGGCCGGAGCACGGGCCGTCTCCGAGTGGCTCCCCGCCATCACGACCCGTCACCACACCACCCCACACGCCCACCCAACCCAAAGCCCTCCGCGCCCTCCATTTGACCACTTGAAAATTTGAACTTTGACCATTTTCCTGCCCCGCTCACTTCGGCGTCGTCCGCAGCGTCTTCCAGCCCGGCTCGCCGCGCAGCGTCTCGAACCGCTCGGCCATCGCCCGCACGATCCGACCCTCGCGCACCTGGTACTCCGGCCCCAGGCTCGCCCGGATCGCGATCGGTTGCCTGCCATCCGGGCCGGCCTCGCCCGTCGGCCAGACCTCCAGCACGCCCTGCCGGCCTTCCACCATCAGCACCTCGTACCGCCGACGTTCGCCCACGAGCCCCACCCGTCCCGGCGAAGGCGGCCCGCCGAGCGACCCCAACGCTGCGCTCGGGTTGCCCATTCCCGCGGGCACGCCCGTTTCCTCAAGGGTCAGAATCGCCACCTCACCCTCGGAAATGCCCCATTCCACCGCCGCGGCCACGTCGTCCCACTCGGCCATCACCACCGCTTCCGATGGCCCGGTGCCCGGCACCGTGCTGCACCCGGCCGCGACCATCACGCCCATCAGCGCCCCCACCATCGCCGCGCCCAGCACCGCCCGCACCCGGCACCATGCCCATGTTCCGAGCCTGCGGGGCCGATGCTCCATCGCCGCCGCCCGGCCCGGCGGAACCGCACCCGCACACGTTCCGAATACCATCGGTGAAGATCCGTGGTTTTCCGGCCGATGGATTCTGGGGCTCGGCCCGGCACCCGCTCGGGCCGTAGGATATTGACGAGAATCGCAGCAGCCCGGCGACAGCCTCGCCGGGCCGGACAGGATGGGGCGTGGGGTTGCCGAGGTCTTCGGGCCCGGCATTGGAGGTTGGCCGCTGGTGGACGTTGTCATTGTGGTTCCGCCTGGCATCGAGCGCGTGAGCGTGCTCGGTGCTGCCGATCGTAACGCG
This sequence comes from Phycisphaeraceae bacterium, assembly GCA_021297895.1. Classification (GTDB taxonomy): domain Bacteria; phylum Planctomycetota; class Phycisphaerae; order Phycisphaerales; family UBA1924; genus JAJTHN01. Next base: position 17,314 of record JAJTHN010000067.1, on the reverse strand, counting down.
AAAATGATCCGTGAGGTTCTCGGCGTTCGGGTCACGCTCCGGGATGAGCAGATCCGCATGTCCGGCGAGGCCCACGCGCTGGCCGCCGCGCGCCGCGTGTTCGAGGCCCTGATCGCCGATGCCCGCCAGAACGCCGGTGCGACGTACTCCACCCGCCGCGCCCTGCTGGAACTGCTCGGCCAGGCGATGCACGAGGCCAGCAGCGCCCCGATCGATCACGCCGATCCGGATCTGGCGATGCAGGCCGACGACATCCGGCGGGGGACGGGGGGCCAGGCGCGGTCGGGCCGCGCGCCGCACAGCGAAGATGACCCCGGCACCGGCCCGCTCTGGGGCGACACGCTCAACGTCTACGTCGCCGGCAAGCCCATCCGCGGCCGCACGCCCAATCAGCAGGTCTACCTCGACGCCATCCGCGATCACGATGTGGTCTTCGGCATCGGCCCCGCGGGCACGGGCAAGACCTACCTCGCCGTCGCCGCGGCCGTGCACATGCTCAAGGCGGGCATGGTCCGCAAGGTCGTCCTGGCCCGCCCCGCGGTCGAAGCGGGCGAGAAACTCGGCTTCCTCCCCGGCGACCTGGCCCAGAAGGTCAACCCGTATCTCCGCCCGCTGTTCGATGCCCTCAACGACATGATGGACTTCTCCACGCTCAAGCGCTTCATGATGAGCGACGTGGTCGAGGTCTGTCCCCTGGCGTACATGCGCGGCCGAACGCTCAACCGCTCGGTCATCATCCTCGATGAGGCCCAGAACACCACCCGCGGCCAGATGAAGATGTTCCTGACGCGAATGGGACAGGGCTCGCGCCTGATCATCACCGGCGACACGACGCAGATCGACCTGCCCGACCCGCGCGAGAGCGGCCTGATCGACGCCGCCCGAACGCTCCGACGCGTGCCGGGCATCGCCATGGTCACCTTCGGCGAGAGCGACATCGTCCGCCACCACATGCTCCAGAGCATCGTCGAGGCGTACGCCCAGAGCGAGCAGGCCCGCGAGGCCGCGCGATCCGGCCGCCCGCCGCGCCCCCCTCTCCCGACCCGCCCGCCGCACAGCAACGACCCCGGACCCGAGCCCGACATCTCCACTCCGGCGGACCTCTCACGCCAGCCGGAGCACTCGTAAGTGAGCCCGCAACCCGGCCAACCCGGCACCGGCCCCGCCCAAGGCGTCAGCGCCCGCGCCGCAGGTCCGCGCACGCGGCTCTCGGGTGTGCAGGCGGGCGTTCGCGAGGGGCTGATGTCCTGGTTCGTCATCACGCCCACGCGCGGCATGAACTTCCTGCTCATCCCCGCGCTGGCCGGCCTGCTGGCGATGCTCATGCTCTGGACCCGCGCCCAGCCGCTGCTGGCCCCGGGCATGCTCGCCCCCGAGTCGCGCCTGGTCCGCACCGCCTTCACCCGCATCGACGACGCCGCCACCGCCGTCGATCGCGACACCGCGGCCAAGCGCGCCCCGCGCGTGTACGTCTCCAACGAGGCGCTCTTCGATGAGATCATCACCTCGCTGACCAACCTCCCGCGCGTCGTCGCCGGGGCCGAGAGCCTCTCGCAACTCACCCCCGAATGGCGCGTCCCCTTCGCCATGACCGAGCCGCTCTTCCGCACGCTGCGCGAACGCACCGGCACCCCCGAGGGCATGGACCTCTGGCAGCGCCGCGTCACCCGCCTCGAGAGCGAACTCCGCCGCATGGCCATCGTCGACAGCGAGTCCAGCCTCGCCGAGCTGGCCGCGATCAACGAGCGCGTCGTCCTGGTCCGAGCCGACGCCGAGTCCCGCCCCGGAGCCCTCGGCCCGGCGGAACTCGAAGTCCGCAGCGCGTTCGTCTTCAACGCCGCGGCCCCCGAGGCCGTGCAGGCCCTCCGCAACGCCGCGGCGACCAGCGGCTTCTCCGGCGATCTTCTCGAGGTCGTCGCCGGCAGGCTCACCTACACCCCCGGCGAGCTTCTCGCCCCGCCCTCCCCAGCAACACCCGCCGCCGACACCGCACCATCATCGCCCACCGCCGCCGCGCCGCCCGCGCCCGCCGCAGCATCCGACCCCGCGACCGCCGCCGCGCCGCTGCGTCAGACCTACCGCTTCGACCCCGAGCGCACGCGCCAGCGCCAAGACGCCGAGGCCCGCGCCGTGCCCGATCGCACGATCCAATACCCCGCCGGCTACGTCATCTACGCCCGCGGCGAGGTGCTCACCGACGAGAAACTCGCGCTGGCGATGCACGAGCATCGCAACTTCCGCGCCAGCACCGGTGCCCTGCAATGGTGGCTCGAGGAAGCGGGCGTGCTGGGCATGGCCGTCCTCGCCGCGCTGGCGACGGTGATGTACACCGGCATCTTCGCCACGCCCACGCCCGGCGCGACCGGCTCCGGCGCTCCCGCGTCGCCCGGCTCATCGAGCCCCGGCGGCCTGCCCGCCGGCCCGGCGCCCGCAACGCCTCTGGGCGTCGGGGCCGCATCGCGAAGGCTCCAGGTCGCCGCCGTGCTTATCGCCGGCCTCTCCGCCTCCGCGCTCATCGCCGTCGTCGAGCCGCGGGCCGTGCTGGTCGCCATGACCGCCCCCATCGTCCTGAGCGTCATGATCCTGGCCATCGCCTTCGACCGGCGCATGGCCCTGGGCGTCGGCAGCCTCATGGCCCTGCTGGCGTGCATCTGCCTCTATCAGCCCGCCGCCACCAGCGCCGTGAGCATCGCCGGCCTTGCGTGCGCCGCGATGCGGCTGCGCGATGTTCACTCTCGCCGAGCGCCCATCAGCGCTGGCCTCTGGTCCGGACTTGGCACCTTCATCGCCATCGTCCTGCTCGGCAGCCTGCTGCGCCCCATCGCCGACGGCGCCATCCAGCAGACGGTCATCGACGCCGCCGTCGCCGCCGGCTTCTGCATCCTCGCCGGTGTCATCGTCCTGGCCTGCATCCCGCTCATCGAACGCATCTTCGGCATCACCACGGGCATGACCCTCGTCGAACTGCGCGACCCGCGGCACCCGCTGCTCCGCCAGCTCCAGCAGCGCGCCCCGGGCACCTACAACCACTCGCTCAACGTCGCCAGCCTCGCCGAGACCGCCGCCGACGCCATCGGCGCAGACCCGCTCCTTGCCTACGTCGGCGCGCTCTATCACGACGTCGGCAAACTCAACAAGCCCGAGTACTTCGTCGAGAACCAGACCCCCGGCATCAACCGCCACGAGAAACTCGCCCCCGCCACCAGCCTCCTGGTCATCGTCGGCCACGTGCGCGACGGCGCCGAACTCGCCCGCGAGTACAACCTCCCGGCCTCGCTCATCCACTTCATCGAGAGCCACCACGGCACCACGCTCGTCGAGTACTTCTACCACCGCGCCCGCAAGCAGGCCGAGGCCGCGGGCATCCGCTCGGGCGAACAACTCCCGCAGGAAATCGAGTACCGCTACCCCGGACCCAAGCCCGCCACGCGCGAGGCCGCGATCCTCATGATCTGCGATGCATCCGAAAGCGCCGCCCGCACGCTCACCGACCCCACCCCCATGAAACTCGAATCGCTCGTCCGCGCGATCGCGCACAAGCGACTCATGGACGGCCAGTTCGACGCCAGCGGCCTGACCCTCACCGACATCCACAAAATCGTCGACGCCGTCAGCCGAACCCTCGCGGCCATCAACCACCAGCGCCTGGCCTATCCCGAGCCCGACCGCCCCAAGCCCCCGCCCGCGCCGCCCGCAAACCCTGCGCTCACCGGCTCGCCGTCGGCCGCCAACTCCGGCCCCGCCCCGCAAACCGGCCCCCTGATCTCCACACCCGTCGGCTGATCCGGGCCTTTCGCCCTCCCACCGCCGCGGGGGCCCTTGCATGTTTCCGCAAACACAGTACACTCTCAACGTCCGGTCGTTCTGACCGGTCGGCTGGTGTCGGCACATCTCGGCGTTGTTCCTCGATGGTCCGCCCCGCGTCAAGGGCCGGCCACCGCGGGCGTTCGGCTTCGTGCGGCGTCTCCGCCGCACGAAGCCGATCCAAAGCGCCGTCCTGTTCCGCCGCCTCCGGGTCTCTGTGGGTCTCGCCGGGCTCTCAACTCGGCGGGTGCTTCCGGGGTGGGTGTGGTGGAGGGCGGGTGTGGTGGAGGGCGGGGGCAACTCGGGGGTGGGCAGACGCCGGCCATCGCCGGGCGGCGGTCCGAGCATGCTCGGCCGCCGCAACGATGATCGCCGTGCATTCAAGATCACCACGCCGCCGCTACGCCCGAATCGCATCCGGCGCTCCGCTCCGTCGTCATTACGCATCGGATGGAGCCACAAGAAAATTACGGGTTGATTTCTGCCGTCATTGAGTTAGGATATTGCGGCTCCGCTGGCGTTACGCGTTCCGATCGCGTCCACCGGTGGCTAATTGCAACCCGGGCCCGAGGTGTCGTGATGGCCGATCAAATGACCAAGTCCGCTCCCGAGCACTCGCCGCTGAAGCAGAAGCTCATCGCCCTGCTCATCTCGGCCGTTCTGCTGGGCTTAGGCGGGATGATGATCTACGCGCCCTCCGCGAGCATCGCGCCAACCGAGGACTCAACTCGACGAACGTCCCTCATCATCAAGGTCATGGACCTGATCTGGTCGATGCCCACGGGGATCATTCTGGCACTGCTAGGCCTCATGCTGCTGATCGGCATCTTCACGAAGAAGGAAGAGATCGCCTCGGCCCAGAGCGCGGAGAGCAAGGCCAACTGACAGCGCTGCGAGCGGAGTCGGAAACGGGCACCCGCACCGCCTCCCCTTCGCTTCCCACCTCTTCGCGACTTGGCGCGATCGTGCCATCCGCACGCCGTCACTTCCCCCGCACACGCAGTTCGCACGCCGTCCCAAAGTGCGAGCAGATCGGATGCTCCGCGCACACCCCGCCCGCCGGTCTGGCCTTGCACGCGCGCCGCCCGTGGAAAATGATCTGATGCCCCGCGCTGCACCACTTCTCCCGCGGCAGCAGCGCCATGAGCACCTTCTCCGTCTGCGCCACCGTCGCGCCCTTGCTCACCAGCCCCAACCGCTGGGCCAGCCGATGCACATGCGTATCGACCACGAACCCGACATTGATCCCGAACGCGTTGCCCAGCACCACCCCCGCCGTCTTGCGCGCCACGCCGCGGAGCGTCAGCAACTCGTCCATGGTCCGCGGCACCTCGCCCCCGAACCGCTCCACCACGTCCCTCATCGCCGCGACGATCGACTTGGCCTTGTTGCGATACAGCCCGATCGTCCTGATGTACGGCTCGATCTGCTCCGGCGTCGCCGACGCGTACGCCGCGGGCGTGGGAAACGCCTCGAACAGCGCCGGCGTCGCCTTGTTCACGCTCACATCCGTCGCCTGCGCCGACAGAATCGTCGCGATCAGCAACTCGTGCGGCGACCGATACACCAACTCGCAATGCGCATCGGGATAATGCTCCTCCAGCGCCGCCAGCACCTTCAGCGCACGCTCACGCCGGGCCTTGGTCACCCGCGGCAACTCCAGACCGACATCATCCGCCCCGCCATCATCCCGCCCCGCCGCCGCCTCAGCGGCGCGCTCAACTCCGGCCTTCCCGGCGCTCTTCGCCCCTTTGCCGCGTCGTGCCGCGCTCACGCGACACCATCTGCGCGTCCGCGTGCCGCGCCCTTGCCGCTGCGGTCGGTCCAGAGCGAGAGCACCAGGCTCAGCGCCACTCCGCCGGCGATGACCGACAGCGCCGTCGATGCCCGCGGGTGGTCCGCGTCGAAGGCGCTCTTGTGCTGCAACGCGGCCTCGTTGTTGCCCGCCTGCGCCGCGTCATAGTGCAGCCGCAGCGCCTTCTGCATCCCCGGCGTAAGCATGAAGAAGTACCAGCAGAACACGCACAGCGTGATCGCGAAAATCGCCACCCGCGCCCCGACCAGCATCGACCGTCCCCGTCGCAGCGTCAGGATCGCGATGATCCCCAGCGTCAGGATCGCCAGCGTCGCGCACACAAACTGCACGACATCCGCCGCGAAAAACACCCGCTGGGCAAACATCCCGCCGACCAGGATCGCGTGGTCGCCCGTGTACTTCGCGAAGCTCGGCAGCACCGGCCCGATCTCCCGCGCCAGCGGAAAGATCATCGCCGCCGACGCTCCGGCCACCAGCAGCGCCCCGAGCCAGATCCCCAGCGCCGCCGAGTGCACCGCACGACAAATCTGCCAGAGTCGCTCCATGAGCAAGCGTACGTCGGCACACCGCCCGCACAAACCCGACATCGGCGTGGGACCGGGCAGCCCAGGGGTCAAGTGGGGCAAGCACCCCCGACCACCCAGTCCCTTTCGCCGAGCGTCATCCGACCCAGCACCTCACGGCGTCTGGCACCCGGCGAAGAACAGCGCAAAGAACGCCTGGAAGTCGCCGTTGTCCACCGCGCCGTCCGGACCGCCGCCCTCGGCGATCGTCAGGCCATCGGTGTTGGCGATATCCGCCGCGTTGCAGGCCGTGCCACCGCCGCCGCCAGATCCGCCCTCGATGAACTCCAGAGCGCCGATGTCCACCACCGCGCCGGGCCCGACGCCCGTGTCCGCCGCGGGCGCATCAATGCGGCGGAGCAGACCGGCCGCGTCGAGCAACTCCGTCACCTGCAGCGCGCCGCTGTCGCCCGCGTCGATCGCCGGCGAGTCCGGCCCGAGGCGATAGTCCCCGCCGAGCGGCGCGACAAACCCCGGCGGAACATCGCGCACCGCAACACCGGGATAGATCCCGCCGTTGATGATGTTGTAACGCAGTTCCGCCGTGGCCGGCTCCAGCGGCGGGAGATAGTCCGCGTCCCTGTTCTCCGCGATGATCGTGTTGGCCACCCGGAATCGGCCCTCGTTGGCCAGCAGCATCCGAAGTCCGATCCCGTTGCCCGCGAGCGTCGCGTTGACGACCTCCGCTTCCACCGTCGCCACGCCCTCCTCGGGCTGATTCGGCGCGATCACGTCGAGCGCAACTCGCTCGACCGCCGAGATCAGCACGTTGCTCAGCCTCGCCGTTGCGCTGCTGCTGAGCGTCACCGTCAGGCCGGACCACACCATGTTGCTGAGCGTGATCCGATCCGCTCGCAGCCGCGAGCCGTTGCTGCCGACCAGCCCGACACCCGTCTGCCCGCCGCTGGCCCGAACATCGCGGACCGTCACCGATGAGCCCTCATCCGCGAATCCGAACACCGATCCATCGGGCATCTGATCGGTCGTGATGTTCTCGACCGACATGCTGCTCCCGGTGAACAGCACCCCCTCGACCGCATTCGTCGACACCGCACGGAACGTCGAGCCCGCAACCGTCACCGCCGCACCATTGCGGCCAGCGATGAACACCCCGCCCCGACCATCAACGAGCAGACCCTCATTCTCGAACACGCTCGCGGTCACCGAGCATTGCGCCGCCGCATCCTGGAGCGTGAAGTACACCGAACCGAACAGCCGCTCGTTGTTCCGGAAGATGCTCCCACTGACCGTGATCGGCCACCGGCCCCGCGGCGGAGAGGCCAGCACCATCAGCGTCTGTGAGTTCTGCTCGAACGTCGTCCCGCTGATCACCGCCGGGCCCGCTCCCAGCGCCACGATGCCGTACCTCCCCGCACCATCGAACAGCGAGTTGAACCGCACCGTCGAACCACGCATCACCAGCGAACCCGGCGCACCCTCCCAGCACCCCGCGATCGCCGCGCCGACCTCGCCCGCCGTGTTGCCGCTGAACTCGCTGTCGTCGATCGTCACCACCGAGCCGCTCTCGTAGAACAACCCGCCGCCCAGCGTCGCGTTGTTCTGCGTCAGGCGCACATTCCGCAGCCCCGCAACGCTCGAGACCACACGCACCCCTCCGCCGAACCGCGGCTCGCCGAACTCCCAGCACGCCGAGTCCACCCGCGTGCCAAGTCCGTTGCGAATCTCCAGCCCCCTGATCTCGACCCCCGCCCCACTCGCATCGGCGATCGTCAGCACCGACGCGTTCAGACCGAAACCGTCGAGCACCACCGCTCCCGGCGACTCCCCCGGCCCGATGTCGCCCGCCAGCACGATCGACTTCCCTTCGATCCGCACCGCCTCGTTGTAGATCCCCGGCGCGATCAGCACCGTGTCGCCCGCCACGGCCGCATCCACCGCCGACTGGACCGTCGCAAACTCCGTCGGCACCCGCAGCGTCGACGCCGACGCCGCGCACGCTCCCGCCGCCAACATCAATGCCGCCGCCATCACGCCGAAACCGACCGCCGTCTCGTGCCTCTGACGCCTCTTGTTCTGCTCCCGGGCTGTGCCCTGCTCGAGAACCCCGACGCTCAGAAACACCCAAGCCCGAATTCTCTGAGAGAGCTATTCTCCGAGAGAATTGACTTGTCATGGAAAATGCCGTATCTTCGACTCTGTGCCTCCACTTGAGACCCATTCCGACCAAGACCCTATCAATTCCCACACGGGTGACGCTCACTCGACCACTCGGGTTCAGAAACCCGCCGCGCGCAAGGGAAGCCCTCCGCCCCCACTGTTCATCCCCGACGTTCAGGCCCACATCAATTCCGTCGCCGAGCGCCTTCGCGAGGCTCTCCGCGTCGCGCTCGAGCACGCGATGCCCGGGCCACGCCGCATGTCCGACCTCTCCGGAACACTCGGGTTGGACAAGTCCCTCGCCAGCCGCGTCAACCGCGCCGCTCTGGCCGCCACACCGATCGAAGCCCTCGCCCTCGGCCCCGGCGCGGCGGGGTACCGGCTGCTCCTTGAACGCCTGATCGACCGCCACGGATCATCCGCGGAATTCCAACGCCTGGCCGTCGCGATCGATGCGCTCGAAGACGCGTACGCGAACTTCCCGGGCGGCCGTCACGGCTTCGACGCCGCGCTGCTGGCCTGGTTTCCCGTCAGCAGACAAAAGGCCGAAAGACGCGCTCGCCAGCAGATCTTCAACGCCACGCTCGTGCTCATGGGGCTCGAGGTCGAACTGACGTACTACGTCTACGTCTACGCCCCCTCGCGTGCCGATCCGACCGCGGCGGACCTGATCCTCGTTCAGCACCACCGAAACGTGCGGCGGGCACGCCTGGGCGGGCGCGCGATCATCTCCGGCCTGCCCAGCATCCATGCCAACGACCCGATGTCACCGCTGACCGATGACGCCATCCGCATGGAAACGCTCGATGGCAGACCGCTTCGCAGCGACGCCTCGATCGCAATGGTCACCGACCTGTGCTCTCCGCCCGATGCCCCGCTGATGGTCATGGAGCGCGGCAACACATCGCTCTTTGTCGCCCCGGGGACGCTCCCCGCACTCGGCGAGAAGCTCACCGCCACGGTCGGCGTGGTCGGCCGGAACATGCTGCCGCGCTGGGCCGGAACCGATCCCGGCGCCGAGACCCACCTCTCAAACTTCGTGACGATGCGCAAGCCCGTGAAGTTGCTCGTCCTGGATGTGCTCGTCGACGAGCGATTGAACCTGGGCGAGCCGCGCCTGACCGTCAGCGCCGCCAGCGCGGGTCCGCACGCAAGGTCACCCGATGATGACGACCTGGCCGAGATGCCGCAGGCGCTCGAGTTCCAGCCCGTGGGCGTGCTGCGCAGCAGCGACCTGTCGCGCCTGGCGTTCAAGAACTTCGACGGCATTCCCGCCATCGCCGCACGCGCGGTCGCCGCGACCAGCGGACCGTCGCAGATGCTCCGCGCGCATCGATTGACCGTCGAGTATCCGATCCCCCACGCGCGGCACACGATGTGGCTTGCGCTCCCGCCGGCACCACCGGATCAGCGCTCGTAGCGCCGCACCTTGGGCAGGAAGAACACCGCCGACGTTGAACTGGTCGTGAACGTCAGGTACCGCGGACGCTCGATCGTCGGCTGCTCGGGCTGTTCCCATTGAGCGGTGGCGAGCATCGGCCCCGGCGGCACGGCCCCCATGCGACCATCGCCGCGGACATACTCGGGCAGATCACGCGGATCGACACCCGCCATCGCCGCCGATGTTCCGCCGGGCAGGAACACCGTTGAAGCAGAGGCCCGCGATGCAGATACGCGGAGGCTCTCGCCGCCGGCTCGCTCGGGCACGCCGGCGCATCCGCCGAGCACCGACGCGAGCGCGACCATGGAAGCAAGAGCCGCACCGGCCGAGATCTTCAGTGTCTGAGTCACGATCGCTCACTCCCGCCCGCACCGCGGGCACTTCCGGACGAGGCCCGAGAACTCCGAGCGCACGCCTACATAAGTCCGGTACAAACCGCGTGCCCGCGGCTGGGAGGCGTGCTTGGGGCGGAAAACCGGGCGATCACGCTTCGATCGGCAGCGAACATGCGGGCTTGTGCTGCGGATCGCCGATCCCGGTCGTTGGGGCGGGCACATCTCTGTTGCCCGGGGGCAACACCACCCCGGGGCGCGGTGTGCAGACACATCAGCAAAATTCTCTCATCAAGCGCGAACGCACACGACGCGGCGAGCGTAACAACGCTGTCTTCACGATACTCTCCTCCAGCGACTGACCCCCAGCACGAGTTGGGGGTCTTTCGTTTTTGGGCAGAGAAGATCGGACGCTCACACAAAACAGACTGCGAGTCTGTTTCTGATCGAGCAAAAAAACACCGGCCCGGGACGAGCCCGGGCCGGTGAGAAGAATCAGGTTGTCAGCGAATCCGCAGGGCGGATTAGCGACGACGACGGCCGGCGACCAGGCCACCGAGGCCCAGCAGAGCGGCGGCGCCGGGGGTCGGAACCCAGGTGTACTCGATGGTCCACTCAGCGCCAGCGTCGGTGCCAGCCTGGAAGATCAGGTTGCCACCACCCGAGCCGCCCGAGGAGCCCATGCCGGTGATGCTGACGCCAGCGACGTTCCCGCCACCGATGTAGGCAGCGAAGCCGGCGAGGACGGTCTGCGAGAGGGGGAGGGACGAAGCGTTCAGCGTACCCGAGGAGAAGCCCGAGGTGCCGCCGAAGTCCTGCGTGCCGTCGAAGGCCGCGAGGCTCTGCGTGCCGGTGGCGACGGGGATCGTCGCGAGGCTGATGCCGGCGGGAGCGGAGACGATGACGGTGGCCGAGACGTTGTAGTTCACGTCGGCGGGGGTCACGTCGAGGTTCTCGGCGTTGACGAAGCCGCGGGCCTTGCCCGTGACGGTCAGCTTGACGCTGACGAGGTCAGCAGCCGTGACGCCGAAGGCGGCCGGATCCCACTGGGGGATGTTGGCGATGGGGGCGCCGACGAAGTTGGTGCTCGACAGGGGGTAGGAACCCGAGTACGAGACGGTACCGGCCTGGGCCGCACCGGCGACAGCGAGCAGAGCAGCAGCAGCAATCACATTCTTCATTCTTGAACTCTCCAGCATGTGGATCGATTTAGAGGGATGCAAAGTTGAGCACGACGCCCAATATCTCCGGTTCTCCGGCCGGGACGCGCAAAAGTACCATTATGGAAGACGGGAGGCAACAAAAACAGTGTCCGCTCAAGGTGAATTCCGGATACTTTGAGAATCCTGAACGATCCACCCCCCTTGTCTAGAGGGGATGCACATCGCCGTCGTTCCCCCAGAGGGTCACAACGCTCAAAAACAAACCGACAGTCGGTTTAATTTACGGCACGGGCTGGGAGCCGTCCGGCACATCGGCGAACTCTGACGGCTCGCCCCAGGCCAACACGGCCCACCCGGCGCGGGAGCCGGTGGGCGCGGCCTGATTCGGCTCGATGCGGATCACGCCCGTCGCCAAGCCGACCTGGTGCCAAATGGGCTGCGAGCGGGCCGGGGCGTAGGCCCTGGCATCGATGCGCCAGTAGTTGGGCTCGACGGCGATGCAGGCTTCCAGACGGTGGAGCTCGACATCGCTCAGGCCGGTCACGCGGGTCAGTTCGCGGAGGTCGGCCTGCTTGATGCGGCCGCGTTGACGGGCGGCCAGGACATCGTTGGCGAAGGCGTTGCCGTCGGCGTCGGGCTTGATGGCGCGGGGGAGGGCGGCCAGGACGTTGAGCGGCGCGGTCTGGATGCTCACGCGGCCCGGGCCGCGGGTGCGGAAGCGGGTGTTGCCCTCCGCGGCGAGCAGGTCCGCGGCGGCATTGAGCACGACGGCGGGGGCGGGGTCGCTGGGTGAGTTGTCGAACTTCAGTTCGCCCTGCGCATCGGTGAAGCGGACCTCGATGCGCGTGCCGTCGTTGAAGGTCAGGTCGAAGCCGAGTTGCCCGGTGGCAGGATCGATGTCGGGATTGCGGCGGAAGGTCGTGGTCCAGAACTCGATGAGTTCACGCAGGCCGGCCTGCATGTGGTGAACCTCGTACCCGTTGATCTGGCGGCTGGTCGCGAGGCGGTTGAGGCTCTGGCGCTGGAGGGCGATGCTCAGGGCGATCGACGCGACGAGCAGGACGAGCATGACCAGCGGGAGCGCGAAGCCGCGTGAGCGGGCAGCGCGAGCCGCGGCCGCCGCGCGGGATGCGGCATGGAATGCGGCATGTGGGGCGCGGCGCATCACTTGGCGCCTCCGGTCCCGGAACTGCCGGTGCCGGGCGGGGTCCGTCGGCGGTTGGTCGCGCCGGTTCGGCCACCGGTGCCGGTGGCGGGGGCAGCCCCGGCGGCGTCAGGATCGCCGCTCACGCCGGCGGCAGAGAGCGGGGCCGGCTCGGGATCTTCCGCGGCGGTGGTCCACTGCATTTCGAACATCCAGCGGTGCTCGCGTCCGTTGAGCGTGCGGACGGTCATTTCGCAGTACGCGGGCAGCTCATCAGCCTGCGTGGCGGAGATGGCATCCTTGAGTTCGCGCTGCTTGCTTTCGGCGTTGGTCTTGAGGAATCGCCAGCTCACGCCGGCGATGCGCGAAGCGACGGTGATGCGCTTGATCGGCGTTCTGCTGATGCCCTCTCCCGGTCGGGTGCCTCCGGGGTAGATCACCCAGTCGATGTCGTAGCCGATGACGGGGGAGCCATCGGGGTTGCGGGGCATGGAGGGGTCGAAGGCCACGCGGGTGTCGCGCTGCCACGCCGAGGCGCCGCCCTCGCGCGCGGTGTGCGGGCGGACTTCGAACGCGCCGCGCACGATGCCCTGTGCATCGGGCGTGCCATCGGGGTTGGCGGCACGAATCGGGGGCTCGGCGACGACGATCTCGAGACGTTGGCCGCCCTCGGGCGTGGGCTCGAGGATGATGCGGGGTTGTCGGGCCGCATTTTCCTTGGTGCCGAGAGCGGACTCGTCGCCGGCGGTGCCGGACGGTTGGCCATCGGCGTTGATGCCGCCGGCGGTTGGAGCGGTGCCGGTGTTGGCCGCGGCCGCGGCGGCGGAGACTTCGGCACCGGACATGGTGCGCGCGCCGGAAGCAGACCCTGGCGATGCGCCGGGTGTGCCGGGCCGAGCGGAGCCGGCGGGGGTGCCGTCGGCGTTGAAGGAGCCGACGGGATTGGCGGCGCTCGGGGCGGGGCGGGTGTTCCGCTGGCGGTCGGCCATGACCAGGGTGCGCATGGCGCGCTGGACGGTCGAGTGGAGGCGGGCGAGTTCCTGCGTTTCTTCGTAGTGTGCCGCGGCGTTGCGCTCGGTGACCCGCATGCCGGAGAACATCGCGACGCATGCGATGAGGACGATCCCGCCGAGCATGGCGGCGAGCGAGACCTCAAGGAGCGTGAATCCGCGGCGATGGGCGAGCATGGGGCGGCTTGCGAGCGGGGGAAGCGTGGGCGGGCAGGAGGACGAGAGCGCGGAGATCGGTGATCGCGGCGACTGCGGAGTTACTTTGGCGCGCCCGGCGGCGGGCGCGGGCCGGGGGCGGTTGGGGCACCGGGAAGGCCGGGGTTCATGCCGCCGGACATGAGGCGTTGCATGAGTTTCATGGACCGCGCCTGATCGCTGAGTATCCACGCGGCGCTGTCGGGGTTGCGAGACAGGAGCGCCAGCGGGCTGTGCACGCGGCGGAGTTCGGCCAGTTGCTCACCGGAGATCGCGCCGCCTGCGCCATCGGGTCGGCCCTCGTTGACGCGGATGACGAGCAGACGGAGCGTGTCGGCGGCGCTGCGCCCGCCGCCTTCGCGCGGGGGGTCCATGACCGAATCTGACGGGGCATCGATCTCGATCGGGAGTTCTTCGATCTCCCAGGTGTAGAAGAACCGGCCGTCGTCGTAGTACCGGTTGAGGCCCTTGAAGGTCTCCTCGTCATCGAGGTACTGGAGCATGAGGCGATTGGCCACCTCGTACGCGCCGAGGCGGCGCTGGTGCATCGTGTTCGAGCGGTGGATGAAGCTCTGCACGCTGGTGATCGTCATGGCGATCATGGCCAGGAGGAAGCTGGCGAGAAGCACTTCGAGCAGGACCGAGCCGCGGCGGCGTGCGGAGCGAGGCCCGCCGCGTGATGGCGGGGTCGGGTCTCGGCGCATCGCTGGACGGGCGTTCTTCACCGTTGGTACTCGACGGGCGATGCGGGAGAGCTCGGGCGTGCGGATTGGCCGAGTGCCCCAGAGCGTGTCCGGCGGCGTGTGCTCACTGAGCGGGGTTGTTCATGGTCCACAGGTCGAGGTCATCGGCGGTGCCGAACTGACGATCGGGGCCGGCGCTGATGAGGTCGTAACTGCGCTCGGGGTCGGACGAGGAGCCGGGGTAGCGATAGACGAAGGCGTTGCGCCACTCGTCCTTGGGCTCTTCCTGCAGGTAGCGGTTTGCGCCGGTGAACAGGGGCTGGAGGGTGTCGGGGTAGACGCCGTTGCGGCCGTTGAACTCCAGCAGGGCGTTCTTGATCTGGGTCATTTTGACCTTGGTCGCGTCGATGCGTGCGGTCTCAAGCCGGCCGCGGAGTGCGACGATGGTGACGCTGGCGAGGATGCCCATGATGAGGACGACGAGCATGATTTCGAGCAGCGAGAAGCCGCGGCGGGCGACGCTGAGCGGAGCCGACGAGGCGGCCATCGGACGGTGGGGCTTGCGGGATGCGGTGGCGGTCATGTGAACCTCGGGTACGGGGCGGGAACTGGACACGGATGGTGTACCGCGGCGGCATCGGCGAGGTTGCCGAACTTGCGCGCTGTTGCGAAACTGTAGGGTGTATCGGACGATTGGCCGGGGGGCTTTGGAGGAGGCGGGGGGAGTCGCGCGGTGAAGAGGGGGCATCGTGGACGCCGGCTCTGAGGCTTTGCGAAGAGCCGGATGTGCGGGGGGAGCGGGCGAGGGAGATCGGGCGCGGGGGTGTTGATCGGAGGCGAGCGATCCGGATCTTCGTCGGGGACTCCTCAGATCCGGCGTCTGGGGGCAGAACGCTTGTCGCGTCAGGCGGGGATGCCCAGCACGGTGGCGATGAGTTCTCGCTGCGATGAACCGAGCATTCGTCGGCAATGGTGATCGGGATCGCCCTGCTGACAGGCGCGGACGAAGGACAGGAAGTCATTGCCGCGGCGGGTCAACTCGCCGCGAACGACCCATTGCGAGAGGTGGTAGGCGAGTTCCTGCGTATCGCCCTCGGGCGAGTGGAAGGCGTCGCCCTCGATGTATGAATCAAGGTCATGTTCACTCCAGTGATCCCGCTGGCGCTCGGCCATTTCCCGGTCGAGCGTGAAGTGGCACACGCCGGTGACGCGCTCCTCCATCATTTGCGTGAAGCCCTCTTCGATCCAGAGGGGCACGCGAAGGCCGTGGAGCGCGTGGTGCGTGAGTTCGTGCGCGACGGTCTGGGGTGCGGCGGTGGGCGTGGCGGCGTTGATGGCGATGATGGGGATGCTGCCGGTGCCTTCGTTGAGGTACAGACCGCCGGAGGTCGCGAACTCGCCCTGATCCGGGAAGTATGCACTTGTGAAGTCGATGTATGCGTCGAGCGGCGTGATCGCGACGATGGCGACAGGGGCAACGGGGATGTCGCCGCGAATGATGCGGAGCGACTCGGCGAGGATCTTGCACGAGCGCTCGGCGGTGCTGGCGATGGACGCGGACGTGGAGCCGTCGAGCGGAGCGATACCCTCGATGTGTCGCGAGCGCCATCGACGATGATCGACGCTAAGATCATCGCGAAGGTCGTCGAGGCACGCGGCCAGCACGGCGCGGAGCCAGGGGGCGTGGTTGACGTTTCGCGGGGCGTTTCGCTGCACCCACGCGGCGGCCATGAGCCAATCAAGACGGGGCAGGCCCTCGGGACGGTGCCAGAGGTGCGCAACCTTGTCACGCTCGATGGTGACAAGGTCCGGCGGCGGCGAGAGGGAGACATGATCGCGATCCAGAATGCGGCGGAGGAAGCCGAACATGGGCGGAGGATATGAGGGGCGGTGGTGGAGTTGCAAAGTGGCAGAGTGGTAGAGTGGCGCAGTGAAGAAGGAGATCGTGGACGCCGGCCTTGAGGCTTTGCGAAGAGCCGGATGTGCGGCGGGAGCGGGCGGGGGAGATCGGGCGCCGGGGTGTTGATCGGAGGCGAGCGATCCGGATCTTCGTCGGGGACTCCTCAGATCCGGCGTCTGGGTCGAAGGGGCCTCATGGAGAGACGTGACCGGGTCGTCGTTCACGCGGCGAGCTAGATTGCTGTAATCAGCAGAAAGACGACAGCAAAGAATGTGAGGACTGAAACGAGTACCGAGAACAAATAGACGAGCGAATTCCATACATCGGCCACAACGGACGGCCCGCCGACGGAGCCTGCACGGATGATCGTGGGGCCCGCGAGCAGCACCAGGATCAATGGCGACACGACGAACACCGTGGGCAAGAGCCACCTCAGTCCTTCGGTGCGCCACGTCATCGCGAGAACCGCTGCAGCCATGGCGAAGAATGCGAACAAGGCCGAGCAGCCAAAGAGCCACGCTCTCCGATGGCGGGCGCGCCGGACGGGCTCGAGTTCGATCTGCCAAGCGGTGTCGGACGTGTTGGGTGGCGGCGGCATGGAATCGACGCGCTCGCCCTTGATCACGACGAGCGCGACCGACCAGAGGATGGCGGTTCGCGGAGCGTCATTCCAGAGGCCGCATTCGGGGCATTGAGCGCGGGGAGGAAGGCCGGCGAGGTTGAAGGTGCAGCCGAGGCAGGTCATGCCGTTGGTCTGGATAGCGGCGCTTGCTGTGGCGATGGCGCGGCGGCGGGCGACTTCCCACACGAGGGCAAACGGCAATATCGGGAGCACGAAGGCAAGGAGGACCCAGCCGCTTCGCGAAATCACCGCGAACCCGAGGCCCGCGAAGGGGAGTGCGACCATCAGCAGCCGCGCCATGAGGGCTGTGCGGCGGTACGCGCCCAATGCGTCGGGGAGTTTGGTGAGCGGAGCGGGCATTCGGGCGGGGATGCAGGGAAGCAACAGAGCGGCGAAGAGTAGAGCCTATCCGTAAACCTGCTTGAGCAGGATGATGGAGCATCCGAGATGGAGAAAGGCCTGGAAGAGCGCGGCGGACTTTTCGTAGCGGATGCACAGCCGGCGGAAGTTCTGGAACCAGCTG